>NZ_JAKSXG010000004.1:0-616525 GCF_022380625.1 Pseudomonas sp. DP-17
AAGAATTGCTTGACGACCATAGAGCGTTGGAACCACCTGATCCCATCCCGAACTCAGTAGTGAAACGACGCATCGCCGATGGTAGTGTGGAGTTTCTCCATGTGAGAGTAGGTCATCGTCAAGCTCCTATCCCAAGACCCCTGGTCAGCTTCGCTGGCCGGGGGTTTTGCTTATTAGTGTAAGCAACCCGAATTCGGATGAGCGCCAAGGCGAGCATCCAACCGAATTGCTTGACGACCATAGAGCATTGGAACCACCTGATCCCATCCCGAACTCAGTAGTGAAACGATGCATCGCCGATGGTAGTGTGGAGTTTCTCCATGTGAGAGTAGGTCATCGTCAAGCTTCTAATTCCAAGCCCCTGATCAGCGAAAGCTGATCGGGGGCTTTGTTTTTGGGGAAGGAAAAATACTCGCTGTGCCATGGGATGCTTCCGCTTGGCGCGCCGCCCTCTCACTGAAGGGAGAGGGGACCGATTGGCACGGTGAACAGTTCTGGCGTTAGTCGGAGAACGGATGCTGTTCGCGAGCAGGCTCGCTCCTACAGCGGGCTGAGGGGCTTGGTCATGATGAGGGTGCGCTCTTCGCCGTGGAGTTGTTCGCGCAGCACGCAATAGCCCAGGCGAGCGTAGAAGCTTTCAGCAGTGATGGAAGAGGGCACCAGCAGGGCCTCTATGCTGCGCTCCAGAGCGGCTTTCTCGATTCGGCTCATCAGGGCCTGGCCGATGCCTCTGCGTTGCTGCGCAGGGGTTATGAAGAGGCTGCGCACGACATCGCCATCCAGGGCGCCAGTGCCCACGATCTTGTCGTTCAGCAGGGCGACGAAGACCAGGCGTTGCTCCAGCAACTCCAGCACCCGCCCAGGCGTGAAATTGGCCACCACTGATGCGATAACGCTCTCCGGATAGTCCTGGCTGTTGCTCTCTTGGACGGCCGCTACTATCACCTGGCTGATGGCCTTGGCGTCGTCGCTGTGGGCTTGCCTGATCGTCAATTCCATCCGTGCGCTCCCTGTTATCAGCCTGCTCATCCTGACGGGATCGGTAGTGCGAGGATAGAGCGGAATTGCAGGCAACAAAAAAGGCGCCCTGGGGCGCCTTTCCTGTTTGGATCATCGATCAGCCGTTGTGGCGTTTCAGGACCAGGGTGGCGTTGGTGCCGCCGAAGCCGAAGCTGTTGCTCATGACGGTGTCGATCTTCGCGTTCTCACGGGTCTCGCGCAGAATCGGCAGGTCGGCGACTTCCGGGTCCAGCTCGTCGATGTTTGCCGAACCGGCGATGAAGTTGCCTTCCATCATCAGCAGGCAGTAGATCGCTTCGTGAACGCCAGCGGCGCCCAGGGAGTGGCCGGACAGGCTCTTGGTGGAGCTGATGGCCGGAGCCTTGTCGCCGAACACGGCACGTACGCCACGGATTTCAGCGACATCGCCGACCGGGGTGGAGGTGCCGTGGGTGTTCAGGTAGTCGATCGGGGTGTCCACGGTCGACAGGGCCTGCTGCATGCAGCGGATGGCGCCTTCGCCGCTCGGGGCGACCATGTCGTAGCCATCGGAAGTTGCACCGTAGCCAACGATTTCGGCGTAGATCTTGGCACCACGCTTGAGGGCGTGTTCCAGCTCTTCGACCACGACCATGCCGCCGCCGCCGGCGATGACGAAACCATCACGCTTGGCGTCGTAGGCGCGCGAGGCCTTTTCCGGGGTGTCGTTGTACTGGGTGGAGAGGGCGCCCATGGCGTCGAACAGGCAGCTCTGGCTCCAGTGTTCTTCCTCACCGCCGCCGGCGAAGACGACGTCCTGCTTGCCCAACTGGATCTGTTCCATCGCCTGGCCGATGCAATGCGCGCTGGTGGCGCAGGCCGAGGAGATGGAGTAGTTCACACCCTTGATCTGGAAGGGAGTGGCCAGGCAGGCGGATACGGTGCTGCCCATGGTGCGGGTGACGCGGTATGGGCCGATGCGCTTGACGCCCTTCTCGCGCAGGGTGTCGATGGCTTCCATCTGGTTCAGGGTGGAAGCACCGCCGGAGCCGGCGATCAGGCCGGTGCGCGGGTTGGAGATCTGCTCGGGGGTGAGGCCGGAGTCCTTGATCGCCTGTTCCATTGCCAGGTAGGCATAAGCGGCGGCGTCGCCCATGAAGCGGAAGACCTTGCGGTCGATCAGCTCTTCCAGGTTCAGGTTGACCGAACCGGACACGTGGCTGCGCAGGCCCATCTCGGCGTAGCTCGGGTTGTGGCGGATGCCAGCACGGCCTGCACGCAAGTTGGCGGAGACGGTGTCTTTGTCATTGCCCAGGCAGGAAACGATGCCCAGACCGGTGATCACGACGCGACGCATGCGGATACCCTTAGAAGCTGTCAGTGGAAGTGAACAGGCCGACGCGGAGGCCTTCGGCGCTGTAGATTTCGCGGCCATCGACGCTGACGGTGCCGTCGGCGATGGCCAGGATCAGCGAACGATTGATCGTACGCTTGATGTGAATGTTGTAGGTGACTTTCTTGGCGGTCGGCAGGACCTGGCCGAAGAACTTCACTTCGCCCGAACCCAGGGCGCGGCCGCGGCCGGGGTTGCCCTGCCAGCCGAGGTGGAAGCCCACCAGCTGCCACATGGCATCGAGGCCCAGGCAGCCCGGCATGACGGGGTCGCCCTCGAAGTGGCAGGCGAAGAACCACAGGTCCGGGTTGATATCCAGCTCGGCGACCAGTTCGCCCTTGCCGTACTTGCCGCCAACATCACTGATGTGGGTGATGCGGTCGATCATCAGCATGTTCGGGGCGGGCAGTTGCGCATTACCCGGGCCGAAGAGCTCGCCGCGGCTGCAGCGCAGCAGGTCTTCTCGGGTGAAGGCGTTTTGTTTGGTCATGCGAGCTCCTCAAAAATCCTGGATAGCAGGCGTTGTCTGGCTTGTGCCTGCGGCGCCGCGTTCCGTTGTTCTTGTCACGGTGTCATGCGGCAGCCTAGTCATAGACTATTGCCTTTAAGTGAAAGTCACAGCAATCGGCGAACGCTTGTTCACTTTTCGCCGACGCAAGGTTTCCGTCAGGACGCAGGCCCGGACCGGTCCGCAGTTTGCGGGCAAGCGCTCCGCCGATCAACGACCTGGGGCAACCCAGCGCTGCAGAATCCGCTGCAGTTCCGCGCGTTTGAACGGCTTGGCCAGGTAATCGTTCATTCCCGCCTCCAGGCACGCTTCGCGGTCACCTTGCAGCGCGTTGGCGGTCAGGGCGATGATCGGTACCTGCTCGCCGCCCGGTTTCGCGCGGATCTGCCGGGTCGCCTCGTAGCCGTTGAGCACCGGCAGCCGGCAATCCATCAGGATCGCCGCGAATTCGCCGCGCTCCGAGGTGCGCACTGCCTGGGCGCCGTCACCCACCAGCGTGACGCGATAACCCAGGCTGCGCAACATAGCTTCTATGACCGTTTGATTCACCGGGTTGTCCTCCACCAGCAGTACGGACTGACCAGTGGCAAGGGCATCGACACCGGTCAATCCGTTCTCTGCGGCGCTCTGACGCTCCCGGAAGGGCAGCGGAATTTCCAGGGTGAAGGTCGAGCCACATCCCTCTTCGCTGACGGCGCCCAGGGTGCCGCCCATCCGCTCGGCCAGGGTGCGCGCGATGGACAGCCCCAGCCCGGTGCCGCCGTAGCGCCGCGAGGTGGACGAGTCCGCCTGCTGGAAGGCTTCGAACATGTGCTCCAGGCGCTCGTGGGAGATGCCGATGCCGCTGTCCTGCACCGAGCAGCTGAGCCACAGCACTTCGTCGTCCAGCGCCTGCCAGGTGGCTTCCAGGCGCACGCCGCCGTCCTCGGTAAACTTCAGGGCGTTGCCCAACAGGTTGACCAGGATCTGCCGGATGCGCGTCGGGTCGCCCTGCACCTCCAGGTTGTCGAGGCCCTCCTGGACCTTCATTTCCAGCTCCAGCCCGCGTTGCTGGGCGCTGTGCTGGAAGACCTGGATCGAGCTCTGGATCAGCTCCAGCAGGTTGAACGGGATGCGCTCCAGCTCCAGGGCGCCGCGCTCGACCCGAGAGAAGTCGAGGATGTCGTTGATCACCTTGAGCAGGTGCTCGGTGGATTCGGTGGCCAGCGCGCTGTACTCGGCCTGCTCCTGGTTCAACTCGGTGGTTTCCAGCAACTGCAGCATACCCAGCACGCCGTTCATCGGAGTGCGCAGTTCGTGGCTCATCATCGCCAGGAAGTCGGACTTGGCGCGGTTGGCCTCTTCGGCTTCCTCCCGCGCCGCAACCAACTGGGCGATGCTGCGCTCCTGCTCCAGGCTGGCCTGCTGCAGGCCGCGGGCAAGGTTGTTGATGTGCCGGGCGAGGTCGCCGACTTCGCCGTCATCCGGCACCGGCAGGGTGGTGTGGTAGTCGCCGGTCTGGATCGCCTGCACGGCGCGGCCCATGGTGCGGATCGGCGCGGCCAGGCGGCGGGCGAGGCGGCGCGCCAGCAGATAGGTGAGGATCAACGCGAACAGTGCGAGCAGGCTCGCCTTGAGGAGGATTTCCTGCTGGCGTTCGCTGAAGGCGTCGCTGGCCATGCCGACCACCACGCGGCCGAGATAGTCGCCACTGGGCGGTGCGGCAGCCGGCAGCATGTCGTTGGAATCGGCCAGCCCGCTGCCGTTGAGCGCGATGTTCTCGCGCTGGATCGAGGCGTGGAAGATCTCCACCTTGGTGCTCGCCTGCGCGGGATCGGCGGCGTGCTCGACGTAGACGAGGATGTTGTCGCCGCGGTCGCGTACTTCGATGAAGCGCACGTGGGCGGTGCTCAGGGTCGCGCGTAGCAGGCTCTGCAGCACCGGCAGGTTGCCGGAGATCACCCCGTACTCCGCCGCCGGGGCGAGTTGGTTGGCGATCAGTTGGCCGGTGTGGTTGGACTCCAGGCGCAGGTCCTGCAGACGCGAGTAGGTGAAGTAACCGGTCAGCAGCACGGTGAGCAGCAGCGCCGGGCCGAGGCTGATGGCCAGCATGCGCGTCTGGATGTTCCAGCTCTTGCGGGAACTCATGGTTTCTCTCCTTCGGCCAGGCGCTGCGCGAGTTCCGCGTCGCCTTGCAGGTCGATGCCGAGCGAGCGCGCCACCTGGCGGTTGCTCTGCACCTTGAAGCGGTCGGGGTAGCGGCTGCGGGGCCAGTGCTCCGCCGGCTCGTCGAGCAGGGTGTCGAGGGTTTCGAGCCAGTCGCTCTGGTCGCTGTAGGTGCTGGCCAGGCTGCCGGCCTTCACGAAGGCTGCCGTGGGACCGATCAGCGCCCGGTTTTCGGCGTAGGCGCTGAGCAGAATGCCCTTGATGGTTTGCGCGTTATAAAGCTGTTTGTCGTCCAGCCCGAGCAGCAGGTCACTGCGACCGAGCAGTTCTCGCAGCGGGCGGTTGTCTTCGGCGCGGGTCTGCAGCTCACTGACCAGCTCCACTCCGAGCTGGGCGGCGCTGTGCTGGAGCTCTTTCAACAGGAATTCGCTGCTCGGCCCGACCAGCACGCCGATGCGCTGCGGGCGTGGGCTGAGCTGCAGGGCCAAGGCCAGTTGGCGTGCCGGCGGCGGATCGCTCCACAGCAGGCTCAGGTGCGGCGGGGCGCGCTCGCCCAGCACCTGCCGGGCTTCGACGCGGCTGACCAGCAGGGTCAACGCCGGCGGTGCATCGTGGCTGGCCAGGCGCCAATTCAGCGCGCCGCTGCCGAGCAGCAACAGGCGCGTCTCGCCATCCAGCTTGGCGGCGGGCGGCAGGTTCTCCGGTGATTCCAGCCGCACGTGATCGTCAGGACGACGTTGTGCCAGGGCCTCGGCAAAGTCCTGCAGCGCCGGGCTCTGTTCGGTGCTGACCAGCAAGATTTCGCGGGCCTGGGCCGGCAGTGCGAACAGGCAGGCCAGCCAGAGGAGCAGGGCGATGCGGAGGGTTGTGAGGCTCATCCTTGAGCGGGGGGCAGACATGCTAGAAGTCCACCTCGGCGCTGAAATAGAGCAGGTGGCGATTGTCGTAGCGGTTTTCCGGCCAGGTCAGCGGTTCGTCGTCCAGACGCTGTTGCAGCACGCCGGCCAGCTCCAGCATCGCGCGGCCCAGGGGGATGCGCTTGGCGACGCGCAGGTCGACACGCTCGAAGCGGTGCTCGTTCAGCGCGTCGTCACCGTAGTAGAAGACCGAGCTGGACCAGCCGCGCCCCCAGTCGCGCATCCAGCCGGCCGAGCCGCTGTTGCGCGCGGTCAGGCGCTGGTCGTAGCGGCTGCTCGCCTCGTAGTCGACATAGGCATAGGTCAGGCGCACGCGGTCCTGGCGCGTCAGGCGCCAGTCGAGCTGGGTCTCGGCGCCACTGAAGCGGATGTCGTTGTCGTTGGTTGGTTCGAAGTCGGAGACCTTCAAGGGATCGCTGATCAGCCCGTGGATTTCGTCGTAGTAGGCTTTGATATCGACCGCGAGTCCGAATTCGTCGAACTGGCCGTTGTAGCCGATTTCCCGCGAGCGCATGCGCTCCTGGTCGAGGTCGCCCGGCCCGTGGGCGCGGGCGAAGTAGTAGGCGCTGGACTGACCGTAGACCGGCGCCGAGAGGTTGCGCACCCGGTAGCTCCAGTTCACGTCGTTCTCGTACATGTCCGGCGAACGCACCGCCTCGGAATACACGGCGCGCAGGCTGTGGCGCGGGGTGATCAGGTAGTTGAGGGCGATGCGCGGGCTGACCGAGCTGCCGGAGAGCTGGTCGTCCTCCACCATCGCGCCGCCCTGCAGCAGCCAGTGCGGCGTCAGGTGCCATTCCAGCTGGCCGAACAGGCGCCAGATATCGTTGTTCACCGTGCCGTCGAAGTAGGTTTCCGAGGTGGCCTGGTCGTGGCGGTAGCTCATGCCGCTGACCAGCCGAACGCCGTCGGCAAGGCTCAGGGTGTCCTGGACTTCCAGGTCGTAGCGGGTCTCGCGGATGTTCTGGTTCACCTGCCCGCAGACCGGCAGATAGGCACCGGCCGCCAGCTGCTGGATGACCTGTCGTGCCAGCGCCTGCTTCTGCGGCGTGCCGCGGGGAATGCGCGGCAGAGCATCGGCGAAATTCTGCACATATTTCGGGTCCAGTTCCCACAGCTGCGCGAGCTGCGGGCTGAAGGCGATCTGCGCTTCGCACGCGTCGAAGTCCTGCAGGCGCTCCCAGTGTTCAGCGTATCCCTGCACGTAGAGGCTGTGCTCAGGGTTGGCGTCGAACGTCCAGCGCATCGAGCCTGCGTAATCGCGGGCGGTCAGGTCGGAGTCGTTGTCGCCTGCGGCGATGTTGCCGAAGATCGGCTCGTAGCCGTAGGGCCGCTGGTTGCTGCCTTCCTTCGCGGCGAGCTGCCAGTCCAGGCTGTTGCGCAGGTCCAGGCTGTGGCTGGCCACCAGGTTGAAGCGGCTCAGGCGGCGGCCATCGCGGTAGTCGCGGCCGTACTGGTCGTGGTCGAAGCCATCGTCTTCCTGGCCGGAGAGCGACAGCCGGTAGTCGCCGGAACGGTCATGGATGCCCTGGCTGGCGTACCAGTCGCGAACGCCGTTCTGCCCGGCGGTGTATTTCAGCCGTGTGCCCTGGCTGTCGGCGGGGTGGCGAGTGAGGATGTTGATCACCCCCATCAGCGCGTTGGCGCCGTAACTCACGGCGTTGGGCCCGCGGAAGACCTCGATGCGGTCGATGTCCTCGATGGCCACCGGGATGTCGCTCCAGTCCACCGTGGCCAGGCCGGGGCGGTACACCGAGCGGCCGTCGACCAGTACCTGCAAACGCCGCGCCTCGGTGACGTTGGTGCCGTGGTAGTTCACCGTCGCCTGGTTGCCCGACAGGTAGCCGACCATCATGCCCGGCACCAGGCGCATCAGCTCGGGAATGTCGCGGGCGCCGGAGGCCTTGATCAGGTCGCGGTCGAGTACCGTCATGCTGCCGGGAACTTCGGCGGGGGACTGTTTGAGCCGCGTCGCGGTCAGAACTTCCGGGACATCGAGGCTGTCCACGAACAGGTCGCCCGCCACAACCTTGCCCGCCAGCAATGCGGCAAGCAGGGAGAGCGGCAAAGGGACGCGGACGGATCGATGCACGGAACGGCCTTGTTCTCGCTTCTTATCAATGGGGTCAACGTCGGCAGCCAGACGTTTCCTGTCAGACGGATGTTAAACGAGGCGGCGCTGATTGCCAGTCCCGCGATCCGCACTGGTCGCTCGCCGATGCGGCCTTATAATGCCCCAATCGCCGCCCCTCAGCGGTCACCAATGGAACAGACATGACACAGCAGCAACCGATCGCCGTCCTCGGCGGTGGCAGTTTCGGCACCGCCTTCGCCAATCTGCTGGCAGAAAACGGACAGCGCGTTCGCCAATGGATGCGCGACGAGGAACAGGCCGAGGCGATCCGCACCCGTCGCGAGAATCCCAATTACCTCAAGGGCATACGCATTCATGACGGCGTGGAGCCGACCACGGACCTCGCCGCCACCCTGGCCGAGTGCGAGATGATCTTCGTCGCGGTGCCTTCCAGCGCCCTGCGCAAGGTGCTCGACGGCCGCAGCGAGCAACTGGCGGGCAAGATGCTGGTCAGCCTGACCAAGGGCATCGAGGCGCAGAGCTTCAAGCTGATGAGCCAGGTGCTCGAAGAGATTGCCCCGAAGTCCCGTATCGCGGTGATCTCCGGCCCGAACCTGGCGCGGGAGATCGCCGAGCATGAGCTGACCGCTACCGTGGTCGCCAGCGAGGACGAAGACCTCTGCGCCCAGGTGCAGCAGGCCCTGCACGGGCGCACCTTCCGCGTCTACGCCAGTGGTGACCGCTTCGGCGTCGAACTGGGCGGCGCATTAAAGAACGTCTACGCCATCATTGCCGGCATGGCCGCCGCGCTGGGCATGGGCGAGAACACCAAGGGCATGCTGATCACCCGCGCCCTGGCCGAAATGACCCGCTTCGCCGTCCAGCTCGGCGCCAACCCCATGACCTTCCTGGGCCTGGCCGGCGTCGGGGACCTGATCGTCACCTGTTCGTCACCCAAGAGCCGCAACTATCAGGTGGGCTTCGCCCTGGGCGAAGGCCTGACCCTGGATGACGCCGTGGCGCGCATGGGCGAGACCGCCGAGGGCGTGAACACCCTCAAGGTGCTCAAGGCCAAGGCCGATGAGCTGCAGGTCTACATGCCGCTGGTGGCCGGCCTCAACGCCATCCTGTTCGGCGGCCGCACCCTGGAGCAGGTTATCGGGGCGCTGATGAGCGGCGAGCCGAAGACCGACGTCGACTTCATTCCCACCACCGGTTTCTGAGGAGGTACAACCATGTCTGCGGAACGTCAGGAAAAAGAGTCCCTGGTCCTGCGCGTCGTCTGGATGCTGGTCTTCGCGCTGGTCTGGTTCGTCGCCGAGATCATCCTCGGCGCTGTGGTGATCATCCAGCTGATCTACCGCATCATCTATGGCGCGCCCAGCGGCAGCCTGATGGGCTTCGGCGACAGCCTGAGCCAGTACTTTGCGCAGATTGGCCGCTTCGGCACCTTCCAGACCGAAGAGAAGCCCTGGCCGTTCGCCGACTGGCCGACCGCTCGCGCGCCGGAGGGCGAGGCCCCTCACGACGTGCCGCCGGCACCGCACCCGGTGCGTGACGAGGAGCCGAAGCTTTGAAGCTCTGGCTGCTGCGCCATGGCGAAGCCGAGCCCCAGGCCCGCCGCGACTCGGAGCGGCGACTGACCGCCCACGGCATCAAGGAGGCGCTCAAGAGCGCCGCCCAGCTCGCCGGCCAGCCGCTGGACGGCATCCTGGCCAGCCCCTACGTACGCGCCCAGGAAACCGCCGAACTGGTCCGCGAGGCGCTGGGCTTCGAAGGTTCGGTCGGCACCGCACCCTGGCTGACTCCGGACGATGACCCCAAGGACGTGCTGCGCTTCCTCGACGGCCGCAACGAGCGAAACCTGCTGCTGGTCACCCACCAACCGCTGGTGGGGGCGTTGGCCGGGCTGCTGGTGCACGGCAGCCGCAGCGACGCCGTGCCGTTCAGCACCGCCACCCTTGCGGAACTGGAAGGCGAGGTGCCGGTGGCGGGGCTGATGGAGCTGGTATCGCTCTACCATCCGCGGCACTCCTGAGCTCGCTGAAAGACCTCCGGATACTTTGTGCCGGAGCTTTCCCCTCTCCCCGGCCCTCTCCCTATAAGGGAGAGGGAGCCGCCCGTGCCGGCTGATTCCGTGGTTTCTCCTGCTGCCCAACAGTTCCCTCTCCCGTTTGCGGGAGAGGGCCAGGGAGAGGGGCTCGTCCTCCGCTCCTAGCAATTCGTGCCCGGATGTTTCCGTGCAGTGCCCGTCGCAGAGCGGCTGGCGCCCATCCTTCGACTAAATCCTACAAAACTTCACACGACCAACCTTGTTTGCGGCTGCGCTGCGTGGAATATTCGACCAAGCAAGTGCTTGGTTGATCCATCGCTATATCCCTGAGCTACACCTCTGACAACAAGAACAAAGGAGGGGCACGTGGTTAAAGCAGTCCGATTACCACTCGACCTGTTCTATCAGCGCGAGAAGAGCCACCCGAACAAACG
The DNA here is from genome assembly GCF_022380625.1 of Pseudomonas sp. DP-17. Classification (NCBI taxonomy): domain Bacteria; kingdom Pseudomonadati; phylum Pseudomonadota; class Gammaproteobacteria; order Pseudomonadales; family Pseudomonadaceae; genus Pseudomonas; species Pseudomonas sp. DP-17. Next base: position 10,503 of record NZ_JAKSXG010000004.1, read on the forward strand.
CTACCTGGTGCAGCCGCTCACCGGCGGCGACGTGCAAACCCTGACCTGGGGCGAAGTGGGCGAACAGGCCCGCCGCGCCGCAGCCTGGCTGCGCAGCCTGGATCTGCCCGAAGGCAGCCGGGTGGCGATCATTTCGAAGAACTGCGCGCACTGGATAGTCGCCGACATCGCCATCTGGATGGCCGGCCACGTCTCGGTGCCGCTGTACCCCAACCTCACGGCCGACTCCGTGCGCCAGGTGATGACCCACTCCGAAGCGCGGGTGGCCTTCATCGGCAAGCTGGACGACTGGCCGGCGATGGTCGACGGCATTCCCGAAGACGTGCCTACTGTGGCGTTGCCCTTGCACCCGGAAGGACGCTTCGACCACCAGTGGAGCGATCTGCAGGCGCAATCGCCGATCCTCGATGATCCACGCCCGGACGCCGCGACCCTGGCGACGCTCATCTATACCTCCGGCACCACCGGCACGCCCAAGGGCGTGATGCACACCTTCGGCAACTTCGCCTTCGCCGCCAGCCATGCCATCGACCTGTTCGGTGTCGGCGAGGAGGACCGCCTGCTGTCCTACCTGCCGCTGTGCCACGTGGCCGAGCGCATGTTCGTGCAGATGGCGTCGATCTACGCCGGGCAGACGATCTTCTTCGCCGAGAGCCTGGACACCTTCGTCGCCGACATGCGGCGCGCGCGGCCCACGGTGTTCTTCGGCGTGCCGCGCATCTGGACCAAGTTCCAGATGGGCGTCTATGCGCAGATGCCGGCGCAGAAGCTTGACCGACTGCTGCGTCTGCCGATCATCGGCCGCCTCGTTGGCCGCAAGGTGCTCGCCGGCCTTGGCCTCGATGCCGTGCGCTACGCCCTGTGCGGCGCCGCACCGGTGCCCGAAGCGCTGCTGGACTGGTACCGGCGCCTGGGCCTGAGCGTGCTCGAGGTCTACGGCATGACCGAGAACTGCGGCTACTCCCACGTCTGCCGGCCTGGCGAGCAGCGGGTCGGCTGGATCGGCCGCAACAGCCCCGGTGTGGAAGTGCGCATCAGCGACGAAGGCGAGGTGCAGGTGCGCAGCGGTGCGACCATGGTCGGCTACTTCAAGGACCCGGAGCGCACTGCCGAGACCCTCACCGAGGACGGCTTCCTGCGCACCGGCGACAAGGGCGAGCAGGACGCCCAGGGCAACCTGCGCCTGACCGGTCGCATCAAGGAAATCTTCAAGACCGCCAAGGGCAAGTATGTGGCCCCGGCGCCCATCGAGAACCGCCTGGCGGTGCACTCGCGGATCGAGCAGATCTGCGTGGTCGGCGATGGCCTGATCGCCCCGCTGGGCCTTTGCGTGCTGTCCGAGGTGGGCCGCCAGGAAGCCGCCAACGGCTCGCGCAGCCAACTGGAGCAGAGCCTGCAGGAGCTGCTCGCGGAGGTGAACGAGGCGCTGGACAAGCACGAGCGCCTGGCCGGGCTGGTGCTGGTCAAGGACGTCTGGACGGTGGACAACGGCTTCCTCACGCCGACCCTGAAAATCAAGCGCAACGTGGTGGAAGGGACCTACGGCAAGCGCTTCAATGAATGGGCGGAGCGCCGCGAGGCGGTGCAATGGCATGAATGACAGAAGGAATGTGGAATGACCTGGCGCACCCCGCCCGACCTGGAAAAGCTCAACGCGAACCTGAAGAACACCATCGGTGAAGTGCTCGACATCCGCTTCGAGGCGTTCGACGACGACTCGCTGACCGCCAGCATGGTGGTGGATTCGCGCACCCACCAGCCCTATGGCCTGCTGCACGGCGGCGCCTCGGTGGTGCTGGCGGAGACCGTCGGCTCCACGGCGAGCTATCTGTGCCTGGATACCTCCAAGTACTACTGCGTCGGCCTGGAGGTGAACGCCAACCACCTGCGCGGCCTGCGCAGCGGGCGGGTGACGGCGGTGGCCAAGGCGGTGCACATCGGCCGCTCGACCCACGTCTGGGAAATCCGCCTGCACGGGGATGATGGCAAGCCAAGCTGCATCTCGCGACTGACCATGGCCGTGGTGCCGCTGGAGCGCTGACCAGGCCGTGATCTGGCTCGGATGTAGGATGGCGTGGAGCGAAGCGATACCCATCGAATTCTGCGCCCGGGGCGTTGACCAGGGATTGGCACGAGGCTAGGCCGATCGCGGACGGAGTCCGCTCCTACGCTCCCGGGGATTCCGGCTTGATGTAGGAGCGGACTCCGTCCGCGATGTCGCCGCCCAACTCCGGTTGATCCGTCGCTCGCAATTTTGTCCAAGACCCGCCGTTCCCGCGCCGGTACAGTAGGCCCATGGAACGCATCGAACACCACAGCAGCGGCTTGCCCGGCGTCCGTTTCATTGACGCCGAGTACCGCCGTTTCGCCTTTCCCCGGCATTTTCACCTCGACTATCACGTCGGGCTGATGCTGGACGGCTGCCAGCGCTACACCCATCGCGGTGAGCGCTCGCTGGCCGGCAATGGCGACATCCTGCTGATGAGCCCCGAAAGCATCCACGACGGTTCCAGCGAAGGCGAGGACGGCTACCGCATCCGCGTACTGTCCATCGACCCGCAATGGCTGGACGATGCCTGCCGCGCCTTCAGTGATGGCCGCCAGGGCGCGCCGCGCCTGACTGCTGCGCAGCTGCGCGATCCGCTGCTGCAGGCCGAACTGCTGCGCGCCCACGCCCTGATGCTCGGTGGCGAGCGGCTGGCGCAGGAAGGTCAGCTCTGGCAGGCGCTGGCCGCGCTGCTGGAGCGCGCCTCCAGCCTGCGCATTCGCGAGCCGGGGCAGGGTTTCGATGCGCCGACCTGGACGCGCCTGCGCGAGTGGCTGGAATCGCGCCTGGAAACCCCACCGACCCTGGAAGAGATCGCCGAGTTCTGCGACCTCAGCCCCTGGCAGGTGTTGCGCCGCTTCAACCACCAGTGCGGGTTGCCGCCACACCAGTGGCTGACCCAGCTGCGCCTGGAGCGCGCCCTGCCACGGGTGATCAAGGGCCAGCCGCTGGCGGAAATCGCCCTGAGCCTGGGCTTCTACGACCAGGCGCACTTCAGCCGCCTGTTCCGTCGGACCTACGGATTGCCGCCCGCTCGACTACGCCAACGCTGATCCGATCCCACTTCCCGTTCCACTTTCCCACTGGAGAATCCCGCCATGCAGGAGGTTCACGTCTTGCTCATGCTCACTGCCGTGTTCGCAGTCGCCCTGGTCAGCCCCGGCCCGGACGTCGCGCTGGTGGTGCGCACTTCGCTGCACCAGGGCCGCCGCGCTGGCGTGCTCAGCGCCCTTGGGCTGGCCTGCGGCATCCTGGTCCACGGCACCCTGGTGCTGACCGGTGTGTCGCTGCTGCTGGCCCGCTCACCGCTGCTGTTCAGCGCCCTGCAACTGGTGGGCGCGGCTTACCTCGCCTGGCTCGGCGTCGGCGCGCTGCGCGCATTGTGCAAGCCCGGTGGAGCAGGGCGGATCGACGGCGAGCTGGCGGACTCGACGCTCGGTCCCTGGTTGCGCGGGCTGGCGACCAACCTGTTCAACCCCAAGGCGCTGGTGTTCTTCCTCGCACTGCTGACCAGCCTGATTCCAGTGGGCATGTCGGTTCCCGGCAAGGTCTCGGTGGCGGTGATGCTGTTCGTCGTTGGCTTCGCCTGGTTCAGTCTGCTCAGCGTGATTCTCACCCGACCGCTATGGCAGCAGCGCCTGCTACGCGCGGTGCCGGTGATCGATGGTGCCTGCGGGCTGGTGTTCCTGCTGGTGGCGGGGGGAATCCTGCTCAGCGTAATGAACCACGCGGCGCATTGGGTGTGAGGCGTGCTGGCGCATAACTTGTTCCATGCGCCCTACGATGGGCGTTCCGGAGGGCGCATAACGCGGCACGCGTTATCCGCCGCAAAAAGGGTGAGATCAGGGCAAATCCGCCGGAGCGCCATGGAGTTTGGCCGTAGTGCCGTCATTCGCGGGAGCGCGGGTCATTGCCGCGCCCCCGGTGCTGTCGGAAAATTCAGGCTGTCATTCCCCTGAGTTCACGCAGCATGTCGCAAGCGGTCTTCTTCGCCCACGCCAATGGTTTCCCCTCGGGCACCTACGGCAAGTTGTTCGACGCCCTGGAGCCGGATTACCGGGTCCATCGGCTGGACATGCATGGCCATGACCCGCGCTTCCCGGTGAACGCCAACTGGGAAAACCTGGTGGAAGAGCTGCTGCATCACCTGCAGGCGCTGGACGAGCCGGTGTGGGGCGTCGGTCATTCCCTGGGGGGTGTGCTGCATTACCATGCGGCGCTGCGCAAACCCGAGCTGTACCGCGGCGTGGTGATGCTCGACTCGCCCTTGTTGACCCTGGCCGACCAACTGGTGATCCGCGCCGCCAAGCGCTTCGGCTTCATCGACCGGCTGACGCCCGCTGGCCGCACCCTCGGCCGCCGCGAAGACTTCGACGACTTCGCCCAGGCGCTGGAATATTTCGCCGGCAAGCCACTGTTCAAGCGCTTCGACCGCGACTGCCTGGAAGCCTACGTGCGCCACGGGCTGGCGCCTGCGGACGCACGGGGCCTGCGGCTGAAGTTCGACCCGGCCACCGAGATTTCCATCTACCGCAACGTGCCGCACACCGCACCGGGGCGCGCCAAACAGCTGGCCGTGCCGCTGACCATGGTGCGCGGCCGCCACAGCCGCGTAGTGCTGCCGCACCATGCCCGGCTGATCGGCCGCATCCCCATGGGCGAAAGCCTGTCGCTGCCCGGTGGGCACATGTTCCCGCTGGAGCGCCCGCAGGATACCGCTGCGCTGCTCAAGACCGTCTTTGCTCGCTGGCAACAGCGCGCCAACACCTGAGGAATCGCCATGACCGCCCAAGTCCAGGAAATCCGCCTGAACCTGCCGCACATCGAGCTGGCCGCGCACCTCTTCGGCCCGGAAGACGGGCGTCCGGTGATTGCCCTGCACGGCTGGCTGGACAACGCCATGAGCTTTGCGCGCCTGGCGCCCAGGCTCGAAGGCGTACGCATCCTCGCGCTGGACTTCGCCGGCCACGGCCATTCAGGCCACCGCGCGCCGGGGGCCAGCTATTTGCTTTGGGACTACGCGCTGGATGTGCTGATGGTGGCCGAGCAGATGGGCTGGGAACGTTTCTCCCTGCTCGGGCATTCCATGGGCGCCATCGTCTCGGTGCTGCTGGCCGGCTCCATGCCCGAGCGCATCGAGCGCCTGGCGCTGATCGACGGCCTCGTGCCCTATACCGGCGAGCCGGACACCTCGCCACAGAAACTCGGCGAAGCGCTGCGTGCCCAGCTGGCTTTGCCGAACAAGCGCAAGCCGGTCTACGAAGCCATCGACCGTGCGGTGGAAGCGCGCATGAAAGGCGTCGGCGCGGTAAGCCGCGAGGCGGCGGAATTGCTGGCCTCCCGTGGCCTGGTGCCGGTGCCCGGCGGCTACACCTGGCGCACTGACCCACGCTTGACCCTGCCGTCGCCGCTGCGCCTGACCCGCGCCCATGCGCGACAATTCGTCCAGTCCGTGCAATGCCCGGCCAGCCTGGTGCTGGCGCAGCAGGGGCTCTTGATGGTCGAGCCGGCACTGCGCGAAATGCTGAAGAGCCTGCCCTTCGAGGTCCATGAGCTGCCCGGCCAGCACCACCTGCACCTGGATGACGAGGCGGGCGCCGAAGCCGTTGCCGCGATCTTCCGACCCTTCCTGCAAGCCTGAGGGAAACACCCGGTAGCGCCCTGTGGCTTGACTAAAGCGGGGCCGGCCGCGACGCTGCACGGATCGCTTCAGGGAGATTGTGCATGCTCGACATCCAGACCGCCGCGCGCCAGGGGCCGGAACACCCTCACTTCGTCAGGACCGACGCGCACCGGATGTCACGGCTGCTCCGCATGCTGATCGCTGGCGGACTGCTCGGCTTCGCCAGTATCGCTGGCTCCGCCGATCTGCCCGACAGCCACGACCTGGAGATCCTCCCGCGCTTCCCGCGTTCGGAGATCGTCGACTTCAACCAGGCCGCCAGCCAGGAGCGTATCTATCCGCAAGGCTCGATCAGCCGCATCAGCGGCCGCCTGCGCATGGAAGGGGAGGTACGCGCCATCGGCGAGCTGACCGCCGTGACCTACCGCCTGCCTGACGAGGATTCCAGCCAGAGCGCCTTTGCCGCCGCGCGCAAGGATCTGCTCAAGGCCGACGCCACGCCGCTGTTCTGGTGCGAGAGCCGCGATTGCGGCTCCAGCAACCTGCTGGCCAACTCGGTGTTCGGCAACTCCAAGCTGTTCGGTCCGGACGACCAGCAGGCCTACCTGCTGGTGCGCCTCGCCGCTCCCCTCGAGAACAGCCTGCTGGCGGTCTACACCATCACCCGTGGCAACCGCCGCGCCTACCTGCACGCCGAACAGCTGGACAGCAGCGCTGCTCTGGGCGAGCTGCTGCCCAGCCCGGCGACCCTGATGCGCCTGCTCAAGGCCAACGGCGAGCTGACCCTGAGCCACGTACCGCAGGAACCGGGTGGCGCCTGGCTCGACCTGCTGGTGCGCACCCTGCGCCTGGACACCGGCGTGCGTGTGGAACTGGCCGGCCGGCACGCTGGCGACTGGCGCGCGGCGCTCACCGCCCAGGGCGTACGCGATGCGCGTCTGGAGCAAGGCAAGGATGATGGCGACGGCCTGCATATGACCTGGCTGCGCTGATTTCCTGAGCGCATTGTCCAGGCCGAATATCCGGCACCAAGAACGGAAACGCCCTACACTGGGGCTTTCGAGCCAATCGGGGTTTCCAATGTTCGACAACGATCGCCTGTTGCTGCGCCTGCTGCTGCTCGGGTTGCTGGGTGCCAGTATCTGGGTGCTGCTGCCCTTCTGGTCCGCGCTGTTCTGGGCCGCCGTGCTGGCCTTCGCCAGTTGGCCGCTGATGCGCCTGCTGACGCAGTTGCTGGGCGGCCGACAGGCCACGGCGGCGGGTTTGCTGACCGTGGGCTGGATCGTGCTGGTGGCGTTGCCCCTGGTGTGGCTGGGCTTCGGCCTGGTGGACAGGGTGCGCGAAGGCGTCGAACTGGTGAAGAACCTGCAGGTCTCCGGCCTGCCGCCACCGCCGGCGTGGATGGCACGGGTACCGCTGATCGGCGATCGGCTGATCGGCTGGTGGTACCAGGCTGACCAGCAGGGCGTGGCCATCTTCTCCGCGCTCAAGCCCTACATGGGCGAGGTTGGCAACTGGGCCCTGGCGCGCAGCGCCAAGCTGGGCGCGGGGATCTTCGAACTGGTGCTCAGCCTGGTGCTGATCTTCTTCTTCTACCGCGATGGCCTGCGCCTGCAGGCATTCGCCCACGGTGTGCTCGAGCGCCTGATCGGCGAGGCGGCGCAGCAGTACATGGATATCATCGCCGGCACCGTGCAGCGCGTGGTCAACGGTGTGATCGGCACCGCCGCGGCGCAGGCTGTGCTCGCCACCATCGGCTTCCTTGTCGCCGGCGTGCCGGGCGCCCTGGTGCTGGGGTTGTTGACCTTCGTCTGCAGTCTGCTGATGGTGCCGCCGCTGGTGTGGGGCCCGGCCGTCATCTGGCTGTTCTACCAGGAGAGCTACGGATACGCGGTGTTCATGGCGATCTGGGGCTTCTTCGTCATCAGTGGCGTGGACAACATCCTCAAGCCCTACCTGATCAGCCGCGGCGGCAACCTGCCGCTGGTGGTGGTGCTGCTGGGCGTGCTCGGCGGGTTGCTCAGCTTCGGCTTCATCGGCCTGTTCCTCGGGCCGGTGCTGCTGGCGGTGGTCTACAACCTGGTCAGCGCCTGGGTGGCCAGTTCGCATCGGCCGCCGCCTCCGCCGGTGGTTTGAGACTGTGGAGAGGGGGCGCCGGCCACTCTGGTGCTGACGGCAAGCACCGTTCGCCACAGAGGAACTTCGGCGTAGGGGGGGGTAAACCCCACCGGGTTTTCGCCCCAAGGCTCAACGACAAAAAAAAGGTCGGGGGGTTCGGGCTTAAACCCCGGAGCGGGTTATCCGCCCTACGGATCAGCGAATCAGACGTGCTCGCTCTTCACCTGCACCAGCCTGTCCCGCCCGGCGCCCAGACCGAACACGATCCCCGCCACCGTCACCACCACGAAGATCACCCCGGTCGCTGCCCAGCCGCCGGTGGCGTCGTGCACAACGCCGACCAGGAACGGCCCGCAGGCCGCCAGGGTGTAACCCACGCCCTGGGCCATGCCGGAGAGGCTGGAGGCGACGTGGGCGTCCGGCGAGCGCAGCACGATCAGCGCCAGTGCGATGCTGAAGGTGCCGCCCTGGCCGAGGCCGAGCACCACCGCCCAGCCCCAGATGCCCGACAGCGGGGCCAACAACAGGCCGAGCAGGCCGGCCAGCGTCAGGCCCATGACGATCACCACGGCGATGCGCTGGTCCTTGCCGCGGGTGGCCAGCCAGGGCGCGGCCAGGGCGCTGAACAGCTGCACCATCACCGAGCCCGAAAGCACCAGCCCGGCCTCCACTGCGCTCAGGCCGCGGTCGATGAGGATCGACGGTACCCAGCCAAAGACGATGTAGGCCAGGGATGACTGCAGGCCCATGTACAGCGTGACCTGCCAGGCTAGCGGGTCGCGCCACAAACCCCTCACTCTGTACACCGCGCGGTGGGCGTGGTGGTTCTGGCGGGTCTGCGGCAGCCAGATGATCGCGGCGATCATGGCCGGGATCGCCCAGAAGGCCAGCGCCAGTTGCCAGCTGTTACCCATCAGCCTGGCCAGCGGCACGGTGGCGCCGGCGGCGGTGGCGGCGCCCAGGCACAGCGCCATGGTGTAGACGCCGGTCATGGTGCCGGCGATGTGCGGGAAGTCGCGCTTGACGATCCCCGGCAGCAGCACGCCAATGATGCCGATGCTGGCACCGGCCACCAGGCTGCCCAGGAACAGCCCGGCCACCGGGAACAGGCTGCGCAGGACGATGCCGCCGGCCAGGCTGAAGAGGATCAGCAACACGGTGCGCTCGGCGCCCAGGCGCCGCGCGAGCATCGGCGCCAGCGGCGCGAACAGGCCCAGGCAGAGCACCGGCAGGGTGGTCAGCAGGCCGGCGGCGGCAGCGGAGAGGCCGGTGCCGTCACGCACGGCGTTGAGCAACGGAGACAGGCTGGACAGCGCCGGGCGCAGGTTGATCGCCACCAGCACCAGGCCCAGCAGCAACAGCCAGGTGCGTTGCGGGCGCGGCGCTGCCTTTACGTCGTCGTCCTCGGCGTCGATCAGCAGTTCTTCGGGCGGGCAGGACACCTTGTGTTCGGTGTCTTTCGGGTCATGGGGCAAGGACATGGCGGGCATTCCAGGGCAGCAAGGCAGAGAACATTCGTCGAAACGTTGTGGGAAAGAGCGTCAGATCAGCAGCGCGCGATTCGCTTTCGCGGCGGCCTCGGCGTCGCCACGGGCGATGGCCTCGAGCAGCTCGCGGTGCAGTTCGAAGCTGGGTTGCGGTCGGCTCGGGTCGCCGATCGTGCGCTCCAGGCCGGCGCGGATCACCTGGGAGAAATAGCGGTAAAGCTCGCTGAGCACCGGATTATGGGCGCTGTCGACCACGCGCTGGTGGAACATCAGGTCCAGCTCGATGTAGGTGGCGAGATCGCCGCCGTGATGCACGGCGGAAGCTTCCAGCGCTTCGCGCAGGTCGGCGAGGTCGGCTTCGCTGCGGCGCTCGGCGGCCAGTCGGCTGGCTTCCACCTCGATGATGCCGCGCGCTTCCAGCGCCTGTTCCACCGAGCTGCGGGCCAGCACCAGCATGGCGTCCAGCGGGTTGGCGCAGGCGCGCACGTAGGTGCCGTCGCCCTGGCGCACTTCCAGTACGCCGGAGAAGGTCAGCACGCGCACCGCCTCGCGCACGGTGTTGCGGCTGATACCGAGGGACTCGGCCAGTTCGGGCTCCGGCGGCAGGCGCTGGCCCAGTGGCCAGGTGCCGTCGCCGATGCGCTGGTGGATCTGCTCGAGGGCGATGTCCACCAGCGAGCGTTTCTGAAGGGGGCTTGGCATGCAGACATCCAATCATCGGATGAATTTGGAAGGCCAAGACTAGGACAGCGGCGGAGCGCTGGCAATGCGAAAAATGAGCAATACCACCGGAGCGGGGGCGCTCCGGTGGCGGTGCCGGGCAGGTCAGGCGGCGATGTTCACCAGACTGCCGCTGGTGGCCTGGAGCGCAGTGGCATCGCTGCTCTGGTACTGCTTGAGCAGGTTGGCCACCAGCTTCTGGTAGGCCGCGGTGGTGTGGGAGTCCGTGTCGGACTGGCTGGCGGATGGTGGGGGAGGCGGTGGCCCATCGTCCGGGCGCTGGGCCTGGAACGCGCTGGTCGGCTCGTCGCCGCCGCTGCCGTCGGCATCGAGTTGGCTGAACACCTGGCTGAGCGGGTCGCTGGCGTCGTCCTTGCCGGCGGCTGCCAGTTCGTCGGCGCTGATGACGCCGTCGCCATTGGTGTCCAGCGCGCTGATCAACTCCTCGCCGGACCCGCCGGCATTGGCCACGCCTCCTGGGCCACCCATGCCGCCGGGCGGCGGCGGAGGCATGGCGGCCGACAGCTCGTCCTGCGAGACTCCGCCGCTGCCATCGCTGTCCAGTTGAGCGAGCAGGTCGTCGACATCGATGCTGCTGTCACTGTCACCAGAAGACAGAGCGCTGGTCAGCTCGTCTTTGGTGAGGTTGCCGTCGCCATCGCTGTCGATGGACTTGAACAGGTCTTCCTGGAATTTCGCCGCGCCCTGGTTGCCTCCGCAGTTGCCGGCCTGGGTGCCGGTCGAACTGCTGGCGGTCTGGGTCCTGGCGAGCGTCGAGCCGGTGTAATAGCTCGAGTAGCTGCTGACGCCGCTGATCATAGGACTGTCTCCATGGTTGCCCGGAGGGTTCTCCGGTTTTCGCAGCCTCGGTGGCGTCTGTGTCGAGGGTTTGTGCGCCTTGTATGCGTCGCTCTACATCAGCCTCGTGGCAGGCGCAGCACGGCGGTGGCGCCGCCGCCCGGGGTTTCCTCGAAGGTCAGGTCGCCGCCCTGGCGCCGCGCGGCATCGCGGGCGATGGCCAGGCCCAGGCCAACGCCGCCGGAGTTGCGGTTGCGCGAGCCTTCCAGGCGGAAGAACGGTTCGAACACCTGCTCGCGCAGCTCGGCGGGAATGCCCGGGCCGTGGTCGCGCACTCGGATTTCCACCTCGCGGGTACCGTCGCGCAGCTCGATGCTGACCTCGCCGGCGTAGCGCAGGGCATTGTCCAGCAGGTTGTTCAGGCACGAGCGCAAGGCCATGGGCTGCACCTTGAGCGGCGCGCAGACGCCTTCGACGCCGACATCGGCGCCACGTTCGCAGGCGTCTTCGGCCAGGGAGTCGGCCAGGGCCTTCACGTCGAACCACTGCAGCGGCTCGGTGGCGCGCTCCTGCTGCAGGTAGTGCAGCGTGGAGTCGAGCATGCCGATCATCTCGGCCAGGTCCTGGCCGATACGCGTGCGCAGCTGCGGGTTGTCGATTTCCTCGACGCGCAGGCGCAGGCGCGACAGCGGGGTGCGCAGGTCATGGGAGACCGCCACCAGCATGCGGCTGCGCTGCTGCACCTGTTCGCGGATGCGTTCGCGCATGCGGTTGAAGGCGTGGGCGGCCTGGCGCGCTTCGCGCGGGCCGGTTTCCGGCAGGGGCGGGCTGTCCAGGTCTTCGGAGAGGCGCAGTGCGGCGTCGCCCATGCGCTGCACCGGACGCGCCAGCAGGCGGGCGCCGATGCCGGCGGCGAGGATCAGCGCCAGCAGCTGGAAGGCGAACGGCGCGCTCCAGAACGGCAGGCGCGGCGGCGGAGGCGGACGGAAACCCTCGGGTGGCGGCTGGAAGCCTTGCGGCGGCGGGCCGTGCTCGAAGCCCTGCTCCGGCGGCGGTGGTGGCGGCATGTCGGGCCGGTGCGGGCCGTAATGGTGGAACCAGGCAAAGGCCAGCAGGTGGGCGATCACGATGGCCAGCAGGAATACGCCGAACAGCCGGGCGAACAGGCTGTCGGCACGCTGCAGCGGTTTTTCCCTGGCGCGCTCGGGCGCGGGCTCAGGCGATGTCGCGGACATCGAACAGGTACCCCTCGCCGCGCACGGTCTTGATCAGCCGCGGCGAGCGCGGATCGTCGCCGAGCTTCTGCCGCAGGCGCGAGACCAGCAGGTCGATGCTGCGGTCGAAGGCCTCGATGGCGCGGCCGCGAGCGGCGTCCAGCAGCAGCTCGCGGTTGAGCACCCGCCGCGGGCGTTCGAGGAACACCCAGAGCAGGCGGAATTCGGCGTTCGACAGCGGCACAACCAGGCCATCGGGTGCATGCAGCTGGCGCAGCACGCTATCCAGGCGCCATTGGTCGAAGCGCACCTGGGCGCGCGGTTCACCACGTGCGCCTTCCTCGCTGGGGCCGCTGCTGCCGCGCACGCGGCGCAGGATGGTCTGGATTCGCGCTACCAGCTCGCGCGGCTCGAAGGGCTTGGCCATGTAGTCGTCGGCGCCCAGCTCCAGGCCGATGATGCGGTCCGCCGGCTCGCAACGGGCGGTGAGCATGAGGATCGGGATGTCCGACTCGGCGCGCAGGAAGCGGCACAGGGAAAGGCCATCCTCGCCGGGCAGCATCAGGTCCAGTACCACCACGTCGAAACTTCCGTTCTCCAGTGCGCGGCGCATTCCGATGCCGTCGGCTACGCCATGGGCCTCGATGTTGAAACGCGCGAGATAACCGCAGAGCAGCTCGCGGATCGGCTCGTCGTCATCCACCAGCAGGGCACGGATAGTCCAGCGGCGTGGGTCGTCGGAAGTGGTGAGTTGCATGAAGGGACCTGTCGCAGGAAAACGTAGGGCAGGGTGGCCAAAGGCCTCGATGGGCGTGCGACGAACGCATGCTAACCCGTCATCGCGAGCGCGGGCCATGGTCGGCGAGGCTGCAGTCGACGGGTGTCGCCAGCGTGTCCGCTCTGTATCGATGCCGATACAAAGCTTTCCGACAACCGTGCCAGAGCGGTTTTTTACGCTTTCTTTATGCCGCCCGCCGGGGTCGGGAATCGCTCCTTTACGCGCAGCTTGCGGAAAATTTCCGTCAGGCGGCAACGGCCGCCCAAGCGATGGAGTCGCCCGCGTGAGGAGAAATAGATCATGAGCGTGCTCGACGGTGTTTCCCTGGTCCTGGCGACCGGGCTGTTCATCTACCTGCTGGTGGCGCTGCTGCGCGCCGACCGTTCCTAGGAGTGGCCATGAACAGCCATGACGTATTGCTGATCGTTGCCTTCCTGGCGCTGGTGCTGGTGCCGGCGCCCTTCCTCGGGCGCTTCTACTACAAGGTGATGGAAGGGCAGCGCACCTTCCTCAGCCCGATTTTCCTGCCGGTGGAGCGGGCGATTTACCGTGCTTGCGGCATCCACCCCGAAGACGAGCAGGACTGGAAGCGCTACACCCTGGCCCTGCTGGCGTTCAACCTGGTGGGGCTGGTGCTGCTGTTCGCCATCCTCATGCTGCAGGGGCTGCTGCCGCTCAATCCGCAACACCTGCCGGGCCTGGAGTGGACGCTGGCGTTCAACACCGCGGTGAGTTTCGTCACCAACACCAACTGGCAGGCCTACAGTGGCGAGGCCTCGCTCAGCTACCTGAGCCAGATGCTCGGCCTGACCGTGCAGAACTTCGTCAGCGCCGCCGTCGGCCTGGCCGTGCTGGTGGCGCTGGCCCGTGGCATCTCGCGCAAGTCGACGAACAACCTGGGCAACTTCTGGGTCGACCTGACCCGCGCCACGCTTTACGGGCTGATCCCGCTGTGCCTGCTGCTGGCGCTGCTGCTGGTCTGGCAGGGCGTGCCGCAGACCTTCCTCGACTATGCCCACGCGCTGACCGTGCAGGGCGCCGACCAGTCCATTCCGCTGGGCCCGGCAGCCAGCCAGATCGCCGTCAAGCAACTGGGCACCAACGGCGGCGGCTTCTTCGGCGTGAACTCGGCGCACCCGTTCGAGAACCCGACCATCTGGAGCAACCTGTTCGAGGTCTCCTCGATCATCCTGATCCCGGCCGCGCTGGTGTTCACCTTCGGCCACTACGTGAAGGACCTGCGCCAGAGCCGCGCCATCCTCGGCTGCATGCTGGTGCTGTTCGCCCTGGGCCTGGGTGCGTCGCTGTGGGCCGAGTACCAGCCCAACCCGGCGCTCAGTGCGCTGCCGGTGGAGCAGGTCGCTCCGCTGGAGGGCAAGGAAAGCCGCTTCGGCACTACTGCCAGCGTGCTCTGGTCGGTAACCACCACGGCGGCCTCCAACGGCTCGGTGAACGCCATGCATGACAGCCTCAACCCGCTGTCGGGCATGGTGGCGATGCTCAACATGATGGTCGGCGAAGTGATCTTTGGCGGCGTCGGCGCGGGCCTCTACGGCATGTTGCTGTTCGTGCTGATCGCCGTCTTCCTCGCCGGGCTGATGGTCGGCCGCACCCCGGAATACCTCGGCAAGAAACTCGAAGCCCGTGAAGTGCGCCTGCTGGTGGCGACCCTGCTGGTGATGCCGGTGGGCGTGCTGGTGCTCGGCGCCATCGCCGCCAGCCTGCCGGGCCCGGCGTCGGCGGTGACCAATCCGGGGCCGCATGGCTTCAGCCAGTTGCTCTACGCCTATACCTCCGGCACCGCGAACAACGGCTCGGCTTTCGCCGGCTTCGGCGCCAACACCCCCTTCCATAACCTGATGATCGCCCTGGCCATGCTGATCGGCCGCTTCGGCTACATCCTCCCGGTGCTGGCGATCGCCGGCAGCCTGGCGGCGAAGAAGGCCACCCCGGTCGGCCCCAACAGCTTCCCGACCCACGGCCTGCTGTTCGTCAGCCTGCTGACCGCCACCATCCTGCTGGTGGGCGGCCTGAACTTCCTGCCGACGCTGGTGCTGGGCCCGGTGGCCGATCACCTGACGCTTGGCTTCTGAGGAGCTGTCGCAATGAATGCGAAAACCCAGGAACCGGCCCTGAACAAGGCCGTCGAGAAACGCCCGACCACCGCGCTGTCCGCCCTGTGGAAACCGGCGCTGCTGCAGGCCTTCGTCAAGCTCGACCCGCGCCAGCTGCAACGCTCGCCGGTGATGCTGGTGGTGGCCCTGACCGCCGTGCTGACCACCGTGCTCTGCGTGGTCGGTGGTGAAGCTGTACCGACCTTCGTTGCCGTGCAGATCGCCGTATGGCTGTGGTTCACCGTGCTCTTCGCCAACTTCGCCGAGGCTCTGGCCGAGGGCCGTGGCAAGGCCCGCGCCGATAGCCTCAAGGCTGGCACCCAGGGCCTGCAGGCGATGCGCCGCACCAGCAGCGGCAATTTCGAGAAAGTCGCCGCCAGCAGCCTGCGCAAGGGCGACGTGGTGCGCGTCGAAGCCGGTGAGCTGATCCCCGGCGACGGCGAGGTGATCGAAGGCGTGGCGGCGGTCAACGAAGCCGCCATCACTGGCGAATCCGCTCCGGTGATCCGCGAGTCCGGTGGCGACCGCTCGGCCGTGACCGGCAACACCCGGCTGGTTTCCGACTGGCTGCTGGTAAAGATCACCGCCAACCCTGGTGAGTCCACCCTCGACCGCATGATTGCCCTGGTCGAAGGCGCCAAGCGCCAGAAGACCCCCAACGAAGTCGCGCTGGACATCCTGCTGATCGGCCTGACGCTGATCTTCCTGCTGGTGGTGGTCACCCTGAAGCCCTTCGCCCTGTTCGCCGGCGGCAACCTGCCGCTGGTGTTCCTGGTGGCGCTGCTGGTGACCCTGATCCCCACCACCATCGGTGGCCTGCTCTCGGCCATCGGCATCGCCGGCATGGACCGCCTGGTGCGCCTGAACGTCATCGCCAAGTCCGGCCGCGCCGTGGAAGCGGCGGGGGACGTGCACGTGCTGATGCTCGACAAGACCGGCACCATCACCTTCGGCAACCGCCGCTGCAGCGCCCTGCACACCGCCCCCGGCGTGCAGCCGCTGGAGCTGGCCGAGGGCGCGTTCCTCGCCTCGCTGGCCGACGACACGCCCGAGGGCAAGTCCATCGTCGAGTTCCTGCGGGCGCAGATCATCCTGCCGGAGCCGGAGCGCAACCGCGTGACTCCGGTCGCCTTCAGCGCCGAGACGCGCCTGTCGGGCATCGACTTCGATGGCCATGTCTACCGCAAGGGCGCGGTGGACGCGGCGCTGGCCTTCGTCGGCCTGGGCCGCACGCAGATGCCCGAAAGCCTGGCCAAGGAGATCGAGCGCATCGCCCAGAGCGGCGGCACGCCGCTGCTGGTGGTGGCCGACGGCGAGCTGCTGGGCGCCATCCACCTCAAGGATGTGGTC
This sequence comes from Pseudomonas sp. DP-17, assembly GCF_022380625.1. Lineage (NCBI taxonomy): Bacteria > Pseudomonadati > Pseudomonadota > Gammaproteobacteria > Pseudomonadales > Pseudomonadaceae > Pseudomonas > Pseudomonas sp. DP-17. Next base: position 26,751 of record NZ_JAKSXG010000004.1, read on the forward strand.
AAGCCGGGCATCCGCGAGCGCTTCGCCGAGCTGCGCCGCATGGGCATCCGCACCGTGATGGTGACCGGCGACAACCCGCTGACCGCTGCTGCCATCGCCGCCGAAGCGGGCGTGGACGACGTGATCGCCGAAGCCACGCCGGAGAAGAAGCTGGCACGCATTCGCCAGGAGCAGGGCGAGGGCCGCATGGTCGCCATGTGCGGCGACGGCGCCAACGATGCGCCCGCGCTGGCCCAGGCGGATGTCGGCATGGCCATGAACGACGGGACCCAGGCCGCCCGCGAGGCCGCCAACCTGGTGGACCTGGACAGCGACCCGACCAAGCTGCTGGACGTGGTCCAGGTGGGCAAGGAGCTGCTGGTGACCCGTGGTGCGCTGACCACCTTCTCGGTGGCCAACGACGTGGCCAAGTACTTCGCCATCCTCCCCGCGCTGTTCGCCGGCATCTACCCGCAGCTGGGCGTACTCAATGTGATGAAACTGGCCAGCCCGCAGAGCGCCATCCTCTCGGCCATCGTGTTCAACGCACTGATCATCGTCGCGCTGATCCCCCTGGCCCTGCGCGGCGTGCGCGTGCAGGCCAGCGATGCCTCGCAGCTGCTGCGGCGCAACCTGCTCATCTACGGCGTGGGCGGGCTGGTGGCGCCGTTCGTGGGGATCAAGGTGATCGACATGATCCTCGTTGCCGTCGGCCTCGCCTGACGCCCTTTGTAGGTTGGCGTGGAGCGAAGCGATACCCAACAGATCGCCGAACCGCGATGGGTATCGCTCCGCTCCACCCATCCTACGAACGCTACTCATGTAGCACGCACTGAACGCCAAAGAGGAACACCAACATGCTCAACCAACTCCGTCCCGCCATCGCCTCGCTGGTCCTGCTCAGCGCCGTCACCGGCGTCGCCTATCCGCTGGCCGTCACCGGCATCGCCCAGGTGGCCTTCCACGACCAGGCCAACGGCAGCCTGGTGCGTGACGAGAACGGCAACGTCCGCGGCTCGGCCCTGATCGCGCAGAAGTTCGACGGCGCCCAGTGGTTCCACTCGCGCCCCTCGGCGGGCGACTTCGCCACCGTCTCCAGCAGCGCCAGCAACCTTGCGCCCGGCAACCCGGCGCTGGCCGAACGCATCGCCAAGGATGCTGCCGCCCAGCAGATCGGCGCGCAGCCGGTGCCGCTGGCGCTGGTCACCACCTCCGGCAGTGGCCTCGACCCGCAGCTGCCGCCCGCCGCCGCGTTGTACCAGGTGCCACGCATCGCCCTGGAGCGCGGCGTGCCCGCAGCGAGCCTGGAAAAGCTGGTGGAAGCCAACACCGAACGCCCGCTGATCGGCCCCGCCGTGGTCAACGTACTGGCGCTGAACATGGCCCTGGCCAGCCTGCCTCGCTAGACTCCAGCGCCAGAGCCGTCCAGGCCGGTGCACGAAGTCGCCGACCTGCAGCGGACAGCTCCCTCTCCCCTGGGGAGAGGGTTGGGGTGAGGGATTTTTTCCGCACTCCGGCAACTGTGAAACGAGCGCCCGAAGCGCTCCGAGGATAGCCCCATGACCGACCCCAACCGCGCTGACGCCCTGCTGGCCGACCTGCCCCCCGTGGGTCGCGGCCGCCTCAAGGTATTCCTCGGCGCCGCGCCGGGGGTCGGCAAGACCTACGCCATGCTGCTGGCCGCCCAGAGCCAGCTGCGCCAGGGCGTCAAGCTGCGCGTCGGCGTCGTCGAAACCCACGGCCGCGCCGAGACCGAAGCCCTGCTCGCGGGACTGCCGCAGCAGGCGCTCAAGCGCTCGGTCTACCGCGGCATCACCCTGGAGGAAATGGACCTCGACGGCCTGTTGGCCGACCCGCCGACGCTGGCACTGGTGGACGAACTGGCCCACAGCAACGCCCCCGGCAGCCGCCACGCCAAGCGCTGGCAGGACATTCAGGAGCTGCTGTCCGCCGGCATCGATGTCTATACCACGGTCAACGTCCAGCACCTGGAAAGCCTCAACGATCACGTGCGTGACATCACTGGCGTGCAGGTGCGCGAAACCGTACCCGACTGGGTGCTGCAGGAGGCCTTCGAACTGCTGCTGGTGGACCTGCCGCCGCGTGAGCTGCTGGAGCGCCTGCGCGAGGGCAAGGTCTACGTGCCCGAGCAGGCCCGCGCCGCCATCGACGCCTTCTTCAGCCAGACCAACCTCACCGCGCTGCGCGAGCTGGCCATGCAGACTGCCGCCGCGCGGGTGGATGACGACCTGGCTCACCGTTATCGCCAGCAGGGCAGCGAGGCGCCGGCCGTGCGCGGCCGTCTGCTGGTCGGCGTGGACGGCGAGCACAACGCCGAGCGCCTGGTGCGCCATGCCAGCCGCGTGGCCGAGCGCCGGCACCTGCCCTGGTCGCTGGTGCACGTGGAGACCGGTGAGCCGCGCAGCGAAGAGTCGCGCATGCAGTTGCAGAACGCCCAGCAACTGGCCGAGCGTTTGGGGGGCGATGTGGTCGAACTGCGCGGCGGAGAGGTCGCACGAACCCTGGTCGAACACGCCAAGGAGCGCCGCGCCACGCTGGTTCTGGTCGGCCGCTCGCGGCAGCGCTGGTATCGCCAGCTGTTCGGCGGCGGCCTTGCCGCGCGTCTGCTGCGCCTGGGCGACGGCCTGGAGATCAGCGTGCTCGACAGCGAGGCCGACCTTGCGCCACCCAAGGCTCGCCCGCAAACGCCGTGGCCCTGGGGCAACTACGCGCTGGCCGCGCTCGCCGCCGGCTGCGCCAGCGCCCTGGCCTGGGGCGTCGCCAGCGTGCTGGAGCTGCCGAACATTTCCCTGGTGTTCCTCGCCGCCGTGCTGCTGGTGGCGGTACGCAGCAGCCTCGGCCCGGCGCTGGCCTGCGCGGTGCTGTCGTTCCTGGCCTACGACTTCCTGTTCATCCCGCCGCACTTCTCCTTCTCCATCCAGCGCGAAGAGGACGTGCTGACCCTGCTGTTCTTCCTGCTCATGGCCGGCCTCACCGGCAACCTCGCGGCCCGCCAGCGCCGACAATTGCAGGCGCTGCGCGAGACGCAGGAAGAGACCAGCCAGATGCTCGAGCTGTCGCGCAAGCTGACCGCCGCCACCGACCGCCAGGCGGTGATGGCCGCCGCCGCGCAGCAACTCGGCGGTTGGGAGGGCCTGGATATCTGCCTGCTCGGCCGGGTCAACGGCGAGTGGAAACCCGAGGGCGGCCTCAATCGCGCGCTGGAAGACCCGGAGCGCGCCGCCGCCGATTGGGCCTGGCAGCACGACCAGCCCGCCGGCCTGGGCACCGGCACGCTGCCGGGCGGGCGCTGGTGGTGGTGGCCGCTGTCCGGCGAGGACGGCCCGCTGGCGCTGCTCGGCGTCAGCCCGCGCGATTCGCAACCGTTGTCCGGGTCGCGCCGCCGCCTGCTGGCTGCTCTCGGTCAACCGCTGGCGCAAGCCTTGGCCCGTGCGCGTCTGGCGGAAGACCTGGAAGCTGCGCGCCTGCATGGCGAAACCGAACAACTGCGCAGCGCGCTGCTGGCCTCGGTCAGCCATGACCTGCGTACGCCGCTGACCTCCATGCGCGGCGCCATCGACAGCCTGCTTGCCCTGGGCGATGCGATCCCGCCGCCGGATCGCCGCGAACTGCTGGAAAGCACCCGCGACGAGGCCGAGCGCCTGGACCGCTACATCCAGAACCTCCTGGACATGACCCGACTCGGCCATGGAGGCCTGAAGCTGTCGCGCGACTGGGTATCGCCCGGCGACATCGTCGGCAGTGCGCTCAATCGCCTGCGCGCGGTGGTTGCCCCGTACCGTGTGGAAACCCGTGTGCCGCCGGAGTTGCCGCTGCTCTATGTGCACGCCGCGCTGATCGAACAGGCGCTGGTCAACGTGCTGGAAAACGCCGCGCGCTTCTCGCCGCCCCAGGGCCGCCTGCGGGTGGCGGTGGAGCAGGGCGATGACGAGTTGCGCTTCCTGGTCAGTGACGAAGGGCCCGGCATTCCGCCGGCCGAGCGCGAGAAGATCTTCGACATGTTCTACACCGCTGCCCGCGGCGACCGCGGCGGGCAGGGCACCGGGCTGGGCCTGGCGATCTGCCAGGGCATGGTCGGCGCCCACGGCGGGCGGATCACGGTGGAGGACGGCATCGACGGGCGCGGCACCACCCTTGTGCTGCACCTGCCGTTGCAGCAGCAGCCGGACCTGGAGCAACTTGATGCTGCTGTCTGAAAGGCTCAAGCTGGACGCCCCCAGTCAGTCCGGGCTCCCAATGAACGCCAGCGCCGCCACCATCCTGGTCGTCGACGACGAACCGCAGATCCGCAAATTCCTCCGCATCAGCCTCAGCGCCGGTGGCTACAAGGTGCTGGAGGCCGGCATCGGCGAGGAGGGCCTGGCCCAGGCTGCGCTGGGCCGTCCGGACCTGGTGGTGCTCGACCTCGGCCTGCCGGACAAGGATGGCCAGGACGTGCTGCGCGAACTGCGCGAGTGGTCGCAGGTGCCGGTGCTGGTGCTCTCGGTGCGCGCCAGCGAAAGCGAGAAGGTGCTGGCGCTGGACAGCGGCGCCAACGACTACGTGACCAAGCCCTTCGGCATCCAGGAGTTTCTCGCGCGCATCCGTGTGCTGCTGCGCCAGGGGGCGAGCGGCGAGACACAGGAAGCGGTGGTTGCGGTCGGGCCATTGAGCGTGGATTTCTCCTATCGTCGCGTACTGCTCGATGGCGAAGAGGTCTCGCTGACCCGCAAGGAGTACGCCGTGCTCTCGACCCTGGCGCGACATATCGGCCGGGTGGTGACCCAGCAGCAGTTGCTCAAGGATATCTGGGGGCCGACGCACACCGAGGACACGCACTACCTGCGGGTGGTCGTTGGCCATCTCCGCCAAAAGCTTGCTGACGACCCGGCGACACCGCGTTTCATTGTCACTGAAGCTGGTGTTGGCTACCGCTTGCGCGAGGTCTGACCTCGCGCATTCCTCTGCTGCGCGGGCAATGCTCACGATCGCGCCCATGAGGCGCTCCTACGAGTTGCGACATTAGCCTTCGTTGGTCAGCAGCCAGTCGGCGATATCCCGTTTGCCATTAAGCACTCGCCAGACATCGATGTGGTCGGCTCGCTCAATGAAGAACACCAAGTGTGGATAGCGTTTCAGAGGCCAACTGCGCAGGCCTGGAATGTTCAGTTCGTGGGCATATCGTGAAGAGGCTGTTGAGGGGTTTCGTGCAATCAACTGATAGGCGCGTTGTAGCTCGTCAATGAAGCCGAAGGCGGCCTTCTCGCCACCTTCGCTCAGATAGTATTCCAAGGACTTTGCGACATCCCGCCGGGCTATGGCCCGGGGTCTGACCGGGCGAGCTTTCACGAATCGCGCCTGCGCACGCGGTCACGCAGCGCTTCGAAGTAACCATCATCCACGGCTTCACCTGGCTCGGATGCAGCACCGGCCAGAAGTAGCTCACGCAGGTGCTGGCGGTCCTGGTCCTTGCGGATCAGCTCGCGTACATATTCGCTACTGGTGCCGTAGCCGCGTTGGCTGACCTGATCATCGACGAAGCCTTTCAATGCTTCAGGCAGGGAAATATTCATCGTGCTCATGCCGGCTCTCTTGGAAATGGCAAAATTTGCCAAAGCATACGCCGTTTACCTCGCGTGGCAAAAGCCTTCCGCTGGTCGGTCAATACGGATTCTCCGCCTCATACCGATCCAGCGTATCGCTGGCGATCTGCCGGCCGAGGGCGATGAGTTCGGGGGCCTTGTAGAATTCGAAGAAGCGGCACACGCGCTTGGGAACGTTGATCAGGATGTCCGGCGGGTAGCCGGCGATCTTGTACTGCGCCAACGACGTCTGCATCACCTCGAAGCTCTGGTTCACCAGTTCCAGCAGCGAGGCCGGGCTGCTGCTGTCGATTACGTGGCTGCCGGTGGCCGAGCGCGGCGAGCCCTTGGCCTGCGGGGCGGCGGCGGGTTGCTGCATTTCCGGCTCGGCGGGCTCTTCGGAGGCCGCCGGAATCGGGTGGAGCAGGGCGTCGGCGATCAGTTCGGGTGGCGGCTCGACTTCGCCGCGGCGGAAGAAGCTCAGCTTGTTCGACAGCCCGGATATCACCGAGTCGAAGCGGCCCTTCAGCGCTGCCGGGCGCTCGATCACCGGCAGCGAATACTGGCGCTGGTTGGTGGCGTTGAGGTTGACCGCAATGATCAGGTCCGCGTGGGTCGAGACCACCGGGACGATCGGCAACGGGTTGAGCAGGCCACCGTCAACCAGCATGCGGGTGCCCTGCATGACCGGGGTGAACAGGCTGGGGATCGCCGCCGAGGCGCGCATGGCCTGGTGCAGGCAGCCTTCCTGGAACCAGATTTCCTGCTGGTTGGTGAGGTCGGTGGCCACCGCCGTGTAGGGAATCGGCAGCTGTTCGATGTCGATCTCGCCAAGAATTTCGTGGATCTTGCCAAAGACCCGCTCGCCGCGAATGGCGCCGAGACGGAAGCTGACGTCGAGCAGGCGCAGCACGTCGAGGTAGTCCAGGCTTTCCACCCAGTCGCGGTACTCGCCCAGCTTGCCGGCGGCGTAGATGCCGCCGATCACCGCGCCCATGGAGCAACCGGCGATACACACCACTTCATAGCCGCGTCGTTCGATCTCCTCGATCACTCCGATATGCGCATAACCGCGCGCGCCGCCGGAACCGAGTACCAGCGCGATCTGTTTTGACATGGGGCAACTCCGCGTGACGAACCCTGCGACGATACGCCGGGGGCAGCGGCCGCGCCAAGCCGGGCTTTGCTAGAATCGCCGTTTGATTTCCCTGCCGGAGCCTCCTGATGAGCGAACCGATCCGCCTGACCCAGTACAGCCATGGTGCCGGTTGTGGCTGCAAGATTTCCCCCAAGGTCCTGGAAGTCATCCTCGCGGGCAGCGGCGCGCAGAACCTCGACCCCAAGCTGTGGGTCGGCAACGCCTCGCGCGATGACGCCGCCGTCTACGAAATCGACGCCGAGCGCGGCGTGGTATCCACCACCGACTTCTTCATGCCGATCGTCGACGATCCCTTCGACTTCGGCCGTATTGCTGCCACCAACGCCATCAGCGACATCTACGCCATGGGCGGTGACCCGCTGATGGCGATTGCCATCCTCGGCTGGCCGGTGAACGTGCTGGCACCGGAAATTGCCCGCGAGGTGATCGCCGGTGGTCGCAAGGTCTGTGACGAAGCGGGTATCCCGCTGGCCGGCGGGCACTCCATTGATGCTCCCGAGCCGATCTTCGGCCTGGCCGTCACCGGCCTGGTGGAGAAGCGCTTCATGAAGCGCAACGACACCGCCACCGCCGGCTGTAAGCTGTACCTGACCAAGCCGCTGGGCATCGGCATCCTCACCACCGCCGAGAAGAAGGCCAAGCTGCGCGCCGAGGACGTCGGCGTTGCCCGCGACTGGATGTGCACCCTGAACAAGCCCGGGGCGCGCTTCGGCAAGCTCGAGGGTGTGAAGGCGATGACCGACGTCACCGGTTTCGGGCTGCTCGGCCATCTGGTCGAGATGGCCGACGGCAGCGGCCTGACTGCCCGCGTCCGCTACGATGCCGTGCCGCGTCTGGCCAGCGTCGAGTACTACCTCGAGGCCGGCTGCGTGCCGGGCGGCACCCTGCGCAATTTCGACAGTTACGGCGAGCGCATCGCGCCGCTGCCCGAGCTGCACAAGCTGCTGCTGTGCGACCCGCAGACCAGCGGCGGCCTGCTGGTGGCGGTGGAGCCTGCAGGCGAGGCGCAGTTCCTCGCCACGGCGAAAGAACTGGGCATGGAGCTGTCGTCCATCGGCGAACTGGTCGGCCGACAGCGTCACGCGGTCGAGGTGGCGTGATGCGCGACAACACCCGCCACTACCGCGAGCTGTTCCTGGGTGATGTGAAGATGATGGACGTGCGTGCCCCGGTCGAATTCGGCAAGGGCGCGTTCCCCAACGTGATCAACCTGCCGCTGATGAACGACATCGAACGGCAGAAGGTCGGCACCAGCTACAAGCAGCACGGTCAGCAGGCGGCCATCGCCCTGGGCCACGAACTGGTCTGCGGCAAGCTCAAGGCTGAACGCATCGAGGCCTGGGCGAACTTCGCCAGGGCCAATCCCGAGGGCTACCTGTACTGCTTCCGTGGCGGCCTGCGTTCGCAGATCACCCAGCAGTGGCTGAAGTCCGAGGCGGGCATCGACTACCCGCGCGTGGTCGGCGGCTACAAGGCGATGCGCGGTTTCCTGTTCGACACCACCCGCGCCGCTGTCGAGGAATGCCAGTTCGTACTGGTGGGCGGCCTGACCGGCACCGGCAAGACCGAGGTCATCGCCCAGCTGGCCAACAGCCTGGACCTCGAAGGCCACGCCAACCATCGCGGCTCCGCCTTCGGCCGCCGCGCCACGCCGCAGCCGGCGCAGATCGATTTCGAGAACCGCCTGGCCATCGACATCCTGAAGAAGCGCCACGCGGGCATGGAGCAGTTCGTGCTGGAAGACGAGGGTCGCATCGTCGGCAGTTGCTCGGTACCGCTGGAGCTGTACCAGGGCATGCAGCACTACCCGCTGGTGTGGCTGGAAGACAGTTTCGAGCAGCGCGTGGAGCGCATCCTTAAGGACTACGTGGTCGACTTGTGCGCGGACCATGTGCAGGTGGTGGGTGAAGAGGGCGGCTTCGACTCTTTCGCCGCCTACCTGCGCAAGAGCCTGTCGGGCATCGTCAAGCGCCTGGGAGGCGAGCGTTACCAGCGCCTGGCGGCGATCATGGATGAAGCCCTGGAAGAGCAGAAACGCAGCGGCGCGGTGGACCTGCATCGTGGCTGGATCGAAGGGCTGCTGGGCGAGTACTACGACCCGATGTATGCCTTCCAGCGCGAGAGCAAGGGCGAGCGCGTGGAATTCCGTGGCACCCAGGATGAAGTGGTCGAGTACCTGCGGTTCCGCGCCGAGCGGTGATTGAGCCCTCTGCGACAGGCGGCCGATCGCGGACGCAGTCCGCTCCTACGCACATGCAGGGCCCTGGGTAGGAGCGGACTTCGTCCGCGATGGCTCCCAGGCCAGCTCGTTGCCTCCCAGCAGGAGCGGGCGGTGCCACAACGAGGTGAGCCACGGTGGCGGCGCCTGCTGCGCAGTCACCGGCTCTTGCCGTCGTACTCCTTCACTGTCAGCCCCGCCAGGTCCACGCCCGGCAGGCAGCGCACATTGATCGCCGCCATCGGCGTGCCGTCCGGCATCGCTCCGTAGGCCAGGGGCGCGCAGCCGCAGGTAGGGCAGAAGCGGTGTTCGATGCGGTGGGTGTTGAACGTATAGGTGCTCATGGCACTCTCAGGAGTCGTCAGCTTCAGCTTGCCGCGCGGGACGAACCACAGGAGCGAGCCCTTGCGGCGGCAGATCGAGCAGTTGCATGACACGACTTCACCGACATCCCCTTCCACTTCGAACGCGATCTGCCCGCAATGGCAGCTGCCCTGGTGCACCATGGTCCTTCTCCTTGCCGGGTTATCCCGTGGGCAATCAGTGTAGTAGTCGCTTGAACGCCATCCGTCCGGTGGCATACTGCGGCGCCGTCCGGCAGGCCTTTGCGCCGCGTTCTAAGCTGGATTCACCCCCGAATACTTCCAGGAGTTTCGTCATGCCGCGCATTCCCGTGATCATCGCCCTGCTGCTCGCCGTCGCCGGCTGCTCGGGCAAGACCGTCAACCGCGACAGCTGTGCTTCGCAGCTGGACGCCGCCTGGCACGAGCTGGACCTGGCCAAGGCCGAAGGTTTCGCCGGCACCGTCAGCTACTCCAAGGCCGTCGGCCTGCTGACCGCCGCCAAGACCCAGCAGCAGGTCGAGGCTTATACCGGTTGCTCCGACAAGGCCAGCCGCGCGCGCTTCTACATCAAGGAATCCCGCGCCGGCCGCTGAGCCGTGCACCGCCGGGCCGCGCGAAGCGGCCCGCGCATTCCCTCTCGCATCGCCCGGATTTCGACATGCAACTCGACTTCACCCAACTGTCCAAGGCCGAGGCCTATCGCTGGCTCGCCTCCACCGTCACGCCGCGGCCCATCGCCTGGGTCAGCACGCTGTCCGCGGACGGCCAGAGCAACCTCGCGCCGTTCAGCTTCTTCCAGGTCATCAGCGATTCGCCGCCGACCCTGCTGGTCAACACCAGCGTGCGTGAGGATGGCAGCGTCAAGGACACCCTGCGCAATGTCCGCGAGACCGGCGAGCTGGTGATCCACCTGGTCAGCGCCGCCCAGGCCGAAGCCATGAACGCGACTGCCGCCTGGCTGCCCCACGGCGTCAGCGAGATCGACCACGCCGGCATTGCCACGGTCCCCAGCGAACGCGTGGCGCCACCCCGTGTGGCAGGCGCGCCGGTGGCCTTCGAGTGCCGGTTGGCGGAAATCATGCCGTACCCGGCGGAGAACCCTTCCAGCCTGCTGATCTTCGCCCGCGTGCTGCTGGCGCACGTCGATGACTCGGTGATGCAGGACGAGCGCCACGTCGACCCGGCAAAGCTGGATCTGGTCGGACGCCTGGGCGGCACGCAATACAGCCGCACCCGCGACACCTTCAGCATGATTCGTCCGAAGTAGGACTCCGTGCTGGCGCGACAGCGTCAGGCGAACTCCAGCTCCAGGCCAAGCTGCCAGTGGATGCCACCCATGCGCGCCACGTCCAGTCGTTCGCCAAGGGCGAAGAGTTCGGAGAGCAGTGGGTCGCAGCGGGGGAAGTCCTGCGTGCTGGCGTGTATCAGACTGACGATGCCATGCACCAGGCGCCAGCCGGTCTGGGCATCGAACCAGCAGTCCAGCCATTCGCCCTTGACCTCGTCGCAGGCCAGCGGGCAGACGAAGCTGCGGATCGGCATGTGTCCGCGAGCCAGCAGCAATGGGTCGAGGCGGCGCTGCTCGCGATACAGCTCCGGCAGTTGGAGTGGGTGGGCGAATCCCGCCAGCGGGCGTTGTAGAACCAGTTGGTAGTAGGCATTCATCCGAGCACCTGATAGGGAAAGTCAGGTGTCGGAATCTGAACGGTCGGGCTGTCAGCTCGCTGTCGGCAATTTCCGTATCCGCGCCGGGAAAGTCCTGTTAAGTGTTCTGGATGCGACCTCCGCGTATCTCTGTGCAGCATCACCGTGCCATCACCGTCGCGCCCTCTATCCAGTCGGTGGGCGGTACTCCTAATGTTCCGGCCAAAAGCAGCGATAACGATCAGGAGACCTTCGGGGATTTCCTGCAACGCCATTGCGGATGGGGGGAGAAGCCATGTTTGCCTTCGTGCAGCGTCGTCTGGCCGATATGGGAACGGCGAAGAAACTGGCCATCGGCTTCGGCCTGGTGCTGTTGTTGACCGCCGTGGTGGCGGCGATCGGCGTGACCGCGCTACGGACGATTGCCCAGCGCTTCGACCTGCTCGGTGACATGTCGACCATCAACCGCGAGTTGCTGGAGATGCGCCAGAGCGAGAAGGACTTCGTCATCGATGCCAGCGACGCCTCCGCCAAGCGCCTGCGCGAGCACGCCGGGATACTCGGCGAGGCGGTGGCGCGGCTCAAGGCCCAGGCGGGCGAGGCCGCTGCGATGCAGCAGGTGGAGCAGGGCATTGCCGATTACCTGGCGGCGTTCGAGAAGTTCGAGAAGTCCAGCAAGAGCCGGCGCCTGTCGCTGGACGCCGCCACCTGGTCGGTGAACGGTGCGTCCAACAGCCTGGACATCCTGCAATCCAGCCTGGCCGATGACGGCGCCTACGAGCTCAAGGATTCCCAGGGCCAGAAGGGCGAGGAGCTGTTGCAGCAGGCCGCCCAGGTCAGCCAGCTCTATCGCCTGGTGCTGCAGGGCCTGGACGAGGCGCGCTCGCGCCTGGACGCCGGCGGTGACGAAAAGACCGGCGAGGAGAAAGCCGAGGGTGGCCGCATCAAGTCCGCCGCCGAGGCGCTGGAGCTGTCCGCCAAGCTGCAGGAGGTCATCACCGACCCGACCTACGTCTCGGTGCTCAAGGACGTCATCACCAACATCAACGCCTTCGTCGAGAAGCTCGACGACTACACCGCCAGCCTCGAGCAGGAGAAGCAGGTCCACGCGCAAATGAACGAGCGCGCGGCCCAGGTCATGCGGCAGGTCGACGACGCCTACGCCGCCCAGCGCGCGGCCATGCAGACCCAGCTGCGCACCAACACCCTGCTGATCGTCGCTTCGGCGGCATTGGCACTGCTGGTGGGCGCGCTGGCTTCGCTGCTGATCACCTGGATGATCGTTCGCCCGCTGCGCCAGGTGATCGGCATGGCACGCCGCATTGCCGAGGGCGACCTGAGCGTGAGCGTCGAGGTTCGGCGCAAGGATGAAGTCGGCCAGTTGATGGGCGCGGTCGGCAGCATGACGGACAGCCTGCGGGGCATCGTCAGCCGCCTGAGCGACGGCGTGGGGCGTATCTCCGCCTCGGCGCAGGCGCTGTCCAGCGTCACCGAGCGCACCCAGCACGGGGTGAACAGCCAGAAGGCCGAGACCGACCAGGTCGCCACGGCGATGAACCAGATGGCCGCCACCGTCCATGATGTGGCGCGCAATGCCGAGGAGGCCGCCACCTCCGCCGAACAGGCCGACGGCAAGGTGGCCAGCGGGCAGGATGTGGTGCGCCAGACGCTCGGCCGCATCGAGCAACTGGCCGAGGCCGTGCGCGCGGCCACCCAGAGCATCGAGCAGCTCGGCCGCGAGAGCCAGAGCATCGGCAGCGTGCTGGATGTGATCAAGAACGTCGCCGAGCAGACCAACCTGCTGGCGCTCAATGCCGCCATCGAGGCCGCGCGGGCGGGCGAGCAGGGCAGGGGGTTCGCCGTGGTCGCCGATGAAGTACGGGCACTGGCGCGGCGCACCCAGCAGTCCACCGCCGAGATCGAGACGCTGATCGCCGCCCTGCAGAACGGCGCCAGCACTTCGGTACAGCGCATGCAGCGCAGCCACGCCCTGGTGGAAATGACCGTGGGCGACGCGGTGCAGACCGAGGCCGCGCTGGGCACCATCGCTTCGGCGGTGGCGGTGATCCACCAGATGAACCAGCAGATCGCCGCCGCTTCCGAGCAGCAGAGCGCGGTGGCCGAGGAGATCAGCCGCAGCGTCAGCAGTATCCGTGGCATAGCCGACGAGTCGGCGCAGGCCATGGAATCCACCGCGTCTTCCAGCGTCGAGCTGGCGCAGCTCAGCCGTGAACTACAGGGACTGGTCGGGCAGTTCCGCCTGTGACGCCCGGGCGCTGGCCGCCTGCTCGCGCTTGCGCTGCTGGTGCCAGCGGCGGTAGGCATTGACGCCCGCACGCACCGAGCTGAATACCAGCGGCGGCTTCACCTCGCCTAGGGCGCCGGAGCGCTTGAGCATCGCCAGGGTTTCGCCAGTCACCCGCGCCAGCGACAGATGCACGCCCTGCGCATCGAGGGTCTGTTGCACTTCCCGCAACGTCGTCAGGCCGCTGATATCCAGGTTGAGGATGCCCTCGGCATTGAGCAGCACCGCGCGCGCATTCGGCGTCTGCGTCACCACCTCGAGGATGCGCTGCTTGAAGTAGTCGGCGTTGAAGAACAGGATCGGCGCGTCGAAGCGGTAGATCACCAGGCCCGGCAGCGTGTGCGCGTTGGGGTATTGCCCGACCTCCACCTGGCCGTCGATGCCATACACCCACCCCATCACCGCGTCGTGCGGGCGGTAGGTGAGGTACAGCAGGCGCAGCAGGGCGAGCATGATGGCGACGAAGATGCCCGGCAGCACGCCGACACTGAGCACACCGGCGGTGGTCAGTACGCACAGGCCGAACTCGAACCGGCTCAGCGCCCAGAAGCCGCGTAGGGCGCGAAAGTCGATCAGCCCCCAGCCTGCCATCAGCAACACCGCGCCCAGCGCCGGCATCGGCACCCAGCCCAGCGGCTTGCTGAACAGCAGCAGGACCAGGCCGATCACCAGCGCGGCGACCACGCCGACCATCTGGCTCTTGCCGCCGACCATGTCGTTCACCGCCGTGCGCGAATCCGCGCCGCTGATGACGAAGCCCTGGGAAATCCCCGCGCCGATGTTGGCCATGCCCAATGCCATGAACTCGTGGTTGGCATCGATGGCGTAACCGTGGCGGGCGGCGAAGCTGCGCGCGGTGAGCATGGCGCTGCAGAAGCTGACGATGGTGATGCCCATGGCATCGCGGAACAGGCTGCCCAGCTCCTCGTAGTTGGTCTTCGGCCAGCTCAGGTGCGGAAGGCCCTGCGGCACTTCGCCCAACAGCTTGATGCCGTACTGGTCCAGGCCGAACAGAGCGGCGATGACCGAGGCGAAGAGTACGCCCACCAGCGCGCCGGGAATCTTCGGATAGCGGCGCGGCAGCAGGACCATCAGTGCCAGGGTGCCGATGCCCAGCGCCAGGGTCGGGAAGTGGGTATCGGCGAGGTTGCGCGCCAGGGCGATCAGCCCGCGGACGAAGCCGCTGGTCTCGCTGTGGTAGCCGAGGATCTTGCCCAGCTGGCCGGCGATCAGGCTCAGGCCGATGCCGTTCAGGTAGCCCACCAGCGTGGGCCGCGAGAGGAAACTGGCAACGAAGCCGGCGCGGGCGAAACCGGCAGCGATGGACATGGCACCCACCAGCACGGCGACGATCATCGACAGTTGCAGCAGGCGCTCCGGATTGCCGGCGGCCAATGGCGTAATGGCCGCGGCGACCATCGCGGCGGTAGCGGCGTCCGGGCCGACCATCAGCTGCCGGGAGCTGCCGACGACGGCGTAGATCAGCATCGGCAGGATGCAGGCGTAGAGCCCGACCTGGGGCGGGAAGCCGATGATCTGCGAATAGGCGATGGCGGTTGGAATCTGCACCGCTGCCACCGACAGGCCGGCCTGGATATCGCGCGGCAGCCAGTCGGAACGGTAGTGCAGCAGGCTGTCCAGACCGGGCAGCCAACGGGCGAGGGACATCGGGGGGATCTTCCTTGGAATCGACCAGGGGAAATCCTAGCTGGAAAGGCGGTTCAGGGTTTGTCGGAAATCATCGAGTTAGAGCATGCAAGCAACTGAGGACCTGTAGGAGCGAGCTTGCTCGCGAACGGACTTACCGGCGACTTGGGAGCTGGGCCGGTTCGCGAGCAAGCTCGCTCCTACAGCGTCACTCCGGCGCGGGGACAAGCGTAGGAGCGGACTCCGTCCGCGATAGGTCCGCATCGCGCCGGAAGCCATCGCGGACGAAGTCCGCTCCTACGGGGCATGCCAGCAACGGCAGCGGTCAGACCTTCAGCACCAGCTTGCCGAAGTTCTCGCCGCTGAACAGCTTGGCGAGGGTTTCGGGGAAGGTTTCCAGGCCTTCGACTATGTCTTCCTTCGACTTCAGCTTGCCCTCGGCGATCCAGGTCGCCATGTCCTTGAAACCTTCCTGGAAGCGGTGGGCGTAATCCATCACCACCATGCCTTCCATGCGCGCACGGTTGACCAGCAGCGACAGATAATTGGCCGGGCCGCGCACGGCTTCCTTGTTGTTGTACTGGCTGATCGCGCCGCAGATCACCACCCGCGCCTTGGGCGCCAGGCGGGCCAGCACGGCGTCGAGGATGTCGCCGCCGACGTTGTCGAAGAACACGTTCACACCCTTGGGGCATTCGCGCTTGAGACCGGCGTTGACGTCCTCGGCCTTGTAGTCGATGGCGCCGTCGAAGCCCAGTTCTTCCACCAGGTAGCGGCACTTGTCGGCGCCACCGGCGATGCCGACCACGCGGCAGCCTTTGATTTTCGCGATCTGCCCGACGACGCTGCCCACCGCGCCGGCGGCGCCGGAGACGACCACGGTGTCACCGGCCTGGGGCAGGCCGACGTCGAGGAAGCCGAAGTAGGCGGTCATGCCGGTCATGCCCAGCGCGGAAAGGTACAGCGGCAGCGGCGCGCGCTGGCTGTCCACCTTGTAGAAACCCTTGGGCTCGCCGAGGAAATAGTCCTGCACGCCAAGGGCGCCGTTCACTTCGTCGCCGACCTTGAAGTCCGGGTGCTGCGAGGCGATCACCTTGCCCACGCCGAGGGCGCGCATCACGTCGCCGATGGCCACCGGGGCGATGTAGGACTTGGCGTCGTTCATCCAGCCGCGCATGGCCGGGTCCAGCGACAGGTACTGGTTCTTCACCAGGATCTGACCGGGGCCGGGTTCGCCGACCGGGGTTTCCACGTAGGCGAAGGTGTCGCGGGTGGCGGCGCCGACCGGGCGCTGGGCGAGCTGGAACTGGCGGTTGATCTGGGCGGACATGGCAGTGGACTCAGTCAGGGGAAAGCCTAGGTGATAGTCCGCCCGCGGCGTTGGGGCAAGTTCCGTCCGCCGGAGGAATGTTCGTCCATCGGTTCCAGTGATCCGGATTTGGCGGAATCATCATTGGCATGGATGCAACGACGTCGCCCCGCCTGATAGTGCTTCGCGCCCGCAACGCGCTGGCTAGACTGCGACGGTTATCCATTGCCTCCCCAACCCTTCGAGGAACGCTCATGAGTCAGCTGCTTTCCGGCCAGGTCGCCCTGGTCACCGGCGCCGCCAACGGCATCGGCCGCGCCACCGCCCAGGCCTTTGCCCAGCAGGGCGTGAAGGTCGTGGTTTCCGACGTCGACGCCAAGGGCGGCGAAGGCACCGTCGAGCTGATCCGCGCGGCGGGCGGCGAGGCGACCTTCATCCGCTGCGACGTGACCCGCGACGCCGAGGTCAAGGCGCTGGTGGAAGGCACCGTGGCCGCCTACGGTCGCCTGGACTACGCCTTCAACAATGCCGGTATCGAGATCGAGAAGGGCAAGCTGGCCGACGGCGAGGAGAGCGAGTTCGACGCCATCATGGGCGTCAACGTGAAAGGCGTCTGGCTGTGCATGAAGCACCAGATCCCGGTGATGCTGGAACAGGGCGGCGGCGCCATCGTCAACACCGCCTCGGTCGCCGGGCTGGGCGCCGCGCCGAAGATGAGCATCTACGCCGCCTCCAAGCACGCGGTGATCGGCCTGACCAAGTCCGCCGCCATCGAGTACGCGAAGAAGAAAATCCGCGTCAACGCGGTGTGCCCGGCGGTGATCGACACCGACATGTTCCGCCGCGCCTACGAGGCCGACCCGAAGAAGGCCGAGTTCGCCGCCGCCATGCACCCGGTGGGCCGTGTGGGGCGCGTCGAGGAAATCGCCTCCGCCGTGCTCTACCTGTGCAGCGACCACGCCGGCTTCACCACCGGCATTGCGCTGCCGGTGGATGGCGGCGCCACCGCAATCTGATCGTCCAGGGCAACCCCGAGCGCAGATCATCCCGTAGGAGCGGACTCCGTCCGCGATGGGTTGCCGGCCAACTCGGAGTGGCTGGGAATCGATCGCGGATAAATCCGCTCCTACGCGGCCGGTGATCGCGGCATCAACTTGTAGGAGCGGGCCATGCCCGCGATCGCGCGCAAGGCGCGCTCCTGCAACTTCTCTCCGCAAGATCCCGACCCGTTCGCTACAAACTTTCGCATTCTGTTACAGGATGAAGTGGTTTTGGCCTGCAAGGCCAGTTACAAGCGCCCAAGAGGCCGAAACAATCGGCCCATTCCAGTTGGAGAATAACGACAATGACCAACGATCCCTTGCTGACGCTCTTCATGCCCATCGCCCTGGGCATCATCATGCTGGGCCTCGGCCTGTCCCTGACGGTCGCCGACTTCGCCCGCGTGGCGCGCTACCCCAGGCCCGTGCTCATCGGCCTGGTCTGCCAGATCATCCTGCTGCCCCTGGCGTGCTTTCTCATCACCATCGGCTTCGCCCTTGAAGCTGCGCTGGCCGTGGGCATGATGCTGCTCGCCGCGTCTCCCGGCGGCACCACCGCGAATCTCTACAGCCACCTGGCCCACGGTGACGTCGCGCTGAACATCACGCTGACCGCGGTGAACTCGGTGATTGCCATCCTCACCATGCCGCTGATCGTCAACCTGTCGCTGCTGTACTTCATGAACGACGGCCAGACCATCCCGCTGCAGTTCGGCAAGGTGCTGCAGGTATTCGTCATCGTACTGGGCCCCGTAGCCATCGGCATGATCGTGCGGCGCCTGCTGCCGGGCGTGGCGGCGGCGCTGCAGAAACCGGTGAAGATCCTCTCCGCTCTGCTGCTGGCGGTGATCATCGGTGTGGCCGTGACCAAGGACTGGCAGACCTTCCTCACCTATGCGCCCATCGTCGGTGCGGCGGCCCTGAGCTTCAACCTGCTGAGCCTCGCCGTGGGTTACTGTGTGCCGCGCCTGCTGAAACTGTCCAAGCCACAATCCATCGCCATCGGCATGGAGATCGGCATCCACAACGGCACCCTCGCCATCGCCCTGGCGCTCAGCCCCATGCTGTTGAACAACAAGACCATGGCGATCCCGGCGGCCATCTATGGCGTGCTGATGTTCTTCACCGCCGGCATTTTCGGCTGGTGGGTCAGCCGAGGCGTGGCAAAGACTGCGCCGGAGCAGGCGGCCGCCTGACCGACTGCCTCAGTGGCAGGCGCGGCCCATGCTGAGGGCACGGGCCGTTCGTGGGGCGGATAACGCGCCCGCACTATCCGCACTGCAAGAGGGGCGCCAAAACAGTTGCAGGGTATTCGCCCCACCCCCGTGTGGGGCCCGGTGCCCAATGGAGCCGCGCGGAGTGAACCTGTAGGAGCGAGCTTGCTCGCGATGCGCACGGCACTGCCCTGGAATCTGGCGCCTGATTCATCCTACGCAATTGCGACAACGTACTCGGGAAGCGTCCTGCACCGGCATCGGAAGAACCGGTAGCATGCCGCGTTGCTGCGCCTGCAAGGCCGCCGGTAAGGTCTCCGGGTCGCGACGGTCGTCGTGACCTGGGCGTGGAAACCCGGTGTTTTGCTACGTAGGCGCGGTGGCGCCATGGCTGTTTGATTGGCGCTTTTTTGTGCCCGTCAGGCGGTGTCTATGGCGGGATCGTGCAAGGCGGGCTTCGGCCCGGCCGGGCCCTACGTAGCCGGTATTTCCACCCTTGCATGGTCCCGCCACCCTTCAGTGGAAAGTTGGGCGAGTCGGGTTCCTCTCACTGCTACGTAGGAACTGAACGATGCATTACCCCGCTTTTATCCCCGCGCACCGCCGACCGTTTTCCTGTGGAATTCCTTCTATCGACTAGCAAACCTGGCCGGCCCTCGGTGCTCACCTACCTGCCGAGCACCTGAGGTTTGCGGCAGGCCGCCGGGCGTATTGGGACGCCCGGCGGTCCTTTGAACAGGGATCGACGTCGCGCCCGTGCGCGGCAAAGGGAGTTTTCAATGCGCAGCAAAAAAGTACAGGAAGCGGCATTCCATCTCTGCCACGTTCCCCAGGCCGATGGCTGGCCGGGACTGGTGCTGGAGTGGCCGATGGATTGCCAGGCGGCCGCGGATGCCGGCGTGGCTCGCGTCGAGCAGTGGTTCGCCGAGCGACACAAATCCAACCTCTGGCTGGCCCTGCATGTGGGGCGACTCGACCAGGGGCGTGACTTCCATCAGGTCGCCTACGAAACCGCCTTCCTCTGGCGCCTGCAGCAGCGCCTGATGGGTACCGCTTCGCGAGCGGTGCTGAAGGTCTGATCGACCGGGTTCGCAGGCAAGCTCGCTCCCGTGGCGACGGGTGGGACGCCGACTTCCTCCCTGGTATCTCTCCGGTTCTGGCGGGAGCGAGCTTGCTTGCGAATCCCCGATAGGGCGTTCTGGAACATGGACTCAATGCTGCCCAGTGCAGAGCACGTAGGATGGCGTGGAGCGCAGCGATACCCATCGAGGCCCTGCAGGAGCAGCATGGGTATTGCAAGCTCTACCATCCTACGGATGGTCCGAATCGCCCATTCGTCCTCTCATCAATCCGCCCAATGCCAGGCCGGCGCATCGAACATGCCCTGGTCGCGGATGCGCGTCTGGCCCAGTTCCTTGTCCAGGTGCAGGCAATTGCACTCGGGGTGTTCCTCCAGCGTGGCGATCAACCGGCTGGCGTGGGACACCACCCAGACCTGGGTGTGCTTCGAGGCGGCGATGATCAGGCGTCCCAGCGCCGGCAGCAGGTCCGGATGCAGGCTGGTCTCCGGTTCGTTGAGCACCATCAGCGACGGCGGGCGCGGGGTGAGCAGGGCGGCGACCAGCAGCAGGTAGCGCAGGGTGCCGTCGGACAGCTCCGAGGCACTCAGCGGGCGTAGCAGGCCGTATTGCTTCAGCGCCACGGCGAAGCGTCCGCCGGGCTGGCAGTCGATCTGCAGTTCGGCGCCGGGGAAGGCATCGCTGATGGCGGTTTCCAGGGCGGCTGCGTCGCCGATTTCGCGGATGGTCTGCAACGCGGCGGCGAGGTCGCGGCCGTCGTGGTGCAACACCGGGGTGCGAGTCCCCAGTTGCGGTTGACGCGCAGGCGCGTCGGCGTCGGTGCGGAAGTGATCGTAGAAGCGCCAGCCGCGAATCTGCTCGCGCAGCAGCAGCGCTTCGGGGCAGTCGGAGCCACTGCCGATCCGGGTGAACAGGCTGTCGAAGGTCGGGATGTGCTGCTCCAGCACCTGCCAGCTGCGGCCTTCGCGGGCGCGCAGCATCGGGCCGTTGCGCTCCACCAGTTGCGAGGCGGGGCGATACCAGGGGCCGGCCCAGATGCTTTCGTGCTTGATCTCCGGGTCCAGGCCGAAGGCGCTGACTACCGGCGGTGGCGGCAGGCCGAGGGCAATGGCGTAGCCGAAGTCTTCACCGGCAAAGCCCAGGCGCAGGCGTTTCACTTCGTTGCGCGGGCCGCCCTGGACCTCGACTTCGCCCGTGCGCATGCGTCGTGAATGGCTTTCCGGCCCGGCCCAGAAGGTGGATTCCAGCCCGCCCTCGCGCGCCAGTGCATTGACCACGCCGCCTTGGGCGGTTTCGGCGAGCAGGCGCAGGGCGCGGTAGAGGTTGGACTTGCCGCTGCCGTTGGCGCCAGTGATCAGGTTCAGCCGGCCCAGGGGCAACACCAGCGAGTTGATCGAGCGGTAGTTGGCGACGGCCAGGGTGTGCAGCATGCGGGGTGATCCGTGGGCGGGAAACGCCCGCATGCTAGCAGAAGGGTCTTACGGCGCGCGGCGCCAGTTCAGCACCAGCTGGGTCAGCAGGCCTGCGACCAGTCCCCAGAAGGCCGAACCGACGGAGAACAGGGTGAAGCCCGAGGCGGTGACCAGGAAGGTCACCATCGCCGCTTCGCGCTGGCGGGCATCGGCCATGGCGTTGGTCAGGCCATTGGTGATCGAGCCGAGCAGGGCCAGCGCGGCGATGGACAGCACCAGCGCCTTGGGCAGCGCGGCGAACAGTGCGGCCAGGGTGGCGCCGAAGATGCCGGCGATGCCATAGAACAGCCCGCACCAGAGCGCGGCGGTGTAGCGCTTGTGCGGGTTCTCGTGGGCTTCCGGCCCGGTGCAGATGGCCGCGCTGATGGCTGCCAGGTTGATGCCGTGGGAGCCGAACGGCGCCAGCAGCAGCGAGGCGATGCCGGTGGTGGAGATCAGCGGCGAGGCGGGTACCTGGTAGCCGTCGGCGCGCAGCACGGCGAGGCCGGGCATGTTCTGCGAGGCCATGGCGACGATGAACAGCGGGATGGCGATGCTGATGGTGGCGGCCAGCGAGAAGCTCGGCGTGGTCCATACCGGGCGGGCGATCTCCAGCTGGAAGTGGCTGAAGTTGAGCAGACCGAGGAAGCCGGCCAGGGCGATGCCCACCAGCAAGGCGGCGAACACGGCGTAGCGCGGCGACAGGCGCTTGGCGGCGAGGTAACTGACGAACATCGCCACCACCAGCGCCGTTTGCTGCTGCGCGGCGTTGCAGATCTCGATGCAGATGCGGAACAGCACGCCGGCCAGCAAGGCCGAGGCCAGCGAGCCGGGCACCTGGCGCATCAGGCGGTCGAAGCTGCCGGTGACGCCGCAGACCGTGATCAGCGCGGCGCAGACGATGAACGCGCCGATGGCCTCGCCATAAGGCACGCCGGGCAGGCTGCTGATCAGCAGCGCGGCGCCGGGGGTGGACCAGGCGATGACGATGGGGGTGCGGTAGCGCAGGGTCAGGCCGATGGTGGTCAGGGCCATGCCGATGGACAGCGCCCAGATCCATGAGGAAATCTGCGCGGTGCTGAGCCCCGCCGCCTGGCCGGCCTGGAACATCAGCACCAGCGAGCTGGTGTAGCCGGTGAGCATGGCGACGAACCCGGCGACGACGGCGGCGGGGGAGGAGTCGGCCAGCGGGCGCAGGGGCGCGGAGGCAGGTGTGGAGTCAGTCATGCACGAATTTCCATCAGGTGCGGGTGAACAGAGGGTAGAGCGAAGCGACCAGCAGCGCAGCCATGCCGATGTTGAACAGGCGAAGTCGCAGCGGGTCCTCCAGCCAGCGCCGCAGCAGGCTGCCGAGCACTGTCCAGACGCCGACGCTGGGCAGGTTGACCACGGCGAACAGGGTGGCGATCAGCACCACGTTGCCGATCCAGCTGTTGGCCGGCAGGTAGGTGGCGATGGCGCCCACGGCCATCACCCAGGCCTTGGGGTTGACCCACTGGAAGGCAGCAGCCTGGAGGAAGGTCATCGGCTTGGCACTGTGCTCGCCTTTCGCCTCGGGCGCGCCGGAGCGGGCGATCTTCCATGCCAGATACAGCAGATACGCGCCGCCGGCGTAGCGCAGTGCGGTATAGGTCGCCGGGAAGCGCTCGAACAGCTGGTGCAGGCCCAGGCCCACGGCGACCACCAGCAGCAGGAAGCCGATGCTGATGCCGAGCATGTGCGGGACGGTGCGGCGGATGCCGAAGTTCACGCCCGAAGCCAGCAGCATCATGTTGTTGGGGCCGGGGGTGATGGAGGTGACGAAGGCGAACAGCACGAAGGCGCCGAGGAGTTCGAGGGGCATGGCGGTATACCGGTCTAGTTGTCGGGCCAGACTAATCCCGCAGGCTTCGGGCTGTCCCATAACAGCCAGCGGCCGAGTGGCCCGTACAGTGCGAACGGTGGTGGCGTGCGCGGGAGTGCGCCGGTATGGTGCGGGGAAGCCGTACCACTGATGGAAGATCGCCACCATGGAACAGAATCCCTATGCCGCCCCCAAGGTCGAGCTGGTGGATCAGAGCGCTCCGGGGGCATTCCTCGCCGGGCGCTGGAATCCCGGCCATCTGCGTCTGCTTGGCTGGCTGAGCCTGGCGCTGCTGCTGTGCGATGTGGTGCTGTTTGTCCTGTCCTTCGCCGCCGCGCTGCACGAGTCGAGCACCTGGCAGCGCTACGAACTCTGGGTTGGCGTGCTCAGCACGGTGCTCGGCTGCTTCCTGCTGTGGCGCACCCGCAGTTTTCTCGAGGACCGCTTCAACGCCCGCGGGCTGGCCTGGCCGGTCGGGCTGTCGATTGCCACTGCGTTGGTGATGCAGGTCTACAGCCTGATTTTCGACGAGCAGCTCAGCGGCGAATTCAACGGTGCGCTGATGGGCTTCATGGGGCTGTTCGTGCCCACCGGCGTCGTCACCCTGTGGTACGGCGTTCGCCTGCTGAAGATCGAGTTGCCGTACCCGTCGGTAAAGGTCATGGGCTGGCTGGAGGTCGCCTCTGGCGTTTGCCTGCTCAGCGTCCTGCTTTTCCTGCCCGGGACCGCCCTGGCGATGGCCAGCCTGCTGCCGCTGGCGCTGATGTTCCTGCGGGCGGCGCGCGAGCTGGAAGGCGCCGCCCGCTAGTCTTCGTCCTGTGACCAGGCGATGGCCTGGTTGACCGCCAGCCAGCCGCGAACGGCGTCCTCTCCGGCCTCGTCGAAGGCCCGTTGCAGCAGGCGCCCCTGTTCCTGGCGCAGGGTCTTTTCCAGCTTGCCGCCCTCGGTCGTCAGCTCCAGCAGGCGCCGGCGCTTGTCGTTGTCGCAGGCTTCACTGCGGATCAGGTCGCGCTCGAGCAACTGGCGCAGCGGCAGGTTCAGTGCCTGCTTGGTCACCCCCAGGGCGGACAGCAGCTGGCTGACGGAGAGCCCCGGATTGCGCGCGATGAAGAACAGGATGCGGTGGTGCACGCGGCTCAGGCCGCGGCGCGCCAGCATCTCGTCGGGTTTCGCGGTGAAGGCGCGATAGCTGAAGAAGAAGGCTTCCATGGCCTGGAGTTGCAGGGCATTTTTTATTAGGTCAGGCATATTGACGTATCCGTCTCGGGCGTCGTAGCTTCGGTCAAGCAGTTTGACTCATTCTTCCGTGCTCCCGCTACCGGTGACCCCATGGCCTTCTCCGAACGCATCGCCCGACTGAAAAGCTCTCTGATCCGTGAAATCCTCGCTGCGGCGCAGCGCCCGGAGGTGATGTCCTTCGCTGGCGGGCTGCCCGCCGAGCCGATGCTGCCCAAGGTGAACTGGGATGACATGCCGGCGAGCATGGGCCAGTACGGCATGAGCGAAGGGGAGCCGGCGCTGCGCGAAGCCATCGCTGCCGAAGCGCGGGCGCTGGGGGTGCCCTGCGAGGCGAGCCAGGTGCTGATCGTCAGCGGCTCGCAGCAGACGCTGGACCTGGCGAGCAAGCTGTTCATCGACCCGGGCACCGAGGTGCTGCTCGAAGCGCCGACTTACCTCGCTGCGCTGCAGGCCTTCCAGCTGTTCGGCGCGAACTGCCTGACCGTGCCGTTGGGTGCCGAAGGCCCGGACGTCGCCGCGCTGCGCCAGCGCCTGGAGACCAGCAAGCCGGCCTTCGCCTACCTGATCCCGACTTTCCAGAATCCGTCCGGTGTGCGCTACAGCGAACAGCGCCGCGATGAGGTCGCCGCCTTGCTGGACGAGTTCGGCGTGACCCTGATCGAGGACGAGCCCTACCGCGAACTGGTGTTCGACGACGGCGCCGCCACCCCGCTGGTCAGCCGCCTGAAGCGCGCCAGCTGGATCTACACCGGCACCGTTTCCAAGACGCTGCTGCCAGGCCTGCGCGTCGGTTTCCTGATCGCCACGCCGGACCTGTTCCCGTATCTGCTGCGTCTGAAGCAATCTGCTGATCTGCACACCAACCGCGTCGGCCAGTGGCAGGCGCTGCAGTGGTTCGGCACCGAGGCTTACCGTGGCCACCTGGCCGAGCTGCGCGATTTCTACCGCATACGCCGCGATGCCATGCAGAAGCAACTTGAAGAGCATTTTGGCGAATTGGCCGAATGGAACGTGCCCCAGGGCGGATTGTTTTTCTGGCTCAGGCTCAAGCAGCCGCTGGACACTCGTACCTTGCTGGATAAGGCGCTGTCGCAGAACGTGGCCTTCATGCCCGGCGAGCCTTTCTTTACGCAACCTGACGCCAATCCCGGCTATTTGCGGCTTAACTTCAGCCACGTGGCGCCGGAACGTGCCGGCGAAGGTCTGCGCCGCCTGGCCGCGGTAATCCGCGACGCCCAGGCCCAGTGAGGAGATGAGCATGTACACCGTCTACGGCGATCAACTGTCCGGCAACTGCTACAAGGTCAAGCTGGCCCTGCACCTGCTCGGCCTGCCTTACCAGTGGCGCGAGATCGACATCCTCAAGGGCGAGACGCAGACCGCCGAGTTCCTGGCGATGAACCCCAACGGCAAGGTGCCGGTACTGCAGCTTGAGGACGGCACCTGCCTGTGGGAATCCAATGCCATCCTCAACTTCCTCGCCGATGGCAGCGAGCTGCTGCCCAGCGAGCCGCGCCTGCGCACCCAGGTGCTGCAGTGGCAGTTCTTCGAGCAGTACAGCCATGAGCCCTACGTGGCGGTGGCGCGCTACATCGAGTTCTACCTCGGCCTGCCCGAGGAGCGCCGCGAGGAGTACACGCGCTGCCACAAGGGCGGCTACAAGGCGCTGAAGGTGATGGAGAGGCAGCTGGAGCAGACGCCCTATCTGGTGGGCGACCAGTATTCCATCGCCGATATCACCCTGTACGCCTACACCCATGTGGCCCACCAGGGCGGCTTCGACCTGTCGACCTTCCCGGCGATCAACGCCTGGCTGGCGCGGGTGGCGGACCACCCACGGCATGTGGGGATGCAGGACTGATCGCCGTACTCCGCCCTTGAAGACGCCGCTTCCCTGGAAGCGGCGTTTTTCATTGTGTCGCCCCAATGCCACGGGGGCGTAGGAGCGGACTCCGTCCGTGATCGTATTCCCGTCGCTCCGAGCCGGCCGGCTGCCCATCGCGGACAGAGTCCGCTCCTACGAGAGCCCCTCTCCCTAGCCCTCTCCCGCAAGCGGGAGAGGGGACCGTTCGGAGCAGGATGAAACCACGCCATCAGCCGGCACGGACGGCTCCCTCTCCCTTCGGAGCGGGGCGCGCAGCCAGGGTTGGGGAGAGGGACAACGTGGGCACGGAATTTCAGAAGAAGACAGTTGCTCTACGCAAGGATTCGCTTTGTGCGCAGCGAAAGCCGGCAAAATGCCATCAGATAAATCCGAAAGAACCGCTCTAAACCGCGGATTTCGTGGCTTTGGGGTTGACCAGCATCATGGCGGCGTTTTGTCGCCATCCCTAATCTGGGCGCGCTGCCATGCGGGATGTACCGATGTGGCCGGGCGCGAGCGGCAGGCAGTGTCGTCGTCCGGCGTGGGGAGGGAAAGATGGCCTATCTGGTCTGGCAGGCGGATCTCGATACCGGGATCGGAGTGATCGACGCACAGCACAAGCGCATCGTCGAAATGATCAACCAGCTGCACGAGGCCCAGGCCCATCACGACCGGGCCATGCTCGGCGGCGTGATCGAGGAACTGGTCGACTACACCATCTCGCACTTCGCCTTCGAGGAGACCCTGCTGGAGGACTCCGGCTACCAGTTCACCCGGGCGCACAAGAAGGTCCATGAACTCTTCATCAAGCGCGTTTCCGACTACCGCACGCGCTTCGATGCCGGCGAGGACGTCGCCGAGGAGCTCAAGGGCCTGCTCGGCCGTTGGCTGTTCAACCATATCCGCAATGACGACGCCAACTACGTCGAGGCCGTAAAGGCCACCATGCACGAACTCACACGCGACCAGAGCCATGGCGGCTGGCTATCGCGCTCGATGAAGCGATTCTTCGGCTGAATCGCCCCCTGTTTGGGCAGTGAATGCCAGCGCGAATCGCCCCCGGCTGGCTATGCTCCTTGCACAACTAAAAGCAATGCCACGGGGGTATTCGCGCATGAAGACGTTGTTGAAGTCACTGCTGCTGCTTTCCTTGCTGTCGTCCTTTTCACTGTTCGCCGCCCAGCCGGCCGCCTCGTCGACCTCCGACGACCAGCGCGCCAAGGCGCTGCTATCCAAGGCGGTGGCCGCCTACAAGCAGCAAGGCGACAAGGCCTTTGCCGCGTTCAGCCGCCAGGGCGAGTTCGTCGATGGCGACCTCTACGTCTTCGTGGTGGACAGCAACGGCACCATGCTGGCCAGTGGCGGGCCGTCGGTGGTGCTGATCGACCGGGACGTTTCCTCGACGCTCGATCCCTCGCTCCAGGCGCAATTCGCCAAGGCATTGAAATCGCCGGAAACCGGCAAGGTGCAGCAGGCGGACTACCGCTGGAAGAACTGGGCAGACGGCAAGGTCGAGCGCAAGCACGTCTATTACCAGCGCGTCGGTGAGCGCTTCCTCGCGGTGGGCTACTACATTCCGCGTGCCTCGGCGCAACAGGCCGCCGCCATGCTGGACAAGGCGGTGAAGGCCGTGGAGGCCGACCCGGAAGGCACCTTCAAGCAGATCACCGCGCGGGACAAGGCGTTCATCGAGGATGACCTCTATGTCTTCGTGGTCGACCTGGATACTTCGAAGTTTGTCGCCCACGGCTTCAACACGCGCATGGTCGGCACCGATTTCGACTCGCTCAAGGACCCGGGCGGCAACCCCATCGGCCACGCCATGCTGGAGCTGGTGAAGGCCAAGGGCGAAGCGGAGTTCGAGTACCAGTGGCGTAACCCGGTGACCAGCAAGGTGGAGAACAAGCACGCTTTCCTGCGCAAGGCTGGGCACTATCTGGTCGCGGTGGGTTACTACACCCGCTGACCTCCCGCTAGCAGGCACAAAAAACCGGCCCACTGGCCGGTTTTTTCATGGCGGCGGTTCGCGATCAGCGGATCAGGCTGAGGAACTCGCTGCGGGTGGCGGCGTTCTCGCGGAACTCGCCGAGCATCACCGAGGTGACCATGGAGGAGTTCTGCTTCTCCACGCCGCGCATCATCATGCACATGTGCTTGGCCTCGATCACCACGGCCACGCCCAGCGCGCCGGTGACCTGCTGCACGGCCTCGGCGATCTGCCGGGACATGTTCTCCTGGATCTGCAGGCGGCGGGCGTACATGTCGACGATGCGCGCGACCTTGGACAGGCCCAGTACCTTGCCATTGGGGATGTAGGCGACGTGCGCCTTGCCAATGAACGGCAGCAGGTGGTGTTCGCACAGCGAGTAGAGCTCGATGTCCTTGACCAGCACCATTTCGCTGTTGTCGGAGCTGAACAGGGCGCCGTTGACGATCTCCTCCAGCGTCTGCTGGTAGCCGCGGCAAAGGTACTGCATGGCCTTGGCGGCACGCTTGGGCGTGTCGACCAGACCTTCGCGGGTGACGTCCTCACCGAGCTGGCTGAGGATCGCGGAGTAGTTTTGTTCCAGGGACATGATCTACCTGTGGCAATGACAAAAATAAAAACCGTGGCGCAGGGTAGGGCGCGCGGCCCCCTCTGGCAAGCGCCCGCTGCCGGTTGGCGCGTTATGGCGGGTGGTTTGTCGCCAGGCGTTGCGCCCAGCCCTCGGCCCATTGCGCCAGCGGCAGGCAGTGCAGCGCCAGCTCCCGGCCCTGCTCGGAAAGCTGGTAGCCGTCCGCGCCGTTTTCCACCAGCTGCGCCTCGCGCAACTCGCCCAGGCGGGTGTTGAGCACCGAGGGCGAGAGGCCTTCGCAGCGCGCCTGCAGCTCGCGGAAACTCGCCGGCCCCTGGTGCAGTTCCCAGAGCACGCGCAGGCTCCAGCGGCGGCCGAGCAGGTCGAGCAGCGCCATGATCGGCCGACCGCTGTCGGAGCCGCGTACGGGGTTGCCGGGGAGGGGAAGCGCCATCGATTCTCCTTGCTACTTTTTCAGTAGCGGTCTAGCTTGAATGCTACTTAATTGATAGCAGCCGGAGGCGCATCATGACACAGTCGCGTATCGAACCGTTGCAACCGCCGTTTCCCGAAGACATGCAGGCCGCATTCACGCGGATCATGCCGCCGGGCGTGGAGCCGCTGAAGCTGTTCCGGACGATGGCGCACAACCCGCGGGTGCTGCAGCGCTTCTTCGCCGGCGGCTTGCTGGACCGCGGCAGCATAGCCCTGGAGGACCGCGAGTTGCTGATCCTGCGCACCACCGCGCGCTGCGGCGCGGAATACGAGTGGGGCGTGCACGTGGCGTTCTATACCGGCAAGACCGGCTTCAGTGACGAACAACTGGTCGACACCTGCAGCGCGAAACCCGACGCCGAGCTGTGGCGTCCTGCGCAGCTGGCTCTGCTGGCGCTGGCGGATAGCCTGCACGACAGCTCGAGTGTGGATGACGAGCTGTGGTTGCGGCTGAGCGGGCATTTCAGCGCCGAGCAGTTGATCGAATGCCTGATGGTGGTGGGTTTCTACCACTCGGTATCGTTCTTGGTGAACGGCCTGAAGGTGCAGCGCGAAAGCTACGGCGCGCGTTTTCCGGCCTGATTACTCGTCACGGCCTTCGAGCATGGTGCGCCGCAACATCACGTAGATCGCCCCGGTGCCGCCGTGGCGCGGCAGGCAGGAGGCGAAGCCCAGCACCTGCGGATGCTGGCGCAGCCAGGTGTTCACGTGGCTTTTCACCATCGGGCTGCGGCCGTCGACGCGCGCGGCCTTGCCGTGAGTGACGCGCACGCAGCGGATTTCGAAGCGAGTGGCTTCGGCGATGAAGTCCCAGAGGGTTTCGCGGGCGGTCTCGATCTTCATGTCGTGCAGGTCGAGGCTGCCCTCGAAGGGGATCTGGCCGGCCTTCAGCTTGCGCATCTGGCCTTCCTGGACGCCGTCGCGGGCCCAGTAGAGTTCGTCTTCCGGGCCGACGTCGATGACGAACTGGTCGGACAGGCCATCCACCCGGATGTTCTCGGTGCGCACGGTCGCGTTCTGCCGCAGCTCCTTGAGCTGCTTGCGGTCGGCCTTGGGTTTGCCGGTGTCGGCCTGGTCCACGGTGATGCGCTTGACGCCGCGCATCTCGCGGGCGAATTGGGAAAAGTCGTCGTCTTGCATGCGCACCTCCTCGAAGAGCCGCGCAGTCTAACGGATCGTGCAGGTCCTACGGAAATTCGCCCAACACATCAGTTGCGGCGCTTCATCAGTCGCGGCGACAGGCTCAGGCCGTCGCGGCCACGGGCACGGCGGCGGGCAGCGCGCCAGAAGGTGATGCCCAGCCACAGGCAGAGCAGGCCGATCACCAGCAGCACGGCGCCGGCGCCCGGTTCGATGTGCAGCACGCCCACGGCGGGCTGGCGGCGGAGCAGGGCGGCGACGCCGGCCATGCTGGACAGGATGCCGAAAGTGGCGATCACCGCGGCAATCGCGGCGGCGAAGCGCCAGCGCCAGCGGCCCGGACGTTTCGGGCGCAGGCTGGGTGGGTCGAACTTCTCGGTCATCTTCATCCCGACTTCCTCATCTGTTGAACGAGGCTATGACCGGTGGGGATGGGTGGGGTTCCAACCCCAGGGTCGGGAAGCGCGGCGAACCCGCGGGGTGAACGGGTTCGCGGGCTTGCGCGCCTAAGCTGAGCCTAACCCCGGGCGCTTGTCGTTGCCGCCCGTCGGGACGAGTGGCGTCAGACCAGCGCCTGGGCCTGCGCGACCACGGCGGCGAAGTTGTCGCCCAGGGCGGCGATTTCCGCGCGGTGCAGGTCGCGGGCGGCAAGCACGCCACCTTCGGGAGTGGGAATGTCGCGGGTGGCACAGGCCGCGTCCACCAGGGTGCAGCGGTAGCCGTAGTCCTTGGCGGCACGCACCGTGGTGCTGATGCTTGAGTGGGTCATGAACCCGCAGACGATCAGGTCCAGGCGGCCGCTGGCCTGCAGGCGGTCATGCAGGTCGGTGCCGGCGAAGGCGTTGGGCAGGCGCTTGTCCACCACCGCCTCGCCCGGCAGCGGGGCCAGCTCGGGCAGGAAGCGGCCGCGCGGGCCCTGCGGGTCGAGCAGGCCGCCGACCACGCCCAGGTGGTGCACGTGGACGATGGGAGTGCCCATGTTCCGGGCCGTCTCCAGCAGCAGGCGAATCTGCGCCACAGCGGCGTCCAGGTCAGGCAGCGCGAGCACGCCGCTGCGGTACTCCTCCTGGGCGTCGATGATCAACAGAGTGCTCTGGCGCAGGGTGGCCGGCGGATATCCGCGCCCACTGATCTGCAGCATGCTGAGCGGATGGGACATGTCTGGACTCCTGTAAATGCATGTTCACTCATTGTGGGCCGTAACGCGTCCGCTGTGAATCTTTGCGAACTCGCGCCAAAGTGGTATTGGCATTCTTCTCAGGAACTGCCCGGAGGCGCCCCAGAGCCCCCGCGTTCCGCTAGAATGCGCCCCTTTTTGCGAGCTGCGAGGACTGCTGCCGTGACCCAATCCCGTTTGCTGACCCTGCGTGACCACATCCGCTGGGCTGTCAGCCGCTTCCACGCCGAGGAACTGTTCTTCGGCCACGGTACCGACAACGCCTGGGACGAAGCCCGCCAGCTGGTGCTGGGCGCGCTGCACCTGCCGTGGGAAATGGCCGATGCCTACCTGGACTGCCGCCTCGAGGACGAGGAGCGCGAGTACCTGATGCACTTGCTGCGCCGGCGTATCGAGGAGCGCGTGCCCACTGCCTACCTGCTGGGCGAAGCCTGGTTCTGCGGCATGCCCTTCGTGGTGGACGAGCGCGTGCTGGTGCCGCGCTCGCCCATTGCCGAGCTGATCGAGCGCCGCTTCGAGCCCTGGCTGGCGGCCGATCCTGCGCGAATCCTCGACCTGTGCACCGGTTCGGGCTGCATCGGCATCGCCTGCGCCAGCGCCTTCCCGGAGTCCGAGGTGGTGCTGGGCGACCTGTCGTTCGATGCGCTGGAAGTGGCCAACATCAATATCGAGCGCCACGAACTGGGCGAGCGCGTCTACACCGTTCAGGGCGACGGCTTTGCCGGCCTGCCGGGCCAGCGTTTCGACCTGATCGTGTCGAACCCGCCTTATGTCGACGCCGAAGACTTCGCCGACATGCCCGCCGAGTACCACCACGAGCCCGAACTGGGCCTGGCCTGCGGCAATGACGGCCTGGACCTGGTGCGGCGGATGCTGGCCGAAGCCGCGGATCACCTGACCGAGCGCGGCACTTTGGTGGTGGAGGTGGGCAACAGCCAGGTGCATGTGGCGGCGCTCTATCCGGAAGTGGACTTCACCTGGCTCGACTTCGAATACGGCGGCCACGGCGTGTTCCTGCTTTCGGCGCAGCAGTGCCGGGAGCATCAGGAGCTGTTCAAGTCCCGTGTGAAAGCCTGAAGCCGATCGCGGACGGAGTCCGCCCCTACGCGAAGGTGGGCTTTGGGTAGGAGCGGACTCTGTCCGCGATTGTTCGACGGCCGCTCCGATATCCAGAAACGGCGCAATCGTCTACCCGCCGCGTCTCAGTGCGTGGCGATCCAGATCAGCAGCCCGGCCTGGAACACCGCGAACACCGTCAGGCAGGCGATGGTGAAGCGCAGACTGGTGTCGTCACGGCGGAAGGTTTCGATGCGTTGCTCCAGCCGGCGGATCTCGTTGGACTGGATGGCGAGGTTCTGGTCGGCCTGTTCGAGCATGGCGCCGGCTTCCAGCAGCGGGAGTATCTGCACCTTGTCCTTGTGCCAGTCGTCATACAACTCGCTGACCCGGCCAACGCTGTAGCGCGCCTTCAGCAGCCGCGAATCCTCGTAGATGACGTCGAAGCCCTGGGCGCGCAGGAAGTGGTCGCGGCGCTGCCGGGCCTCTTCGTTGGGCACGTCCTTCATCGCCAGCGCGCCGCCCTCGACGCGGTAGTGCGACCACTTCCTTTTCGCCCACGCCACGCCCTGGGCCAGCAGGAAGCGCCCGAGGCCACGGTTCAGCGGTTCGGTGGCAAAGCCTGAATCGGCGCCAAAGCGCACTTCCTTGTTGCGGTGGTCCGCCCAGACCTCCAGCAGGTTCACTTCCTTGCGCAGCACCTGGCCGGGCACCTGGATGGTCAGGCGCAGCAGGCTCTGCTCGGCGTTGTGGCGTTCCACCCGGCCGAGTTGGACGAAACGCAGTGGCCGGGCACCGGTGGTACGGTCGGTGGGCAATGGCGCCAGGCGCAGCAGGCGATAGTGTTCCGGCGCAAGCTCCGCCCAGGGGTGCGGGCGGGCGGCGGCCTCGTCGGCGGCGACGGCGGTCTGTTCGGCTTCGGTCATGGGGGCTACCTCGGGGCCTGGCGGGCGTGGCCAGGGCTCTCCCGTGGTTTATCGACGCACCGGCGGATTTCTTGAGACGATCGCTCCAGATGACGCAAGCGTGCCACCAGGCAAGGTCTGCACCTGCCGGATGAAAGTCGTGACGTGCTTCACCAGCTCGCGGGCCAGCGGCAGGTTGGGGTTGTTGTAGGAGGCGAGTTGCAGCGGGCCGCTGGTCGGAACGATGCGCAGGATGTGGTTCATTCCCGAGATCAGGTGAAAGTCGCTGTCGGGCTTGGCGCGCTTGAGCGCCTGGGCATCCTCGATGCCGACCTGGATGTCGTTGGTGCCCTGCAGGATCAGGGTGGGCAGCTTGAGCATGGCGAATGCTCGGGCCGGGTCCTGGCGGAACAGCGAGATCAGGTAGGGCTGCACGCTGGGGCGGAACAGCACCTTCAGCGGTTCCGGCACGCGGGGCTGCAACCGCCCCGCCTGCAGTTCGTCGATCAATTGGTCGGCCTGGGCCAGTAGCGGCGGAGGCAGTCGGCCCTGCAACTGTTCGCGCAGCACGACGCCGATGGGGCGGGCGCTGCCGGCGAGGGAAACCAGCGCCTCGGCGTGGGTTTTCGGTGCAGCCAGGCTGGCGATCAGCGCGCCCTCGCTGTGGCCGATGAGAATCTGCCGGCCGAAGCGCGGGTCGTGGGCGAGTTTGTCGCTCCAGGCCACCACGTCGCTGACGTAGGCCTCGACGCTGAGTTCTTCCTCGCGCGGCGCCGCCGGCAGGCTGCGGGCTACACCGCGCTTGTCGTAGCGCACGCTGGCGATGCCGTTCTCCGCCAGCGCCTCGGCCAGCTTGCGCAGATAGGCGTTCTGTCCGCCCTCGGGGTTGTTGCCGTCGCGGTCGGTGGGGCCGGAGCCGGCGATCAGCAGGGCCACGGGCGGCGGGTTCTGTGGCTGGGAAGCCGGGGCCTGCGGCAGCAGCAGGGTGCCGCGCAGAACGCCGTGGCCCGTGTCCAGGTCATAGGGGCGTTGCAGGATGCTGGTGGGCGCGGCCTGGGCAAACCAGGCAACAGAAATAAGGCAGAGCAGGGCGATACGGCGCATCGAGGACTTCGCGATGGGGCTGATGGCGCTTTGATCCTCGCGGGCGGCGAAGGTTCGCAGGGCGGATTGACGCAGGTATACTGCTCGGCCTTTTGCAAACCAAGTCTTTTCGCGGAGCCTCGCATGTCCGGCAACACCTACGGCAAGCTGTTCACCGTCACCACCGCTGGCGAAAGCCACGGCCCGGCGCTGGTCGCCATCGTCGACGGCTGCCCGCCCGGCCTGGAGATTTCCCTGGAAGACCTGCAGCGTGACCTGGATCGCCGCAAGCCCGGCACCAGCCGCCACACCACCCAGCGCCAGGAAGCCGACGAGGTGGAAATCCTCTCCGGTGTGTTCGAGGGCAGGACCACCGGCACTCCGATCGGCCTGCTGATCCGCAACACCGACCAGAAGTCCAAGGACTATTCGGCGATCAAGGACCTGTTCCGCCCGGCCCACGCCGATTACACCTACCACCACAAGTACGGCATCCGCGACTACCGTGGCGGCGGCCGCTCCTCGGCCCGCGAGACCGCCATGCGCGTGGCCGCCGGCGCCATCGCCAAGAAGGTGCTGGCAGGCATGGGCATCACGGTGCGCGGCTACATGAGCCAGCTCGGCCCGATCGAAATTCCCTTCAAGACCTGGGACAGCGTCGAAGACAACGCCTTCTTCAGCCCCGACCCGGACAAGGTGCCGGAGCTGGAGGCCTACATGGACCAGCTGCGCCGTGACCAGGATTCGGTCGGCGCGAAGATCACCGTGGTCGCCGAAGGCGTACCGCCGGGCCTGGGCGAGCCGATCTTCGACCGCCTGGACGCCGAACTGGCCCATGCGCTGATGAGCATCAACGCGGTGAAGGGCGTGGAAATCGGCGCCGGCTTCGCCAGCGTCGCCCAGCGCGGTACCGAGCACCGCGACGAGCTGACCCCGGAAGGCTTCCTGTCGAACAATGCCGGCGGCATCCTCGGCGGCATTTCCTCCGGCCAGCCGATCATCGCCCACCTGGCGCTCAAGCCGACCTCCAGCATCACCACCCCTGGCCGCTCCATCGACGTGAACGGCAACCCGGTGGACGTGATCACCAAGGGCCGCCACGATCCGTGCGTGGGCATCCGCGCGACCCCCATCGCCGAGGCGATGATGGCCATCGTGCTGCTCGACCACCTGCTGCGCCACCGCGCACAGAATGCCGACGTGAGCGTCGGCACGCCGGTCCTCGGCCAGCTCTGACCAACCTGGACCTTCCGCGAGCCAAGCGGTTCGCGGAGGGTTCGGTTCGCCGCCGATGACGCAGGTCCCATACTGGCGGCTGTCCAGTTTCTACTTCTTCTACTTCTGCCTGCTGGGTGGGACGGCGCCGTTCCTCGCGCTGTATTTCCATCACCTGGGTTTCTCCAGCGCGCGGATCGGCGAGCTGGTCGCCATCCCCATGCTGATGCGCTGCGTGGCGCCCAACCTGTGGGGCTGGCTGGGCGACCGCAGCGGCCAGCGGCTGGCCATCGTGCGCTTTGGCGCGGTATGCACGGCGTTGTGCTTCGCCGGCATCTTCCTCGGCCACAGCTACGCCTGGCTGGCGCTGATCATGGCCGGGCACGCGTTCTTCTGGCACGCGGTGCTGCCGCAGTTCGAAGTGATCACGCTCGCGCACCTCAAGGGCCGCACGGAAACCTACAGCCGGGTACGCCTGTGGGGCTCCATCGGCTTTATCTGCACCGTGGTCGGCCTGGGCTGGCTGTTCGAGTTCGCCAGCCTGGACGCTTACCCGCTGGCGCTGCTGGCGATCATGCTCGGTATTGTCGGCGCCAGCTGGTGGGTGCCGAACGCCCAGCCGCCAGCGCGGCAGGACGAGGCCAGCGCCGGAGGCTTTCTCCAGCAACTGGTCAAGCCCGGCGTACTCGCGTTTTACTTCTGCGTGTGCCTGATGCAGTTGTCCCATGGCCCGTACTACACCTTCCTGACCTTGCATCTGGAAGCGCTCGGCTATGCCCGTGGTTTGATCGGCCAGCTCTGGGCGCTGGGCGTGGTAGCCGAGGTGCTGCTGTTCCTGGTCATGCCGCGCCTGCTCAAGCGCTTCACCCTGCGTCAGGTGCTGGCGGCGAGCTTCCTGCTGGCTGCCTTGCGCTGGCTGCTGCTGGGAACGCTGGCCGCGCACCTGCCGGTACTGCTGTTTGCCCAGCTCCTGCACGCTGCTACGTTCGGCAGCTTCCACGCCGCCGCCATCCATTTCGTCCAGCGCAGCTTCCAGGCGCGCCAGCAGGGCCAGGGCCAGGCGCTCTATGCCGCGCTGGCGGGGACCGGCGGTGCGCTGGGTGCGCTTTACTCCGGCTACAGCTGGGGTAGCCTTGGCCCGACCTGGACTTTCGCCATCGCCAGCGTCGCCGCGCTGGCCGCCGCCTTCATCATCTGGACCCGTCTGAACGAGGACCCGCATGAACGACACCCGTGAACAGCTGACCCGGCAGATCATCGACGCCGGCCGCTTCCTCTATGGCCGCGGCTGGTCGCCGGCCACCAGCAGCAACTACTCGGTGCGCCTGGCCGCCGATCGCGCTTTGCTCACCGTTTCGGGCAAGCACAAGGGGCAGCTCGGCGAGGACGATGTGCTGGAAACCGACCTGGCCGGCAACAGCCTGGAGCCGGGCAAGAAGCCCTCGGCGGAAACGCTGTTGCACACCCAGCTTTATGCCTGGCGACCGGAGATCGGCGCGGTGCTGCACACCCATTCGGTCAACGCCACCGTGCTGTCGCGCCTGACCGCCGGCGACCGCCTGGAGCTGGAAGACTACGAACTGCAGAAGGCCTTCAGCGGCGTCACCACCCATGAAGGCCGCGTCACCGTGCCGATCTTCGACAACGACCAGGACATCGCCCGCCTGGCCGCCAAGGTGCAGCCCTGGCTCGATGCGCATCCGGACTGCCCCGGTTACCTGATCCGAGGCCACGGCCTGTACACTTGGGGCCCGCGCATGGCCGATGCCCTGCGCCAGATCGAAGCCTTCGAATTCCTCTTCGAATGCGAACTGAAAGTACTGAGCCTTCGCGGCGGCACGCGCTGAGCGAATCCGGCCCGCTTTTGAGAAAAAAGCCCAGAAGGACAACGACCATGAGCATCCTGACCGTCTACCACGAATCCAATCCCGAGCAGCCACTGAAGCTGCTGACCCACGCCGAGGACATCGCCTCCACCCTCGGCGAGCTGGGCGTGCGCTTCCAGCGCTGGGCGGCCAACGCCCCCATCGTCCCCGGCGCCAGCCAGGAAGAAGTGATCGCCGCCTACCAGCACGAGATTCGCCGTTTGCAGGAAGAGGAGGGCTACGTCACCGTCGATGTGGTCAGCCTCATCGCCGACCATCCGCAAAAGGACGAGCTGCGCGCGAAGTTCCTCGACGAGCACCGCCACGGCGAGGACGAAGTGCGCTTCTTCGTCGCCGGCCGCGGACTGTTCACCCTGCATATCGAGGATCACGTCTACGCCGTGCAGTGCGAGAAGAACGACCTGATCTCGGTGCCCGCCGGCACTCGCCACTGGTTCGACATGGGCGAGCGCCCGCACTTCGTTGCCATCCGCCTGTTCAACAATGCCGAGGGCTGGGTCGCGAAGTTCACCGGCGACGAGATCGCCAAGCGGTTTCCGCTGCTGGAAGACTGAAAACCAAGCGTGACCGTGTTTGCGCTCACCCACGGTCATTACCTGAGTCTCCCTCTCCCTGACCCTCTCCCTGACGGGAGAGGGGACTGGTCGGTGCCGGCTGGCACCCCGGTTTCAGCCGGCATATGCGGCTCTCTTCCTTCAGGGAGAGGCGGGGGAGAGAGGCTCATGCACGAGCCGGTCAGTTCCCTGGAGTCCCCATGCCCATCAAAGCCATCCTCACCGACATCGAAGGCACCACCAGCGCGGTGAGCTTCGTCTTCGACGTGCTCTTCCCCTATGCCGCCGCGCACCTGCCGGACTACGTGCGCGAGCACGCCGCCGAGCCAGCCGTAGCCGAGCAACTGGCTGCCGTGCGCGCCGACAGCGGCGAGGCGAATGCCGACACCGAACGCTGCATCGAGATTCTCCTCGGCTGGATCGCCGAAGACCGCAAGGCGACGCCGCTCAAGGCGCTGCAGGGCATGGTCTGGGAGCAGGGCTACCGCGCCGGCCAGCTCAAGGGCCACGTCTACCCGGACGCCGTCGATGCGCTGCGCCACTGGCACGCCGAGGGTTACCAGCTGTACGTCTATTCCTCGGGCTCGATCCAGGCGCAGAAGCTGATCTTCGGCTGCTCCGAGGCGGGCGACCTGTCGCCGCTGTTCTCCGGTTACTTCGATACCACCAGCGGACCCAAGCGCGAGGCCGGGTCCTACCAGCGTATCGCTGCCACCGTGGGCTTGCCGGGCGAGGAAATCCTCTTCCTTTCCGACGTGGTGCAGGAACTGGACGCCGCGCAGCAGGCCGGCCTGCAAACCATCGGCCTGGCCCGCGAGGGCGGCGTGCTGGAAGGCCATGACACCGTGGCCAGCTTCGCGGTGATCGACCCGGCGCGGGTCTGATTCCGCCGTGAGGGTGTTCGCCTGTGCCGCTGCGGCGCGGGCGGCTATGCTGACCAGGCGAACATTCTCATAGAGGGATCTTTCATATGGGTTCGACCCTGAGTGGCCTGATCAGCCTGATCATCTTTGCCCTGGATATCTGGGCAATCATCAACGTGGTGAAAAGCAACGCCGAGATGTCGATGAAGATCCTCTGGATCCTGGTGATCGTCATCCTGCCGGTGCTGGGGCTGATCATCTGGGCGGTGGCGGGGCCGCGGGGGAATGTGAGGGTCTAGTTGCCGTACCGCTCCCTGCAGGAGCCGGCCCGCCCCGCGATCCGCCGGAAGGGCCGGCGCATACCCTGGCTTCCTTGCTTGGGATGCGCTGCTTCGGCTCGATGTTCCGCGTCTTCCGAAGGGTAGGCGTCCTGTACGAGCGAGCCTGCTCGCGAACCGCGTTGCTCTGGAGCTCCATCAGTCGAACCGATAATGCATCCGCACGCAGCCTGGCTCGATGATCTTGGCCGACAGCAGCGTCGGCGACACCCGCAGGCCGGTGGCGGGGAACAGCGCAAAGCCGCCGCCGATGATCTCCGGCATCACGTAGATCTCCAGCTCATCCAGCGCCCGGCGCTCCAGGAAGGCCATCTGCAACTGGCCGCCGCCGAGCATCCAGACATCGCCGTCCGTCAGCGCACGCAGTTCCGCGACCAGCGCGTCGATATCGCTGCGAATTTCCAGCGGTCCCTTCGGATAGTCGATGGGGCGGGAGGTCACCACCAGTACGCGCTGCTCGCCATAGGGCCAGGGGCTGGGATCGGCGGCCAGGAAGTCGTAGGTCGCACGCCCCATGACAACGGTGCGAATGCGTTGCAGGAACAGGCCGTAGTCGTGTTCGCCCAGCTGCAGTGGGTCATGCTTGAACAGCCAGTCCAGCCGGTGATCCGGGGTGGCGATGAAGCCGTCGAGGCTGGTGGCGATGTAGCCGAGAATCCTGGCCATGCTGAGTCTCCTTGGGTAAGCTTTGCGCCAATATATAAATGAATGTTCATTTATAAAAGAGGAATGCATGGCTCGAACCAAGACGGTGAGTGACGAAGCGCTACTCGACGCCGCCATGGCGCTGATGGTGCGTGAAGGGCCTGATGCGGTGACTTTTGCCGCGGTGGGCCGTGAAGTAGGGCTATCCGCTGCGACGCTGGTGCAGCGCCATGCCACCAAGGCCGAGTTCCTCCGTGCCGTACTGTTGCGCGCCTGGGACCGGCTGGATGAGCAGACCGCGCAGCTCGATGCGAGCGCCGAGCTGAGCCCGGAAGGCGCGGTGCAGATGCTGGTGGCAATGTTCCCGGTGGGCGAGGGAGAGACCGATTACGCGGAGGGCTTGCTGATCCTGCGCGAGGACATGCGCGACCCGCTGCTTCGCGAGCGTGGTGCGCAGTGGGGCGCCGCGCTGGCCGGGGCGTTGGGGCGGCGCTTGAGCGATGATCCGCAGCGTCAGCCGATCCTCGGTCGCCTGATGGCCAGCCAATGGCAGGGCGCGCAGCTGTGGTGGGCCTTCGAGCGTCAGGACGACCCGGCCAGCGCCATTGGTGCCGAGCTGCGGCGCTGGTGCGAAGTCGTGCTGAAGGCGGAAAAGGTTGCGGGATAAGGCGCCGGGATGGAGACTCGCCTGATGCATTACTGCCTGATCGAAACAGACCTCGGCTGGTTCGGGCTCGCCTGGAGCCCGCAGGGAATCACGCGTGCCTATCTGCCGGGCGACCCGGTGCACAGCCTGCGCGAGCGTTTCGACCTGCTCGGCAGCGAAACCGCCCACTGGCCGTCGTTCATCGACGAGGCGCGCCAGCTGATCCTGGGGTATGCGCGGGGAGAGGCGGTGTCCTTCGACAGTCTGCCGCTGGACCTGTCCGCAGTGAGCGATTTCCACCGCCGCGTCTACGACGACATTCTCCAGCTGGGACGCGGCGAAACCACGACCTACGGCGAGATCGCCCGGCGCCTGGGCGATATCGGCTTGTCCCGCGCGGTGGGGCAGGCGATGGGCAGCAATCCGATCCCGCTGATCATTCCCTGCCACCGCGTGCTCGCCAGCGGCGGCAAAACCGGCGGATTCTCCGCACCGGGCGGCAGCACCTCGAAAATGCGCATGCTGGCCCTGGAAGGCTACGAGGACCCCCAGGCCGCGCAGACTGCCTTCGACTTTTTCTAGGGCGAACGGCTATGCCCTTTCCAGCGCACCTTCCAGGCGCAGCAGCAGTTCCTTGCGCGGCAGGCCGCCGGCGTAGCCGGTGAGGCTGCCGTTGCTGCCGATCACCCGGTGGCAAGGGACGATGATGCTGATGGGGTTGGCGCCATTGGCCGCGCCCACCGCGCGGATTGCCGTGGGCCGACCGATGCGGCGCGCCAGTTCGGCATAGACGGTGGTGAAGCCGTAGGGGATATCCAGCAATGCCTGCCAGACCTGGCGCTGGAACTCGGTGCCGCCGGTGTTCAGGCGCACATCGAAGCGCTGGCGCTTGCCGGCGAAGTATTCGTCCAGCTGTCGCGCCACGTCATCCAGCAGCGGGCTGCCCTGTTGCCATTCCGGCTGCGGGTAATGCCGCACTTCCAAATCCATGTAGAGCATTCGCAGGCCGCCTTCGTCGCCGGCCAGCAGCAGACGGCCGGTGGGGCTGTCGTGATAGCGGTAGCGCATGGTCATCCTCCGGTGCGGCCGGCCTGGGAGTAGGCGTGCCACAGATAGACAGCGGCGTAGGCGCGCCAGGGCCGCCAGGCTTCGGCGCGGCGTTGCAGTTCGCGGGCGGTGATGCCGGTGGGGCCCCAGACCGGCGACTTGAGCAGGCCCAGGTCGGCGGCGGGGAAGGCGTCCGGATCACCGAAGGCGCGCAGGGCGACGTATTCCGCGGTCCAGGGGCCGATGCCGGGGAGGGCGCAGAGCCGCTTCACCAGGTCTTCGGCGCCGTCGTCCACGTGCAGTGCCAGTGCACCGCTGGCACAGGCGGCGGAGAAGCGTTGCAGGGTTTCCACGCGCTTGCCGGGCATGCCGATGCCGGCGAGGTCGGCTTCGGCCAGGGCCTCGGGCGTCGGGAACAGGCGGCTTGGCTGGCCTTCGACTTCTGCGCCTCCCGGCAAGGGCTCGCCCAGGCGCTGCACCAACCGCCCGACTATGGTCACCGCGGCTTTCACCGTGACCTGCTGGCCGACGATGGCGCGCACGGCCTGTTCGAACGGGTCGAATGCGG
Organism: Pseudomonas sp. DP-17; assembly: GCF_022380625.1. Taxonomy (NCBI): domain Bacteria; kingdom Pseudomonadati; phylum Pseudomonadota; class Gammaproteobacteria; order Pseudomonadales; family Pseudomonadaceae; genus Pseudomonas; species Pseudomonas sp. DP-17. The sequence goes on from NZ_JAKSXG010000004.1 coordinate 68,841, forward strand.
TGGGCAGGCGCAGCCCGGGGGCTTGCAGCAGGAGCGGGCCGAGGACGGCGTCGTTGCTCAGGTGTCGGGCGACATGGGCGGGGTCACTGTCGAGGTCGAACATCTTGCGCACCCGTGCCGTCAGCGCTTCGGCGTGAGTGGCAGGCAGGTGCAGCTGAAGTTCGAGTTCAGCGCAGTCATCCACGGGCTCCACGCTGAACCAGCCGCTATCCGCGCCCAGCCGCAAGCTGCGGGCGTAGCGCCGCGGGGACAGGCATTCGACGCCCGCCAGGCTGCGCAGGGCGAAGTGGTCGTGGAACTGCTGCCAGTCCCAGGGGGCGTGGTAGGGCAGGCGGATGATCCGGGAAGCGGGGGCTGTGCTTTTCATGCAGCGACCTTACCTGTTGCGCGCCGGGCTGTCCTCCCGCGCCTGACTTTCAAACGGGTACGGCCGGCTCCTCAGGTAGAGGACGCCGACGGCAGGGTTCGACCTGTCATCTTCGGGCACGTAGAATGCGCGCCTCTTTCGGGGCGGCCCGGCCGTCCCCTCCTAGTGTCTTGTCCCGACGGGAGCCCATTGCATGCACGATTACCAGGAAACCCTCTACGACGGCTATGGCCAGCGTTTCAGCGTCGACAGGATGCTCCACGAGGTGCGCACCGAGCACCAGCACCTGGTGATCTTCGAGAACGCCCGCATGGGCCGGGTGATGGCGCTGGACGGCGTGATCCAGACCACCGAGGCCGACGAGTTCATCTACCACGAGATGCTCACCCATGTGCCGATCCTCGCCCATGGTGCGGCCAAGCGCGTGCTGATCATCGGTGGCGGCGACGGCGGCATGCTGCGCGAGGTGTCCAAGCACGCCAGCGTCGAGCACATCACCATGGTCGAGATCGACGGCACCGTGGTCGACATGTGCAAGGAGTTCCTGCCCAACCATTCCCAGGGCGCCTTCGACGATGCGCGGCTGAACTTGGTGATCGACGACGGCATGCGCTTCGTCGCCACCACCACGGAGAAGTTCGACGTGATCATCTCCGACTCCACCGACCCGATCGGTCCAGGCGAGGTGCTGTTCTCGGAGAACTTCTACCAGGCCTGCCATCGCTGCCTGAACGAAGGCGGCGTGCTGGTGACCCAGAACGGCACGCCGTTCATGCAGCTGGACACCGTGCGCAACACCGCCGGCCGGATGAACGGCCTGTTCGCCGACTGGCACTTCTACCAGGCGGCCGTGCCGACCTACATCGGCGGCTCGATGACCTTCGCCTGGGGCTCGACCAACCCGGCGCTGCGCAAGGTCGACGCCGCCACCCTGGCCCAACGCTTCGTCGCCAGCGGCATCCAGACCCGCTACTACAACCCGGCCATCCACCAGGGCGCCTTCGCCCTGCCGCAGTATGTGCTGCAGGCCATCGGCAAGCCGGCCAACGACTGATGCAATGCTGCCCGTCGCGCGCTGCGCGTGGCGGGCAGGGGCGCCATGCCCGGTTTCCCGCCTGTCGGGACATTTTCTTCACAGGCCGCCCGGCACTATCCCCGCCCTCAGGCGGTCCCACCTGCGCCGGTTCACGCTTGCATCATTCGGAAACGAATCGCCGGCCAGGCTTAATGCCTGCTTAAGGCGCGCACAATAGAATGCGGCGCCGCTGCTTTTGCGGTGTAATGCCGCAGCCTTTCGCGCTCGCGCGGGCAGACCTTCCGCCCGGCCATGGCGACGCACCTTCGAACCTGAACGTTCACAACGGAACCAAGAAATGGGCCAATCAGAAGTCCTGACCAACCGCCAGACCGGTGCGAGCCTCACGCGGCCCACCGTGTCCAGCCACCTGGCGTTCACCGCGCTCAGCGTCGTTGCGCTGATGGTGATGTTCTCCCTGCTGCGCCTGGCGCTGCTCATCTATAACCGCGAGCTGATCGGCAGCACCCCGGCGTCCACCTTCGTCGAGGCCTTCATCACCGGCATGCGCTTCGATATCCGCATGGTGGTCTACCTCATCGCCCCGCTGGTGTTCGCCATGGCCAGCGCTCGCGCCATGAGCTGGCGCTGGCTGTGGAAAGCCTGGCTGACCATCACCGCCAGCCTCACGCTGTTCCTCGGCGTGCTGGAGATGGACTTCTATCGTGAGTTCCACCAGCGCCTGAACAGCCTGGTATTCCAGTACATGTCCGAAGACCCGAAGACGGTCATGAGCATGATCTGGTACGGCTACCCGGTCGTCCGTTATCTGCTGGCCTGGGCCGTCGCCACCTGGCTGCTGTACCTGGTGTTCCGTGGCATCGACCGGGCGACCCGTCCGAGCGCTTCCGGCGCTGCCGTCGCCGCCTGGTACATCCGAGTCGCGGTGATGCTGGTGGTGATCGTGGTCTGCGTGGTCGCCGCCCGTGGCACCCTGCGTCAGGGTCCGCCGCTGCGTTGGGGTGATGCCTTCACCACTGACTCGATGTTCGCCAACCACCTGGGCCTGAACGGCACGATGACGCTGATCAAGGCCGCCGAGGACCGCTTCGGCGAGGACCGCGACAACATCTGGAAGGCGACCCTGCCGGTCGAGCAGGCTCGTGACACCGTCCGCAACATGCTGCTGGTGCCCGACGACAAGTTGGTCGATGCCGACGATGCCGCCATCCGCCGCGATTACACCCCGCCGGCCGACGGCACGCTGCCGATCAAGAACGTCGTGGTGATCCTGATGGAAAGCTTCGCCGGCCACTTCGTCGGTGCGCTGGGCGGCAAGGGCGACATCACGCCGTACTTCGACCAGCTGTCGAAAGAAGGGCTGCTGTTCACCCAGTACTTCTCCAATGGCACCCACACCCACCAGGGCATGTTCGCCACCATGGCGTGCTTCCCCAACCTGCCGGGCTTCGAATACCTGATGCAGACGCCCGAGGGCGGTCACAAGTTCTCCGGTATTCCGCAGTTGCTGTCGGCGCGCCAGTTCGAGGACGTCTACGTCTACAACGGCGATTTTGCCTGGGACAACCAGTCCGGCTTCTTCGCCAACCAGGGCATGACCTCGTTCATCGGCCGTAACGACTTCGTCAACCCGGTGTTCTCCGATCCGACCTGGGGTGTGTCCGACCAGGACATGTTCGCCCGCGGCAACGAGGAACTGGACAAGCTCGAGGCCACCGGCAAGCCGTTCTATGCCTTGCTGCAGACGCTCTCCAACCACGTCCCGTACGCGCTGCCCAAGGACCTGCCGGTGAAGCCGGTGACCGGTTTCGGCAGCCTGGACGAGCACCTGACGGCGATGCGTTATTCCGATTGGGCGCTGGGGCAGTTCTTCGAGAAGGCGAAGAAGTCGCCGTACTACAAGGACACCCTGTTCGTGGTCGTTGGCGACCACGGCTTCGGCGCGCCGGAGCAGCTCACCGAGATGGACCTGTTCCGTTTCAACGTGCCGCTGCTGCTGATCGCTCCGGGCATCCAGGAAAAGTTCGGCGCCACCCGCGATACCGTAGGCACCCAGGTCGACATCGCCCCGACCATCATGGGCCGCCTGGGCGGTGAAACCCGCCACCAGTGCTGGGGCCGCGACCTGCTGAACCTGCCGGCCGGCGACAAGGGCATCGGTGTGATCAAGCCGTCGGGCAGCGAACAGGTGGTGGCGGTGATTTCCGGCAACCGCATCCTGATCAGGCCCAAGGAAGGCGACATCCGCGTTTATGACTACAAACTCGGCAAGGATTTCGGCGTGACCCGCGTGGACAACGCGCCGGACCAGGAAGCCTTGCGCCTGCGCCTGGAGTCCTTCATCCAGACCGCTACCAAGAGCCTGCTGGACAACACCGCTGGGGTGGTGGACGGCAAGCCTGACGTGAAGTGATCGAGCGGTAAGTGAAAAGGGGCCTTCGGGCCCCTTTTTCGTTCCCGCAGCGGAGCTCCCTGCAAGGGGCGAGTCATGCCCGTGATCATGCGCACCGCGAGCTGCGACAAGGCCCGTGCCAGACCCCTCGGACGAGAAATAAGCCACCAAACTAACGGTAAAAAGCAGTTATAAAGTAAGACCACATCGATCTAATGGATTATAAGAAAAGCCGTTATCCTGCCGCCCACACCACGAGGTGATCAGTTTCGCCAGTCAGGACGCGTAGATGGATGTTGGCAATATCGGTTTCGTAATCGCGGGTCTTGTCGTTGGCTTTATCGTGGGAATGACCGGTGTCGGCGGCGGTTCGCTGATGACGCCGATTCTCCTCTGGTTCGGTATCAACCCCGCCGCCGCGGTAGGCACCGACCTGCTCTATGCCGCCATCACCAAGTCCGGCGGCGTCCTGGTTCACCGCAAGAACGACAACATCGACTGGCGCATCACCGGCTGGCTGGCCCTGGGCAGCGTCCCGGCGGCGGCGCTGACGCTGCTGTTCCTGCACAGCCTGCACACCGATACCACAGCCACGAACGCCGTGATCAAGAACGCCCTGGGCGTCGTGCTGCTGCTCACCGCGTTGGCCGTGCTGTTCAAAGGGCAGGTGCTGGCGTTCGCCCAGCGCCATGCCGGCGACAGCTTCCATTTCAGCGGCTCGAAGCTGAACAGCCTCACGGTGATCACCGGCGCCATCCTCGGTGCGATGGTCGCGCTGACCTCCATCGGCGCCGGCGCACTGGGTACCGTGGCGCTGTTCATTCTCTATCCCTTCCTCGCCACTCGCCGTCTGGTGGGCACCGAGATCGCCCACGCCGTGCCGCTCACCCTGGTTGCCGGCCTAGGCCACGCCAGCATGGGCAACATGGACTGGGGCCTGCTTGGCTACCTGTTGATCGGCTCGCTGCCGGGCATCTACGTCGGCAGCCATCTGGCCGGACGCATTCCGGATGGCATCCTGCGACCATGCCTGGCCGTGATGCTGGCGATGATCGGCTACAAGCTGGTCTTCTAAGCGCCCGGTAACGTTCAGCTGCGGCGGAAACGCCCCGGTGTCACGCCTTTCCAACGGCGGAAGGCGTGAATGAAGTTCGACACCTCGCCATAGCCGAGCCGCTCGGCGATCTCCTCCAGGCGAATCGCCCCGGTGGCCAGCAACTCCTCGGCCAGTGCCTGGCGCACCTCGTCCAGCAGGGCGCGATAGCTGCTGCCTTCGGTTTCCAGCCGGCGGCGCAGCGTGCGCGACGTCATGTGCAGTTCATCCGCCAGTTGTTCCATGTCCGGCAGCCGCCCCGGCGTGCCCAGCAGGCGATCGCGGATCTGCCCGGACAGCCCGGTACGCACCCGGCGCCGGGCGAGCAGGGCGCGGCACTGCTCCTCGCAGCGGCGCGCCACCTCGGGGTTGGCGCCGGGCAGCGGCATTTCGAGGATGCGGCTGTCGAAGACGATGCGGTTCTCCGCCTGGGCAAACAGCGGCATCACGCCCAGTTCATCGACGTACGGCTGCACGTCGGCCGGCGCCTCGCGGCGGAACAGCGCCTGGCGGATCGGCGGAGGCTGGTTGGTCAGGTCGCGCTGGATGCGCAGCACGCCGCCGCCGTCTCGGTCGATGAGGAAGTCGCGCAGGTCTTCCGGCACGGCCGCATCGTCCAGTACCAGATGCGCCTCGCCGTCTTGTTCCTCCAGCGTCATGCGGTGGAAGGCGTATGTCAGGTCGAGGTAGCGCAGGCCCAGATGCGCCGCGCTGAGGAAGGTCGAGCTGCTGAGCAGGGCGAAGCCCCAGATGCCATAGGTGTTGAGGTGATAGCGCAGGCCGGCCTTGAGGCCGATACCAGGGCGCTGGCCGATCTGCCGGTTGATGTTGCGCAGCAGCTCCAGCTCCTGGGTGGCTTCCACTTCGGCGCCGGGGTCGGCGAGCACGCCGATGTCCAGGCCCGTGCCGTCCAGGCACTGTTCCAGGGTCATGCCGTGGTCGAGGCCGAACTGGGTCATGAGCTGCACGCTGATGGCACTGCGCCTGGGCGACCAGGATGGGGGGGCTGGCATCGGGGCCTCGGCTTTCAAATGATCGAAAATCAGGGGTGACCGAAAGTCACAATTTTATGTCCGACTATGCCATAACCCGCGGCGGGAAGTCGCACTAGGATGGTGTCATCCGCCGCTGTGCGGACTTCGAAACCGGGAGCACAACAATGACAACATCATCCCGTCGATCGGCCGCCCCGCGCGTGCTGATCATCGGTGCCGGCTTCGCCGGCCTGGGCCTGGCGATCCGCCTGCAGCAAGCGGGCATCCAGGACTTCCTGATCCTCGAAAAGGCCGCCGACGTCGGTGGTTGCTGGCGCGAGAACGTCTATCCGGGCGCCGCCTGCGACGTGCCTTCGCACCTGTATTCCTTTTCCTTCGAACCCAAGGCCGACTGGTCGCGCAAGTTCGCGCCCCAGGCGGAAATCCTCGACTACGCCCGGCACTGCGCGGACAAGTACCGCCTGCGCGAGCGCATCCGCTTCAACTGCGAAGTGAGCGAGGCGAGCTTTGACGAAGGCGCCGGCGAATGGCGGGTGACCTGCGCCGACGGCGAGGAGCTGCGCGCCCAGTCGCTGGTCTGCGCCCTTGGCCAGCTGAGCCGCCCGCTGATCCCGAAGCTGCCGGGTATCGAGCGCTTCCAGGGCAAGGCCTTTCACTCCGCACAGTGGGACCACGGCACGCCGCTGGAGGGCAAGCGCGTCGCGGTGGTCGGCACCGGCGCCAGTGCCATCCAGTTCGTCCCGCAGATCGCCCCGAAGGTGGCTGAACTGCTGCTGTTCCAGCGCAGCGCGGCCTACGTGATTCCCAAGCCGGACCGTCCCTATGCCGACTGGGAGCGCCGCATCAAATCACGGCTGCCCTGGCTGCAGCGCCTGGACCGCGGCCTGAAGTACATCCAGCACGAGGCCCGCGCGCTGGCCTTCACGGTGTTCCCGCCGCTGATGAAGATCATGCGGATCAGCTTCCATCTGCATATGCGCAAGAGCATCCGTGATCCGCAACTGCGCGCGCGGCTGGAGCCCGACTACCCCATGGGCTGCAAGCGCATCCTGATCAGCAACGACTACTACCCGGCGCTGGCGCGCAGCAACGTGAAGCTGGTGGACACCGGCATCCGCGAGGTCACCGAGGACGCCATCGTCACCCGCGACGGCGAGCGACATCCGGTGGATACGATCATCTACGGTACCGGTTTCGCCGCCACCGAGTTCCTCGCACCGATGCGCATCACTGGCCTCGGCGGGCGCGAGCTGAACCAGGCCTGGAGCGACGGCGCCGAAGCCTACAAGGGCATCAGCGTCAGCGGTTTCCCCAACTTCTTCATCCTCTACGGGCCCAACACCAACCTGGGGCACAACTCCATCATCTACATGCTGGAGAGCCAGTTCCCCTACGTGCTCGGTTGCCTGCAGCGGATCCAGCGCGAGGGCCTGAAGTACCTGGACCTCAAGCCACAGGCGCAGCAGGGCTTCAACCGCCAGTTGCAGCACGACCTGCAGCACACCATCTGGGAGCGCGGTTGCAGCAGCTGGTACAAGACCGAAAGTGGCCGCAATACCGTGAACTGGCCGGGCTTCACCTTCCGCTACCGCCAACAGACCCGTCAGCCGGAGTTCGCCGACTATGACTGCATCCGTTGAACCGCACCTGCCGCTGTCGATCCGCCAGAAGCTGCTGACTGCCACTTTGCGCGGCGCGCTGAACCTGCTGTTCCGCGGGCTGATGGGGCCGCAATTGCCGGTGAAGGCGCAGCGCGCGCTGCTGCGCGGTCTGACGGCCGCCACGCTGACGCCGCGTGGCGTGCACCGGGAGCAGACGACGCTGGGCGGTGTGCCGGCGGAAGTCTGGCGACCACGAGGCGGGAGCGAGGGCCGGGTGATGCTTTACCTGCACGGCGGCGCCTATCTGATCGGCTCGCCGGCCACGCACCGGGCCATCACCGCCAACCTGGCGCGGCTTTGCAAGGCGGAGGTCTGGGTGATCGACTATCGCCTGGCGCCCGAACATCGCTTCCCCGCGCAGCGTGAAGACGCCGTGGCGGCCTACCGCGCGCTGCTGGACAAGGGCATTCCCGCGTCGGCCATCGCGGTGGCCGGGGATTCCGCCGGCGGCCACCTGACCCTGCAGTTGGCGCTGGAAGCCAAGGCGCAGGGCCTGCCGATGCCGGGGGCACTGGTGACCTTCTCGCCGGTGACCGACCTCTCCAACGGGCATCTGCATGCGCCGGCGGCGGGCGACCCGCTGATCACCCGCGCCTGGATGGACAGCGCCATGGCGATGTTCTGCCCGACGGGCGTGCCCCGTGCAGACGCGCAATTGTCGCCGCTGCACGCCGATCTCAACGGCCTGCCGCCGCTGCTGATCCAGGTCGGCGAAGACGAGGTGCTGCGCAATGACAGCCTGCGTTTCGCCGACGCCGCGCGGCGCTACGGCAACACGGTGCAACTGCAGCGCTTCCCCGGATGCTGGCACGTGTTCCAGGCTTATGCCGGCCTGCTGGACGTGGCAGATCGCGCGCTACAGGACGTTGCCGTCTTCCTCGCCCACCATCTCCAACCCGCCTCCATGCAGGGAGTGCAGCGATGAACACCCTTCTGATCAGCGGGGCGGCCTCGGGCATCGGTGCCGCCACCGCGAAGCTGTTCCACCAGCGCGGCTGGCGCGTCGGCCTGCTCGACCTCAATCCCGAGCCGCTGGCAGCCCTGGCTGCCGAGCTGGGTGGCGCCTGGCAACGGGCGCTGGACGTTACCGACGCCGAGGCGGTAACGGCGGCAGTGCGCGAGTTCGCCGAAGCCAACGGCGGGCATCTGCGCCTGTTGTTCAACTGCGCCGGCATCCTGCGCTTCGGCCGCTTCGAGGACATCAGCCTCGCCGAGCACAACCGCATCATCGCGATCAACGTGCAGGGCGTACTCAATTGCTGCTACGCCGCGCTGCCTTACCTCAAGCGCACGCCGGGCGCGCAGGTGCTGAACATGGGTTCGGCTTCCGGGCTCTATGGCGTGCCGCAGATGGCCAGCTACTCGGCGTCGAAGTTCGCCGTGCGCGGGCTGACCGAGGCTCTGGAGCTCGAGTGGCGCGAGCTGGGCATCCGCGTCGCCGACCTGATGCCGCCCTTCGTGCGCACGCCGATGGTCGCCAGCCAGACCTTCGAGCCGCCGGTGCTGCGCCGCCTGGGCGTCACCCTGGTCGCCGAGGACATCGCCCTGGCCGCGTGGCGGCAGGCCCGTAGCGGCGCTGTCCACCGGCCCATCGGCGCGATGTTCCGCGCGATGTACTGGTCCGGCCAGTTGTCGCCACCGGCCATCAATCGCTGGGTGATGGCCTGGCTCAGCCGTTGAGTGCAGCGCGCAGGCGTTCACGCTTCGCTTTGCCCAATTGCCGCAGAGTGTCAGCCGTCAGCGCGGACGACCAGCGCTCCCTTTAGACTGCGTGCTGAAATCGCCCTGGCCGGCTGGCGCCAGGGCGGCAACGCATCGAGGGAGCCTGATTCGTGGAGCAGTTGCGTCTTTCCTGGAAAGCCGCCTGGAGCAAGGCCTGGAACGATCTCACCGACCCGTTCGACCGGCTCAGCGAGGTCGCCTTCGGCGTGATCATGGCGTTGACCATCATCTCGGTCATTCCAACCGCTGCGGACGGTGCGGGCCGGCAGCAGTTGGTGCTGGCAGCGCTGGGTTGCAACCTGGCCTGGGGCATAGTCGATGCCCTGATGACCCTGGTCGGCATGCGCGTGGACCGCGAGCACCGACATGCCGGCCTGCGCGCCCTGCGCGATGTCGAGGACGAGAAGAGTTTTCGCGAGGGGCTGCGGGACTTCCTGCCCGACCTGATGGTCGATCACCTGCAGGCCAAGGATGTCCAGCGCCTGCGCAGCAACTTCCTGAAATCATTGCTCGGCACCGGAGAGACGCCGAGGCTGGGCCGCGAATACTGGCTCGCCTGGCTGATCCTGGCGGCGCATACCTTCGTCGCGACCTTGCCGATCATCCTGCCGCTGCTCCTCGTCCCTGACGATCTGCTGGCGTTGCGCCTGGCACAAGCCACGGGCCTGCTGTTGATGTTCGGCCTGGGATGGCTGCTGGCGCGCTGGGCGGGCGGCAGGCCCTGGCAGGGCGCGCTGGGGTTTACCGCCCTGGGCGTGACGATGACGGGCATTTGTCTGGCATTGGGCGGCTAGCGCCGAGGGCGCGGGCCGTCCGGCTGCCGCCTGTCGCCGCCGGACGGACCTGGGCGTCAAACAAGCGGCAGGGCACGCCCGCAGACGCTACTCTGAGAACTGTGGTCAGGAAATTCCGTTGCGCTGCTCGGCGCGTTCGGCGGAGTTGGCCACCATTTCGGGGGACGTTACGTGATTTGACGTTTCCTGGCGGCACACTGAAGTGCCCGGAACGCGCCCGCCCAGGGCGTGTTCGTTGGCGGGGAATACACTCTGAACGTCTCGAAAGGAGGTGCGTACCATGGAAAAGCCCCTCTCGGAGGATATCAGCGTCAACGTGTTGCGCCGGATGAAGGAAGGTGGCTTCGATTTCGCTCGCATTCATCCCATCGATTTTTTCGCCATCTTTTCCGATGAACAGAACGCCCGCCAAGCTGCCCGGCAGTTTCGCGGAGAGTCGCTGAGAACCCAGGTCGAGGCACGCGATGACGGCGGCTGGAACCTGCAGATCAGCAAGGTGATGTTCGCCACCCATGCCGCCATCGGCGATTTCGAACACGACCTTGAGGAAGTCGTGGTGCCACTGGGCGGTACGCTCGATGGATGGGGTGTGACCCAGGAGGTCACCTCCCTGCGTTGAGCGCAACACATCGTTGAGCCGTCTGCCGACGGTCGATCTTCTACCCGCGTCTTCTCAATCGCGAAAAAGGAAAATGCGCGCCGTCGCCAGTGACGGCGCGCCTTTCTTCGCCTGGCAAAGGGTTCAGCGCTGCAACCGTGCAAGCACGAGCTTGCGGACACGCCAGGTTCCCCCTGGGTCACCGATGCGGCAGACTGCCGCGCGGAGGTGACCATGACCGATATCCTGATCCTGACCCACGTCGATTTCTGCCCGCCCGGCCACCTGGGCGCGCTGCTCGACCGTCTGCAATTGCCGTTCGACGTACGCCGCGTCGATTTGGGCGAGCTGGAAGACTACGACCTGGAGCGGCCGAAAGCCGTCGCCATCATGGGCGGGCCCATGAGCGTGAATGATGACCTGCCATGGCTGCGTGATGAGATCGCCGCGATCCGCCGCTTCATCGAGCGCGACGTGCCGATGATCGGCCACTGCCTGGGGGGTCAGTTGCTGGCCAAGGCGCTGGGTGCCGATATCCACCGCCTGCCCTACACCGAGCTGGGCTGGCAGCCGATGCGCCGGGCGGAAGGGCAGAGTCCGTGGCTGGCGCACCTGCCCGACGAGTTCCCGATCTACCAGTGGCACGGCGATACCTTCGATATTCCCGAAGGCGCCACCCGCCTGCTGTCCAGCCCCTGGTGCGAGAACCAGGCGTTCAGTTTTGGCGAGCGCATCCTTGGCCTGCAGGGGCATCCGGAAATGACCGAAGAACTGGTCAGCGGCTGGGTCAATGGCTTCCCGGAATACCTCGATCCGAGCCAGCCGAGTCAGGAAAGTGCTGACGTGATGCTGGCCGACCTGCCGCAGCGGGTGGCGGCCATGAACCGTGTGGCGGAAGGGTTCTACCATCACTGGCTGAAGCTGGCCGGGTTAGTCTGATTGGCACCCCGCCAGCGGTGCAGGGTGCGCCTTGTAGGATGGCGTGGAGCGTAGCGATACCCATCATTGCTGCGAGCCCATCAGCCTGGGTATCGCTGCGCTCCTCCCATCCTACGGTTCATATGTTCAGCCGGTTCAGTGCTTGAACATGATGTGCCGCGCTACGGTGTAGTCCTCCAGGCCGTACATCGACAGGTCCTTGCCGTAGCCGGACTGCTTGAAGCCGCCATGGGGCATCTCGCTGCAAAGCATGAAGTGGGTGTTTACCCAGGTGCAGCCGTATTGCAGGCGCGCCGCCACCCGTGAGGCGCGGCCGACATCCCGGGTCCACACCGACGAGGCAAGGCCGTAGTCGGAGTCGTTGGCCCAGCGCACCGCCTCGTCGGCATCGCTGAATGGCGTCACCGACACCACCGGGCCGAACACTTCGCGGCGGACGATCTCGTCATCCTGCTGGGCGTTGGCCACCACGGTGGGTTCGTAGAAGAAGCCGTTGCCGCTGACCACCTTGCCGCCGGTAGCGATCTGAATATGCGGGCTGGCCTTGGCGCGCTCGACGAATCCGGACACGCGGTCGCGCTGGGCGGCGGTGATCAGCGGGCCGAGTTCGGTGTCGGGGGCGTTCTGCAAACCCGTCTTGAGGCTCGAAACCGCGCTGGCGAGGTCGGCGACGAAGTTGTCGTAGATTTTCTTGCCGGCATAGATGCGACAGGCCGCGGTGCAGTCCTGCCCGGCGTTGTAGAAACCGAAGGTACGGATGCCGGCGATCACGTCTTCGAGGTCGGCGTCGTCGAAGACGATCACCGGGGCCTTGCCGCCCAATTCCATATGCAGGCGTTTCACGCTTTCGGCGGCGCTCTTGATGATGGCCTTGCCGGTGCCTACGGAGCCGGTCAGCGAGACCATGCGCACCCGATCGTGGCTCACCAGCGGCGCGCCTACGCTCGGGCCGCGGCCGCACACCAGGTTGACCACGCCGGCGGGGAACAGCTCGGCAATGAATTCGGCCACCCGCAGGGCCGTGAGCGGCGTCTGCTCGGAAGGTTTTAGCACCACGCAGTTCCCGGCGGCCAGAGCGGGGCCGAGTTTCCAGGCGGCCATCATCAGCGGGTAGTTCCACGGCGCTATGGAGGCGACAACGCCCACCGGGTCGCGGCGGATCATCGAGGTGAAGCCGGGCAGGTACTCGCCAGCGGCGGAACCGGGCAGCACACGACAGGCGCCGGCGAAGAAGCGGAACACATCGGCGATGGCCGGGATCTCGTCGTTCAGCGCGGCCGCGTAGGGCTTTCCGCAGTTGTCCGATTCCAGCCGGGCCAACTCCTCGGCGTGCTCCTCGATGCGGTCAGCCAGGCGCAGCAGGAGCAGGGCGCGGTCCTTTGGCGCGGTCTGCGACCAGCCGTCGAAGGCCGCATCGGCGGCGCGCACGGCGCTGTCCACCTGGGCTTCGCTGGCCTCGGCGACCTGGCCGATCACATCGCCCGTGGCGGGGTTGAGGACGTCCAGCTTTGCGCCTTCGCCGGCGACGAACTGGCCGTTGATCAGCAGTTTGGTTTGCATCGCATGTCCTCCCTGTGGATGGGCTTATTTGCCGCTCCCCGCCACATCGCTGGTGCCGCGCGTGAGGTAGTACGCGCCGAGGATCGGCAGCATGGTGGCGAGCATCACCAGCATCGCCACCACATTGGTGACCGGCACGTCGCGCGGGCGGCTCAACTGGTTGAGCAGCCACAGCGGCAGGGTGCGCTCGTGGCCGGCGGTGAAGGTAGTGACGATGATCTCGTCGAACGACAGGGCGAAGGCCAGCATGCCGCCGGCCAGCAGCGCCGTGGCGATGTTCGGCAGGATGATGTAGCGGAAGGTCTGCCAGCCGTCGGCGCCCAGGTCCATGCTCGCCTCGATCAGGCTGAAGGAGGTGCGGCGGAAGCGGGCGATCACGTTGTTGTAGACGATCACCACGCAGAAGGTCGCGTGGCCGATGACGATGGTCAGGAAACCTGGCTCGATCCCCAGCGTCTTGAATGCCGAGAGCAGGGCGATACCGGTGATGATGCCAGGCAGGGCGATGGGCAGGATCAGCATCAGCGAGATGCTTTCCTTGCCGAAGAAGTCGCGGCGGTACAGCGCGCCGGCGGCCAGGGTGCCGAGGACCATGGCGATCAGCGTGGCCACGCAGGCGATCTTCACCGATAGCCAGATGGCGTCGAGCACGTCGCCGCGGGCGAAGGCGATGCTGAACCACTTCAGGGTGAAGCCCTGCAGCGGAAAACTGTAGGCCGACTCCTCGGTATTGAAGGCGTAGAGCAGGATCACCAGGATCGGAAAATGCAGGAACACCAGCCCGCCCCAGGCCGCCAGGCGCAGGAACCAGGAGGGGCGGTCGGTCGAATGGGCGTCAGAGCGCATCGAAGGCCCCCAGCCGCTTGGCGATGGACAGGTAGACGGCGATCAGCACGATGGGTACCAGGGTGAAAGCCGCCGCCAGCGGCATGTTGCCCACGGCGCCCTGCTGCACATAGACCATGGTGCCGATGAACAGCCCGCTGGGGCCCACCAGTTGCGGGATGATGAAGTCGCCGAGGGTCAGGCTGAAAGTGAAGATCGAGCCCGCCACCACGCCCGGGAAGGCCAGCGGCAGGATCACCTGGAAGAAGGTCTGCCGCGGGTGCGCACCCAGGTCAGCCGAGGCCTGCAGCAGTGTCGGCGGCAGGCGCTCCAGGGCGGCCTGGATCGGCAGGATCATGAACGGCAGCCAGACGTAGGTGAACACCCAGAAGCGCCCCAGGTGAGAGGTGGACAGGGTATTGCCGCCGACACCGGGTACCTCCAGCAACAGGCCGAGCGGGCCGAGCAGGTGCAGGTGCTCGATCACCCAGTAAAGGATGCCGCCCTTGGCCAGGATCACCGTCCAGGCATAGGCCTTGACGATGTAGCTGGCCCACATCGGCAGCATCACCGCGATGTAGAAGAAGGCCTTCTCCTTGGGCCCGGCATAGCGCGCCATGTAGTAGGCGATGGGGAAGGCAAGGATGGCGCTGGCCACCGACACGGCAATCGCCATGCTGAAGGTGCGCAGGACGATGTCGTAGTTGGCCGGGTTGAACAGCGCCTGGTAGTTGGCCAGGGTCAGGTCCGGCGTCACCGCCATGGTGAAGTCGTCGAAGGTGTAGAAGCTCTGCCAGAGCAGGGCGAACAGCGAGCCGATGTAGATCACCCCGAACCACAGCAGCGGCGGGATCAGCAGCATCAGCAGGTAGAGCGTGCTGCGCCGGTAGAGGAAGCTGGAGATCGCCCTCACGGCGCCGGCTCCTCGAGCAGGGGCACCAGCGCGCTGCGTGCCCAGCAGGCGGTCACGGCGTCACCGGGTTTCGGCCTGTGCTCCTCGCGCTCGCCGTTGGGCAGCGCGGCGACCAGGCGCACGCCGTTTTCCAGCTCGATCTCGTAGCGGCTGCTGGCGCCCATGTACTGCACGTCGAACAGGGTGCCGCTGACTTCCAGTTCACCCTCGCCGGCATGGCCGAAGCGCACGTGCTCCGGTCGCAGCGAGTACGGGCGCGATTCGCCGAGCAGGCGCTGGGCCAGGTCGCCACGCAGCACGTTGGCGGTGCCGACGAACTCGGCGACGAAGCGAGTGGCGGGGCGGCGGTAGAGGTTGCCGGGGGTGTCGACCTGCTCGATGCGGCCCTTGTTGAACACCGCCACGCGGTCGGACATGGACAGCGCTTCGCTCTGGTCATGGGTGACGAAGATGAAGGTGATGCCGAGCTGGCGCTGCAGCTTCTTCAGTTCCACCTGCATCTGCTCGCGCAACTTGAGGTCCAGCGCGCCGAGAGGTTCGTCCAGCAGCAGCACGCGCGGGCGATTGACCAGCGCGCGGGCCAGGGCGACGCGCTGGCGCTGGCCGCCGGAGAGCTGCGCCGGCTTGCGCTTGCCGTAGCCGGCCAGGGCGACCATGCCGAGGGCTTCTTCCGCGCGGTGGTAGCGCTCGGCCTTGGCCACGCCTTTTACCTTCAGGCCGTAGGCGACGTTGTCCAGCACGTTCATGTGCGGGAACAGCGCGTAGTCCTGGAACACCGTGTTGACGTCGCGCTCGTAGGGCGGCAGGCCAGCCGCCTCGGCGCCATGGATGCGGATGGAGCCGGAGGTGGGCTGCTCGAAGCCGGCGATCAGGCGCAGGCAGGTGGTCTTGCCCGAGCCGGAAGGGCCGAGCATGGAGAAGAACTCGCCGTCACGGATCTCGATGGACACCGCATCGACGGCGCGCACCTCGCCATAGTGACGGCTGACGTCAGTGAACTGGACGGCTGTGGTCATGCTGCTGGCTACCTGAAGGGCGGGGCTGCATCAGAAAAGGTAGCGCATGGGGGCGGGGGTGCTCGGTTCGCTGGGGGCCAGGCGCGGCGGACGTCGTGTTCCCTCGCCAAACCCTCTCCCTGAAGGGAGAGGGGGACTGTCCGGCGAGCGCGGAAAACACATCGCTCACTGCGGAAAACGAAATTGCCGGCTGACTCTATATTCAGCTCCCGCTCGGATGGCTCCCTCTCCCTTCGGAGCGGGGCGCGCAGCCAGGGCTGGGGAGAGGGGCCTTCAGCGACGAAACAACGTCACCTCCCCCCCATGATCGCGATGTAGTCCTGTGTCCACCGGCTGTACGGCACGCACTGGCCTTGCGCGCACTTGGCCTGCGGAGTCTTCCAGAAAGCGATGCGGTCGAACTGGTCGTAGCCGTTGGCGGCGCAACCTTTCTCGCCCAGCAGCTGGCTGCCGCTGCAGCCGTCGGGTACGGACGGCACCGAGCCGAACCAGGCGGCGACGTCGCCCTGCACCTTGGGTTCCAGCGACCAGTTCAGCCATTTGTAGGCGCATACCGGGTGCTTGGCATCGGCGTGCAGCATGGTGGTATCGGCCCAGCCGGTGACGCCTTCGCCGGGAATGGTCGAGGCGATCGGCTGCTTCTCTCCCTGCAGCGCGTTCACCTGGTACGGCCAGGAGCCGGAAGCGGCCACGCCCTCATTCTTGAAGTCGCTCATCTGCACCGTCGCGTCGTGCCAGTAGCGATGGATCAGCTTCTGCTGCTCACGCAGCAGTTTGAGCGCGGCGGCGTACTGTTCCTCGTTGAGCTCGTAGGGGTCCTGGATGCCCAGTTTGGGCTCGGCAGTCTTCAGGTAGAGCGCCGCGTCGGCGATATAGATCGGCCCGTCATAGGCCTGTACGCGTCCCTTGTTGCTCTTGCCGTCGGGCAGCTTCTGCTCGCTGAACACCACGCTCCAGCTTTCAGGAGCCTTGGGGAAGACCTTGGTGCTGTACATCAGCACGTTCGGCCCCCACTGGTAGGGCGTGCCGTAGTGCTTGCCGTCTACCGTGTGCCAGGGCGCGTCCTGCAGGCGCTGGTCGACGTTCTTCCAGTTGGGCACCAGGGCAATGTTGATCGGCTGTACGCGCTTGCCGTAGACCAGCCGCAGCGAGGCGTCGCCGGAGGCGGTGACCAGATCGTAGCCGCCCTTGGCCATCAGGCTGACCATCTCGTCGGAGGTGGCGGCGGTCTTCACGTTGACCTTGCAGCCGGTGTCCTTTTCGAACTGGCTGACCCAGTCGTAGTTCTTGTCGCTCTCGCCGCGCTCGATGTAGCCGGGCCAGGCAATGATATCCAGCGCTCCTTCTGGGTTGCCGAGTTGCTTGAGTGCTTCAGCGGCCTGCAGCGAGGCGCCGAAAAGCAGGCTGATGCCGGCGAAGGCGAGCGCCGCGACTTTCACGCAAGACAATTGCACTGATGACATGGACGGACTCCTGTTGTTCTTCGTTGTGGGAGCCACTGCGGAACCTGCGCGCAGAAAATTGGCACCACGGTCGACCGCTGCGTGTCCATAGCGAATGGGCACGTTCTTGCAGCGTAGTTCCGGCCCCGAAGGCTGACAAGAACCCCCCCATGCCCCGCAAAGCCCCGCCCGCTGGCGCTTGCGGCCCCAAACGGGGCGAGCCGAGGGGACTGCTGGTGAAAAGCGCACCGCGCTGGTGCGAATCGCTCGGGCAACCTTTGCAAGTCATTGAATGGATAGGAAATCGACCTCTGGCACGGGCCTTGCGACGGCTCTCCTGCCAATGCAGAGCATGCCGGGGAAGCACGGCAACAAGGAGTGGAAGATGGCTCGGGTGTTCTATGACGAAATGCATGACGCCGCTGGCGCCTGCCGACCGCACTACACGGAGTTCGCCCGCTGGCTGGCGGACATGCCCGGCGAACAGCTGCAACAGCGCCGCCGCGAGGCCGACCTGCTGTTCTATCGCGCCGGGATCACCTTCACCCTTTACGGCGACGACCAGGGCACCGAGCGCCTGATCCCCTTCGACACCATCCCGCGCAGCATTCCCGCCAGCGAGTGGAAGACCATCGAGGCCGGCTGCATCCAGCGCGTGCAGGCGCTCAACCTGTTTCTCGCCGATCTCTACCACGACCAGCGCATCCTCAAGGAGGGCCTGATTCCACCCGAGCAGGTCCTGGCCAACGACCAGTACCAGCTGGCCATGCAGGGCCTGGATGTGCCCGGCAACGTCTATGCGCATATCGCCGGCATCGACCTGGTGCGCGATGGCAACGGCGCCTACTACGTCCTCGAGGACAACCTGCGCACCCCCAGCGGCGTTTCCTACATGCTGGAGAACCGCAAGATGATGATGCGCCTGTTCCCCGAGCTGTTCGGCGCCCAGCGCATCGCGCCCATCGATCACTACCCGAACCTGCTGCTCGACACCCTGCGCCAGGCCAGCGCCGTGGACCAGCCCTGCGTGGTGGTGCTGACGCCCGGGCGCTTCAACAGCGCCTACTTCGAACACGCCTTCCTCGCCCGCGAGATGGGCGTGGAGTTGGTGGAGGGCGCCGACCTGTTCGTCCGCGACGAGCGCGTCTACATGCGCACCACCGCC
The DNA here is from genome assembly GCF_022380625.1 of Pseudomonas sp. DP-17. Lineage (NCBI taxonomy): Bacteria > Pseudomonadati > Pseudomonadota > Gammaproteobacteria > Pseudomonadales > Pseudomonadaceae > Pseudomonas > Pseudomonas sp. DP-17. The sequence continues at coordinate 87,359 of NZ_JAKSXG010000004.1, forward strand.
GGCCCGATGCCGGTGGACGTGATCTACCGCCGGGTGGACGACGACTTCCTCGATCCGCTGGCCTTCAACCCCGATTCCATGCTCGGCGTGCCCGGCCTGCTGGCTGCCTATCGCGCGGGCAACGTGGTGCTGGCCAACGCCATCGGCACCGGGGTCGCTGACGACAAGTCGGTGTATCCCTACGTGCCGGAAATGATCCGCTTCTACCTCGACCAGGAACCCATCCTGCACAACGTGCCGACCTGGCAATGCCGCCGGCCGCAGGACCTTTCCCACGTGCTGGCGCACCTGCCCGAGTTGGTGGTGAAAGAGGCCCAGGGCTCCGGCGGCTACGGCATGCTGGTCGGCCCCGCCGCGACCACGGCGGAAATCGAGGCCTTCCGCGCCCGCCTGATGGCCCGTCCGGAGGCGTACATCGCGCAACCGACCCTGAGCCTGTCGACCTGCCCGACCTTCGTCGAGAACGGCATCGCCCCGCGCCACATCGACCTGCGGCCCTTCGTGCTGTCGGCGCCGGACAACGTGCGCCTGGTGCCCGGCGGGCTGACCCGCGTGGCGCTGCGCGAAGGCTCGCTGGTGGTCAATTCGTCACAGGGTGGCGGTACCAAGGACACCTGGGTAGTCGAGGACTGAAATCATGCTGAGCCGTACCGCTTCCGACCTGTACTGGATGTCGCGCTACCTGGAGCGTGCCGAGAACCTCGCGCGCATGCTCGACGTGTCCTACTCGCTGTCGCTGATGCCCCAGGATGGCCGTGGCGATGGCCTGGAGGAACTGGCGATGCCGCTGCGCATCACCGGAAACCTCGATGCCTACCTGGCACGGCATGGCGAATTGCATGCCGAGCGCCTGCTCAACTTCTTCGCCCTCGATGCGCAGAATCCCACCAGCATCTACTGCTGCCTGGGGGCCGCCCGTGCCGCTGCACACGCGGTACGCGGGCGTATCACCACCGACATGTGGGAGAACATCAACGCCACCTGGCTGGAAATGCGCGACATCGCCCACCAGGGCCTGCTGCGCTATGGCATCAGCCATTTCTGCGAATGGGTGAAGGATCGCTCCCACCTGTTCCGGGGCGCCACCTTCGGCACCAGCATGCGCAATGACGCCTTCCACTTCATCCGCCTGGGCACCTACATCGAGCGTGCCGACAACACGCTGCGGCTGCTGGATGCGCGCAACCAGGTGCTCGGTGGTGACCAGGGGCCGGCCGAAGGCACGGCGCGCGGTTACTACCAGTGGACCGCGCTGCTGCGCGCGCTGTCGGCGTTCGAGGGGTACACCGAGCTGTACCGCGACGCCCTTAATGCGCGGAATATCGCCGAACTCCTGCTGCTGCGCGAGGACGTGCCGCGCTCGCTGCTGGCCTGCGCCGAGGAGCTGCGCCAGATCCTCGCCAGCCTTCCCGGCGTCAACGGCCGCCCGGCCCAGCGCCTGGCCGCCGAACTGGAAGCGCGGGTGCGCTACACCGGCATCGATGAAGTGCTGGGCAACGGCCTGCATCCCTGGATCACCGACCACATCGGGCTGGTGCGCCAGCTCGCCAACGCCATTCACAGCTCGTACCTGGAGGCCGCATGAAACTCTCCATCCGCCACGACACCACCTACCGCTACGAAGACCAGGTGCGCGCCAGCATCCAGTACCTGCGCCTGACCCCTCAGGAAAGCGAGCGCCAGCATGTGCTCGACTGGCAGCTGCACCTGCCGCGCCCGGCGCATCCGCAGCGCGACGCCTACGGCAACATCCTCCACGTGCTGACCCTCGACGAGCCCCATGAGGCCATCGTCATCGCCGCCCACGGCCAGGTGGAAATCGACGTGGAAAACGAGCGCGAGCATGATCACCTGTCGCCGCTGCCGTTCCTGCGCAGCACTCGCCTGACCCAGGCCGATGGCGCCCTGCAGGAGTTCGCTCGCGCCCAATGCGCCGAGCGCCGCGACCGCCAGGCGATGATCGGCCTGATGCAGGCGCTGAACGAGCGCATCGCCTACGTGCCCGGCTCGACCCAGGTGGACAGCACCGCCGCCGAAGCCTTCGCGGCCGGGCAGGGGGTCTGCCAGGACCATGCCCATGCCTTCCTCGCCTGCCTGCGCCATCTGGGCGTGCCGGCGCGCTATGTCTCCGGCTATCTCTACACCGACGCCGAGGAGCATCTCGCCAGCCACGCCTGGGCCGAAGCCTGGCTGGACGACGCCTGGTACAGCTTCGACGTGACCAACGTGCTGGACCGCCCGGAGCGCCACCTGAAGCTGGCGGTGGGCCTGGACTATCTCGACGCCTGCCCGGTGCGCGGCATGCGCCGCGGCGGCGGCGGTGAGCAGATGCACGCCCGCGTGACCGTGGCGCCGGGGCATCTGCAGCAGATGCAGCAGGCGCAGCAGTGAGGGTGCATGGCGCGCGAGCCGGCACCGGCAGTAAGATCGGTGCCAGTTCACCCCGCCAAAAAACAGTCATGAGAGCGCTATGACCTACTGCGTCGCCATGAACCTCGCCCAGGGCCTGGTCTTCGTTTCCGATTCGCGCACCAATGCCGGCGTCGACAACATCGCTGTGTTCCGCAAACTGCATGTCTTCGGTACGCCCGGCGAGCGCCTGATCGTGGTACAGAGCGCCGGCAACCTGGCCACCTCGCAAGCGGTGATCAGCGTGCTGCGTCAGCGCATGGGGGCCGACGGACCGAACCTCGGCACGGTGGAGAATCTCTTCGAGGCCGCGCGCCTCGTGGGATCGACGCTGCGCGAAGTGGTCGACCACGACGAGAACATCGGCCAGAACCAGGGCGTCGACCTGGGCAGCTCCTTCCTCGTCGGCGGGCAGATCGGTACGGAAGTGCCGCGCCTGTTCAACGTCTACCCGCAGGGCAATTTCATCGAATCCTGCCGCGACACGCCGTACTTCCAGATCGGCGAGAGTAAATACGGCAAGCCGATCATCGACCGCGCCATGAGCTATTCCACGCCACTGGAACAGGCCCTGCGCTGCGCGCTGATCAGCTTCGACTCGACCATCCGCAGCAACCTCTCGGTGGGCATGCCGCTGGACCTGCTGGTGTACCGCGAGGGTAGCCTGGAGGTGCCGGCGGGCTACCGCATCCAGGAGGGCGACCCGTACTTCGAGGGTATTCGCAACCAGTGGGGCGCGGGATTGCGCCAACTGCTCGGGGAATTACCGGCGCCGCCTGGGGACTACTGGCACTGAATTCGCAGCCGGTCGGCTTCGCGCCGACATCTCCGATCAGCCTCCGGCCTTAACCTTCCGGCCCGCCATGTGCTTGAGGTAAGCCACGATCTCATCCAGTTCCTGGTTGCTGATCACAGCGGCCGCAAAGCCCTTCATCCGCGCCTCGGGCCAGTGCCGCAGGCTTTGCGGGTCGCGGATGTACTGTTTCAGATAGCCCGCGGCGAAGTACTCGGTGGGGTTGTGCGGAATGTTCAGGTCCGGGCCGAACTGCGAGTCTCCGGCGCCGTTCAGGCGGTGGCAGGCCAGGCAATTCTTCTGGAACTGGGCGAAACCCTTCTGCACCGGTTCAGCGGCATTCTTCGCCGGTAACAGCGCCGGGAAGCGCTCGGCCAGCGGCTTCAGATAACGGATGCTGGCAACCTGGAACGGCCATTGTTCCGGGCCGATGCCGGCGGCTTGGGGATCGGTCCACACCAGGTAGAAGGGGCCGGCGGAGGGCTTGCCGTCGCCCAGCTTAGGCCAGGGTTCGTCCGCTTCCTCGATGGCCAGCCAGGCGCGGGAACCCTTCTCCGCCAACAGCGGCGCGGCGGGCAGCTCGGCGGCGAAGCCGTCCAGCGCCACGGCCTGCAGGTGGTCGGCGGGCTTCACGCCTTGCAGCAGTGTCGCCAGTGGCACCGCGCGGTAATGCATGGTGCGGTTGTAGGAAACGTCAGCGGGAATCTCGATGTCCTGCGCCTTGGGGTTGGCCAGCAGTTGCTCGGTGGTGACGTCGTGTTTGCCGTCGGGCAACTCGAGGGTGAGCGTGGCGGCAAAAGAGGCGGGGCAGAGCAATAGCAGCGTCAGCAGCAGTGGGCGCATGGTCGCATCCGTGGCGGGGAGGGGGCCGCGGAACATTAGCAGAGGTAGGCGCGCTGGAGGAGGTGGTGGCTCCCGCGCTGCGTTGACCGTGGCTCGCGGATGGCGGCGCGCGGTACGCAGCAACGGGGATGCCGGGTGTTGGCCCTAGCCGACCAGACGACTCAGATTGGGGATGATCAGAACAACGGTGGTTGCGAAGACGATCAGGCTTGCCTGACGCCATTTTCTGGATTGTTTGTCCATGATGTCCTTCCGCCTTTCTTGTTCTTGGCACGCCTCGCTCACGGCCTGTAGTAGCGAGCCTCGTACCTTGGCTTCTGGTTATTCGAGCCGAGCCGGCAAACCCGGCAACGGCACTCTTCGCATCATCTGCCTGATTGAGTCTAAGCCTAGTGCTGCGCGGGCTTAGACCATCTGGCAGCAAGTCCCGCAGATCCAGGCATATTCCATCTATATGACCGTGCGGTGACAGCTCAGGGGTGTTTGCTTACCGCTCGTCCGCCTTCGCCGGCAGCCCCTTTCCAGAGCCTTCGACCCATTGGCCGCCGGTCGGTGGCTGAGCGTGGCGGTCAATTGCGCTGAGCGCTGCGGTCATTGCCCCCGGCCGATACGTCGCTAAGGTAGGCCGACACGCCACGCCTGCGTGACGACAACTCTAAGAGAGAACGCCATGACCGAAGCATTCATTTACGACGCGGTGCGTACTCCCCGCGGCAAAGGCAAGAAGGACGGCGCACTGCACAGCGTCAAGCCGGTCAACCTGATGGCCGGTGTCCTGCGCGCGCTGCAGCAGCGCAACCAGCTCGATACCGCCCAGGTCGACGACATCGTCCTGGGCTGCGTGACCCCGGTAGGCGACCAGGGCTCGGACATCGCCAAGACCGCCGCGCTGGTGGCCGACTGGGACGAGCAGGTTGCCGGCGTGCAGATCAACCGCTTCTGCGCCTCGGGCCTGGAAGCGGTCAACCTGGGCGCCATGAAGGTGCGCTCGGGCTTCGAGGAGCTGGTGGTGGTCGGCGGCGTGGAATCCATGTCCCGCGTGCCCATGGGCTCCGACGGCGGCGCCTGGGCGCTGGACCCGGAAACCAACCTGCACACCAGCTTCGTGCCCCAGGGCATCGGCGCCGACCTGATCGCCACCCTGGAGGGCTTCAGCCGCGCCGACGTCGACGCCTTCGCCCTGCGCTCCCAGCAGAAGGCCGCCAAGGCCCGCGCCGAAGGGCTGTTCGCCAAGTCGCTGGTGCCGGTGACCGACCAGAACGGCATCGTCCTGCTCGACCATGACGAATTCATCCGCGCCGACTCCACCCTCGAAGGCCTCGGCGCGCTCAAGCCCAGCTTCGAGATGATGGGGCAGATGGGCTTCGACGCCAGCGCCCTGCGCAAGTACAGCTTTGTCGAACGCATCGAGCACGTGCACACGCCGGGCAACAGCTCCGGCATCGTCGACGGCGCCGCCGCCATGCTCATCGGCTCCGAGGCCAAGGGCCGCGAGCTGGGCCTGAAGGCCCGCGGGCGCATCGTCGCCACGGCGGTGACCAGTACCGACCCGACCATCATGCTCACCGGCCCCGCGCCGGCGACCCGCAAGGCGCTGGCCAAGGCCGGTTTGAAGGCCGAGGACATCGACCTCTACGAGGTGAACGAGGCCTTTGCCTCGGTGGTGATGAAGTTCATGAAGGATATGGGCGTGCCGGAGAGCAAGGTCAACGTCAACGGCGGCTCCATCGCCATGGGCCACCCGCTGGGCGCCACCGGCTGCATGATCCTCGGCACCCTGCTGGACGAACTGGAGCGGCGCAACCTGCGCTACGGCCTGGCCACCCTCTGCGTGGGCGGCGGCATGGGCATCGCGACGATTATCGAAAGGGTTTGAGGCCGGAGAACAAGAAAATGACCGACGCCATCCGCTATGAGAAAGGCCAGGACAACATCGTCGTCCTGACCATGGACATGCCCGGCCAGAGCGCCAACACCATGAACGCGGTGTACCGCGAGGCCATGGCCGCCACCGTGGCGCGCCTGGAAGCCGAGAAGGACTCGATCGCCGGCGTGGTGATCACCTCCGCGAAGAAGACCTTCTTCGCCGGCGGCGACCTCAATGAACTGATCAAGGTGACCAAGGCCGACGCCCAGGCTTTCTACGAAGGCATCCTGGTCCTGAAAGGCCAGCTGCGCCGCCTGGAAACCCTCGGCAAGCCCGTGGTCGCCGCCATCAATGGCGCGGCGCTGGGCGGCGGCTGGGAAATCTGCCTGGCCTGCCACCACCGCATCGCCCTGGATGAAAGCCACGTCCAGCTTGGCCTGCCGGAAGTCACCCTGGGCCTGCTGCCCGGCGGTGGCGGCGTGGTGCGTATGGTGCGCCTGCTCGGCCTGGAGAAGGCCCTGCCGTACCTGGCCGAAGGCAAGAAGGTGCGCCCGGAACAGGCGCTCAAGGCCGGCCTGATCCACCAGTTGGCGTCCAGCCGCGAGGACATGCTGGCCAAGGCCCGCGAGTGGATCGCCGCCAACCCGGCCGCCAAGCAGCCGTGGGACAGCGCCGGTTACAAGATCCCCGGCGGCACGCCGTCCAGCCCGGCCGTGGCGCAGATGCTGGCCATCGCCCCGTCGGTGCTGCGCGACAAGACCAAGGGCTGCTTCCCGGCGCCGGAGAAGATCATGTGCGCCGCCGTCGAGGGCGCGCAGGTGGACTTCGACACCGCCCAGCTGATCGAGGCGCGCTACTTCACCGAGCTGACCACCGGCCAGGTGGCGAAGAACATGATCGGTACCTTCTGGTTCCAGCTCAACGAGATCAACGCCGGCAAGTCCCGCCCGCAAGGCATCCCGCCGCAGCAGACGAAAAAGGTCGGGGTGGTCGGCGCCGGCATGATGGGCGCGGGCATCGCCTACGTCTCGGCCGCCGCCGACATCGAGGTGGTGCTCAAGGACGTGTCCGTCGAAGCCGCCGAGAAGGGCAAGGCCTATTCCGCCGGCCTGCTGGACAAGAAGGTCGGCAAGGGCCAGATGAGCAGCGACAAGCGCGACGCCTTCCTCGCGCGGATCAAGCCGACTGCCAGCGACGCTGACTTCGAAGGCTGCGACCTGATCATCGAAGCCGTGTTCGAGGACCGCGGCCTGAAGGCCAAGGTCAGTGCTGCCGCCGAGTCCGCCGCGCTGCCCGATGCTGTGATCGCGTCCAACACCTCGACCCTGCCGATCACCGGCCTGGCCGAAGCCGTGGTGCAGCCGCGGAAATTCATCGGCCTGCATTTCTTCAGCCCGGTGGACAAGATGCCGCTGGTGGAGATCATCCGTGGCGAAAAGACCGACGACGCTACCCTGGCGCGCGCCTTCGACTACGTACTGCAGATCAAGAAGACCCCGATCGTGGTCCACGACAGCCGTGGTTTCTTCACCTCCCGCGTGTTCGGCACCTTCACCAACGAAGGCCTGGCGATGCTCGGCGAGGGCGTGTCGGCGGCGATGATCGAGAACCAGGCGCGCCAGGCCGGCATGCCGGTGGGGCCGTTGGCGATCAGCGACGAAGTCTCCATGAGCCTGATGACCCACATCCGCGAGCAGACGCGCAAGGACCTGGAAGCGGAGGGCAAGCAATTGCCGAAGCACCCGGCCTTCGCCGTGGTGGACCTGATGGTCAACGAGTACAAGCGCCCGGGCAAAGCCGCCGGCGCGGGCTTCTACGACTATCCCGCCAACGGCAGGAAGCACCTGTGGCCGGAGCTCAAGCAGCGCTTCGAGAAGGCTGACGCGCAGATATCCGCCGAAGACGTGCGTGACCGTATCCTCTTCGTTCAGGCCATCGAGACCGTGCGCTGCGTGGAGGAGGGCGTGCTGACCTCCACCGCCGACGCCAACATCGGCTCGATCTTCGGTATCGGTTTCGCGGCCTGGAGCGGCGGCGCGCTGCAATTCATCAACCAGTACGGCTTGAAGGACTTCGTCGCCCGTGCCCAATACCTGGCCGAGCAGTATGGCGAGCGCTTCCTGCCGCCGGCGCTGCTGCTGGAGAAGGCTGCGCGCAACGAGACCTTCTGACGGGCTCTTCGTAGGAGCGAGCTTGCTCGCGAACGGGCTCGCAGCGGGGTTGGGTTCGCGAGCAAGCACTAGGCGCCCTCTCGCTCTTACAGAAAAACCGGCCGTGGTGGCCGGTTTTTTCTTGCCTGTTCAGGCCGTAGGATGGCGTCTTCCGACTCGCAAGGAGCGCCCCGATGACCCCTCCCGCCTTGTTGATCATCGACCAGCAGAAAGGCATGCGTGACAGCCCCGCCCCGCGCAACAACCCGCAGGCCGAGCAGCGCATTGGCGAATTGCTGGCCGCCTGGCGACGGGAAGGTTGGCCGCTGGTGCATATCCGCCACCTGTCGCGCACGCCGGGCTCGCCGTTCTGGCCTGGGCAGCCGGGCGCCGAGTTCCAGGAGGCGCTGGCGCCGCTGGAGCATGAGCATGTGGTGGAGAAGAACGTCCCCGATGCTTTCATCCATAGCGGCCTGGAGCGCTGGTTGCGCGTGCGGGGCATCGAGATGGTGGTGATCTGCGGCGTCAGCACCAACAATTCGGTGGAGGCCACGGCGCGCACAGCGGGCAACCTGGGCTTCGATACACGGGTCGTGGCGGACGCCTGTTTCGCCTTCGACAAGCGCGATTTCAATGGCGTGCCACGCAGCGCCGAGGAGGTTCACGCCATGTCCTTGGCCAACCTGCAGGGCGAGTATGCGCAGGTTCTGGACACGAACTCGGTGCTGCAAAGGCTGTCCATCGGTTGAGTCCTTGCCAACCGGCCGTCACCCCTGTGCATCCGTGCAATTGAAGGAAGTCGGTTTTTCCGGTATTTCCCCTGAAATTCCTACACAAGAATCGGCCTCGGCATCTTGTGTGGTGAAAAAATAGGGCGTAATTTTCACGCGCGTTTCATCAGTGTCAGGAAAACCATTCTTATCAGCCGCCAACCCCCCAGGAATCACCCCTGCATGTCGTTGCACATCTGCATTCTGGAAACCGACATCCTCCGCCCCGAACTCATCGATCAGTACAAGGGCTATGGCTGGATGTTCCAGCAACTGTTCGCCAAGCAACCCGTTCCGGCCGAGTTCACGGTCTACAACGTGGTGGAAGGGCATTACCCGCCCGAAGATGAGAAGTTCGACGCGTACCTGGTGACCGGCAGCAAGGCGGACTCCTTCGGCACTGATCCCTGGATCCAGACCCTCAAGGACTACGTGCTCAAGCTCTACCAGCGCGGCGACAAGCTACTGGGCGTGTGCTTCGGCCACCAACTGCTGGCGCTGGTGCTGGGCGGCAAGACCGAGCGCGCGAGCCAGGGCTGGGGCGTGGGCATTCACGATTACCGGATCGAGGAACAGCCGGAGTGGATGAGCCCGGCACTGGGCGAGGGCCTGACCCTGCTGGTCAGCCACCAGGACCAGGTCACCGAGCTGCCCCATGGCGCGCGTCGCATCGCTTCCAGCGACTTCTGCCCGAACGCCGCCTACGCCATCGGCGACCAGGTACTGTGCTTCCAGGGCCACCCGGAGTTCCAGAGCGACTATTCCCAGGCGATCCTCGAGCTGCGCAAGCACATCTTCAGCGAACCGGTGTTCCAGTCCGGCATCGACAGCCTCGCGCGCCCGCACCAGGGCACGGCAGTCGGCGAATGGATGATGCGCTTCGTTCAGCAAGGTCGTGACGAGAAGAAAAAAGCCGAGAAGAAAAGCGCGGCCTGATTCCTGCCGTGCTGACCGAAACGCCGCTCAACCGAGCGGCGTTTTCGTTCCTGCGTCTGCGGTGTCTATCGAGGGGGCGGCGCGTTTCAGCGCCTCCTGGGGCGACGATACGTCCGGGCCGATAAGCGGCAGCAAGCTTGCAAGGCCCGGGATATCGAGTCGCCTCGAGAGCCTCATCGTCGAGCTACCAGGCTCAGTTATTGATGCCAATCGCGTAACTGCCTCAACAGTACTTGCTGCCAAGCCTGCGCCCCGGCCGGCAGGTCTCGGCCGGATCGTACCAGTAGCTGCATTTCGGCTTGCCGCGCAAACGGGTGCGCGATGGGGAGGGCGACAATTCTGCCCTGATCGAGCTCGTTCTGTACGGCGAATGCTGGCAGTACCGTGATGCCCAGTCCGGCAACGACGAAGTTCAATAGACCCAGCAGATGGTTGGTTTCCAGTCGCAGGGAAAACACACAACCCTGCTCCTGTTCGATCTGTAGCAGGATTTTGCGCGAGCCGTAGCCGGGCTCGGTCAAGGCAAAGTCATAGGGCAGCATCGCTTTTACCGCCACTTGCGGTTGCTGTGTCAACGGGTGTCCGGGGGGGACGATCACGCAGAGCGGCTGGGGCACGCCGATGATCTTGCGCAGGCTATGGGGCCATCCGTCAGACGGCGGCCCATAAATGACGCCCGAATGGATTTCGTCCTGCAGAAGACAATGCAGGATATCGTCCATTCCGCCCAGTTGCATTGATACGGTCACTTCCGGGCGTAGCTTTTCCAGTTGGCACAACGCTTCACGTATCAAGCCGCTGGCCAATCCCTGTACCAGACCGACAGCCACATGGTTGTCGCTGCAATCCTGCAGCCGGGTCATTTGCGCGGCCAGCGCTTTCCTGCGCGCGATGGCTTCAGCGTAGTAGTCGAGCAGCAGTTGACCGGCAGCGGTGGGTTCGACCCTCCCCTGGTCGGATGTGAGCAGAGGCATGCGCGCGGCATATTCGAGCAATGCCAGCTGGCGGCTGACAGATGAGGGTGCGACATCAAGATGGTCGGCGGCCTTGCGTACGCCACCCCGCAGGGCCACTTCATGCAGGTAGCGCAGGCGGCCGAGGGTGATGCCGTCCATATTCGGCTGGCTTCGACTGAATCTCATGGGCGGACCTCTTGAGGTGTTGTCTTGCAGACAACGAAGCGGGGCCGACGCTGTTATGGGCCGGTCGCTGATGGGGGCTTAACGTGATGGCTCCACAGTAAATCGGGAGTCTCACGCCATGCCACGCATTATTTTCCGCAACGCTCAGCTCTTCGATAGTGCGACTGCAACGCTCATTCCGCAGGCGACCGTTGTCGTCAAGGATGAACGAATTGACTCGGTGTCATTTTTGTCATCCGCGTTGCCGTCAGCGCCGGATGATCAGGTGTTCGATCTGGCGGGTCGAACGCTGTTGCCCGGTCTGATCGACGCACATGTCCACGTTACCGCCACGGTTCCGGACTTTTTCCAGCTATCCCTGCTGCCGCAATCGTTGATTACCGCTCAGGCGAAGGACTTGCTCGCGCAGATGCTGGCGCGGGGTTTCACTACTGTGCGGGATGCAGGAGGGGCCGACAGCGGGTTAGTCCGTGCCGTTGATCAAGGACACTTTGCGGGTCCACGCCTTTACATAGCCGGTCGCGCCATTTCACAAACGGGAGGGCACGGGGATCCGCGCCCCGAGTTCTTTGCGGGCGCACAGTGTGCCTGTTGCGGCGCGGTGGGCTTGCTGGGGCGCGTTGCCGATGGGGTACCCGCTGTGCGGCAGGCCGTGCGCGAGGAGATTCGCAACGGCGCACATCATGTCAAGGTCATGGCCGGTGGCGGTGTTTCCACACCCAACGATCCTCTCGATGGCACTCAGTTTTCCATTCAGGAAATGCGAGCCATTGTTGAGGAGGCCGAGGCCGCCAGGACATACGTGATGGCACATGCGTACTCCCCGGCCGCCATTGAGCGTGCTATCACCTGCGGAGTCCGGTCGATCGAGCACGGCAATCTGCTGGATGCCGACACGGCGCGCCTGATGGCTGAGCATGGTGCATTTCTGGTGCCGACCCTGTCTACTTACGCGGCCATCGCTCGCCGAGGCAACGCGCTTGGCTGGTCGGAGGCCATGCTGGCCAAGACCCGCATCGTCAAGGAGCAGGGACTCAATGCCTTGAAGATTGCGTGGGAAGCCGGTGTCCGGATTGGCCTGGGTAGTGATCTGCTGGGTGACATGATGATGGATCAGCTCGAGGAATTGACCTTGCGGGAGGGGGTGATGCCTGCGAGCGAGATACTTCGTAGCGCCACTGCAATCAACGCCGAAATCATGGGGCTGACGGGAAAGGCAGGGGCGATAGTTCCCGGGGCTTGGGCGGATCTGTTGGTGCTCGATGGGGATCCGCTGAAGGGGCTTGCGATCTTTCAGGATGAAGCGAAACGGCTCGCGGTGATGAAAGGCGGTTGCTTCTTCATCAACCACCTGTCGCCGCATCTTTGACGTCGCGATGATTGAAGTGCACCCGAATGAATAATCTGGTCTCCGAGATTCTGTTCGGTTTTACCGGCCTGCTCGCCATCATCAATCCGCTGGGGATGGCGTTCGTGTTTTTCGACCGCACCGAATCGCTCAATGACGCCGACCGTGCGCGGCTCGCTCGGCGAGTGGCGTTCAACGCACTGATCCTGTTGCTGGTGACCTTCTTCATCGGTACGCGCATCCTGCACTTTTTTGGGATATCGATGGCGGCCCTGCGCATAGGTGGAGGGCTGACCGTCACGGTGAGTGGCTGGCAGATGCTCAATGCGCCCGATGTCCCGCGAGAAGTCGCCGTTCAGGGCGAACCGGTCACCGTCTCTCGACCGATGGCCCAGGCGTTTTTTCCGCTCACCATGCCGCTGACCATCGGGCCGGGCACTCTCGCCACAGCGATTGCCTTGAATACGCGGTACTCGCAGGCACTGACTGACGCCGCACTGACCGGCCTGATTGCACTGCTGGTCACGACGTTGGTGGCCGCGGTGATCTGGCTGCTCTTTGGCCGGGCGGCATGGTTGGCTCGGCATCTGGGCGCAGAAGGCACGCGTATTGCCGAGCGTCTATCGGCGTTTCTGCTGCTGTGCATCGGTGTACAGATCATGCTGACCGGCCTGTCCGAGTTTCTGCAACCCATGATCCAGCCCGCAACCGGCTGAAGCCACTGAGGAGATAGGCTGATGATCGATACCCTGCTGCGACGGGAGCTCAATGCCGTCGAAATAGCGTCCTACCAGGCGCGAGGAGCAACCGAAGTCTTCCTGGCCATCGATAAGTCCCTGCAACGGATGGTGGGGCATCGGCTGCTGACGATATTGACGTACGACGACACGATGAGCGCAGCCATGCGACTTTATTCCAGTCAGCCCAAAATTTATCCCGCAGGCATATCGGACCCGATCGTCTCCTCCTCCTGGGCCGATCAGTTGTTACGCCACGGCCAGCCTTATGTTGGTAACTGCGCTGCTGATCTTGATCGTGTCTTTGCATACCACGACAGGCTGGCTTCGCTGAAGTTGGGGAGTGTGGTCAACATGCCGATCCGCTGGCGGGGGAAAGTAAAAGGAACGCTGAACATGCTGGATGGGGAAGGTCATTACACCGCACTTGATATTGATGCTGTGAAGGCAATCGCTCATATGGCTTTGCCTGCGCTGCTGGATGGTTAAGCAACCGACGCTGCCTGCAGCCTGGCAAGGAAGGACGCTGGAATCATTTCCGAAGCAACACCTCTGTCCGGGTTTCTAGCATCGCGGCGGGAAGGACTGCTGCAAGATCCGCAAAGGCCGCGGGAAAATGGCATGTACAGGAAAGATGCCGGTAGCGAGCTGGACGTTGTCAGCACTACAGCCAATCCGCCTGCTTGAAGCTGATGTACAACCCGACGCAGCCCAGCGCCAGCAACCCCATGATGAGGAAGTAGCCGTAGTGCCAGCGCAGTTCCGGAATGTACTCGAAGTTCATCCCGTAGATGCCGGCCACGGCGGTGGGGAAGGCGAGGATGGCCGCCCAGGCGGCGAACTTGCGTTGCACCACGCTCTGCCGTGAGGACTCCAGTGCCAGCCCGACCTCGATGGTCTGGCTGGCCACGTCGCGCAGGGTGGTGAGGTCTTCGAGCAAGCGGTTCACGTGGATCGCCACGTCGCGGAAGTAGGGCCGCATCTGCTTGTCGATGAAGGGGAAGTCCAGGCGCTGCAGTTCCTGGCAGATCTCCACCATGGGCGCGGCGTAGTGCTTGAGCTTGAGTACCTCGCGGCGCAGGCCGTAGATCTTCTCGATCTGCTCCTGGGTCAGCGATTTGCGCAGAACCTGCTGCTCCACTTCCTCGATTTCCTCGCGGATCGCCTCGACCACCGGCTCGTAGTTGCTCATCACGAAGTCGAGCAGGGCGTAGAGCACGAAGTCGGTGCCGTGCGCCAGCAGGAGCGGCCGCGCCTCGCAGCGCTGTCGGACTTGGGCGTAGGACTGGGAGAAGCCGTGGCGTGCGCTGATGATGTAGCCGATGCCGGCGAATAGATGGGTTTCGACGAACATCAATCGGCTATCGGCGCGGATCGGTGAATAGATGACGATGAACAGCGCATCCCCGAAGGTCTCAAGCTTCGGCCGGCTGTGCTTTTCCAGGGCGTCGGACACGGCCAGTTCGTGAAGGTTGAACTGTCGCTGCAGGTTGAACATTTCCTCGGGCGTGGGTTCCTGCAGTCCGGTCCAGACGAAGTGGTCGGGCTGGCAGGCCCAGCGGTAGCCGTCCTCCAGCGGGATGTCGGACACCTTGCGGCCCTTGCTGTAGACGGCGGAAGCGATGACTCGGCCCATGCTGAAGCCCACCCTGCTGTGAATCTGGTGTGGAGTCGGGAGTCGTTCTGCAGGGATTGAGTGTTGGCCAGCCTGGCGCCACGCGCCAGCGAAGCGGAATCAGGAGTGAGGCGTGAGCGCTTCCTGGAGCCCTTGCAGTGCCACGGGCACCGCCTGGTTGAAGCGTTCGAAGAGCCCGCTGCGGTCGATGTTGTCCACCGGGGCGCGGCGCGCGCCGTCGAAGCCGGCGCTGAGGGCGGTGATCACCAGTATCACGATGGTGTAGAGCCCCAGGGCGGCGAGGGCGCCGTTGCGGGCGTAGCGGTGGGCTTGGCGGTTCATGCTGGCGACTCGGGCTCGGGGAAGTGATGGCCCAGTGTCGCTTTGGTCATTTCGATTGAATAACGATGCCGGTTGGTTTCCGGTATCAGGCAAATTGATAGATAACGGCGCTACGACCAGATGCAAGCAGGTGGAGGGTGGGACGCTATCGAATGTTTCCGGGACTCTGGCGGGCTTCATGGCTGCTTTACCCTCGTCAGAATGGGAGTGACATCGTCTCTGCAAAACCCGGCATCACGCCGGGCTTTTCGCTTCGGGCAGGACTGCATGACGTCACCGGCTGCACGCGGCTGGCTGTGCGCGAAGGTTTCAGCCCTGCTTGGCAGCAGCTTCGACATTCACATGGCTGGCGGACTGTTCGGATTGCTGTTGCTGGATGGCAGCCTGGGTCATGTGAACCATACGGTCCTGCATCAGCGGGGATTCTTCGGCGAAGCTGGCCTGGGCGGCGAAAGCGGTAGCGGCGGCCAGTACGCTGGCGGCGATGATGTTGAGTTTCATGATGAACACCTCCGGTTGGTTTTCTCTGGGTTCATCTATAGGTTAATGCGTAATAATTTTTGAAAAATAGCAAAAAGGCTTAATCAGTATTGCTCTTTAGGTAATAGTCGTGGCATGAAAAAGCCCGGCAGATGGCCGGGCTTTTTGTCAGCGTCGATCAGGCCAGATGGCTTCGGTCCAGTTCGATGGACTTGTCCAGGGTTTCCAGCAGCTGCTTGCGCACTTTCAGCTTGGTGTTGCGGTGGGCAGTCATGTTCAGCTTCTTCAGGTGCTGGGCGGCTTCCAGGGCGGCGGCCTGGAGTTGTTCGGCCGGCACCACCTTGTCGAGGAAGCCGGCGTCGACTGCGTCGCGCGGGTTGAACATCTCGGCGTTCACCACGGAACGGGTGAAGGCGGAGCGGCGCAGACGGTCACGGGCCAGTTCGATGCCCACGTGGTGCATGGTCATGCCGATGGCCACTTCGTTGAGGCCGATCTGGAACGGGCCGTCGACGCCGATGCGGTAGTCCGCCGAGAGCAGGATGAAGGCGCCCTTGGCCACCGCGTGGCCTGTGCAGGCGACGATGACGGGGAAGGGGTGCGACAGCATGCGGCGGGCCAGGGTGGAACCTGCGGCTACCAGGTTCACGGCGTTCTCCGGACCGGAGGTCATGACCTTGAGGTCGTAGCCGCCGGAGAGGATGCCCGGCTGGCCGGTGACGATGACGATGGCACGGTCCTTCTCCGCCTGGTCCAGGGCCTGGTTGAAGGCTTCGATGACCGCCGGAGAGATGGCGTTCACCTTGCCGTTGTTCAGGGTCAGGGTGGCGATGCCGTCTTCGAATTGGTAGCTGATCAGCTCACTCATGGCAGAGGGGTCCTGGGTTGCAGTCCTTGGGTTGGAAGTGGCCAGAACATACTGACGCAGACCTGGGGCGTAAAGCGTTTTGACTGACTGGTGAGTCAGCCGCTTGTCACGAAATCCGCGCGATTTCTGTGCGCTATGCACGCAAATTCCTACGGCTCTCGTGGAGAGGTCCCAGGTGTGCTGTTAAGCTGCCAGTATCCCTGCGTCCCGCCCTCGCACAATCCAGGATGTGCATCCCATGTCGAAGATTCTCAAGTGGTCCCTGTTCGCCGTCGTGGCGATCGCCCTGATCATCAAGGCGTCGCTGTGGCTGTCCGTGCGCAGTGTAGTGAACGACGCCATCGCCCGTGTTTCGCCGTTCATGGACATTTCCTACGGTGGCATCTCGTCGTCCTTCGATGGACGTGTTGGCTTGCAGAACCTGGTGATCAGGGTGCCGATGGCGGGGGACAGCCTGAAGGTTGCGCACGCGCAGTTGAAGTTCAATGGTCTGCGCGAACTGCTGAGTTTCAAGGAGCGCCTGGATGAGGGCAAGTTGCCCGAGCAGATGGCGGTGGACCTCAAGGGCGTGGAGTTGCAGATCCATGGCCCGTTCATGCAGTCGCTGTACGCCCAGCCGGCGGAGAAGAGCGCCTTCACCGCGATGAGCGAAGTGGCCTGCGGCAACGTGCGCAATATCGGTGTCGATGAGCTGCTGCAGATGGGTTACCGCACCCTCGAGTCGGACATCGAGTTTTCCTACCGCCTGCAGCCGGGCGCGCAGACCCTGACCTTTGATCTGCGCAGCGATACCCGCGACATGCTCGACATGCACACCAGCATGACGCTGATGAATGTCTCCGAGCGCCCGGGCGACATGCGCGTGAACCCGCCGCGAGTATCCCAGGTGGTCGTCGAGATGAACGACAACCAGTACCAGCGCCGGGTCAGCGAATTCTGCCGGGGCAAGCTCGGTCTGGACCAGGCTGCCTACACCGCACTGTCACTGGAGCAGTTCGACAAGGCGCTGCGCCAGCAACGCATCGCCCTCGACAAGCCGGTGCTCGAAGCCTACGGCCGCTATCTGGCTGACCCGCGTTCGCTGCGCGTCGAACTGACGCCCACCGAAGGCATGACCTGGGATGGCCTGCAATTTTTCGAGCCCAAGGATGTGATCCAGATGCTGCATCCGGTCGTCCTAGTGAACCAGCAATCTGTGGCACCGCTGGGGTTCGCCTGGGTCGATCCGCTGAAGAAAAAAATCACGCCGGAAAGCCAATATGAAATGGTTTCGGCCCAAGAAACGGTTGAGTCGCAGGCCAGAACGCAGCAATATGAGTTTGTTAGCGTTGAAAGCCTTGCCCAGTACACCGGCAAGCGCCTGCAGTTCATCACCTTCGATGGTGCCTATTACCAGGGTGTGCTGCACAAGGTGGAGAACGGCCGAGTCTATATCACTGTCCTGCTCGGGACGGGTTCGGCAGAAATGTTCCTCCGCCTGAACAAGATCAATCAGGTGCGGGTCATGTTGTGAGGCCCTGCGAAGGAGAGAGCAAGTGAGTGAGTCGTTGTCCATCCAGCATGATGAAACCAGCCACCAGTTCGTAACGACTGTTGATGGTCATCGCGCCTATCTGGCCTACATGGATCTGGGCAAGCAGACGCTCGACATCTACCGCACTTTCGTCCCGGACAGCCTGCGCGGCCGCGGCATCGCCGCCGCCCTCACCGAACACGCACTGCAGTACGCCGAGCGCAAGGGTTACAGCGTCATTCCGTCGTGCTCCTACGTCGAGCGCTACCTGGAACGCCGCCAGCGCCACACCGATACCGCGCTCTGACGTTCACAAATAGAAAAAGCCCCGCTGATGCGGGGCTTTTTGTTTGCGGGTTCAGGAGCGAGCTTGCTTGCGAACCCAGATGCAGGTGCTGCGGTAGATTCGCGAGCAAGCTCGCTCCTAGGCAAATCCAATGAAAAAGCCGGGCATCTGCCCGGCTTTTCGTTCGCGCCCTGAGCGTCAGCCGCGCTGACGCTTGGGAAGGACATCCTTGAGCTTGGCGTGCATGCTGCGCACGGCCTTCTCGGTGGTCTCCCAGTCGATACAGGCGTCGGTGATCGACACCCCATACTTGAGCTCGCACAGGTCCTTCGGAATCGGCTGAGCACCCCAACCCAGGTGGCTTTCCACCATCAGGCCGACGATGGAGTTGTTGCCTTCGGCGATCTGGTTGGCCACGTTGTCCATCACCAGCGGCTGCAGGGCCGGATCCTTGTTGGAGTTGGCGTGGCTGCAGTCGACCATCACGTTCAGCGGGATCCTGGCCTTGGTCAGTTCCTGTTCGCACAGGGCGACGCTGACCGAGTCATAGTTCGGCTTGCCGTTGCCGCCACGCAGCACCACGTGACCGTAGGCGTTGCCCTTGGTGGTGACGATGGAAACGCCGCCTTCCTGGTTGATGCCCAGGAAACGGTGCGGGCTGGAAACCGACTGCAGGGCGTTGATCGCCACGGTCAGGCTGCCGTCGGTGCCGTTCTTGAAGCCGACCGCCGAGGACAGGCCCGAGGCCATCTCGCGGTGGGTCTGGGATTCGGTGGTACGCGCGCCGATCGCCGACCAGCTGATCAGGTCCTGCAGGTACTGCGGGGAGATCGGGTCGAGTGCCTCGGTGGCGGTGGGCAGGCCCATCTCGGCGAGGTCGCGCAGCAACTGGCGACCGATGTGCAGGCCGTCCTGGATCTTGAAGGAGTCGTCCAGGTAGGGGTCGTTGATCAGGCCCTTCCAGCCGACGGTGGTGCGCGGCTTCTCGAAGTACACGCGCATCACCAGGAACAGGGTGTCGGAGACTTCCGCGGCCAGCACCTTCAGGCGCTCGGCGTATTCGTGGGCGGCCTTGATGTCGTGGATCGAGCAGGGGCCGATCACCACGAACAGGCGGTGGTCCTTGCCATCGAGGATGTCACGGACGACCTGGCGGCCGTTGGCGACGGTGCGCAGGGCGGCGTCGGTCAGGGGGATTTCGCGCTTGAGCTGCTCCGGCGTGATCAGTGTCTCGTTGGAGGCAACGTTAAGGTCGTCGATCTGTAAATCAGCCATCGTGGTACTCAATCAGGTCACGGGTGCCGGCCGCCAGAAATCCCCGTGCGATGGGGCGCAGGCAAGTGTGTCGCTAAGGGGAAGCCGAACCTTAACCGGTCAGGCGTGGCCTCGACAATGGCTCGATGCAGGAAAATGCCCGGATCACGGGCTTTGGCGCGACTTTCTGCGCAGCGGCGATCAGACCGCGCAAAACAATGGGAAGTCCGCCGCGTTCTGCGCGATCCATTCCAGCGCAAGATCCTCGCTCGGCGACTCGCCACCGTCAGCCTGGGCGTGTTGCCGGCGGTAGTGCTCGATCTGGCAGACCTGCTCGATCATCCTCGCGCGAAAAAGCATGTCTTCGTCGATGAAGGCAATGCCCACGCGGTAGTCGCTCGCCTGCTTGCGGCTCCAGGCGATCACGCCGCCATAGCGCGCCGCGTCGCCCAGCAGCGGAATGTGCAGTTCGATGGAGGTGCCGCGACGAAAGCCCCGTGGTGAGTTGCACGCCACGCCGCCCAGGCTGATATTGTGCAACCGCTGGCGCGGCAGGAAGGTCTGCTTGCGGATGACCAGCTCGACCGGAAGGTCGCAAGGGTGACGCAGGAACTGACGCATGACGGAACGCTCCGACTGCAATCCTCAGAGTGATGGCACCTTGAGTATAGTGCCGGGCCTGGAGCTGACCGACCTGGATGCCGACCGCCGGCTGCTGGAATTTTCCGGTGTCTCGCTACTGGTTTTTACCGGCGAAGGCTGCTCGAGCTGTCGCTGGGCGCGGCAGGTGCTGCCGGAGTTCGGCCTGCCGGTGGATCGCCTGTGCTGGATCGATGCCGGGCACAGCGGCGGACTGGTCGAGCGCTACGAGGTCTTCCACCTGCCGTCCCTGTTCCTGGTGCGCGACGGCCATTTCCTGGGCCCGGTTCACGCACCGCTGCGCCCTGAACCCCTGATCCAGGCCCTGCGCGTTGCCCTGGCGCGCCCTGCTGAGGAATTGCCTTGATGAATCTGCGAATCGGCATTATCGGAACCGGCGCCATTGGCGGTTTCTACGGCCTGATGCTGGCCCGGGCCGGCCATGACGTTCATTTCCTGCTGCGCAGCGAGTATCCCGCCGTCGCGCAGAACGGCCTGCGCCTCAACAGCCAGGTACACGGCGCGCTGAGCCTGTCGCCGGTGAATGCCTACGACGACGTGGCGAAGATGCCGCCTTGCGACTGGCTGCTGGTAGGCGCCAAGACCACCAGCAACGCCGACCTCGCACCGCTGATCGCTCAGGCCGCTACGCAGGGGGCGAAGGTCCTGCTGCTGCAGAACGGTCTTGCCGTGGAAGACCAGCTGCGCGCGCTGCTGCCCGAGCACATCCACCTGTTGGGTGGGCTGTGCTTCATCTGCGTGCATCGCGCCGAACCGGGCGTGATCGAACACCAGGCGTTCGGTGCGGTGAATATCGGTTATCACTCAGGCTCCGCGCAGGAGGTCGAAGCGCGCCTGGCGATAGTGGAAGAGGGCGCCGCGCTGTTGCGCAGTGCCGGCCTGGACTCCAACGCCATGCCCAACCTGGAGCAGGCGCGCTGGCAGAAGCTGGTCTGGAATATCCCTTACAACGGCCTCTCCGTGCTGCTCGACAGTGGCACGCGGGCGATCATGGACAACCCCGACAGCCGCGCCCTGGTGGCCGAGCTGATGGAGGAAGTCATCGCCGGCGCCGCTGCCTGCGGGTACTCGCTGCCTCAGGGCATAGTCGGTGCGATGCTCAGCTCCACCGACGCCATGCCGGACTACCTGCCCAGCATGTACCACGATTTCGCCCAGCGCCGACCGCTGGAACTGGGCGCGATCTACGCCGCGCCTCTGGAAGCCGCGCGCCAGGCAGGACGTGAACTACCGAAGATCGAGGTCCTGTATCGTGCGCTGCGCTTCATCGATGCGCGCAACCAGGCACGCTGACGGACACCGGGGGGAAGCATGGCAAAAGGGCTGGGCGACAAGCTGGTGGTGGCGATCTCCTCGCGGGCGCTGTTCGACCTGAGGGAAAGCCATCAGGTGTATGAAAGCGAAGGCGTCGAAGCCTATCGCCAGTACCAGATCGCCCGCGAGGACGACGTCCTGCCGCCGGGGGACGCCTTCGCCCTGGTGCAGAAGCTGCTTGCCCTCAACGGCGGGACCGACAGCGCGCCGGTGGAAGTCATCCTGG
This sequence comes from Pseudomonas sp. DP-17, assembly GCF_022380625.1. Taxonomy (NCBI): domain Bacteria; kingdom Pseudomonadati; phylum Pseudomonadota; class Gammaproteobacteria; order Pseudomonadales; family Pseudomonadaceae; genus Pseudomonas; species Pseudomonas sp. DP-17. Next base: position 108,912 of record NZ_JAKSXG010000004.1, read on the forward strand.
TCTCGCGCAACAGCGCCGACACCGGCCTGCGCGTGTTCAATTCGATCCAGCACTATGGCCTGGGTATCTCCCGTGCCGCCTTCGTCGGCGGCCGCAGCCCTTATCCGTACCTCAAGGCGTTCAACTGCCACCTGTTCCTTTCGACTCATATAGAAGACGTACGCAACGCCCTGGACGCCGGCTTCGCCGCCGCGACCATTCTTTCCGGCGGTACCCGGCGGGAGGCCAGCGGCGAACTGCGCTTCGCCTTCGACGGCGACGCCGTGCTGTTCTCCGACGACTCCGAGCGCGTCTACCAGCAGGGCGGGCTGGAGGCTTTCCAGACCCACGAACGCGAGTCTGCCCGCGAGCCGCTGGGCGGCGGGCCGTTCAAGCCCTTCCTCGCGGCGCTCAATCGGGTGCAGCAGGCCTTCCCCCAGGAGTCCTGCCCGATCCGCACGGCGCTGGTGACCGCGCGTTCGGCTCCGGCCCACGAACGGGTGATCCGCACCCTGCGCGAGTGGGACATCCGTCTGGATGAGTCGCTGTTCCTCGGTGGCCTGGACAAGGCCGCCTTCCTCGAAGCCTTCGCCGCCGACGTGTTCTTCGACGACCAGCCGCTGCACTGCGAGAAGGCTCGCGACGTGGTGGCAACCGGCCACGTTCCGCACGGTGTAAGCAACGAGAAGAAGGTCGCCCAGTAGCCGCCGGGCCGCGACATCCGGCCTTATCGGAGCGATTCGCGTTCTCCTGCTACGCTGCTGGATAGGCCCCGCCGCGCAGGCTGTCGAGGAGGCCGCATGATCCGAACGATTCTTTACGCCACCGACCTCGGTCTTTACGCCCCTTACGTCCTCCAGCACGCATTTTCGCTGGCCCGTGCCTACGGAGCCGAAGTGTATGTCGTGCATGCCGTGGAGCCGCTGGGGCTGTTTGCCGAATCCGTCCTGCAGACCTACCTGGACGAAGGCACGCTGAAGGAGATGCGCACCAATGGCCTGACCAATGTCATGGCCAGCATCGAGCAGCGGGTAATGGAAGGGTTCCGCGACGAACTGGGGGAAGCGCATCAGGACGCCGCGCTGATCCGCTCGGTGCGCGTGCTGCAGGGGGACGCGCCGATGGTGATTCTCGACGAGGCCAAGCGCCTGGATGTCGACATCATCGTCGCCGGCAGTCATAGCCACGGGGAAGGGCTGAACACGCCGCTGGGGCGCACCGCCGCGCGCCTGGTGCAACTGGCCGAGGTACCGGTCTACCTGGTGCCGATGCTGCAGCACCGCTGAAAGCTTTGTGACGATACGTCGGACAAGCCCGGAGTTTCCGTGGGGCTTTAGACGAATGGCATGCAGAGCGAAAAAAAACGTCTAGTTTTATTCCTTAAACCATTAATATGGTTATAAAACGACAAGCCCCTCATCGCGGGTCGCGACATTCATTTCGAGGAAATTCCATGAAGCTTCAGCAACTGCGCTATATCTGGGAAGTCGCGCACCACGATCTGAACGTCTCGGCCACTGCCCAAAGCCTGTACACCTCCCAGCCCGGCATCAGCAAGCAGATCCGCCTGCTGGAAGACGAACTGGGCGTCGAAGTCTTCGCCCGCAGCGGCAAGCACCTGACCCGCGTCACCCCGGCCGGCGAGCGCATCATCACCACCGCCGGCGAGATCCTGCGCAAGGTCGAGAGCATCAAGCAGATCGCCCAGGAATTCTCCAACGAGAAGAAGGGCACGCTGTCCATCGCCACCACCCACACCCAGGCGCGTTATGCGCTGCCCGGCGTGATCAGCGGCTTCATCAAGCAGTACCCGGACGTTTCCCTGCACATGCACCAGGGCACGCCGATGCAGATCGCCGAGATGGCCGCCGACGGCACCGTCGACTTCGCCATTGCCACCGAGGCGCTGGAGCTCTTCGGCGATCTGATCATGATGCCGTGCTACCGCTGGAACCGTTGCGTGATCGTGCCCCAGGGCCACCCGCTGACCAAGGTGCCGAAGCTGACCCTGGAACTGCTCGCCGAGCAGCCCATCGTCACCTACGTATTCGGCTTCACCGGCCGCTCCAAGCTCGACGAAGCCTTCAACCAGCGTGGCCTGGTCCCGAAAGTGGTGTTCACAGCTGCCGACGCCGACGTGATCAAGACCTACGTGCGCCTGGGCCTGGGCGTGGGCATCGTGGCTCACATGGCGGTGGACCCGAAGCTCGACAACGACCTCGTGATGCTCGACGCCAGCCACCTGTTCGAATCCAGCGTGACCAAGATCGGCTTCCGTCGCGGCACCTTCCTGCGCGGCTTCATGTGCGACTTCATCGAGAAGTTCGCCCCGCACCTGACCCGCGACCTGCTGGCCAAGGCCGTGCAGTGCCACAACAAGACCGAGTTGGATGAGCTGTTCGACGGCATCGAACTGCCGATCTACTGATTGCACGGCGCCGGTCCTATGGCGCTGGGCTCACGGAAAAACGCCGCGATTCTGCTGGGAATCGCGGCCCAACGTCGGCGTGCCCGGTGGCCCCGATTCGCGAGCAGGCCCGCTCCTGCCGGTGCCTTAGCGAATACGCCAGCGCAGTAAAAGCAAGGCAGCGAAGGCCAGCGCGGCACCGATGAAAAAGGTCCAGCTGGCGCCGAAGCTCTGCCACAGCCAGCCGGCCAGCACGCTGGCCAGCAGCATGGCGATGCCGCTGGCAAGGTTGAACACGCCGAAAGCGGTGCCCTTGAGGTCGGCTGGGGTGGTGTCGGCAATCAAGGTCGCCAGCAGCCCCTGGGTGAACCCCATGTGCAGGCCCCAGAGCGCGACGCCGACGAGCATCAGCGGCGTGGAGTCGGCCCAGGCCAGCAGCAGGTCGGCCGCCACCAGAAGCAGCATGCCGATGGCCAGCAGACCGGTGCGGTCGGTGCGGTCCGACCACCAGCCCACCGGGTAGGCCGAGAGCATGAACAGCAGGGCCATTACCACCATCACCACCGGCGTCCAGGCCATCGGCAGGCCCATGTCCTGGGCGCGCAGCACCAGGAAAGCTTCGCTGAAACGGGCGAGAGTGAACACCGCGCCGATACCGACCACCCACCAGTAGCGCGCCGGGAAACTGCGCATAGCGTCGCGATGGATCGGCGAGCGGAAGCGATGGGTGCCTTCCGCCTGTTCCGGTTCCTTGACGAAGAAGACGATGGCCAGCACCGCGATGCCGGCGGGAATGCAGGCGAACCAGAACACCAGCGGCAGGTCGTTGCCCAGCCAGAGCATCAGCACGATGGCCAGCAGGGGGCCGGCGAAGGCGCCGACGGTGTCCATGGACTGCCGCAGGCCGAAGCAGGCGCCACGGATCGAAGCTGGCGAGACGTCGGCGATCAGCGCGTCGCGCGGCGCGCCGCGGATGCCCTTGCCGATGCGGTCGAGCAGGCGCGCGGCGAAGATCGTCTCGCCCGAGGTGGCCAACGGGAACAGCGGCTTGGAGAGCGCCGCGAGGCCGTAGCCGAACAGTACCAGGCCCTTGCGCCGGCCGAGGAAGTCGCTGATGGCGCCCGAGAACACCTTGACGATCAGCGCGGTGGCTTCGGCGATGCCTTCGATCAGTCCGACCGCGACCATGCTCAGCCCCAGACTGCCGACCAGGAACAGCGGCAGGAGACTGTGCAGCAGTTCGGACGACACATCCATGAACAGGCTGACGAAACCCAGCGCCCAGACGGTGCCGGGAATACGGGGGCGTGTGCGGTCCGAGCCGTCGGCCATGGGACAGCTTCCTCATGCATCAGGGGAGGGGAGCACAGTCTGGCTTGTCGGCCATCAAGAAAGCGTCAAACGTGAGCTCTACAGGCGATCCAGATCGTCGCGCTGGGCCAGTTCGGCCAGGGCTTCGCGGGAATCCAGCGGCAGTTCGCCACGACCTTCGAGCACCTCGTGGAGAAAGCTCATGAATACCGTGTAGACGACCTCGCGGCCGTCATCGTGGCGGACGACGAAGAAGGGCGCGGTATCCACGCCATACTGGGTCGCGACCAGCCAACCGGTGCTGGCCGGGTTGCGCTCGTCGGCGACCAGGGTGCGGTCGATGCGGGAGAGGTAGCCGCCTTTCTCCAGTCGCTCGTGGACTTCGCGGCACTTGCGGCAGTCCTGGCCATCGGCAAGGACCTTCTTCACCAGGGTGATGCGCATGGGATCGGCTCCGCCGCAGGCGTGCAGGCGTCCGATCCTGGGCTGCGGGCTGACAAGGAAATTTCCGTCAGCCGAGGGTAAGGCTTCAGGCCTTGGTGATCAAATTACCGGCGTGCAGGCCGCACTCTTTCTGCGTGGCTTCTTCCCACCACCAGCGGCCTTCGCGCTCGTGCTGGTTCGGCAGTACCGGGCGGGTGCACGGCTCGCAGCCGATGCTGATGAAGCCGCGTTCGTGCAGGCTGTTGTAGGGAATTTCCAGCATGCGGATGTAGGCCCAGACTTCTTCGCTGCTCATGTTGGCCAGCGGGTTGAACTTGATCAGCGGTTTCTCCGGGGTGGAGAAGGCGCCGTCGAGTTCGACCACCGCTACCTGGCTGCGCGTGCCGGGGCTCTGGTCCTTGCGCTGGCCGGTGGCCCAGGCGGTCACGGTGGACAGCTTGCGCTTGAGCGGCTCGATCTTGCGGATGCCGCAGCACTCGCCATGGCCGTCCTTGAAGAAGCTGAACAGACCCTTTTCCTTGACGAAGGGCTCCAGCAGGCGCGAGTCCGGGGTCATCACTTCGATGGCGATGCCGTAGTGCTCGCGTACCTGCTCGATGAAGCGGTAGGTCTCCGGGTGCAGGCGGCCGGTGTCCAGGCTGAACACCTTGACGTTCTTGTTGAGCTTCCAGGCCATGTCCACCAGCACCACGTCCTCGGCACCGCTGAAGGAAATCCACAGCTCATCGCCAAAATGCTCGAAGGCGAGCTTCAGGATGTCCTGCGGGGATTTGCTGGCATAGCTCGCGGCAGTTTCCGCGATATCGAACGGGAGGCTCATCAGGCGGTATTCCTAGTTTTAATGGCGCAGGGCGGTGCGTGGCGCGATGGTAGCAAAGAGCGGGATATGCCCCTAAATAACCATCGGGTTGGTGGACTGTGGTTTTTGGGTATAAGTGGCGCGTTGCGCCGCTTCCAGCGAGCCGCTAGAGTGCCCGCCTCTCAAGCCAATCCTGCGGGGAAATCGTTCGTGGAAATCGCCTGTCTCGACCTGGAAGGGGTCCTGGTTCCGGAAATCTGGATCGCCTTCGCTGAAAAAACCGGTATCGATGCGCTGAAGGCGACGACCCGTGATATCCCGGACTACGACGTGCTGATGAAGCAGCGTCTGCGCATTCTCGACGAGCACGGCCTGAAGCTGTCGGACATCCAGGAAGTGATCGCTACCCTGAAGCCGCTGGAGGGCGCGGTGGAATTCGTCGACTGGCTGCGCGAGCGCTTCCAGGTGGTGATCCTTTCCGACACCTTCTACGAATTCTCCCAGCCGCTGATGCGCCAGCTCGGTTTCCCGACCCTGCTGTGCCACAAGCTGATTACCGACGAGACCGATCGCGTCGTCAGTTACCAGCTGCGCCAGAAGGATCCGAAGCGTCAGTCGGTCATCGCCTTCAAGAGCCTGTACTACCGTGTGATCGCTGCTGGCGATTCCTACAACGACACCACCATGCTCTCCGAAGCCCACGCCGGCATCCTGTTCCACGCGCCGGACAACGTGATTCGCGAGTTCCCGCAGTTCCCGGCCGTGCACACCTATGAGGACCTGAAGAAGGAGTTCCTCAAGGCGTCCAACCGCCCGCTCAGCCTGTAATACCGGCTGTGACGAAAAAGCCCCGCTGATGCGGGGCTTTTTCCTTTGGCGCTTTTGTAGGAGCGGACCTTGTCCGCGATGCCCTTCAGGCCGGCCTGTCGGCCGGTTCGCGGATAAGATCCGCTCCTACAGACTTTCCAGGGTTCGCAGCAGCACGCCTACCTTGGTCAGCGACTCCTGGTATTCCTCTTCCCAGTCGGAGTCGGCCACGATGCCGCCGCCGGCCCAGCAGCTCGCCTGGCCGTCCTTCACCAGCACAGTGCGGATGGCGATGGAGCTGTCCATCTCGCCGCGCACGTCGAGGTAGAGCAGGCTGCCGCAGTAGATGCTGCGCCGGGTCGGCTCCAGTTCGTCGATGATCTGCATGGCGCGGACCTTCGGCGCACCAGTGATGGAGCCGCCGGGGAAGCTGCCTTCGAGCAGGTCCAGTGCGTCCTTTCCTTCCGCCAGTTCGCCTCGCACGCTGCTGACCAGGTGGTGGACGTTGGGGTAGGTCTCTATCGCGAAGAGTTCGGGCACGCGCACGCTGCCGGCGCGACAGCTGCGGCCCAGGTCGTTGCGCAGCAGGTCGACGATCATCAGGTTCTCGGCGCGGTCCTTTTCGCTGGCGAGCAGCGCATCGGCGTTGGCCAGGTCGGCCTCGGGCGTGTCGCCGCGCGGACGGGTGCCCTTGATCGGACGGGTTTCCACCTGGTTGCCGTGGAGCTGGATGAAGCGCTCCGGCGACAGGCTGAGGACGGCACCTTCAGGCAATGCCAGATAGCCGGCAAAGGGGGTAGGACACGCCTCGCGCAGCGCACGGTAGGCCAGCCAGGGCGATCCGCTGCAGGGCGCGCGGAAACGCTGCGTGTAATTCACCTGGTAACAGTCGCCGGCGAGGATGTAACCGTGCACTCGCTCCAGCGCCTCGCGGTATTGCTCGCGGGTGATGTCTGGCAGGAATGGCGCGGAGAGCCGGAAGGGCGGCAGCGCTTCGTCGCCGCGGGCGCCTTCGAACAGGGCGATCAGGCGCTTCCGCTCGCTGGTCGGCAATGACGGGTGGAACACCAGCTGGCTGCTGCATGCCTCGTGGTCGGTGACCAACGCCCAGCCATACAGGCCAAGGCGAGCGTCGGGCAGGGCGAGGTCGTCGAGGTTCGGCTCGGGCAGCCGCTCGACACGTCGGCCGAAGTCATAACCGAGATAGCCAATCATTCCGCCGACGAATGGCAGCTCGCGATTGTCCGGCACCTTGGCCTCGCCCAGGCTCTGCAGGGCGGTTCGCGCGCGGGCAAAAAAACTCTTGGCCGATTCGTCGGCGGTCGGTGCCAGTTCTGCCAATGGCCAGGCGCTCAGAAGGTCATAGCGTCCACGTGTGGCAATGGGTCGACCGGCGTCCAGGAGTACGGCGCCGGGCGCCCGATGGATCAGGGCGAAGCGTTCACCCGGGTCTTCCTGATAAGGAAGCGGGTGCAGGAAACAGTCAGGCATGGGTAACGGCGTGCAGGCAAATGAGGTGATCAGGTCGGCTGAAGGGTCGATCCTAGAGCTATTTCTTCGGTTTACGTAGGAAAAGCATTCTGATAAGAAGTGACGAATCCCACGCGGACAGTGCTCCGTACCAACAACGATAATGACATAGGGATACAGGCCGTGGATGTAGTGCTCGAACCCGCAGCCGGCAGCCTTCTGCGCTCCAGATTAACACCCCCTCGGGTGCCTGCTGATTATTTGATTCGTCCTGAGGTCCAGAATGCCCTGGACCGACATCCTTATGCCTCGGTGCTGTCCTTCACGGCGCCCGCCGGTTTCGGCAAGACCACCGCACTGGCGGCACTGGCCGGCAAGCGTGCCGGCGAAGGCCACCCAGTCGCCTGGCTTTCCCTGGAGAGCGACGACGACGATCCCGGCCGTTTCTGCCTGAAACTCATCCAGGCCCTGGCCACCGCCGTGCCGGGCATTGGCGAGGATGCGCTGGGGTACGTGCACAACACCATGCGCGTGCCCGTGGTCGCGGTCATGGAAAGCCTGCTGATGGACCTTTCCCGCGACGAGCACAAGGTCCTGCTGGTACTCGACGACCTGCATGAGATCACCCATTCCGACGTCTACGCCGGTCTCAATCGCCTGGTGCAATACGCACCGCCCGGCCTCACCCTGGCCATCGGCAGCCGTTCCCAGCCGCCACTGAACCTCGCCACCTGGCGCGCCAAGGGCCTGCTGCTGGAAATCGGCCAGGACGAGCTGCGCCTGTCCCGCGACGAAACCCGTGAATACCTGGCCCGCGACGGCCTGCAACTCGAAGATAGCTGCCTGCAGTCGCTGCACAACCAGACCGAAGGTTGGATGGCAGGGGTTCACCTGGTCAGTCTGTGGCTGCGCCAGCAGCCGGGCGCATCGGAAGACCTCAAAGTGCTCAGCAGCGACAAGGCGGCGGTGGGGGATTACCTGCTGCGCGCCGTGTTCGAGCGTCTGCCTGCCGATGTGCAGGGCGCGCTGCTGTCTCTGGGGATCGCCAATCGCCTGAATGGCGACCTGGCAAACACCCTGACCGGTCGCCAGGATGGCCAGGCGCTGCTCGAGCACCTGGACAGCATGCAGCTGTTCCTCCTGCCGCTGGACCGCGACCGCCAGTGGTACCGCTTCCACCAGCTGTTCGCCGACTTCCTCCGCGCCCGCCTGCGCGAGCGCGACCCGGAGCGCTTCAAGCAACTGCACTTCAACGCCAGCCTGTGGTTCACCAACCACCATATGCCGACCCTGGCCATCGAGCATGCCTGCCTCGCCGAAGACCCGGAGATGCTCGCCGCACTGGTGGATGGCTGCGGCCTGGATCTGATCAACCGGGGCCAGCTCTACCTGATCTCGCGCTGGCGCAAGCACGTGCCGAACGAGATCGCCGAGCGCTACCCGATCCTCGTGCTCAGCGACGTCTGGACCCGCGCCACCGAGCTCAGCCTGCCCGAAGCCAACCGCATGATCGACGAGCTGCTGGCGCGCTGGGGCGACTCGCGCGGCAGCGGCCCGATGGGCAATCAGTACCTCTCCGCGCTGGCGGTGAAGGCCGTGCTGGCGCTACAGAAGGATGATCTCGAGCAGTGCATCACCCTGGCGCGCAAGGTGGAGAGCCAGCTGGGCCAGAACTCGGCGTTCCTGGAAGGCGCCATCCTGCTGATCGGAGCCTTCGCCCAGGTCGTGCGTGGCCAGGCGGAACAGGCGCGTCGCCTGATGGGCCTGGCGCAGCAGCGCAACCACTTCCTCGATGGTCGCTACCTGCACATGCAGCAGTGCACCATCGAAGTGGTGCTGGCGCTGGAGCAGGGTCAGGTCAAGCAGGCGCAGATGCTCATCGAGCGGGTGCGCGAGCAGGCCATGCCGCTGTTCGACAAGCGCTCCCAGGCCCTGGCGCTTCCGGCCATCGCCGAAGCGCTGACCGCCTACTACCGCACCGAGCTGGACGGCCTGGAAGAGCGTCTGCGCTGGGCGCTGGGCCGGGTCGACGTGGTCAACCCGATCGATCTCTACGCCCAGGGCATGCAGTGCCTGGCGCGTATCCAGCGCCTGCAGGGGCGCGGCAAGGAGGCGCTGGCCACACTCGGGCTGATGCAGACCCTGGCCTCGCGCAACCAGTCCTGGCGCTTCTTCGCCATGGCGGTGGGCGAGGAGGTCAATCTGATTCTCCAGGAAACCGCCACCGACCGCTGCAAGCGCGCCGAGCAGCGGCTCAAGGCGATCGACTGGGCGAAACTGGCCAGTCACTACAAGCAGATGTCGTTCAACCCGGTGCTCTGGGTGCAGGGCATCAGCCGCGTGCGCCTGCTCCAGGCGCGCGGGCACTTCAGTGAGGCGCTGCACGAAATCACCCAGCTGCGCGGCATGCTGCAGCCGGGCTGGCACGGCCTGCAACGGCTGCGCCTGGACCTGCTGGCGGCCCTGAGCTACCAGCGCCTGGGCTATCAGGAACGTTCCCACAGCCTGCTCGGCCAATGCCTGGTCGGCGCCGAACGGGAAGGGGTGCGGAGCATCTTCATCGAGGAAGGCGAGGGGATTCGGCAGTTGCTGCAGCAACTGGAATCCACCGAGCGGCAACCGGCGCTGCAGGTCTTCATTCGCGGAATGTTGACCGTCTGGCCGGGGCAGGAAGCACGCAGGTCGCCCGAAGTGCTCGAAGAAGGTCTGACCGACCGCGAGCGCGAGGTGGTATGCCTGGCGGCCCAGGGACTTTCCAACGAGGAGATCGGCCAGCAGCTGTCGCTGGCCCTGGGCACCGTCAAATGGCACCTGCACAACATCTACGAGAAGCTCAAGGTACGCAATCGGACCCAAGCGATACGCCGTGCCCGCGAGCTGAGTCTGCTCTGACATGACGACCCTGACCACACTGCCACAGCAGCCCATGCCGCTGCTGCGCACCAAGCTGTTTCCGCCACGCGCCGACAGCGATTCGTTGCTGCCGCGTCGCGCCCTTATCGACCGCCTGTACGCCAACCGCCAGCAGCGCGTGCTGATCCTCAGCGCGCCGGCCGGCTTCGGCAAGAGCACCATCCTCAGCCTGTTCCGCCAGCGCCTGGTGGAGAGCGGCGCGCGGGTCGCGTGGATGTCCTGCGATGAAGGCGACAGCGAGCCGCAGCGCCTGGTGCAGTATCTGGTGGCGAGCATCCGCAGCGTCGAAGCGGAGTTCGGTGCCAACACCTCGAACCTGCTGCAATCGGACATGACCCTGCCGCTGGAAGGCATCATCGACGCCTTCCTTTCCGACCTGCGCCGTCTCGACGGGCCGCTCTACCTGCTGCTCGATGACTTCCACCAGATCCGTCACCCGGCACTGGCCCACGGTGCGCGCTACCTGATCGAGCACCTGCCGGACAACATCCGCCTGGTCACCAGCACCCGCTATCGCCCGCGCTTTTTGGTGGACGAACCGGGCCTGGCGCCCTGGGCCTTCTGCCTGAGCGGCGACGACCTGCGCCTGACCCGCGAGGAAACCGACACCTTCCTCACCGGGCTGAAGGGCCTGGCCCTGAGCGACAGCGAGCTCAAGCTGCTGCACAAGCGCACCGAGGGCTGGATCACCGCGCTGCATCTCGCCGCCCTGGCGCTGGCGCGTAACCCGGACCGCGTGGCCTTGCTCAAGGGGCTTTCCGGCACCGAGCGCGACCTCGCCGACTACCTCGCCGAGGATGTGCTGCGCAGCCTGCCCGAGCCGCTGCAGCAGTTCCTCGACCAGACTTCGGTGCTCGACGAATTCTGCGCCGAGCTGTGCAATGCCCTGACCGGGCGCCGCGATGGCCTGGACATGCTGATGCGGCTGCAGAACGAGCAGCTGTTCATCATCCCGCTGGACGACCAGCGCGAGTGGTTCCGTTACCACCATCTGTTCGCCGAGTTCCTCCAGGGCCGCCTGGCGCGCAACTCCGACCCGACGCCGCTACTGCACGCCGCCGCGCGCTGGTGCGAGGGGAGGGACATGGCGGATCGGGCGATCAAGTACGCCCTGCGTGCCCGTGACTATGCCTTCGCCGCCGACCTGCTGGAGCGCCAGGGCGCCAAGCTGATCGCCGGTAACCGCGTCTACGGCATCCTCGGCATGCTCAGCAGCATCCCCGCCGAGGTGATCCGCGAGCACCCGGTGTTCCAGATCTTCTACGCCTGGCAACTGGCCTTCGAGCAGAAGTTCGCCGAGGCCGAGGCGCTGATCGAGGAGCTGAGCGTCCGGCTGCTGCAGGGGCAGGGCAAGGTGCGCCACTTCGGCATGGCCGAGCTGCTCGCCGTGGCCCAGGTGCTCAAGGCGCTGGTGCTGCTCTACCAGGACAAGCTGGAGGCCTGCCTGAAGGTGGCGCGCCAGTGGCTGGCGCTGGTGCCGGGCAATCAGCCGGTGTTCCGCGCCAGCCTGTCGTGCATCCAGGCGGCGGCCTATGCGCTGCTGGGCGATTACGCCGAGGCGGCCAATGCCATCGGCGTCGCCCGCGATTGCCTGCGCATGGCCGACAGCGAATACCTTCAGGTCGTCGTCAGCATGATCGAGGCGCTGATCTGCAAGGAGCGCGGTGAACTGGAGCGCGGCCGGACCATCGCCGAGAGCGCGCGCGGCCGCGTGGAAAGGGTTTTCGGCCGGCGCAGCCGGGTCGGCGGGCCGTTGTCCCTGGCCTACGCGGACCTGCTGTACGAGCAGGATCGCCACGCAGCGATCCTCGCCGAACTGCCTTTGGCGACCACCTGGCGCGACGTCGCCACGCCGGTGGAGCTGATCAGCCGCGGCCAGTTGGTAATGGCCAAGGCGCGATTCTTTGCCGGTGAGGCTGAGCAAGGTCTGGCCCAGCTCGACGAATGGCTGGTTGGCCTGCAGTCGCCGGGCTACGAGCGGGTGCATGCACTGGCCATGAGTTGCAAGGTGCAGCTGTTGCTGTGGATGCGACGGCCCAACGAGGCCGAGCGCGTGTGCCTGCAACTGGCGCGGCATCTCTCGGGGCTCAACGCCGAACGCTATGCCGATGCCCATGCGGCGCTGGTGATGGCGGAGGCGCGCCTGGCGCTTTCCGAGCGCCATGCCGAGCGTGCGCAGCAGCGTCTGGAATCGTGCCTGGCGGGCTTTACCTCGCCTTATCAGCGCGACCGGCGGTTGCGTCTTTCGCTGTTACTTTCTGTGGCGTATTGGCAGAAAGGTAACAGCGAAAAAGCCTTCGCCTTGTTCGCCCCCACCCTTGAGGAAGCCTGGAACCTGGGCTATCGGCGCCTGTTCCAGGACGACGCCCTGTGGCTGCTGCCGCTCTGGGAGGCCTGGAAGGGTGCCGAGCCCAAGCGCGCGTCGGCCTGGCAGGGGGTGGCGGAGATGCTTCGCGAGCAGTGCCGCAGGCTCTCCGTCGACCCTGAAAGTTTCGATGAAAATCAAGATGTTAGTCATCGAGAGCGGGAGATCCTGCGGCTCGTGGCGGCGGGCTTGTCGAACCGGGACATCGCCCAGGCGGTGCATCTGTCGGAGGCCACCATCAAGTGGCATCTGCACAACCTGTTCGCCAAGCTCGGCGTGCGCAGTCGGACCCAGGCTGTGCTCAAGGGGAAGAGTCTGGGATTGCTGAGCGAAGCTTGAGTCGGAAGGTTGGTTTTGCGCCATCCCTTGGATGGGCTGGCAGGTTCACGGCGGGTCAGTAGCTTGGAGATCAGGACGCGAAGCTACGTGCTTCACGAATCCATGCCCGCGGCGCCTAAGGAAGAAGTCGGGGGTCTGGAAGATCGGCAGCAGCCGGTCAACCTGCAGCGGGGTAGGACGCCCCTTGCAGTGCCTGGGGCAACCCCACCTGAACACTGGAGAGTTATAACAATGAAAATCAAGCAACTGGTTCTTGCAAGCGCAGTTCTGGCCGCTCCGTTCCTGGCACATGCCGACATGAAATCCATGGATGACGCTGCACTGTCCGGTATCACCGGCCAGGATGGCATCAGCATTTCCGGTACCTTCAACGCCTCCATCGGCGCTGTCACCTACAAGGACGCCGACACCAACGGCGGTTCCCTGGTCCTGCAGGGTATCCACCTGCCGAGCGTGACCATCGCCGACAACGCCCCGATGACCGTCGACGTGGTGAAAACCAACATCACTCCGGTTGGCGGCGGCACCGCTGTTGCCACCGAGCAACTGGCCATCGGCCTGCCCACCGTGACCGGCGACGTGACCATCGACGCCGTCAAGGTCGGCACCGGCGGCGCCAGCATCGGCTCGCTGACCGTTTCCAACCTGAACCTGGCCGGCTCGACCGTGAAGGTCTGGGGTCACTGATCCCGAAGGTTGCAGCGCAGTACCCCTTGCCGGCGCCTGCCGGCGAGGGTCTTCCAGGAATGACTTCCAGAATTTGAAGCGAGGGGTGGGATGTTCGAGATTCTGCTGGGAAGCCTGCTGGGCCTGTTCGGTTTTACCCAGGCCGTGGATACCAAGCCGCAACAGCAGGGCACAGTGAACATCTCGCAGCCGCTCACGCCCAACGGTCCCTTCCGCGAGTCGGTCCAGCTCGAGCCGATGAGCCAGGTGCAGTTCCGCAATGTCATCCGCCAGGCCTACGACTACAGCTGCGGCTCGGCGGCGCTGACCACGCTGCTGGACTACTACCTGGGACGCAACCTGGAAGAGCGTCAGGTCATGGAAGGCCTGATCAAGTACGGCGAGGCCGACAAGATCGTCCAGCGCCGTGGATTCTCGCTTCTGGACATGAAGCGCTACGCCGCCGCACTCGGCTACAAGAGTGGTGGCTTCCGTGCCGAGTTCTCCGACCTGGACTCGCTCGAACATCCGGCGCTGGTGCCGATCCACTATGCCGGCTTCAAGCATTTCGTCGTGGTCCGCGATGTCTACAACGACCACGTTTTCGTTGCCGATCCTGCCTTGGGCAACATCAGTTTCACCCGCGCCCGTTTCGAGGAAATCTGGGACCAGAACGTACTCTTCGTCATCTACCCCAGTGGCCAGGAGCCGAAAAACGCCCTGGAGCTGCGCGAGGCCGACCTGCGCCTGGTGGACGACCGGACCGTCAGCCTGCTGGCTTTCCGCGAGTTCCCGCAGATGAGCAAGATCACCCAGAACCAGATTGGCGAAGCCGCCACGAATGGAGATGTGCAGTACATCCGGCGCAAGTGACCGCCCGATCGGCCCATACGAATAAGAACAAGACCAGGGGATAGCAACATGGATTTCAAGGGGTTTGCGTGCGTTGCCGCTCTGGCCTTGCTGGCAAGTACCAGCACCATCGCCGAGGAAGCGACAACCGAGGACGCGCGAGATGCGCTGGCCAAGAAGGACACCGACGCCGACAGCGCCAAGGCGCTCGAGCAGGTATTCCAGGCCGCCGAGAAGAGCTACACCCTGCTCAAGAAGGGTGAGCGCCAGCTGACCTACGGATTCGACTACACCCTGATGCGCGATACGCGCCTGCAGGCCGTGCGCAGCGGCGAAAACGTCTACAGCGTGCTGGCCCAGAGCGAGGCGCAGCACACCTTCACCAACTCCTTCACCTTCGACTACGGCATCTGGGACAACCTGACCTTCAGCATGCGCCTGCCGTTCGTGGCCAAGTACGACACCGAACGCGACATCCATGCCTACAGCCTGGGCGACATCTCCGCGACCCTGCGCTGGCAACCCTGGGCCGCGCGCCGCGGCCGGCCGGTCACCACGCTCTACGCAACCCTGGGCCTGCCCACCGGCGACAGCCCGTACAAGGGCAACGTGCAGGACGACGTTTCCACCGGCAACGGTTTCTACAGCCTGGGCGCCGGCGCCAACATGTCCTACGTGATCGACCCGGTCGTGCTCTACGGCTCGCTCGGTTACACCTACAACATGAAGGTCGACGACATCCACCAGAACCAGTACGGCGAAGAACTGGAGAAGGTGGTGCCGGGCGATACCCTGAACTTCGCCATGGGCATGGCCTACGCGCTGTCCTACGACGTTTCCCTGGCCACCTCCTACCAGATGGCCTACTCGTTCAAGAACAAGTACTACTTCAACGACCGAACGGTCGAGGCGCCCGAGCAGACCAGCGCGATCATGAACTTCTCGCTCGGCCTGCGAACATCGCCGGACTACATCGTCAACGTGAACGCCGGTTTCGGTCTGACCGAAGACTCGCCGGATGTACTGCTGGGGGTTTCCCTTCCCCTGGATATCCAAGGCCTCAAAGCCCAGTAACCGACGAGCGACCACCACATGACTATGCGCATTTCGCCCCTCGCGGTGGCGATGGCAGGGGTAGGGCTTGGCTGGGCGACGCTGGCCGACGCCCAACTGGCCAACGACCTGACCATCGGCAACCCCAAGGCCATGGCCATGGCCAACGCGGTCACGGCCGACTCCACCGGCATCGACGCGGTGCACTACAACCCCGCCGCCCTGACCAAGCTCAAGGGCCGTCAGACCCAGATCAAGCTGATCACCGGGGTCATGGATATCCGCGCCGGCTTCAAGGCGCCGCCTGACTACGGTTCTTCTTCCTTCGGCCTGGACAACGACCCGGTGGCGGGCGAAAACAGCCGCACCCTGACCCCGACCATGTACCTGCCCGGCCTCGGCGGCATGACCGACATGCCACTGCTGGTGGCGCCGCTGGCTGGCTTGTCGATCAACCCGCCTGGCTCCAAGTTCACCTTCGCCACCAACGTCTACGCACCCCAGGCCCTGGGCTATTCGCGCGATTCGGACAGCGACCCGGCGCGCTACGAAGGGCGCCGCGTCTCGCTGCAGCGCATCACCTACTTCTCGCCCTCGGTGGGCTATGAGGTCAACGACGACCTGTCGGTGGGCTTGAGCATCGGTTTCTCCCACCAGGCCATGGCACTGGACACCGACTTCCGCAACCCGGGCCTGCTCACCGGTCTGCTGCAGACCCTGCACGACACCACCTGCGTGCCGGGCGCGCAGGAAATCGTCGAGCTGGTGTTCAACGTCTGCGGCGGGCGCATCGGCCCCTACGACTCGCTGGCCAACCTCAAGCTGGACATGCAGCAGACCCTGTCGCCCAGCTTCAACCTGGGCGTGCTCTGGGAGCCCTACGACTGGCTCGCCTGGGGGGCGACCTACCAGAGCGAATCGCGCATGCACCTCAAGGGCAAGTACCGCGTCGACTACACCAAGGATTGGCAGGGCTTCTGGTCCGGCATGCAGAGCTCGGTGTTCGGCGCTTTCCTCAGCCCGCTGTTTCCCTACGGCAATGCCGAGGAAGAACACGGCGTGGCGACGCTGAACATGGTCAACCCGGACAGCTTCTCCACCGGCATCAAGGTGCGTCCGTTCGACAAATGGCAGTTCAACTTCGACCTGAAATGGACTGACTACAGCGACTGGAACAAGCTGGAAATCGAATTCGACAAGGAACTCGATCTGCTGCGCATCGCCAAGAACTTCGCCCCCAACGGCGCCACCGACCACAGCATCATTCTCGACCGCGGCTACCAGGACACCTGGAGCTACGCCATGGGGATGCAGTACGACGTCAACGACCGCCTGCAACTAAGGGCCGGCTACGAGTACCGTCCCTCGGCGATTCCCAAGGACAAGGCCGACGCCCTGGTGCCCATCGGCGATGCCAACCTCTACGGGCTGGGCCTGGGCTACCAGTGGGACAAGGACACGGTCATCGACCTGGGCTTCAACTACTTCGTCTCCAAGCAGAGCATCAAGGCGGGCACCAGCTGCAACCTCAACTGCACCGGCATCGACAACCTGGTCTACAACCCCTATGCCGGCCTTGACGTCAGCACCACGGTGAAGGCCTACGTCTTCGCCATGACCTACCGCACCACCTTCTGAGGGCAACGACATGAACAGGCTGACCCTCCTGATTTCCTGCCTCGCCGCCGCCGGCGTGAGTGCATCGGCCCAGGCCGCCAGCGGCCGCTACCTGTCGTGGATCGACGACAGCGGCCAGGTGCACAACACCTTCGTCGACGCCAACTACACCCAGCAGCAGCGTCAGGCGGACAAGCGCATCGACCAGAGCGACCGCGCGCGGCTGATCGACCTCAGCGCCACACAGTGGCCGGGCAGCCGACCGGCAGGGGAGAGCAAGCGCCGCTACTTCACCTGGGTGGACGCCCAGGGCAACCTGCAGAACAGCTTCTATGCTGCCGGCCAGGTAGCGCCCGGCCGCGCCGATTACGTGCTGCCCAACGGCGACCACTCCTCCGAGTACATCGACGCGGAGTCCTACGAAGACCGCGGCTTCGTCCGCAGCGAAAACGGCAACCCGTACTTCACCTGGGTCGATGACAAGGGCCAGGTGCGCAACTCGCCGATCACGGCGGAACAGCGCGGGGCGATGTTCCGTCGCGGCGAGCAGGGCGGCAGCAATATCGCCTTCACCGAGGGCCGTCAGATCGATCTGAAGGGCGGCCCGAACAACCTGCCTGGGCTCGACGGCATGGGCGAGCAGACCGATGCCATGAAGGCACTGCTCAAGGGCAGCGGCAAGACCCTGGACGATCTCTATGTCGACCTGCAACGGCGCTGTTGCGAGCAGATGGGCGATGGCGACTTCACCGAGCTGTCCTCGGACGAGCCGCGCTACGAGGAGTTGAACAAATTCTCCCCGAGTTTCGATTTCCCCATGGGCAAGAGCTACTTCGTGGCGATGAAACTGCCCAGTTCCCAGCGCGTCTACGGCCTGCGCGTGCGCAGCTTCGCCAACCACCAGGTGGTGTATCCGTCGCTGCTGTTCCTCGACGAACAGAAGCGTCCGACTCGGCTGGTGAGTGACGCCGTGTACAAGCTCAATCCGGAAACCTGGTACCGCTACGCCTTCATCGAGGGAACCGTCCCGGTGCGGGCCAACCAGGGCGAGCGCTACGTGCTGCTACTCACCACCGATGAGGACCGCAGCCTGCAGACCCTCGACAACAAGCCCTACAAACGCCCGCTGGAAGACCTGGCGGTGAACGAGGCGGGGATGAAGGTGCGTGAGCACGGTGACCAGGGTGGCTTCGAGCTGGCGGTGGTGCGCTGACTCGCTCCCACGGGTTCGCAGCGTTTCCCTCGGCGCAATAAAAAGCCCGACGATCGCCGGGCTTTTTTCGTGGGGCAGGGCGCCTCAGATTTCCTTCGGATGCACGTGGCCGAAGAGCTGCTGGGAGAAGCGCACGCGCTCTTCCACGGTCTCCTTCACGCCCTTGGCCTCCAGCTCGGCGAGGTGCGCCTCGACGGCATGGGTGCGCAGGGTCAGGCCGCAGTCGTTGGCGATCTGGATGTTCAGGCCAGGGCGGGCATTGAGCTCGAGGATCAGCGGGCCCTTGTCCTGGTCCAGCACCATGTCCACGCCGATGTAGCCCAGGCCGCACAGCTCATAGCAACCGGCGGCGAGCTTCATGAAGCCGTCCCAGTTGGGCAGCTGCACGCCGTCCACGGCGTTGGTGGTGTCCGGGTGCTTGCTGATCTTGTTGTTCAGCCAGGTGCCGCGCAGGGTCAGGCCGGTGGCCAGGTCCACACCCACGCCGATGGCGCCCTGGTGCAGGTTGGCCTTGCCGTTGGACTGGCGGGTGGGCAGGCGCAGCATCGCCATCACCGGGTAGCCCATCAGCACGATGATGCGGATGTCCGGCACGCCTTCGTAGCTGATGCTCTTGAAGATCTGGTCCGGGGTCACCCGGTACTCGATCAGTGCGCGGTCGCGGTGGCCGCCCAGGGAGTACAGGCCGGTGAGGATGCTCGAGAGCTGGTGCTCGATTTCCTCATGGCTGATGATCCGCCCGGAAACCGTCTTGTAGCGCTCCTCGAAGCGGTCGGCGATCACCAGGATGCCGTCGCCGCCGGCGCCCTGCGCCGGCTTGATCACGAAGTCGCTGCGTTCGCCGATGATTTCCGGCAGGCGTTCGATCTCCTTCTCGGTGGAGATGATCCCATACATTTCCGGTACGTGGATGCCCGCCTCGATGGCACGCTGCTTGGTGATGATCTTGTCGTCGACGATCGGGTACAGGTGCCGCTGGTTGTACTTGAGCACGTAGTCCGCGTTGCGTCGGTTGATGCCCATGATGCCTTTGGCTTCCAGGGCTTTCCATCGCTTGATCAGGCCGAACATGGCTTAGTCCTTGAGGAAGGCTTTGAAGCGGAACAGTTCGGTCAGGCGGTAACCGCGGTAGCGACCCATCGCCAGCATGAACGACACCAGGATCAGCAGCACGGCCGGGAAGGTGAACACGAAGTACACCAGCTCCGGTACGCGCATGAGGATATGCGCCAGCGCAGCGGCGAACAGGGTGCCGATGGCGGCCTTCATGGCGTGGGCGGCGCCGCGCTCTTCCCAGGTGATCGACAGGCGCTCGATGCTCATGGTCAGGATCACCATCGGGAACAGGGCGACCGACAGGCCGCTCTCGAAGCCGAGCTTGTGGCTGAGCAGGCTGATGGCGGCGATCATCACCACCACGAAGGTCAGCACCACCGACAGGCGCGGCAGCATCTGCAACTTCAGGTGTTCCAGGTACGAGCGTAGCGACAGGCCCAGCGCGGTGATCACGGTGAACAGGCCGATGCCCCACTGCAGGCCGGTCTCGCGGAAGGCGAGGGCGATCAGCACCGGGGTGAAGGTACCCAGGGTCTGCAGGCCGATCAGGTTGCGCAGCACCAGGATCACCAGCACGCCGAAGGGGATCATGATCATGATCTGGAAGGTCTGCTGGGTGGACAGCGGCAGGCCGTACAGGGAGTACTCGAGGAAGGCTGCGTCGGTGTTCTCGTCCGACAGCTTGGCCAGGCGGATGGCGTTCATCTCGCTGCTGTTGAGGCTGAAGCTGACCTGGGCCTTCTTGCCACCTTCGATCGACAGCAGGCTTTCGTCACCCAGCCACCAGATCAGGCGGTCGGCGGGCAGGCCGCGCTCGCCGGTTTCCGGGTTGAAGTACAGCCACTCCTTGCCGTTGTAGCTGCGCAGCCAAAGCTCGGGTTGCTGCGGCTGGTTGGCGACCAGGCGGATGGTGTGCACGCGCTCCAGCGGCACGTGGGCCACCGCGAGCAGGGTTTCGACCACGTGGGAACGCTTGTCCAGGCTGGTGTCGCCGGCCAGCAGCAGTTTCACGTTGTCGTCATTGAGGTTGTTGGCGCGCTTGATCGCTTCGCTGACGAAGGTCTCGACGTCCGCCGAGTGCTGGCGGATGGGCGCGATCAGGGCTTCGGCGGCGATCTTGTCCGGGCCTTCCAGCGGCAGGCTGTCGCGGAAGATCGGGCCCTTCTCCTTGGCCTTCTCGGTGGCGCCGGCATAGCGCTTGGTCAGCACCAGACGGTAGTAGAGGGTCTGCTGGCCGTTGGCGCGGCGCGAGGACCAGGTGACCTTGCGGTTGCCGTCGGAGCGGTTGATGCCCACGCCGTAGTTGTTGGAGACAAAGCTCTCGTTGAGGCTGACGTAATCCTGGGTCAGCGGCGGTACGAACATCTGCACCTTCACCGGAGTCTTCGGCGTGGCGACGAACTCGACCTTGGCGTCGATGTTCCACAGGTCGTCGGTCTCGGCCTCGGTCATGGGTATGCCGAGGACGAAGATCTGGTAGGCGGTGATCGCGACGCCCAGCGTCAGCAGGATGGCGATCAGGACCTTCAGATGCAGGGTAAGAGAGCGCATGGGATTACTCGGCAGGTTTCGCTACGGGTTGGCAGCCGGGCTTGCCGGCAGCGTATTTCAGGCTCGGGTCGACCAGGGCGCCGAAGCGCTTGAGCGCGTCGGAGCCGATCAGAAGCGGGTATTGGAAGGCGCTGCGGTCGGTAAGGTTCACTTCGATGGTACGCAGGGCCTTGCCCATGCACAGCTGAAGCTCGATCACCGGGCGCGCAGTGTAGGCCTTGCCTTCGTCGGGGTCGTAGTCGCCGTGGCGACGCTTGATCTTGCTGATGCGCGCCAGGGGTTTCTCGATCGGCTGGCTGTCGGCGGTGTCGGTGGCCAGGTAGAAGCGTACCCAGGTCTCGCCGTCGCGCTTGAAGCGCTTGATGTCGCGGGCGCTGAGGGAGGCGGTCTTGGCGCCGGTGTCGAGCTTGGCGGCCAGTTCGATGTCCAGGTCGTTGATCCGGGCGTATTCGTTCAGGCCATAGACGGTCTTGCCGGCAGCGGCGCTGATGCCGGGAAGCAGGAAGATGCTCAGGAAGAGGAGCAGGGCAGTGGGCGTGAGTCTCATGGGCCTTGATGAGTGAGTGGCCGCAAAGCCTTGAATAAAGAAACGCCCCGGTCGTCACCCCGTGCAGCCGTGACCGGCATGCCGGCCAGCGTGGCCTGGTGACGCCAGGCAATAGCGCGGCGAATTCTACCATGTGGTTTTTCGCTGGCGACAGTCGGTTGGCTCGTTGGCAGGGTATTTGTTTCAGGCTCATGACAGCCCGTTCCGGCCCGCCGGAAGCCGGGAAAGCGGTGGGCTTTCCCAGAACCCGTCCGACCGCAGGGCGGCCGGACGGGTTCAGCCGCTCAGGGCTTTTCTTCCTCCGCAGTGACCTCGGTCCAGCTGCTGTCCGGGTCGAACCGAGTCATCTTCTTGGCGATCCTGTCGCTCTCCGGGCCGAGGTTCTTGGAGAAGATCTCGCCATCGTGGCTGATCATGAAACTCATCACGCCGCTGTCGCCGTACTTCACCGGCCAGGCGACGAGGGCAAAGCCGCGGGTCATCCGCCCGCCGATCAGGTAGTCGTAGGCGCCACCAGGCGCCGAGGGGCCCTGGGCGGTGAGGATGCGGTAGTGATAGCCGTGCCAGCCGTCGCCCGGCAGATCGTCGCCGAACAGCGGGCCGAGCGGGCTTTCCTCGCCGCCGTCTTCCTCCGGCCAGTACAGCCCGTCATGGTGGCCGTCGCTGCTGACGAACTGCTGCGCATATTCGAGGACGCCGTCGCCGTTGCGGTCCACCTCGGCGTAGTCCATTTGCGCATCGTGGTAGGCCTGCACGGCTTCCAGGGTCGATTCCTCGTTGCGGCCGATGCGGCGGATGCGGATTTCCTCGCCGCCGGCCTTGGCGTTGAAAGCCCAGCCGTTCTTCTCATGGACGATCGGCAGGGGCAGGGTCCAAGGGTCGTTGCCAACGACCAGATGGGCGAGGTGGGCGTTGTCCTTCTCGATCCGGTGCTTGTCCTTGTAGTGGGCGAGGAAGGCGTCGACCTCGCTCCGGTCGATGCCGGCGGTGGGTATATAGCTCTGCCAGTCCTTGCCCAGCAGGGCGGCCAGGCGTTCGGGGTCGGCCTTTTCGGTGCCCAGGGCGGTGATGAAGGCGTCGGCGGCCGCGTCGGGGGTGGGGAAGCTGTCCTGAGCCAGCAGGCTGGCTGGCAGCGCGGCGAGGAAGGCGAGCGCCAGCAGGCGCGAGGCGATGGGCATGACTCGTCTCCTATCGGCGTCCGCCGCCACGCGGGGCGCGGGCGGGGCGTTGCACGGTGTGGCCGGCGCGTGCCGCCTGCGGCCGGCTGGCAGCGGCGCGACTGGCCTGGCCACG
Organism: Pseudomonas sp. DP-17; assembly: GCF_022380625.1. Taxonomy (NCBI): domain Bacteria; kingdom Pseudomonadati; phylum Pseudomonadota; class Gammaproteobacteria; order Pseudomonadales; family Pseudomonadaceae; genus Pseudomonas; species Pseudomonas sp. DP-17. The sequence goes on from NZ_JAKSXG010000004.1 coordinate 131,594, forward strand.
GTTGGCAAGCTCGCGGGATTGCCGCGGGTTGTTGGCGCCGGCGAAGGCGTTGTTGCGCGGCGCCTGGGTGCGGGCGTGCTGCAGGCGCGCCTGTTCGCGGATCTGCTGGTTGTTCTGCGTTCGCGGCCGTTGCTGCACCGGGTTGCTGCGGTTCTGCATCTGGGTCTGGGCACGCGGGCGGTTTTCCGGCGTGCGGTTCAGTTCGCGGGTGGCGGCCTGCGCCCGTTCCCTGGCCTGGGCGTTGTCGCGGTTGCCTTGTTGCAGGCGCTGCTGGGCTTGCGGATTGTCCCGCAGGTCACGAGTCACCGCCTGGGCGCGCTCGCGTGCCTGTGCGTTGTTCGCTGGCGGCGGAGCGATGCCGCGCTGGGTCAGGCTTTCCCTCGCCCGCGCCCGCTCCTGGGTGCGCGCCGAGTCGAACCCGCGCAGGGCTTCGCGCTGTTCGCTGCCGGCCAGCCGGCGGTTGTACTGCTGGCGGCTGGCGGAGTCGCGGTAGGGCACGCCGTTGCGGTAGGTCGGGTTGTGCTGCCACTTCGCCCGGTTGCCGTTGACGTTGCTGGTGAAGTCTCGATTCACATTCCGGTTCACGTTCCGGTTGCTGTTGAAATTGTTGTAATGCTCCACATCGACGTCGATGTCGTGGTCGTCCCAGTCGCAGTCACCCCAGAGTTCACCGACGATGGCCACGCCTGCGCCGAACGCCAGGCCGGTGGCCAGCGCCGTGGCGACGGGGTATTCGGGCGGCGGCGGGTAATAGACCGGCGGGCTGGCGGGATACGGCCAGGAGCCGTAGACCTGCGTAGGGTTGTAGCTGGGTACGTAGACCACCTGCGGATCGGCGGGCTCGATGATGATCGTCTGTGCCGTTGCCGGTTGCTGCACCACCACGGTGTCTCCGCCGGAAGAAGGCTGTGCCGGGGCTGGCTGCGCGGCCGGCTTGATGGTCACCGTCTGCTGCTCGTTGGACTGTAGGTTGCCGGCGGCCTGGGCCTGTCGACGCAGGCGCTGGATGGAGTCCATCACCGCCTCGGGCTGGGCGAGGAAGGCGTCGCCGACGCGCTGCACCCAGACCGGGTCCTGCCCCAGCGTCGCCAGCACCAGCGGGAAGGCGACCAGCGATTGCACGCTCGGGTCCCATGGCTGGTCGGCGACCTGTTTCACTGCGTCGTCACCCACGGCCTTGGGGTGGGCCTTCGACCAGGCCACCGCATCGGCTACGTTGCCAGGGTAGGTGGTTGCCATCAGCACCTGGGCGAGCAGGGAGTCCGGGTACAAAGCCAGCGGCGCGAGCATCTGGTCCAACTCCTCGACGCTGAACACGGCTTGCGAGGGCGCGGCAGCAGGCGCGGCTGGCGCAGGGGCGGCGGCTGGTGGCGCAGGTGGTGCTGGCGGAGGAGGTGCTGTCGCTGCGGGCGGGCTGGCGGGTGGCGTGGCGGCGGTGGCGGTCTTGGCGACGGGCTTGTCGCCCGAATCGCAACCCGTCAAAGCCAACAAGGCAACCAGAATCAGGTACTGACATTCTCGCATGGCGCTCTCCTGTGCCGGGAATGCCCGATCCGTGAAAACTGCCACGGGTAATACGCGGGTTCAGGGAATGATAGGCGCCAGAATGAAAGGCTGCAGAAAGTCGAACGGCCGGTGATGCCGGCCGTTGGTTGTGGAATCTTTCCGCGATTGCCGGTTACTTCAGCCGGCGTTCGACGCCCTTCTCGACGAGGATCTTGGCGGAGATTTCTTCCACCGAGAAATGCGTCGAGTTGATGTAGGCGATGTTCTCGCGTCGGAACAGATTCTCGACCTCGCGAACTTCGAACTCGCACTGGGCGAAGCTGGCGTAGCGGCTGTTGGGCTTGCGCTCGTGGCGGATGGCGGTGAGCCGGTCCGGGTCGATGGTCAGGCCGAACAGCTTGTGCTTGTAGGGCTTGAGCGCGTTGGGTAACTGCAGGCGCTCCATGTCTTCTTCGGTCAGCGGGTAGTTGGCCGCGCGGATGCCGTATTGCAGGGCCATATAAAGGCAGGTGGGCGTTTTGCCGCAGCGCGAGACGCCGACCAGGATCAGGTCGGCCTTGTCGTAATAGTGGGTGCGGGCGCCGTCGTCGTTATCGAGAGCGAAGTTCACCGCATCGATCCGCTCCATGTAATGCGGGTTATGGCCGATGCTGTGGGACTTTCCGACGGAATACGACGAATCTGAGGATAATTCCTGTTCCAGTGGGGACAAAAACGTCGAGAAGATGTCAATCATGAAGCCATTCGACTGCGCAAGGACCGAGCGGATCTCACGATTGACAATGGTATCGAAGATGATCGGTCGTGCCCCGTCCGCCTCCGCAGCCCGGTTGATTTGCTGTACCATGACGCGCGCCTTTTCCTCGGTATCGATGTAAGGTCGCGTCAGTTTGGTAAAGTTGATGTTCTCGAACTGCGCCAGAAGGCTCTGGCCGAGGGTTTCGGCAGTGATGCCGGTGCCGTCGGAAATGAAAAATGCAGTTCGTTTCATGTGCGCTGCGGGCCTTATAGGTAGGAGCGAATCCTGGTTATGATAGGCCCCGCGTTTGCAAGGCCCTTTGCCGGGGCATTCTCACCCATTTTTCCGGCTCCGGCCAGAAGGGTGGGGCGGCTCCGACTTGTATGAGCTTTTCCAACACTTAGTGGAGAGATCACCTTGGTAGAGTACGTAGTTTCCCTCGATAAGCTCGGCGTCCACGATGTCGAACATGTGGGGGGCAAGAACGCATCCCTGGGAGAAATGATCAGCAACCTCGCCGGTGCCGGCGTTTCCGTACCGGGTGGCTTCGCCACTACCGCCCAGGCCTACCGTGACTTCCTCGAGCAGAGCGGCCTGAACGATCGCATCCACGCGGCCCTCGACGCCCTGGACGTTGACGACGTCAACGCACTGGCCAAGACCGGCGCGCAGATTCGCCAATGGGTGATGGACGCCGAGTTCCCCGAGCGTCTGGATGCCGAGATTCGCAAGGCCTTCGCCGAGATGGCCGGCGGCAACGACAACATGGCCGTGGCCGTGCGTTCCTCCGCCACCGCCGAAGACCTGCCGGACGCTTCCTTTGCCGGCCAGCAGGAGACCTTCCTGAACATCCGCGGCGTGGACAACGTGATCCGCGCGGCCAAGGAAGTCTTCGCCTCCCTCTTCAATGACCGTGCCATCGCCTACCGTGTACACCAGGGCTTCGACCACAAGCTGGTCGCCCTGTCCGCCGGCGTGCAGCGCATGGTCCGCTCGGAAACCGGCACCGCCGGCGTGATGTTCACCCTGGACACCGAGTCCGGTTTCCGTGACGTGGTGTTCATCACCGGCGCCTACGGCCTCGGCGAGACCGTGGTGCAGGGCGCGGTGAACCCCGACGAGTTCTACGTCCACAAGCCGACTCTGGAAGCCGGCCGCCCGGCCATTTTGCGCCGCAACCTGGGCAGCAAGGCCATCAAGATGATCTACGGCGAGGAAGCCAAGGCCGGTAAATCGGTCAAGGTGGTCGACGTGGACAAGGCCGACCGCGCCCGCTTCGCCCTGTCCGACGCCGAAGTGATCGAGCTGGCCAAGCAGGCGCTGATCATCGAGAAGCACTACGAGCGTCCGATGGACATCGAGTGGGCCAAGGACGGTGACGACGGCAAGCTGTACATCGTGCAGGCCCGTCCGGAAACCGTTAAGAGCCGTTCCAGCGCCAATGTGATGGAACGCTACCTGCTCAAGGAAAAAGGCAAGGTCCTGGTCGAAGGCCGCGCCATCGGCCAGCGCATCGGCGCAGGCCCGGTGAAGGTGATCCACGACGTTTCCGAGATGGACAAGGTCCAGCCGGGCGACGTGCTGGTCTCCGACATGACCGACCCGGACTGGGAGCCGGTGATGAAGCGCGCCAGCGCCATCGTCACCAACCGCGGCGGCCGTACCTGCCACGCCGCGATCATCGCTCGTGAACTGGGCATCCCGGCCGTCGTCGGCTGTGGCAATGCCACCGCGGCGCTGAAGGACGGCCAGCGCGTGACCGTATCCTGCGCCGAAGGCGACACCGGCCTGATCTACGAAGGCGAGCTGGGCTTCGACGTCCGCCAGAACTCGGTCGACGCCATGCCCGAGCTGCCGTTTAAGATCATGATGAACGTCGGCAACCCCGACCGCGCCTTCGATTTCGCCCAGCTGCCGAACGAAGGGGTGGGCCTGGCCCGCCTGGAGTTCATCATCAACCGCATGATCGGCGTGCATCCCAAGGCGCTGCTGAACTTCGCCAGCCTGCCCGCAGATATCAAGGACAGCGTCGAGAAGCGCATCGCCGGCTACGACGATCCGGTCGGCTTCTACGTCGAGAAGCTGGTCGAGGGTGTCAGCACCCTGGCCGCCGCGTTCTGGCCGAAGAAGGTCATCGTGCGCCTGTCGGACTTCAAGTCCAACGAATACGCCAACCTGATCGGCGGCAAGCTCTACGAGCCGGAAGAAGAGAACCCGATGCTCGGCTTCCGTGGCGCCTCGCGCTACATCAGCGAATCCTTCCGTGACTGCTTCGAACTCGAATGCCGTGCGATGAAGAAGGTCCGCAACGAGATGGGCCTGACCAACGTCGAGCTGATGGTGCCGTTCGTCCGTACCCTGGGCGAAGCCTCCCAGGTCGTCGACCTGCTGGCCACCAATGGTCTCAAGCGTGGCGAGAACGGCCTGCGCGTCATCATGATGTGCGAGCTGCCGTCCAACGCCCTGCTGGCTGACGAGTTCCTCGAGTTCTTCGATGGCTTCTCCATCGGTTCCAACGACCTGACCCAGCTGACCCTCGGTCTGGACCGTGACTCGGGCATCGTCGCGCACCTGTTCGACGAACGTAACCCGGCGGTGAAGAAGCTGCTGTCCAATGCCATCCAGGCATGCAACCGCGCCGGCAAGTACATCGGCATCTGCGGCCAGGGTCCGTCGGACCACCCGGACCTCGCCAAGTGGCTGATGGAGCAGGGTATCGAGAGTGTGTCGCTGAACCCTGACTCGGTCCTCGACACCTGGTTCTTCCTCGCCGAAGGCCAATCCTGACCTCTCCTTTACCATCCTGAAGAGGGCGGGTGATTTCACCCGCCCTTTTTTATGCAAGCGATTCCATGCAAAGCAGCAGTCAACTCTTTCCCGTCGCGCTAGTCAGCGCGGAATTGCGCGGCGACCTCACCGAGGATGTCTACCGCCTCAAGCCGAACAACAGCCCCGATTCCAGTGTCGAGCTGGCGGTCACCCGTCTCGGTCGCTCCGAAGGACGGCGTGGTGTGCCGGTGGTCCTGTTGCACGGCAGCTTTTCCAACCGCCGTTTCTGGTACTCACCCAAAGGCATCGGCCTGGGCGCGCATCTGGCCCGAGCCGGCTTCGATGTGTGGATCCCCGAAATGCGCGGTCATGGCCTGTCGCCGCGTAACGCGGATTACGATCGCAATCGCGTTGCCGACTACGCCCGCTTCGACCTGCCGTCCATCGCCAGTTTCGTGGTCGAGCAGAGCGGCCAGGCGCCGCATTGGGTGGGGCATTCCCTGGGGGGTGTCACCCTGGCTGCTGCGCTGGGTGGCGGCTATCTGGACGAGCGGCAGGCGGCCAGCGCGGCGCTGTGCGGCAGTCAGGTCAGCCGCACCTACTGGCCGCTGAAGCTGCCGCCCGTGACCTGGGGTGGGCGTTTCCTGCTCAAGCGCATGGGCGGGCTGTCCGGCTCGCGGCTCAAGCGCGGCCCGGAGGACGAGCCGCTGGGGCTAGCCCTGGAGGCGCTGCATTGGTACAGCCTGTTTGGCCGCTTCGGCGAGAAGGACAACGACTGGTGGGGTGGTTTGCAGAGAGCTTCCCTGCCGGTGCTGGCCATCGGCTCCGACGGCGATATCCAGGATCCAGCCTGGGCCTGCCGCAAGCTGCTGGAACAGTTTGGCTCCGAGACTCGGCAGTTCCTGCATCTGGGGCGGCGCCACGGATTCTCCGAGGATTTCGGCCACGTCGAGATGCTGATCAGCAAAGGCGCCCAGCGTGAAGTCTGGCCGCTGCTGCAATACTGGCTTGAACACAGTGGCTTGCCGGAAGGACAGGGCGCTCTGGCGCAGGCTTGAGCTTGGCGCGGCAGGGAGTAGACTGTGACGCCATTGCGGCTTTCGGTCACATCCAGGCCTGAAACCCTGCCGGATTTCATCAAGAGGAGCTTCTCCATGCATTACGTCACCCCCGATCTGTGCGATGCCTACCCGGAGCTGGTCCAGGTCGTCGAGCCGATGTTCAGCAACTTCGGCGGACGGGACTCCTTCGGTGGCGAGATCGTCACCATCAAGTGCTTCGAAGACAACTCGCTGGTCAAGGAGCAGGTCGAGAAGGACGGCAAGGGCAAGGTGCTGGTGGTGGATGGTGGCGGCTCGCTGCGCCGCGCGCTGCTGGGCGACATGCTGGCCGAGAAGGCCGCCAAGAACGGTTGGGAAGGCATCGTGGTGTATGGCTGCATCCGCGACGTCGACGTCATTGCGCAGACCGACCTGGGCGTGCAGGCGTTGGCCAGCCACCCGATGAAGACCGACAAGCGCGGCATTGGCGACCTGAACGTGGCCGTGACCTTTGGCGGCATCACCTTCCGCCCGGGCGAGTTCGTCTATGCTGACAACAATGGCATCATCGTCTCACCTAAAGCATTGAAAATGCCGGAATAATTCGAACCTTACAGCAAAGGTCCGGGTCAATGCCGGAAGCGCAAGCTTCCGGCATTTTTCATGGCGTTTCGCGGTAACGATCCAAGCGAAGGAAAAGGCATGCAGCAGTACGAAAGCGGCACGGAGCGCGGACTGATCGACGGATTCGTGCTGGACGGCCACGGTGGCGGCCGGCGCATCAGTCGCAGCGAGTTGCCGTTGCTCGATCTCAAGCCGGAGGAAAGCCTGTGGGTGCACTGGGACCGCGGAGTGCCCGAGGCCCAGGCCTGGCTGCGTGAATCCAGCGGGCTGAACGGGTTCGCCTGCGACCTGCTGCTGGAAGAGGCGACCCGTCCGCGCCTCGTGGATCTGGGCGGCGAGCGCCTGCTGCTGTTCCTGCGCGGGGTCAACCTGAACCCGGGCGCTGTGCCGGAGGATATGGTCTCGTTGCGCGTCTACGCCGAGTCGCAGCGCGTCATTTCCCTGCGCCTGCGGCCGCTCAAGGCGGTGGCCGACCTGCGTGCCGACCTTGAGGCGGGGCGGGGGCCGAAAACCGCTTCGGAAGTGGTCCTGAGCCTCGCTCATTACCTTACCGATCGCGTTGATACCCTGATCGGCGGCCTTGCCGACCAGCTCGACGCCATGGAGGAGGCCATCGAGGAGGACGAGCGCAGCATTCCCGATCAGCACCAGCTGCGCACCCTGCGACGTCGTGCCGCAGGGCTGCGTCGTTACCTGGCGCCTCAGCGGGAAATCTACTCGCAGATGGTCAAGTTCAAGCTGTCCTGGACGGTCGCCGACGACGCAGACTATTGGAACGAGCTGTACAACCGTCTGACCCGCAACCTGGAGGAACTGGAACTGGTACGCGAGCGTATCAGCCTGATCCAGGAGGCCGAACATCGCCGAATTACCGAGCGGATGAACCGCACCATGTACCTGCTTGGTATCATTACCGGCTTTTTCCTGCCCATGAGTTTCGTGACCGGGCTCCTGGGCATCAACGTGGGCGGCATCCCCGGGGCCGAAGCACCCTACGGCTTCGCCGTGGCCTGCATGGTGATCCTCGGGATAGTGGCTTTCCAATGGTGGATCTTCCGCCGCATGCGTTGGCTGTAGGTGTGACTTTTAAGGTGGTGGGGGCGTCAAGCACCTCACACAGGCGAGGTGCGCATGCACGACCCATTTGAAGAATCCTTGCGCGATCTGCTGCGAATGCCCCCCGAACAGCCGGGAGACGATTCGCGGCTGGATCGCGTCCTGAAGACCGCCAACCGCCAGGTCGGCGCGGGCGATCTGTTCAGCCTGATGGGGCACTGGTTCCAGGCCCTTTCCATTGGTGTGAGCCGAGGCGCCGCGCACCTTGCACCCGTCTCGCGCCACGCGCAGAATTCCGCCCCTTCCGCTGATAAGGCCGATTGAACATGCAATTCGACATCTGGACGCAAAGCCTGCTGACCGCCATGAACACCCTGTGGGGCAAGCTGGCCGGGTTCATTCCGAACCTGCTCGCTGCTCTGGTGATCGTGCTGCTTGGCTTCGTCGTCGCCAAGCTGCTCGACGCGCTGCTCTCCAAGCTGCTCGCCAAGCTGGGGCTGGATCGCCTGATGGCGGGTACCGGCCTGACCAAGCTGCTGTCGCGCGCCGGTATCCAGGTGCCGGTCTCGACGCTGATCGGCAAGATCGTCTACTGGTTCGTGCTGCTGGTGTTCCTCGTATCTGCCGCGGAATCCCTTGGCCTGCAGCGCGTCTCGGCAACCCTGGACATGCTCGCGCTGTACCTGCCCAAGGTATTCGGCGCGGCGCTGGTGCTGATCGTCGGCATCCTGCTCGCCCAGCTGGCCAACAGCCTCGTTCGCGGCGCCGCCGACGGAGTCGGCCTGGAGTACTCCAACGGCCTGGGCCGTGTCGCCCAATGGCTGGTCATCATCATCAGCATCTCGGTGGCCATCGGCCAGCTCGAGGTGAAGACCGATCTGCTCAACTACATCATCGCCATCGTGCTGATCACCATCGGTCTGGCCGCTGCGCTGGCGCTGGGGCTGGGCAGTCGCGAAGTGGCGGGGCAGATCATTGCCGGTATTTACGTGCGGGAGCTGTATCAGGTCGGACAACAGGTGAAAGTGGCGGATGTCGAAGGCATCATCGAGGAAATTGGTACCATCAAGACTATCCTGCTGACAGACGAGGGTGAGCTGGTGTCGATCGCCAACCGCATCCTGCTCGATCAGCGTGTAACCAGTCGCTGAAGATGATGACCGATTGCCGGTACGGCTGCTGCAAGGCCGAGCCGGACGCTGACTTGACCTGGCCCGACCCGACTTGAACAAGCCGCAATCACTGCCTTTGCGCTATGACCCGCGCCAGCTTACCGACGAGGAGCTGGTGGAGCGTTCTCACGAGGAGCTTTACCACGTGACGCGGGCCTATGAAGAGCTGATGCGCCGCTACCAGCGCACGCTCTTCAACGTCTGTGCGCGCTATCTGGGCAACGACCGGGACGCCGATGATGTGTGTCAAGAGGTCATGCTCAAGGTGCTGTATGGTCTGAAGAACTTCGAGGGAAAGTCGAAGTTCAAGACCTGGCTGTACAGCATCACTTACAACGAGTGCATTACGCAGTATCGGAAGGAACGGCGTAAACGCAGATTGCTCGATGCGCTGAGTCTGGATCCAATCGAGGAAGCTTCTGAAGAGAAGGCTCCGAAAGTCGAAGAGCGAGGTGGACTAGACCGCTGGCTAGTTCATGTCAATCCCATTGATCGGGAAATCCTCGTGCTTCGCTTTGTTGCTGAACTCGAGTTCCAGGAGATCGCCGACATCATGCACATGGGGCTTAGCGCCACGAAAATGCGCTACAAACGTGCACTCGATCGAATGAGAGAAAAGTTTTCGAATGTGACGGAATCTTAGTCCGGGAAATATTGTCTCTCTGTTTGGCAAGTTCTGATAAACTTGCCACCCAAGTTGTACGGCCTCTGGTTAGACAACTTATTGACCACCAAGATGGGGATTTAACGGATGAAACTGAAGAACACCTTAGGCGTCGTAGTTGGCTCGCTGATCGCCACTGCCGCTGTCAATGCGTTCGCTCAAGGCCAGGGCGCCGTCGAAGTCGAAGCTTTCGGCAAGCGCTACTTCACCGACAGCACCCGCAACATGAAGAACGCCGATCTGTACGGCGGTTCGGTCGGCTACTTCCTGACCGACGACGTCGAGCTGGCTCTGTCCTACGGTGAATACCACGACGTACGTGGCACCTACGAGACCGGCAACAAGAAGGTCCATGGCAACCTGAGCACTCTGGATGCCATCTACCACTTCGGCACTCCGGGTGCTGGCAACCTGCGTCCGTACGTTTCCGCCGGCGTTGGCCACCAGAGCCTGACCAACATCAACTCCGACAACGATGGCCGTCAGAACCTGACCATGGCCATGATCGGTACCGGTCTGAAGTACTACTTCACCGAAAACTTCTATGCCAAAGCCAGCCTCGACGGCCAGTACGGCCTGGAGAAGCGTGACAACGGTCACCAGGGCGAGTGGATGGCTGGCCTGGGCGTTGGTATGAACTTCGGCGGCGGCGCCAAGCCGGCCCCGGCTCCTGAGCCGGTTGCTGAAGTCTGCTCCGACTCCGACAACGACGGCGTCTGCGACAACGTCGACAAGTGCCCGAACACCCCGGCCAACGTCACCGTTGACGCCAACGGCTGCCCGGCTGTTGCCGAAGTCGTTCGCGTTCAGCTGGACGTGAAGTTCGACTTCGACAAGTCCAAGGTTAAAGAGAACAGCTACGCTGACATCAAAAACCTGGCTGACTTCATGAAGCAGTACCCGTCCACCTCCACCACCGTTGAAGGCCACACCGACTCCGTCGGCACCGACGCCTACAACCAGAAGCTGTCCGAGCGTCGTGCCAACGCCGTTCGTGACGTACTGGTCAACGAGTACGGTGTTGAAGGCGGCCGCGTAAACGCTGTTGGTTACGGTGAGTCCCGTCCGGTTGCTGACAACGCAACCGCCGAAGGCCGCGCTGTTAACCGCCGCGTAGAAGCCGAAGTGGAAGCCCAGGCCAAGTAATTGGTCTGAGCTGACGAGAAAAACCCGGCCTAGGCCGGGTTTTTCTTTGCCTGCAGAAAAGTGAGTTTCAGGCGGTGCGGGCCAGGATTGCCTGCTGAGCGGCAGCCGCCACTTCGCCGATCACCAGGATTGCCGGGCTCTTCAGGGCGAAGCGCCGGGCGTCTTCCAGCAGGTTGCCCAGTTGGCTGCGGTATTCGCGTTGGGCAGGCAGGGAGGCGTTTTCGATCATCGCCACCGGAGTGCCGGCAGCCATACCTCCTTCGAGCAGGCCGTCGCGGATTTCCGCCAGTTTCGCCACACCCATGTACACCACCAGCGTCGTGCCGCCTTCGGCCAGGCCGCGCCAATTCAGCGGGCTGTCGTCCTGGGTGTGGGCGGTCACCAGGGTTACGCCCCGGCTGACGCCGCGCAGGGTCACGGATATGCCGCATTGAGTCGCTGCTGCCAGCCCGGCGGTGATACCGTTGACCAACTCGCACTCGATGCCACGTGCAATGAGCCAGTCGGCTTCTTCGCCGCCACGGCCGAAAATGCACGGGTCGCCGCCTTTCAGGCGTGCCACGTGGCGCCCCTGGCGGGCGTAGCGCAGCATCAGGCGGTGGATGAAATCCTGCGGTGTGGAGCGGCAGCCGCCGCGTTTGCCGACGGAGATCACCCGGGCTGAAGGACAGTGTTCCAGCACCGCCGGATTCACCAGGTCGTCGATCAGCACCACGTCGGCCTTGGCCATGGCGCGGACGGCCTTCAGCGTCAGCAGTTCCGGATCGCCGGGGCCGGCGCCGATCAGCCAGACTTTTCCACTCATGTCGTTCTCCTCAGGCTGCCGTCTTCGCGACTCGGGTCAGGCGGTAGCAGCCAGCGGCTTCCGGGCCAGCAGGCGCTTGATTTCCGGTACGCAGGAGCCGCACGCGGTCCCGCACTTGAGTTCGCATTTGAGGCCTTCCAGGTCCAGACCCTTGTCGATGCCGGTCTGGATGCGGCTCTGGCTGACGTTCAGGCAGTTGCACAGTGTCTTGTCCGCCACCGCGCCGGCCTTGCCGGGGGCGGTGCTCAGTGGTGCCAGCAGCCAGCGGCGCAGCTCCTGGTCGGCGCGGCCATCCTTCCACAATTCGCGCAGCCAGGCGCGGGCGGCGGTTTCGCCGGCCAGGCGCAACGAGACAATTCGAGACTGTTCGATACGCACGCGTTTGCCGACGGTGCGGCGCGGGTCGTCATAGGCCATGACCGGGCCATCGCCGAGGTCAAGCAGGGCGTCTATACGGGCCAGCCAGTCCGCACTGGGGGCCTCGTGGTGCGCTGCACGGATCACCAGCGCCGGGCGCTCGCGGCCGATGGGGCTGAAGCTGGCGTAGCGCAGGTCTTCGAAAAGCGGGCGCAAGGCGTCGAAGCGTTTCTGGACGTCGCCTTCCACCAGGGCGAAGAACTGCCAGGGCAGCTCGATGCGGCTGACTTCCACAGTGGCGTGTTTCAGCTCGGGCTGGCGGGACAGCGGGTCCACCGCCGGCAGGGTGAGCACATTGATGCCCAGACCCTTGAGGAAGCGGTCGCCCCAGTGCATTGGCAGGAAGGCCTGGCCGGGGCGCAGGTGCTCGTCGGCTTGCACCGGCAGCACCAGTTCTCCACGGCGGCTATGCAGGCGCACCAGTTGGCCGTCGCTGATACGCCGGCGGCGCAGTTCGTCCGGGTGCAGGCCGAGTACGGCCTCTTCCACGTGGCCGAACAATTGCGGTGCGGTACCGGTGCGGGTCATGCCGTGCCACTGATCGCGCAGGCGGCCCGTGTTGAGGATCAGCGGATAGCGCGCGTCGCGCTTTTCCTTTGGTGCGCGGTAGGGTTCGGCGATGAGCCGCGCGCGGCCGTTGGCGGTGGGAAACTGTCCGTCGCCATACAGGCGCTCGGTGCCCTGTGTTGCGCCGGCGCGGAAGGGCCATTGCTGCGGGCCGCGGGTATCCAGCAGCGTGTAGTCGATGCCGGAGAGATCAAGGTCGCGCTCACGGGTCAGCAGCTTGTATTCGTCGAACAGCGCGGACGGAGAGTCGAAGTCGAACAGGCTGCTTTCGCCGGGACGCAGGCGCCGCTCCAGGCGGCGGGCGAAATCGCAGACGATGCTCCAGTCCGCCCGCGCCTCGCCGATAGCGGGAATGGCCGGGCGCACATGGCTGATACGGCGTTCGGAGTTGGTCACCGTGCCTTCCTTCTCGCCCCAACTGGCGGCCGGCAGCAGCAGGTCCGCGTATTGGCAGGTTTCGCTGGTGGTGAAGGCTTCCTGGACGATGACGAAGGGGCAGGCGGCCAGGGCTTCGCGCACGCGGGTCTGGTCCGGCAGCGATTGCGCCGGGTTGGTGCAGGCAATCCACAGGGCCTTGATACGCCCGTCGCGTACCGCGTCGAAGAGCTCGATGGCGCTCAGGCCGGGGGCTTCCGGCAATTGCTCGACGCCCCAGTAAGCCGCCACTTCGGCACGGTGTTCGGCATTGGCAGCGTCGCGGTGGCCGGGCAGCAGGTTGGACAGGCTGCCGGTTTCACGGCCACCCATGGCATTGGGTTGGCCGGTGAGGGAGAAGGGGCCGGCGCCGGGGCGGCCGATCTGCCCGGTGGCCAGGTGCAGGTTGATCAGCGCGCTGTTCTTCGCGCTGCCGGCGGTGGACTGGTTGAGGCCCATGCACCAGAGCGAAAGGAAGCTGGGCGACTGGCCGATCCACTGGGCCGCGCGCTGCAGGTCGTCGACCGCGATGCCGCAGATGTCCGCCACGGCCAGCGGGCCATAGTCGCGCACCAGGGCCTTCAGTTCATCCAGGCCATCAGTGTGGGCGTCGAGGAAGGCGCGGTCGATCCAGCCTTCCCAGAGCAGGATGTGCAGGATGCCGTGGAACAACGCCACATCGGTGCCCGGCAGGATCGCGAGGTGCAGGTCGGCCGCCTCGGCGGTGTCGGTGACGCGCGGGTCGATGACGATCAGCTTCATCTCCGGGCGACGTACGCGGGCTTCTTCCAGGCGGCGGAACAGCACCGGGTGGGCGTAGGCCATGTTGCTGCCGGCAATCATCACGCAGTCGGCCAGCTCGATGTCCTCGTAGCTGCAGGGCGGTGCGTCGGCGCCCAGGCTGCGCTTGTAGCCGACCACCGCCGAGGACATGCACAGGCGTGAATTGCTGTCGATGTTGTTGGTGCCGACCAAAGCGCGGGCCAGCTTGTTGAAGGCGTAGTAGTCCTCGGTCAGCAACTGGCCTGAGACGTAGAAGGCCACGCTGTCCGGTCCGTACTCGCGAATGGTTTCGGCGAAGACGCCGGCGGCATGCTCCAGCGCGGTGTCCCAGTCGGCACGGGCGCGGGACAGGCTTTTACCCAGGCGCAGCTCCGGGAACTGCGCGCGGGCATCCGCATCACCGGTGAGGTGCAGGGTCGAGCCCTTGCTGCACAGGCGGCCGAAGTTGGCCGGATGCCGTGGGTCGCCCTGCACGCCCAGGATGCGCTCGTCGTCGTGCTCGATCAGTACACCGCAGCCCACGCCGCAGTAGCAGCAAGTGGATGCGGTAGTGCGACGGTTCTGGGTCATGGCGCAGCCTCGCTTGGGTCTCGGCAAAGTCAGGATCAGGCGCAGTGGGCAAGGTTGTCGCGCAGGGCCAGCAGTACGCGGCCCTTTTCGACCTTCGCCTCGTGGCGGTGGGCGCAGCCCTGGTCGGGGGCTACCGCCTCGCCGCTTTCCAGCTCGATCTGCCAGTTGTGCAGCGGGCAGGCCACGCGCTTGCCGTAGATCAGGCCCTGGGATAGCGGGCCGCCTTTGTGCGGGCAGCGGTCGTCAAGGGCGAAGACCTGGTCATCGGAGGTGCGGAAGATCGCAATGTCGCCCTTGGGGCCGGCGATGACGCGCGAGCCCAGCGGGTTGATGTCGTCCAGGGCGCAGATGTCTAACCAGTTCATGGGGTGTCTCCAGCAATCGGGTGGTAGGGGCCGCCGGCGGGGCCAGGCGAACACTCAGGCGGGCTCCAGCTGCTGGAGGGGAATCCGTTCGAATTCCTTCTTCAGCGGCTGCAGGGCGATGCGCTCCTGCCATGGGTCCTGCTCCAGCGACAGGGAGAACTGCAGGCGGGCGTTGAGCGCCTTGCGGTTGTCCGCGTCTTCCAGCACGGCCTTCCGGATGCGCTCCATCCCGACGCGCTGCAGGTAGTGCACGGTGCGTTCGAGGTAGAAGGCTTCCTCGCGGTAGAGCTGGAGGAAGGCGCCGCTGTACTCGCGGACTTCGTCGGAGGTCTTGAGCTTGACGAAGAACTCCGCCACCTCGGTCTTGATCCCGCCGTTGCCGCCGATGTACAGCTCCCAGCCAGAATCCACGCCGATGATGCCGATGTCCTTGATTCCCGCCTCGGCGCAGTTGCGCGGGCAGCCGGAGACCGCCAGCTTGACCTTGTGTGGCGACCACATGTTGAACAGGTCGTGCTCCAGGTCGATGCCCAGCTGGGTCGAGTTCTGCGTGCCGAAGCGGCAGAATTCGCTGCCCACGCAGGTCTTCACGGTGCGGATGGATTTGCCGTAGGCATGGCCGGAAGGCATGTCCAGTTCCTTCCAGATCGCCGGCAGGTCGTCCTTCCTGATCCCCAGCAGGTCGATGCGCTGGCCGCCGGTGACCTTGACCATGGGCACCTGGTACTTGTCCGCCACATCGGCAATGCGACGCAGCTCGGCTGCATTGGTGACGCCCCCCCACATGCGCGGGACCACCGAGTAGGTGCCGTCCTTCTGGATGTTGGCGTGGGCGCGTTCGTTGATCAGGCGCGACTGCGGATCGTCCTTGGCTTCGCCCGGCCAGGTGGAGATCAGGTAGTAGTTCAACGCCGGGCGACAGGTGGCGCAGCCGTCCGGGGTGCGCCAGTCCATGAAGCGCATGGCGCTGCTCAGGGTCACCAGGTGATGCTCACGGATCGCCTGGCGGACCTGGCCGTGGTTGAGGTCGCTGCAGCCGCAGATGGCCTTTTCGCTCTTGGGCTTCACATCTGCCGCGCCGCCCACGGTGCTGATCAGGATCTGCTCGACAAGACCGGCGCAGGAGCCGCAGGAGCTGGCGGCCTTGGTGTGCTTCTTCACCTCGTCGACGCTGAACAGGCCGTTCTCCTGGATCGCCTTGACGATGGTGCCCTTGCATACGCCATTGCAGCCGCAGACCTCGGCGGTGTCGGGCATGTTCGCCGCGCTGTTCTGGCCCTGGTGCCCGACGTCGCCAATGCTGCTTTCGCCGAACATCAGGTGGTCGCGAATCTGCGCGACGTTGTGGTTCTCGCGGATCTGCCGGAAGTACCAGCCGCCGTCGGCGGTATCGCCGTAGAGGCAGGCGCCGACCAGCACGTCGTCCTTGATTACCAGCTTCTTGTACACGCCGCCGATGGGGTCGGAGAGGGTGATGGTCTCGGTGCCTTCGCCGCCCATGAACTGGCCGGCGGAGAACAGGTCGATGCCGGTGACCTTGAGCTTGGTGGAGGTCACCGAGCCCTGGTAGCGTGCGAAGCCGAGCATGGCCAGGTGGTTGGCGCAGACCTTGGCCTGTTCGAACAGCGGCGCCACCAGGCCGTAGGCAATGCCGCGGTGGCTGGCGCATTCGCCCAGGGCGTAGATGCGTGGGTCATAGGTCTGCAGGGTGTCGTTGACCAGGATGCCGCGGTTGCAGGGCAGGCCGGTCTTCTCTGCCAGTTCTGTGTTGGGACGGATGCCGGCGGCCATCACCACCAGGTCGGCGGCGATCACTTCGCCGTCCTTGAAGCGGATGGCGCAGACACGGCCGTTGCCGTCGTCGATCAGCTCTTCGGTGTGGGTGTTCAGGCGGAAGTGGATGCCGCGCGATTCCAGCGCTTCCTGCAGCAGCTTGCCGGCAGTGCGGTCCAGCTGGCGTTCCAGCAGCCAGTCGGAGAGGTGCACCACGGTGACGTCCATGCCGCGCTGCTTGAGGCCGTTGGCCGCTTCCAGGCCGAGCAGGCCGCCGCCGATGACCGCCGCGTGGCTGTGGGTGGCGGCGGTGTCGATCATGGTCTGGGTGTCGGCGATGTCGCGATAGCCGATCACGCCCTGCAGGCGGCTGCCGGGCACTGGCAGGATGAAGGGATTGGAGCCGGTGGCGATCAGCAGGCGGTCATACTCGGCCTCGGTGCCGTCTTCGGCGTAGACCTTGCGACGATGTCGGTCGATGCGGTTGACCTTGCGGTTGAGCAGCAGGCGGATGCCGTTCTCGCTGTACCAGTTGAGGTCGTTGAGGACGATGTCCTCGAAGGCCTGCTCGCCGGCCAGCACGGGGGAGAGCAGGATGCGGTTGTAGTTGGGGTGCGGCTCGGCGCCGAACACGGTGATGTCGTAGAGGTCCGGTGCGATCTTCAGCAGTTCTTCCAGGGTGCGCACACCGGCCATGCCGTTGCCGATCAGGACGAGCTTGAGCTTTTTCATGTCGGGGCTCCGCGTCACGGATAAATCACGGAAAACAAAAAAGGCGTCCCGCCGGTTACCCAGCGAGGACGCCTTTGTCCAAGTCCCGATCGATCGGGAAGTGCGAGCCTCTTCGTTGAGGGACGCGCTTTTGTAGATTGTTGCAAGGTCACTGCAGGGGCTGTGCCAACTTGCTCGGGCCCCGATTTCCGGGGTTTTCAGTTCGCCTGTTGTACCGGCCGGCCATTTTGCTGCACCGCGGTGATGCGTTCTGAACCGAACTGGTGCGCCTTCAGCCTTTGTGCAACAGCCAGAGCAGCAGCCCCAGGTTGATCGCCAGCGAGGCCAGGGCGACGCCGCGCCAGACCCGCAGCGGCTCGCGCTCCAGCAGCGGGCGAGGACGCGCAGGGGCTTGCCGCTCGCCTTGTTCCAGGGCGAGCAGGCATTGCTCGGCGGTCTCGAAGCGCTGCTGCGGCTGGACGGCAGTCAGCTTCGCCAGCCAGTCGTCGAGCCAGGCCGGTACATCCGGACGGTAGCGGCTGGCCGGGGCCGGCGTGCCGAAGCGCGGATGCTGGAAGGCTTCGATCTCGCCGTAGGGGTAGTGCCCGCAGAGCAGGCGGTACAGCGTGACCCCGGCGGCGTAAAGGTCCTGGCGAGCGTCCGGCGCCGCGCCCTGGAAGGATTCCGGGGCGAGGTAGCTCGGGGTGCCGGGCAGGTCGTGCGGGTCTTCCTGCGATAACCCAGGGCAGTAGGCCAGGCCGAAGTCCAGCAGGCGCAGCTCGCCGTCGTCCGCCCAGTGCAGGTTCTCCGGCTTGATGTCGCGGTGCAGGATGTTGCGCCGATGCAGCTGGCCCAGGCCGCGCAGCAGGCGCTGGGCGAGGTCCAGCCAGTCGGGCAGGTTCAGCGGGCCGTTGAGTTTCAGGTGCTCGTCCAACGTCTGCCCCGGGTACGCGCGCATCACGTAGTACAGGTGCTGGCGCAGCGGCAGGCTGTGCAGCTCGGGAAAATAGCGGCCCTGCACCCGGCGCAGGAACCATTCTTCCAGCAGGAGCGCCTGGGCGGCTTGCGGAGAATCGCGCAGCGCCGGCGGCAGGGTCTTGAGCAACCAGGGGCGATGCTGTCGATCACGCACGCGGTAGATCAGCGATTGGCGGGATTGGGCCAGCTTGCCTTCGACCTGCCAGCCTTCGAACTCCTGTTCTTCCCGCAGCGCGGGCGGCGTGGGCCAGTGGTCGAGCTGGGCAAGGGCATCTCCAAGGCTCGCCGGCGGCAGTTCGCCCACCTGCAGGAGCAGGGCGCTGGCGTTGTCCTGGCTGCCGGCCAGGTGCGCGGCGCTGACCAATGCGTCGGCGCAGGCCTGCAGGGATTGGGCGTCCTCCAGCAGGCGCTGGATGGCGCTATCGCCCAGGGCGGCCCAGATGCCGTCGCTGACCAGCAGGAAGCATTGCCCCGCCTCCAGCTCACCGTCGCGGTAATCCACCACAAGGTGCTGATCCAGGCCCAGCGCGCGCTTGAGCACGTGCTGCATGCCGGGCTGCTCCCAGACGTGGTCCTGGGTCAGGCAGTCCAGCTGACCGGCACTCCAGCGGTACAGGCGACAATCGCCGACATGGGCCAGGGTGAAGCGCCGGCCCCGCAGGATCAGCGCGGTCAGGGTGGTGAGCAATGGCTGGCCGCCGCCGTTGGCTTGCAGCCAGCGGTTCTGCGAGATCAGCAGGCGGTCGAGGGCCTGGGCGACGGCCCAGGTCTCGGGGGTGGCGTAGTAGTCGGCGGCGAGCGCCTGCAAGGTCAGCCGCGCGGCCAGGCCGCCGTCGGCGCAGTGGCTGACGCCGTCGGCGATGGCGAACAGGTGACCCTTGCTGGCGGCCAGCCCTGCGGGAGGGGTGACCACCCGCAGGGCGTCCTGGTTCTCGTCGCGCGGACCCGTGGCGCTGGCCTGGGCGAAGGTGACCTGCAGGGTCATGGGCAACACCGGTAGGAGCGCATCGTTCAGACCCGTGCGGCTGTGACGGCTGCGCTGCCCCAGGTGGTGCGCCAGCGGGCTTTCACCGCGTGCAGGCCGAACCAGGCCAGTACACCGAGGCTGGCGAACAGCCAGAGGCCGATCTGGTAGTCACCGGTGGCCTGCTTGATCGCGCCCAGGCCCGCCGTCAGGCAGAAGCCGCCGATGCCGCCGGCCATGCCGATCAGGCCGGTCATCACGCCGATGGTCTGGCGGAAGCGCTGCGGCACCAGCTGGAACACCGCGCCGTTGCCCGCGCCGAGGCTGAGCATGGCAACCACGAAGAGGCTCAGCGCCGCCATCGCGCTGGGCAGGTGGAAGCCCACGGCGGCGATGCAGATCGATGCCACGGTGTACATCACCAGCAGGCTGCGGATGCCGCCAATGCGGTCGGCCAGGGCGCCGCCCAGCGGGCGCATGAGGCTGCCGGCGAAGACGCAGGCCGCGGTGTAGTAGCCGGACTTCACCGGATCGAGGCCGTACTGGTCGTGGAAGTAGCCAGGCAGGGTGCTGGCAAGGCCGAGGAAACCGCCAAAGGTCACGCTGTAGAAGAACATGAACCACCAGCTGTCACGGTCGCCCAGGGCCTTCAGGTAGTCCCCCAGGGATTTGGCCGGCGGTCGCTCCGGGGCATTGCGGGCGAGCAGGGTGAACACCACCAGGGTGGCCAGCAGCGGGATCAGCGCGAAGCCGAACACGTTCTGCCAGCCGAACGCGGCGGCGATGGCCGGTGCGAACAGCGCGGTGAGCACGGTGCCGGAGTTGCCCGCGCCGGCGATGCCCATGGCCTTGCCCTGGTGCTGCGGCGGGTACCACTGCGAGGCCAGCGGCAAAGCCACGGCGAACGAGGCGCCGGCCATGCCCAGCAGCACGCCGAGGATCATTGCCTGCTCCAGGCTGTGGATGCCCAGTTGCCAGGCACCGAACAGTGCGCCGATGACGATGACCTGGCCGAGGATGCCGGCCGCCTTGGGCGACCAGCGATCAGCCAGCAGGCCCATGAGGAAGCGCAGGATGGCGCCGGAGAGGATCGGCGTTGCGACCATCAGCGCGCGCTGCTGGGTGGTCAGTTGCAGGTCGGTGGCGATCTGCACCGCCAACGGGCCGAGGACGTACCAGACCATGAAGCTCAGGTCGAAATACAGGAAGGCGGCAAACAGGGTCGGCGCATGGCCGGCTTTCCAGAAACTCGTGTTCATCGAACACCTCATCATCGACGGTAGAGGAGCCCGGTCGCGCGCCACATGGCAGCCGCCGGGTTCGAGAAGGTCCTGAGCCCCTGCGCCGGGGCAAACGAAAAAGGCGTCGCTCCACCCACCGCACTGCGCGGGTGTGGATGCGACGCCTTTGTCGAAGTCGGGTAATCGCCGTTGACTACCATCGCCTTGTGTAGAGCAAGGCGCGGGCCAGGATGAAAAATCCCGGTCAGATCAAGGGGATGAGGAAGGAGTGCGGGGCACCGGTGGTCCATCGAAGGGCGCGCCGTGTTGCGGCGTGCCCCGTACTGGAGCGTCAGGCGACCCAGTTGACGTTGGGGAAGGTGTCGCGGAACGCCTCGGGGATCGGCACGACCTTGCCGGCCTCGTAGTCGAAGAACACGAAGCCGGACTTCGCCATGGCCACCAGGGTGTCGTCGGCTGGGCGGGTGATGCGGAAGATGATGTCGCCGCCGTACTTGTTGAAGTCCATCACGCCGACTTCGAACAGCAGCTGGTCGCGGGCGTGGGCCTCCGCGCGGTAGGTGGTGGCGAGGTCGGTGACGATGATGCCGGTCTCGCGGATGCCATAGTCGAACAGGAAGCGTGCGCGGGCTTCGGAGATCATCGAGATCATCGAGTCGTTGCCCAGGTGGTTAGCGCCGTTGATGTCGGTGACGCGGACGGTGAGCTTGGTTTCGTAGATGAACAGTTCTTCGGGA
The DNA here is from genome assembly GCF_022380625.1 of Pseudomonas sp. DP-17. Classification (NCBI taxonomy): domain Bacteria; kingdom Pseudomonadati; phylum Pseudomonadota; class Gammaproteobacteria; order Pseudomonadales; family Pseudomonadaceae; genus Pseudomonas; species Pseudomonas sp. DP-17. The sequence goes on from NZ_JAKSXG010000004.1 coordinate 152,635, forward strand.
AATTCCAGTTTCAGGCGGGCCATGGGCGATCTCGACGAAATGCGGCGGGCAGTGCGAGGGTTGTTGCGGGCGTGCCGTGCATTCTACGCGCAGTTCGCCCGCCCAGCGCCTCATCAGGCCAGTGAATGACGAGTCAGCGGTGCGCCGAGTTCAGGTGGAACACGGTAATCCGCCCGCCCTCGCTGCTGTCGCCATAGTTGTCGTTGATGTAGGCGCCGGCCTTGAAGTAGAGCAGTTGCCTGGACCAGGCGGTGCTGAGGATCTTGCGGTAGTAGTTGGCGCGGCCGTCGGAGGTCTCCACGCGGATCGCCAGGTTGCCCACCGAGGTGACGCGCAGGCTGTAGTTGAAGGCCTGGTCCAGGGCGACGTTGTCGATCAGCGGGATGTTGATGCTGGCGCTGTCGTCGGGGTGGTTGCGTACCAGGGCTTCCAGGCGCCCGCTTTCCAGGGTGGGCAGGTAGTGGTATTGCAGCTTGACCAACGGTTCGCCATCGCCGGTGTAGGGCGAGCGGCTGTGGATCTGGCCGATGATGATCTTGTTCTTCGAGGGGACCTGCTGGACGCTCATGGTCACGCGCAGCTCGTTGTCGCCCTGGTTGTAGTACCAGTTGGAAACTTCGCCGGCAGTGGTGGTCTCGCGCAGTTCGCTGCGCGGGTAGACGCTATCGGAAGTGTGCGAACCGGTAACCGGCACCCAGAAGATCACCTGGCTGCCGTCGCGCTGGAAATATTGGCTCTGGTAGCCCCTGGCGATCTGCTCGGTGCTGACTTCGGTGGGGCTGGGGTCGGTGGGGACGCTGAGGTTCCAGGTGCTGAGGTCGATCATGGGCTTGCCCTTGCTGGGCCGCACTGGCGGCGAGGTCGGGTGGCGCCGAGGTGCCTAGCCGGCGGCGGCCACTGCGATACGCCATCGAACCCTGCCGATGGCGCTCCGGGGCCCGGCCAGTTGGCCGGGCGGCCGCAGCATAGGGCGTTGCCAGCGAAGCGGGGGCCAGCTGAGTGGCTGGCGAAATGATCGCGCCGTGCCGCCGCTGGCAGATGGCCGGACCTCGCTCGCAATCTCAGTGGCCGAGCATCTCGTGCATCGCAATGATCTGTTCCGCCACCTGCGCCAGCTTCTGCTGGCGGCCCATGGCCTGGCGGCGCATCAGGGTGTAGGCCTCTTCCTCTGCACAACCCTTCATCTTCATCAACAATCCCTTGGCCAGCTCGATGCGCTTGCGCTCGGCCAGTTGCTGCTCGCGGGCCTGCAGCTGGGCGCGCAGGGCCTGGTCGCTCTCGAAGCGGGCCATGGCGACATCGAGGATCGGCTGCAGCCGCTGCGCCTGGATGCCCTCGACGATGTAGGCGCTGACACCGGAGCGGATGGCCTGACGCATCACCTGCGGGTCGTGTTCGTCGGTGAACATGACGATGGGGCGCGGCTGGTCGCGGCTGACCAGCACCACCTGTTCCATTACGTCGCGGCCGGGGGACTCGGTGTCGATGAGGATCACGTCCGGGTGCAAGGCTTCCACCCGTTGCGCGAGGTCGACCGTGAGGCCGGATTCGTCGATGACCTCGAAACCGCACTCCACCAAGGCAGCCTTGAGGCGCCCGACCTTTTTCGGGGTGTCGTTGATCAGCAGGACGCGCAGCATGCTCAACCTCGCTCCGCCAGGGCATTCAGCTCAAAGCTGCGCGCATAGCCGGCCGGGTCGCTGCCGTCCCAGGGGCGGCCGTCGATCAGGGTCGAGCGGCGCATCTCGACGTTCGGCACTCTGACGCCCACGGCGCTGGCGGCTTCGCGGTAAAGGTCGAGTTGCTGGACCTGGCGCGCAATGCCGAGGTAGTCGACGTCTTCGCGCAGCAGGCCCCAACGCCGAAACTGGGTCATGAACCACAGGCCGTCGGAAAGCCACGGGTAGGTGGCCTGTCCTCCATCGAAGAAGCGCAGCGGGTGCGCGTCCTGCCAGGCGTGGCCGAGACCATCCTGGTAGCGGCCGAGCAGGCGCGGCTCGATGCTGGCGAGCGGGGCGTCGATGTAGTCTGCGCTGCTGATCAGTTGGGCGGCGCTGCTCAGGTTGTCCGCGCTGGCCTCGATGAAACGGCTGGCGTCGAGCAGGCTCATGACCAGTGCGCGGGCGGTGTTGGGGTATTGCTCGACGAAGGCGCGGGTGCTGCCCAATACCTTTTCCGGGTGATCCGGCCAGATCTGCTGGCTGGTGGCAAGGGTGAAGCCCATGCCTTCGTCCACGGCCAGCGCGCCCCAGGGGCCGCCGGCGCAGAAGCCGTCGATGCGTCCAGCCCTCAGATGCTCGACCATCTTCGCCGGCGGCACCACCAGGCTGCGCACATCCTGGAGTGGATCGATGCCATGGGCCGCCAGCCAGTAATAGAGCCACATCGCATGGGTGCCTGTGGGGAAGGTGTGCGCGAGGGTGAGTTGTGCACCGTTCTGGCGCACATGGCGTTGCAGTGCTTCAGCGGAGGTCACGCCGTCGCGCATCAAAGGGGCGGAAAGGTTGATCGACTGGCCGTTCTGGCACAGGCCCATGAGCACTGCCATGTCGGTGGACGGCGCACCGCCCAGGCCCAATTGCAGGTCGTAGATCAGCCCGTAGAGGCTTTGCGCGGCATCCAGCTCGCCGCTGAGCAGCCGGTCTCGCAGCCCGGCCCAGGAGTTCTGCCGCCGCAGGTTGAGCGTCAGGCCGTAGGGCTGGCCGAAACCCTGGGTCGCGGCCACCACCAGCGAGGCGGAGTCGGTGAGGGCCATGAAGCCCAGGTTGAGCGCGGTCTTTTCCGGGGCGTCGGAGCCGGCCACCCAGGCCAGGCTGTGCGGCAGTGGGCTGGTACTGTCGATCATCTCCACCTCTGAGCGCATTCGCGATGCACTTTCCAATGCAAAAAAATGGCGCCGCACCACCTGCCGCCGAAGGGAGGTAGCCGCGACGCCATTGTCGATGGTTGGTTGTCGGGGGCGATCCGCCGTTGGACCGCAAGCCTCAGGAGTCGAGCAAGGGCTGTGCCAGGGCGGGAAAAAAGAAGCCCCGCCATACAGGCGGGGCGCAGAGGAAGGGAGCGCACCTCTGGAGGGTTCCACAAGGGCACCTGGGCACGGATATCGGCAGGAGCCTGATGTCCACCTTAGTCCCGGTGGGCTGTGGTGCAACCGGTCAATAAGTATTAGGCCCATCGTGAGGGGAGGGTGGGAGCGCTCTATTTCGGGCCTGGAAAAGAAAAGCCCCGCACGGGGCGGGGCTTTTCATCGCGCTAGGAGTCTCAGACCTGAACGGCCGGGATCTTCGCGTTGGCTGCAGCTTCGCGGAACTCGGCGATCTGGTCGAAGCTCAGGTAGCGGTAGATATCGGCAGACATGCTGTCGATGTCCTTCGCGTAGGCCATGTACTCCTCGACGGTCGGCAGCTTGCCGATGATCGAAGCGACAGCGGCCAGCTCGGCGGATGCCAGGAACACGTCGGTGGCGTCGCCCAGACGGTTCGGGAAGTTACGGGTCGAAGTGGAGACCACGGTCGAACCGGTCTGTACGCGAGCCTGGTTACCCATGCACAGCGAGCAGCCCGGCATTTCCATGCGCGCGCCAGCCTTGCCGTAGATGCCGTAGTAGCCTTCCTCGGTCAGCTGGTGGGCGTCCATCTTGGTCGGCGGAGCCAGCCACAGACGGGTCGGAATGCCACCCTTGACCTTGTCCAGCAGTTTGCCGGCGGCGCGGAAGTGGCCGATGTTGGTCATGCAGGAACCGATGAAGACTTCATCGATCTTGCGGCCTTCGACGCTGGACAGCAGGCGAGCGTCGTCCGGGTCGTTCGGAGCGCAAAGTACGGGCTCCTTGACGTCGGCCAGGTCGATCTCGATGACCGCGGCGTACTCGGCGTCCTTGTCGGCTTCCAGCAGTTGCGGGTTGGCCAGCCAGGCTTCCATCGCTTGCGCGCGGCGCTCCAGGGTGCGGGCGTCGCCGTAGCCTTCGCCGATCATCCAGCGCAGCAGGGTGATGTTGGACTTCAGGTACTCGGCGATGGCCTCTTCCGGCAGCTTGATGGTGCAACCGGCAGCCGAACGCTCGGCGGAGGCGTCGGACAGCTCGAAGGCTTGCTCGACGGTCAGGTCGTTCAGACCTTCGATCTCGAGGATGCGGCCGGAGAAGATGTTCTTCTTGCCCTTCTTCTCGACGGTCAGCAGACCCGCCTGGATGGCGTAGTAGGGGATCGCATGGACCAGGTCACGCAGGGTGATGCCCGGTTGCAGCTTGCCCTTGAAGCGCACCAGAACCGATTCCGGCATGTCCAGCGGCATGACGCCGGTGGCAGCGGCGAAGGCGACCAGGCCGGAGCCGGCCGGGAAGCTGATGCCGATCGGGAAGCGGGTGTGCGAGTCGCCGCCGGTACCGACGGTGTCAGGCAGCAGCATGCGGTTCAGCCAGCTGTGGATGATGCCGTCGCCCGGACGCAGGGAGACACCGCCGCGGGTCATGATGAAGTCCGGCAGGGTGTGGTGGGTCTTGACGTCGATCGGCTTCGGATAGGCGGCGGTGTGGCAGAAGGACTGCATCACCAGGTCGGCGGAGAAGCCCAGGCAAGCCAGGTCTTTCAGCTCGTCGCGGGTCATCGGGCCGGTGGTGTCCTGGGAACCGACGGTGGTCATCTTCGGTTCGCAGTAGGTGCCCGGACGTACGCCCTGGCCTTCGGCCAGACCGCAGGCGCGGCCAACCATCTTCTGCGCGAGGGTGAAGCCCTTGCCGCTGTCGGCCGGCGCTTCCGGCTTCTTGAACAGGTCGGACGGAGCCAGACCCAGCTCGGCGCGGGCCTTTTCGGTCAGGCCACGGCCAACGATCAGCGGGATACGGCCACCGGCGCGGACTTCGTCCAGCAGGACCGGGGTCTTCAGCTCGAAGGTGGTGACCAGTTCGCCGCTGTCATGGCGCACGACCTTGCCTTCGTAGGGGTACACGTCGATGACGTCGCCCATGGCCAGGTTGGTGCAGTCGAACTCGATCGGCAGGGCGCCGGCGTCTTCCATGGTGTTGTAGAAGATCGGGGCGATCTTGGTGCCGAAGCAGAAGCCGCCAGCGCGCTTGTTCGGTACGTAGGGGATGTCGTCGCCGAAGAACCACAGCACCGAGTTGGTGGCGGATTTACGGGACGAACCGGTGCCGACCACGTCGCCGACGTAGGCAACCGGGAAGCCCTTGGCCTTGACTGCTTCGATCTGTTTCAGCGGACCGACGGAGCCCGGCTGAACCGGCTCGATGCCGTCGCGAGCCATCTTCAGCATGGCCAGGGCGTGCAGCGGGATGTCAGGACGCGACCAAGCGTCCGGAGCGGGGGACAGGTCGTCGGTGTTGGTTTCGCCGGGGACCTTGAACACGGTCAGGGTCAGCTTCTCGGCGACGGCCGGACGGGCCTTGAACCACTCGCCTTCGGCCCAGGATTGCAGCACGGCCTTGGCGGCGGCGTTGCCTTTCTTGGCGCGCTCGGCGACGTCGTGGAAGGCGTCGAACATCAGCAGGGTGTGCTTGAGTTGCTCGGCGGCGACTTCGGCCAGCTCGGCGTTGTCCAGCAGTTCGACCATGGTGGCGATGTTGTAACCGCCTTGCATGGTACCCAGCAGCTCGAGGGCGCGGGTCTTGGAGAGCAGCGGGGAGGTGGCTTCACCCTTGGCAACGGCGGACAGGAAACCGGCCTTGACGTACGCAGCTTCGTCCACGCCCGGCGGTACGCGGTTGGTGATCAGGTCGAGGAGAAATTCTTCTTCGCCGGCCGGCGGGTTCTTCAGGAGTTCGACCAGACCAGCGGTCTGTTCGGCGTTCAGCGGCTGGGGCACGACGCCCTGGGCGGCACGCTCTTCTACGTGTTTGCGATAGGCTTCAAGCACAGTATTTCCCTCATCAGTGGTCCCGGAGGACGCGTATCCAGGAGACCCTTCCGATCCATTCGTCAGGCATGGTGGACGGTAATCCACTGACCTACGACGGCACCGGCGATCTCCGGGCAGAAGCTGTTTTCAAAGTTTTACGCCGGGGTGGCCAGGGACTGATGGGGCTGGACGCTTGAGGGGAGCGCCCAGACCGCGCGGCTGCCGGAATCTGTGCTTCGTGACGCTTTGAAAACAGCTTCTTTCGGACAATGACGCCAAAAAGGCGCAGCCATTCTAATGGAATTAATGGGCCTTGGTAAGCCGATTTGCGTGGCGCCAAAGGGTGATCTTGCCTAGACAAAGGGCTAACATGCCCGCTTTGCCGACAACCTGTTTCCCCATGTCTTCCCAGCGCATCAAAACCCCCTGTGTCGGGCTCTGCTCGACGGTCTATGGCGACCTTGTCTGTCGTGGCTGCAAGCGTTTCCACCATGAAGTGGTGAACTGGAACCGCTACGGCGACGAGGAGAAGCGGGCGGTCCTGAGTCGTCTGGAAATCCTGCTGGCCCAGGTGATGATGGCCAAGCTGGAGGTCTTCGATGCGTCCTTGCTGCGCAGCCAGCTGGAGCAGCGGCAGATCCGCTTCGTGCCCGAGCAGTCACCTTATTGCTGGGCCTATCAGCTGATCGCCCGCGGTTCGCGGATGATCAACCAGATCGAGGCCTACGGTCTGGCGCTGCTGCCGGAGTTTCGTGGCTGGCCGCTGCCCGACCTGCGCGATGCCATCGACAAGGAGTTCTTCATCCTCTCCGAGGCGCATTACGAGCGGTACATCGCGCCGAGCTTCCTGGCTGACGGGCTGGGCTCGAGGGTCTGATCGCCGCCGCACGACAGGAAAGCCGCCCGATGGGCGGCTTTCTGCTTTTAGGGGAGCGAGCTTTCTCGCGAACGGATCACCCCGTAGCCCTGCGCTGGGCGGGTTCGCGAGCGAGGACCAGGCGGTTTCACTCGCCCGGGCATTCAAGCCCGTCAGGGCTTGGCGGCGATTTCTTCCAGGTGGGCGACGATGTCGTCCGGCTTGAGCACCAGGACGTCGCTTTCCAGCGTATCCAGCACCACTTCGGCGGTATTGCCGATCAGCGCGCCGGCGAACCCGGTACGCGCCACACTGCCGATCACTGTCACCGCGGCGTCGAGGTTGTGCGCCGCGCGCGGGATCAGTACGTCCGCCGGGCCTTCCTCGATGTGCAGATGCTGGTCGTCGACGCCGTATTCGGCCTGGAACGCCTTGCATGCCTCGCGGTACTTGGCCTCGATGGTCTCGCTGAGCTGGAAGGTCGGGTCGGCCGCCGAAAGCATGGGCGAGGGGTGCGCGCTGATGACGTGCAACTGGCCATGGGCGAGGCCGGCGATGTCGTAGGCGTGGCTGACAATCCCGGCGTGCAGCGTACGGTGCTCGACGTCGTTGTTGCCCACGTCCACGGCGGCGAGGATGTTGCGCCCGGCCCAGGGCAGGCTGGTCTTCGCCAGCAGCACCGGAGAAGGGCAGAAGCGCAGCAGCTTCCAATCGTCGGGGGTGAGCAGTGCCTTCTTCAGCGGGTTGTCCGGGCTGTGCTGCTTGATCACCAGCCCGCAGCCTTCGGCCTGCTGCTCGGCGATGATGGTCTGGTGCAGGTTGTCCTTCCAGGCTTGGCGGCTGGATGCGCTGAAGCCTTCCTGGCGCAGGACCTCCGCCACTTCCTCGAGCTTGGCGCTGCAGTCGGCGCGCCGTTCGCAGGCGAGCAGGTGCAGGTGCGACTGGGTCACGCTGGCGATCAGGCGGGCCCGTTTCAGCGCGAGACCTTCCGGCTGGTCCGGGTCCACGACTACGAGGATGCTACGGATGGCTTGCATGATCGTCTCCCTTCGTGCGCGTTGTTTATGTGGAACAACTGTAGTCGGGATATCTCGTTCATGACGTTGAGGCATATCAATGCCGGATGCTGGTCCCGCGCGGCGGCACTCGTATAATGCTCCGCCTTTATTGCACCGGCCAGAGAAGCGCAGGGTGCGCCAAGCGTTTGCGCGGCTGCATGGCGGCCGCGGTTGGAGAACTGACATGCTGTCTGAAATCAGGGAATTCCTCGGTTGTGCCACGCCGGATGCGTGGGTGGAAGCCGCGCTGCGGGATCAGGCGGTGATGCTGATCGACCACAAGAACAACGAGTTCAAGGCTGCCAGCACGGCCCTGGCCCTGATCGCCAAGTACAGCGCCCACGAGGAGCTGGTGAACTTCATGTCGCGCCTCGCCCGCGAAGAGCTGCGCCATCATGAGCAGGTGCTGGCGATCCTCAAGAAGCGCGGCATACCCCTGCGGCCGATCTCCGCCGGTCGTTACGCCTCTGGCCTGCGCGCCGTGGTGCGCAACCACGAGCCACAGAAACTGGTGGATACCCTGATCGTCGGCGCCTTCATTGAATGCCGCAGTTGCGAGCGTTTTGCCGCGCTGGTGGATCACCTGGATGCCGATCTGGCCAAATTCTACGGCTCGCTGCTGAAGTCCGAGGCGCGGCACTTCCAGGGCTACCTGAGCCTGGCGCGCCGCTACGGCGATGACGCCGACATCGACCGCCGCGTGGCGGAGATCCGCGAAGTGGAAGCTGGCCTGATCCAGTCGCCGGACAGCGAATTCCGCTTCCATAGCGGTGTGCCGTTGGAGCAGGCGGCCTGAGCCGCTCGCCGAAATAAAAAAAGCGCCCTGAGGGGCGCTTTTTTTCCGCTTTTGTAGGAGTGCGCTTGCGCGATCAGTCTTTCACCTTCAGATCCAGCGCCAGGTCACGCGCGGCCTTGGTCGCCAACACGCCCATCAGCTGGCCGATCTCGTCCTGACGGCTGCTGGCGCTGTTCTGCCCGCCGGCCATCATCACGCTCGGCACCGGCGCCTGGGCGGCGGCTTCGGCCCAGACCTTGTTGATGGCGATCAGCGCGTCCAGTTTGGGCTGCAGCGCGCCGTCCGCCTTGATGACCGCTTCGCGGGCATAAGCATCGGCGTCGGCGGTGATCTTGGTGGCCTGCGCGGTCACGGCAGCCTTGTCACGCAGCAGCTCGGCAGTCTGCTTCTCGATCTCGGCGCGCTGCTTCTCGCGCTCGGCATTGATCACCGCCAGCTGCTTCTCGGTTTCTGCCTGGGTGGTGCGCTCGATCTGGTCGCGCAGGGTTTCCTGGCGCTTGGCTTCCACTTCCTTCTCGCCGCGGGCGGTGACCAGCAGCTTCTCTTCCTCTTCCTTCAGGCGGTTCTGGCGAGCCACCGCCAGCTCGGCCAGGGCCTGCTGCACCTTGACCATGCGCTGCTTGTACTGCGGATTCGGGTCGACGTTGGTGATGCGCGCCTCCACCACTTCCACGCCGAACTTGCGGAATTGCTGCTGTTTGCGCACCGGGATGCCTTTGGCGTCGGTGACCTTCTCGGTGACGAACTGGCTGGCATTGTTGTCGCCGAAGCTGCCCTGTTCGGTGCCGGCCTGCAGGATCGCGGTCTGGTGCGGTAAGGCGCCGCGCGGGCCGCGGACTTCCTTGCGCTTGATCAGGTACAGGCCGTCGTTGAGCTGGTTCTCGAATTCCGCGGCGAACTCGCTGCGGGCGCCGGCGTAGTAATCGTCGGCAGTCATCAGCGAGGCGGTGGCCTGCAGGGTTTCCTTGATCGCCGGGACCAGTGCGGTGCGGATGAAGTTGTCCGGGTTGCGGTATTCCTGGGCCATCTTCAGGAACTGGTCGCCGCCGGGCAGGCGGAAGCGCGCGGAGGACTCGACCTTGGCGTCGACGTTGCCGAGGAAGACGATGGGGAAGGCTTCGATGGTGGCGCCCAGCCCGTCGTTGTCCGGGTTGTTGTCGTTCTCGTCCACAAGCAGCACGGACTGCACGCTGATGGCTTTCTTCCAGGTGGTGGCTCGGCCGAACCACTTGGTGGCGTAGCCGACATCGTCGACGATCTTCTCGTCGCCGAAGATGGTCCGCACGTGGGTCATGAAGCCGGCTTCGTTATAGAAGAAGACGCCGTTGAACAGGATGAAGCCAGCGGCGACCAGCGCCAGCGGCGCCGCGCCGAATTTGATGAGATTTCCTTTGGAGACCAGCATGTTTCTTCCTTGAGTGAGCAAACCCGCAATGCTGCTGAAGACGGCAGGTCCTGGTCAATAGGAAAGGTCTTACAGTGCGAGTCGGTTAACGTCAGAAGGCCACCATTGCAGTGGCCAGGATGGTTCAGAGCGGGAAGGGCGCCTGCTGCAGGCCCTGCTCGTCGGCTTCCAGGGCCCAGCCCTGGCTGTCCCAGTCGCCGAGGACGATTCGCCGCGCGGGGCGGCCGTCGATTTCCAGTTCGTGGACGGCAGGGCGGTGGGTGTGTCCGTGGATCAGGATGCGTACGCCCTTGTCGCGCATGATCTTCTCTACTTCCGCCGGGGTGACGTCGACGATCTCGCTGGCCTTCATGCGGGTCTGTGCGCGGCTTTCCTTGCGCAGCTTGCGGGCCAGCTTGTGGCGGGTGGCCAACGGCAGGTTGCGCAGGATAAACAGGCTCAGCGGGTTGCGCAGCCAGCGGCGCAGCTTCATATAGGCTGCATCGAGGGTGCACAGGCTGTCGCCGTGCATCAGCAGGATCTTCTCGCCGTCCAGGTCGATCAGGCTCGGGTCGCGCAGCAGGGTGCAGCCGGCTTCGCGGCAGAAAGCCTGGCCGATCAGGAAGTCGCGGTTGCCGTGCATGAGGTAAACACGCGTGCCGCGGTCGGACAGTTCGCGCAGGGCGCGGGCGATGGAGTGCTGGAACTCGTCCATGCCATCGTCGCCGATCCAGGCTTCGAAGAAGTCGCCGAGGATATACAGCGCCTGCGCCTTGCGGGCGCGGGTGGAAAGGAAATGCAAGAACGCCCGGGTGATGTCCGGGCGTTCCGCTTCAAGATGCAGGTCCGAGATGAACAGGACGCTCATCGACTCACTCGCCGATGACTTCTGCTTTCTCGATGATCACGTCGTCGGCCGGTACGTCCTGGTGGCCGGAGCGCATGGTGGTCGCGACGGTCTTGATCTTGTTGACCACGTCCATGCCGTCCTTCACTTCACCGAACACGCAGTAGCCCCAACCCTGCACGGTCGGCGCGCTGTGGTTGAGGAAGTCGTTGTCGGCGACGTTGATGAAGAACTGCGCGCTGGCCGAATGCGGCTCCATGGTACGGGCCATGGCAACGGTGCCGATCTTGTTGCCGACGCCGTTGTTGGCTTCGTTCTTGATCGACTTGCGGGTGGTCTTCTGCTTCATGCCCGGCTCGAAACCGCCGCCCTGGATCATGAAGTTGTTGATCACGCGGTGGAACACGGTGTTGTCGTAATGGCCGGCCTTCACGTACTCCTTGAAGTTGGCCACGGTTTCCGGCGCCTTGTCGTCGAAGAGTTCAAGGGTGATATCGCCGAAATTGGTCTGCAGTTTGACGGTGGTAGTCATCAGGGAAATCCGCTCTTTTGAAAAATCGAAGGCCTGTCAGGGGGTTGACAGCTTCGGCTATGATAAGCGCTTTGGTTTGGCTGGCCTACCCTGGCCGAACACCAGCATGATCAAGGACACCATGAGCAAGCCTACCGCCGATACGAAAGAAGCCACTGTTGCCGCCAACTTCCTGCGCCCGATCGTTGCGGCCGACCTGGAAAGTGGCAAGCACCAGAAGATCGTCACCCGCTTCCCGCCGGAGCCCAACGGCTACCTGCACATCGGCCACGCCAAGTCCATCTGCCTGAACTTCGGCCTGGCCAAGGAGTTCGGCGGTGACTGCCACCTGCGCTTCGACGACACCAACCCGGCGAAGGAAGACCAGGAATACATCGACGCCATCGAGGCCGATGTGAAGTGGCTGGGCTTCGACTGGGTCGGCCCGGTGCGCTATGCGTCCAGCTACTTCGACCAGTTGCATGCCTGGGCGGTGGAGCTGATCAAGGCCGGCAAGGCTTTCGTCTGCGACCTCAATGCCGAGGAAATGCGCGCCTACCGCGGCTCCCTGACCGAGCCGGGCAAGAACAGCCCGTTCCGTGACCGTTCGGTGGAAGAGAACCTGGACCTGTTCGCCCGCATGAAATCAGGCGAATTCCCGGATGGCGCCCGCTCGCTGCGCGCGAAGATCGACATGGCCTCGCCGAACATCAACCTGCGCGACCCGATCCTCTACCGCATTCGCCACGCCAATCACCACCAGACCGGCGACAAGTGGTGCATCTACCCCAGCTACGACTTCACCCACGGCCAGTCGGACGCCATCGAGGGCATCACCCACTCCATCTGCACCCTGGAGTTCGAGGATCACCGCCCACTTTACGAGTGGTTCCTGGCCAACCTGCCGGTCCCGGCTCAGCCGCGCCAGTACGAGTTCGCGCGCCTGAACCTGAACTACACCATCACCAGCAAGCGCAAGCTCAAGCAACTGGTGGACGAGAAGCACGTCGACGGCTGGGATGACCCGCGCATGTCGACCCTCTCCGGCTATCGCCGCCGCGGCTACACCCCGGCGTCGATCCGCACCTTCTGCGACATGATCGGCGTGAACCGGGCCGGCGGCGTGGTGGACATCGGCATGCTGGAATTCGCCATCCGTGACGACCTGGATGCCAATGCCGGTCGCGCCATGTGCGTGCTCAAGCCGCTGAAGGTGGTCATCACCAACTACCCGGAAGGCCAGGTCGAGAGCCTCGAGCTGCCGTGCCATCCGAAGCAGGACATGGGCATGCGCGTGCTGCCGTTCAGCCGCGAGATCTATATCGACGCCAGCGACTTCGAAGAAGTCCCGCCGGCCGGCTACAAGCGCCTGATCCCCGGCGGCGAAGTGCGCCTGCGCGGCAGCTACGTGATCCGCGCCGACGAGGCGATCAAGGATGCCGACGGCAACATCGTCGAACTGCGTTGCAGCTACGACGAGAACACCCTGGGCAAGAACCCCGAAGGCCGCAAGGTCAAGGGCGTTATCCACTGGGTGCCGGCCGCCGAGAGCATCGAGTGCGAAGTGCGCCTGTACGACCGCCTGTTCCGCTCCGCCAATCCGGAGAAGTCGGAAGAGGGCGGCAGCTTCCTCGACAACATCAACCCGGACTCCCTGGTGGTACTCAAGGGCTGCCGCGCCGAGCCGTCGCTGGCTGGTGCCACCGCGGTCGACCGCTTCCAGTTCGAGCGCGAGGGCTACTTCTGCGTGGACTCGAAGGATTCCCGGCACGGCGCCCTGGTGTTCAACCGCACCGTGACCCTGCGCGACTCCTGGGGGCAGTGAGGCATGGCTGACTTGCAGATCTACAGCACGCTGTCCAAGACCAAGGACGTCTTCAAGCCGCTGGTCAGCAACCAGGTGCGCATGTACGTGTGCGGCATGACCGTCTACGACTTCTGCCACATCGGCCATGCCCGCGTGATGGTGGCGTTCGACGTGATCGCCCGCTGGCTGCGCCATCGCGGCTATGACCTGACCTACGTGCGCAACATCACCGATATCGACGACAAGATCATCCGTCGCGCCCAGGAGAACGGCGAATCGTTCGAAGACCTGACCGCCCGCATGATCGCCGCGATGCATGAGGACGAGGCGCGCCTGTCGGTCCTGCGTCCGGACATCGAGCCGCGCGCCACCGGCCACATTGCCGGCATGCACGAGATGATCCAGACGCTGATCGACAAGGGTTACGCCTACGCTCCGGGCAACGGCGACGTCTATTACCGGGTCGGCAAGTTTGCCGGCTACGGCAAGCTGTCGCGCAAGAAGATCGAGGACCTGCGCATCGGTGCGCGGATCGAGGTCGACGAATCCAAGGAAGACCCGCTGGACTTCGTGCTCTGGAAAGGCGCCAAGCCGGGCGAGCCGAGCTGGGAGTCGCCCTGGGGCGCCGGGCGTCCCGGCTGGCACATCGAGTGCTCGGTGATGTCCACCTGCTGCCTGGGCGAGACCTTCGATATCCACGGCGGCGGTCCCGACCTGGTGTTCCCGCATCACGAGAACGAGATCGCCCAGAGCGAGGCGGCCACCGGCAAGCTCTACGCGGCCAGCTGGATGCACGCCGGCGCCGTGCGCGTGGATGGCGAGAAGATGTCCAAGTCCCTGGGCAACTTCTTCACCATCCGTGAGGTGCTGGAGAAGTACCACCCGGAAGTCGTGCGCTTCCTGCTGGTCTCCAGTCACTACCGCAGCCCGATCAACTACTCCGAAGACAACCTGAAGGAAGCCAAGGGCGCGCTGGAGCGTTTCTACACCGCGCTGCGCGGTCTGCCGCGGGTGGTGGCCGAGGGGGGCGAGGAGTTCGTCGCGCGCTTTGGCGCCGCGATGGACGACGACTTCGGTACGCCGGAAGCGGTTGCCGTGCTGTTCGAGATGGTCCGCGAGGTCAACCGCCTGCGCGAGAGTGATCCGGCGGCTGCTGCGGCACTGGCTGCGCAGGTGCGTGAACTGGGCGCTCTATTGGGCGTGCTGCAGCTGGATGCCGACGAGTTCCTCCAGGCTGGCGCGGCTGGCAAGGTCGACGCGGAACAGGTCGAGGCGTTGATCCAGGCTCGCCTGGATGCCCGCGCGGCGAAGAACTGGGCCGAATCCGACCGTATCCGCGATGAGCTGACCGCTCTGGGCGTGGTGCTGGAAGATGGCAAGGGCGGTACTACCTGGCGTCTCGCCGAGTAATAGCTCCTTGAAAATGAAAAAGGCCGCTGATCAGCGGCCTTTTTCATGCTCGTCGAAACCTGTCAGGTATGCAGGTGTTCGGCGGCGTAGAGGGTGTTTTCCAGCAGGCAGGCGCGGGTCATCGGGCCGACACCGCCCGGCACCGGTGTGATCCAGCTGGCGCGCTCGGCGGCCACGTCATATTCCACGTCGCCCACCAGCTTGCCGTCTTCCTGGCGGTTGATGCCCACGTCGATGACGATGGCGCCCTCCTTGATCCACTCGCCCTTGACCAGGCCCGGCTTACCGGCGGCCACGACCACCAGATCGGCGCGGCGTACGTGCTCGGCCAGGTCACGGGTGAAGCGGTGGGTCACGGTGACGGTGCAGCCACCCAGCAGCAGTTCCAGTGCCATGGGGCGGCCGACGATGTTCGACGCGCCCACGACCACTGCGTCCATGCCGTAAAGGTCGACGCCGGTGCTTTGCAGCAGGGTCATGATGCCTTTCGGGGTGCAGGGGCGCAGCAGCGGGATGCGCTGGGCCAGGCGGCCGATGTTGAATGGGTGGAAGCCGTCCACATCCTTGTCCGGGCTGATGCGTTCCAACAACTGGGAGGCGTCGAGATGGGCAGGGAGGGGCAGTTGCACGAGGATACCGTCGATGGCCGGGTCGGCGTTCAGGCGGTCGATCAACGCCAGCAGCTCTTGCTGTGTGGTGCTGGCAGGGAGGTCGTACGCCTGGGAAAGGAAGCCGACCTCTTCGCAGTCCTTGCGCTTGTGCGCGACATAGACCTGAGAGGCGGGGTCGCTACCGACCAGGATCACAGCCAGGCCGGGGATGCGCAGTCCTTGCTGGCGGCGTTCGTCGACGCGTTGGCCAATCTGCTGGCGGAGGCTGGCGGCGATCGCTTTGCCGTCGATCAGTTTTGCAGTCATGTCGGGGGGATAACCATTAAGGCGGGTGAAAAGAAGGCGCGCATTTTCGCACGCTGCCTCCATAAGGCAAAGGCGGGAGTCCCCGATTTGGCGTAACTCCTTTATCTCTTTGAATTTTTTTTAAAAAAGTTGTTGACGGGGTATGGCCTCATCGATAACATGCGCCCCGCTTGCCGAGCACAGCCTGAAACACGAAAGAGGCGGTGCCAACCGATTCGGTGGTTTCCACTGGGTCTGCTTAGCAAGGGTTGCAGCCACTAAAGCGCCCGTAGCTCAGCTGGATAGAGCATCCGCCTTCTAAGCGGATGGTCGCAGGTTCGAGTCCTGCCGGGTGCGCCAAGTGGCGTTCGGTACAAGCAAGTGTAATATGGTGGGCGTAGCTCAGTTGGTAGAGCACAGGATTGTGGCTCCTGGTGTCGTGGGTTCGATTCCCATCGTCCACCCCATATTCCGAAGCGCCAGGCCCAGAGCCTGGCGTTTTCGTTTCTGCGGTACCCTGCGGACGTGGTGAAATTGGTAGACACGCCGGATTTAGGTTCCGGTGGCGCAAGCTGTGAGAGTTCGAGTCTCTCCGTCCGCACCATCTTCTTTCCATAAGCTCTCGCATCCGTGAATTTCTGCAGCTTCCACTCAGGGTGACTTCTGCATTTCTAGCTACTAGAATGCTCGCCCTTGATTCTGGGAGCCGGAAGGACCGGCTTACGTCTGTGCCACGAGGAATATCCATGCAAGTTTCCGTTGAAAGCACCTCCGCTCTTGAGCGCCGCATGACTGTTGGCGTGCCGGCCGAGCGTATCGAGACCGAAGTCAACAAGCGTCTGCAGCAGACCGCTCGTCGCGCCAAGGTTCCTGGCTTCCGTCCCGGCAAGGTGCCGATGAGCGTGATCCGTCAGCGCTACGAAGCCGCCGCTCGTCAGGAAGCCCTCGGTGACCTGATCCAGGAAACCTTCTACGAAGCCGTGGTCGAGCAGAAGCTGAACCCGGCGGGTGCTCCTTCTGTCGAGCCGAAAGTGTTCGAGAAAGAGAAGGGCCTCGAGTACATCGCTACCTTCGAAGTCTTCCCGGAATTCAAGGTTGCCGGTTTCGACGGCATCAAGGTCGAGCGCCTGCAGGCCGACGTGGCTGACGCCGATCTCGACAACATGCTGGAAATCCTGCGCAAGCAGAACACCCGCTTCGAAGCCGTTGATCGCGCCGCTCAGAACGACGATCAGGTGAACATCGACTTCGTTGGCAAGATCGACGGCGAAGCCTTCGCTGGCGGTTCCGCCAAGGGCACCCTGCTGGTGCTGGGCTCCGGTCGCATGATCCCGGGCTTCGAAGAAGGCCTGGTTGGCGCCAAGGCCGGTGAAGAGCGCGTGCTGAACGTGACCTTCCCCGAGGACTACCAGAATCTGGACCTGGCCGGCAAAGCCGCCGAGTTCACCGCTACCGTCAACAGCGTCGCCGAGCCGAAGCTGCCGGAACTGAACGAAGAGTTCTTCGCTCTGTTCGGCGTGAAGGAAAGCACCCTGGAAGGCTTCCGCACCGAAGTTCGCAAGAACATGGAGCGTGAGCTGCGTCAGGCCATCAAGTCCAAGGTGAAGAACCAGGTGATGGAAGGTCTGGTCGAGACCAACCCGATCGAAGTTCCGAAAGCCCTGATCGGCAATGAAGTCAATCGTCTGCGCGTTCAGGCTGTTCAGCAGTTCGGTGGCAACATCAAGCCCGACCAACTGCCGGCCGAGCTGTTCGAAGAACAAGCCAAGCGTCGCGTGGTACTGGGTCTGATCGTCGCCGAGCTGGTCAAGCAGCATGAGCTGAAGGCTGACGAAGCCCGCGTTCGCGAAATGATCGAAGAGATGGCTTCCGCTTATCAGGAGCCGGAACAAGTTGTTTCCTGGTACTACAAGAACGACCAGCAACTGAACGAAGTTCGTTCGGTTGTACTGGAAGAACAAGTTGTAGATACTGTCCTGCAGAAGGCCAATGTGACCGACAAGCAGGTATCCTACGAAGAAGCGGTCAAGCCTGCAGAAGCTCCGCAAGCGGCCTGATCCAGCGCTTCGTTCGATTGTCACAAGCCAGCCTTCGGGCTGGCTTGTGCGTCTATAGAGACATGACTTTTTATTAGGGAGTGATCGTCGGACATGCATAATCCTTATATGCCGCAAGTTCCGAACATTCAGGCCGCTGGTGGTCTGGTGCCGATGGTGGTGGAGCAGTCCGCCCGCGGTGAGCGTTCCTACGACATCTATTCGCGCCTGCTCAAGGAGCGGATCATCTTCCTGGTCGGCCAGGTCGAGGACTACATGGCCAACCTCGTGGTTGCCCAGTTGCTGTTCCTCGAAGCCGAGAACCCGGACAAGGATATCCACCTCTACATCAACTCCCCGGGTGGTTCGGTGACCGCTGGCATGTCGATCTACGACACCATGCAGTTCATCAAGCCCGACGTGTCCACCATCTGCGTGGGCCAGGCGTGCAGCATGGGCGCCTTGTTGCTGGCTGGCGGCGCCGCGGGCAAGCGCTATTGCCTGCCGCACTCGCGGATGATGATCCACCAGCCGCTGGGCGGCTTCCAAGGCCAGGCCTCGGATATCGAGATCCACGCCAAGGAAATCCTCTTCATCAAGGAGCGCCTGAACCAGGTGCTGGCGCACCATACCGGCCAGCCGCTGGACATCATCGCCCGCGATACCGACCGTGACCGCTTCATGAGCGGCGAAGAGGCCGTCAAATACGGTCTGATCGACCAGGTCTTCACTCAGCGTCCTGCTGCGAGCTGAGTCTCTCCGCAATACCGCGGCCGGTGATCCGGCCGCTTCGCGGGCTTGAAAATGCCTGCGAATGCCTTCATCTTGTCCTTCACGTATATCCCCGATTGGAACGATCGAATGACTGACACCCGCAACGGCGAGGACAACGGCAAGCTGCTGTATTGCTCCTTCTGCGGCAAGAGCCAGCACGAAGTGCGCAAGTTGATTGCCGGCCCCTCGGTCTTTATCTGCGACGAGTGCGTCGACCTGTGCAACGACATCATCCGCGAGGAGGTGCAGGAAGCACAGGCGGAGAGCAGTGCGCACAAGCTACCGGCGCCGAAAGAGATCCGCACCATCCTCGATCAGTACGTGATCGGCCAGGAACGTGCCAAGAAAACGCTCGCTGTAGCGGTGTACAACCACTACAAGCGCCTGAACCAGCGTGAGCGCAAGGACGACGTCGAACTCGGCAAGAGCAACATCCTGCTGATCGGGCCGACCGGCTCGGGCAAGACCCTGCTCGCCGAGACCCTGGCGCGTCTGCTCAATGTTCCCTTCACCATCGCCGATGCCACCACCCTCACCGAGGCTGGCTACGTGGGCGAGGATGTCGAGAACATCATCCAGAAGCTGCTGCAGAAGTGCGACTACGATGTCGAGAAGGCTCAGATGGGCATCGTCTACATCGACGAAATCGACAAGATCTCGCGCAAATCCGACAACCCGTCGATCACCCGCGACGTGTCCGGCGAAGGCGTTCAGCAGGCCCTGCTGAAGCTGATCGAAGGCACGGTGGCTTCCGTACCGCCCCAGGGCGGCCGCAAGCACCCGCAGCAGGAATTCCTGCAGGTCGACACCCGCAACATCCTGTTCATCTGCGGTGGCGCGTTCGCTGGCCTGGAAAAGGTCATCCAGAACCGCTCCACCAAGGGCGGCATCGGCTTCAACGCCGAAGTTCGCAGCCAGGAAGCGGGCAAGAAAGTGGGCGAGGCGCTGCGTGAGGTCGAGCCGGAAGATCTGGTGAAATTCGGCCTGATCCCCGAGTTCGTCGGCCGCCTGCCGATCATCGCGACCCTTGACGAGCTGGACGAACCTGCGCTGATGCAGATTCTGACCGAGCCGAAGAACGCGCTCACCAAGCAGTACGCCAAGCTCTTCGAAATGGAAGGTGTAGACCTCGAGTTCCGCCCGGACGCGCTCAAGGCCGTCGCTCGTCGCGCCCTGGAGCGCAAGACCGGCGCCCGTGGCCTGCGTTCGATCCTCGAAGGCATCCTGCTCGATACCATGTACGAAATCCCCTCGCAGAACGACGTCAGCAAGGTGGTGATCGACGAAAGCGTCATCGAGGGCTCCTCCCAGCCGCTGCTGATCTACGAGAACAGCGAGCAGCCGGCCAAGGCTGCACCTGACGCCTGAAACCAGAAGGGGCCCTAGGGCCCCTTTTTTCTTCCCATCTACCGCGCTTGTTTTTTCCCAGTCCTAACCCCATCTTAGCCCGAAGGGTCCAATCCCATCGTTTAGGCCAAGTGCCGCTGTAGAGCCGAATATCATGAAAACACTCGTCGAGTTGCCCCTGCTCCCCCTGCGTGACGTAGTGGTCTATCCGCACATGGTCATCCCGCTTTTCGTGGGGCGTGAGAAATCCATCGAGGCCCTCGAGGCCGCCATGACCAGCGACAAGCAGATCCTGTTGCTGGCGCAGAAGAACCCGGCCGACGACGATCCGGGCGCCGACGGCCTGTACCGCATGGGTACCGTGGCCACCGTCCTGCAGCTGCTGAAACTGCCCGACGGCACCGTCAAGGTGCTGGTCGAAGGCGAGCAGCGCGGCCAGGTTGAGCGCTTTATCGATGAGGAAGCCTATTGCCGCGCCGAAGTGTCGATCATTGACGAGGTCTCCGTCGGCGAGCGCGAATCCGAAGTCTTCACCCGTAGCCTGCTCAGCCAGTTCGAGCAGTACGTCCAGCTGGGCAAGAAAGTCCCGGCTGAGGTCCTGTCCTCACTCAACAGCATCGACGAGCCCGGCCGCCTGGTGGATACCATGGCCGCCCACATGGCGCTGAAGATCGAGCAGAAGCAGGAAATCCTCGAGATCACCGAGCTGTCTGCCCGTGTCGAACACGTGCTGGCGATGCTGGATGCCGAGATCGATCTGCTGCAGGTCGAGAAGCGCATCCGCGGCCGCGTGAAGAAGCAGATGGAGCGCAGCCAGCGCGAGTACTACCTGAACGAGCAGATGAAGGCCATCCAGAAAGAGCTGGGTGACATCGATGAAGGTCACAACGAAGTCGAAGAGCTGAAGAAGCGCATCGACGCTGCCGGCCTCACCAAGGAAGCCATGGCCAAGGCTACTGCCGAGTTGAACAAGCTCAAGCAGATGTCGCCGATGTCCGCCGAGGCGACCGTGGTGCGTTCCTACATCGATTGGCTGGTCAATGTGCCGTGGAAAGCCGAAAGCAAGGTGCGCCACGATCTGGACAAGGCCGAGGATATCCTCGATGCCGACCATTACGGTCTGGAAGAGGTCAAGGAGCGCATCCTTGAGTACCTCGCCGTGCAGAAGCGCGTGAAGAAGCTCAAGGGCCCGGTGCTTTGCCTGGTCGGCCCGCCCGGTGTCGGCAAGACCTCGCTGGCCGAGTCCATCGCCCGCGCAACCAACCGCAAGTTCGTGCGCATGGCCCTGGGCGGCGTGCGTGACGAGGCGGAGATTCGTGGTCACCGTCGTACCTACATCGGTTCCATGCCCGGCCGTCTGATTCAGAAGATGACCAAGGTCGGCGTGCGCAACCCGCTGTTCCTGCTCGACGAGATCGACAAGATGGGCAGCGACATGCGCGGCGACCCCGCGTCGGCGCTGCTGGAAGTGCTCGATCCGGAGCAGAACCACAATTTCAACGACCACTATCTCGAAGTCGACTACGACCTCTCCGACGTGATGTTCCTCTGCACGGCGAACTCCATGAACATTCCGGCAGCGTTGCTGGACCGCATGGAAGTCATCCGCCTTCCGGGTTACACCGAGGACGAGAAGATCAACATCGCCTCGAAATATCTTGTGCCGAAACAGACTGCGGCCAATGGTCTCAAGAAGGGCGAGGTGGTCTTCGAAGAAGCGGCTACCCGTGACATCATCCGTTATTACACCCGTGAAGCCGGTGTGCGCAGCCTCGAGCGCCAGATCGCCAAGGTCTGCCGCAAGGCGGTCAAGGATGGCGGCAAGGCCAAGCGCATCGAAGCGGTGGTGACTCCGGATTCGCTGGAAAACTACCTGGGCGTGCGCAAGTTCCGCTACGGCCTGGCCGAGCAGCAGGACCAGATCGGCCAGGTCACCGGCCTCGCCTGGACCCAGGTGGGCGGCGAGTTGCTGACCATTGAATCGGCCATGGTTCCCGGCAAGGGCGCACTGACCAAGACCGGCTCGCTGGGTGACGTCATGGCGGAGTCCATCACTGCTGCGCTGACCGTGGTTCGTAGTCGTTCGAAGAGCCTGGGCATCGCCCCGGACTTCCACGAGAAGCACGATATCCACATCCACGTGCCCGAGGGCGCCACGCCCAAGGACGGCCCTAGCGCGGGTATCGGCATGTGCACTGCGCTGGTCTCGGCGATTACCCAGATCCCGGTCCGGGCGGACGTTGCCATGACCGGCGAGATCACCCTGCGTGGTCAAGTGCTGGCCATTGGTGGCCTGAAGGAAAAACTTCTGGCTGCGCACCGGGGTGGAATCAAGACTGTGATCATTCCCGAGGAAAATGTACGAGACCTTAGGGAAATTCCGGATAATATTAAGGCTGATCTCGTTATTAAACCGGTTAAATGGATTGACGAAGTCCTGCAAATTGCGCTGCAATACGCCCCGGAGCCCTTGCCCGATGCGGCTCCCGAGATGGTTGCAAAGGATGAGAAGCGCGAGTCTGATTCCAAGGAGCGAATCAGCACGCATTAGTTGGGGGGCTTTCTTGACACTGTTTTTGAGCCCTTGTTATAAAGCGGCACTTGCTTTGTCAGTTGGCAAACCAGCACCTGCTTTTGCTTACACCTAACACATAGAAACATACTCAACAGAAATAAGGGGACTTAGAGTGAACAAGTCGGAACTGATCGATGCTATCGCCGCATCTGCTGATATCCCGAAAGCTGTTGCCGGTCGCGCTCTGGACGCGGTGATCGAGTCCGTAACTGGCGCCCTGAAGGCTGGTGACTCCGTCGTACTGGTAGGCTTCGGCACCTTCGCTGTCAAAGAGCGCGCTGCTCGCACCGGTCGCAACCCGCAAACCGGCAAGCCGATCAAGATTGCTGCTGCTAAGATCCCGGGCTTTAAGGCCGGTAAAGCTCTCAAGGACGCTGTCAACTAAGCGTCTTTTTGGACTTGACCTGGACCGGTTCAACCTCGGTTGGGCCGGTCACGGAGCGGTGACCCGGCTGGCGTAGGTCGGTTGGAATCATCAGGGGTCACGGGCTCAAAGCCCGCAAGCTCCACCAGTTACGAGAAGGCGCATCCTCGGATGCGCCTTTCTTATATCCGCCTTTTTTCCACGCCGCGCCGCCATTGACGGTGGGCCGTGGCCGCGTCGGGGGCCGCATGCTGCAAAACATCAGGGACAATTCCCAAGGCTGGATCACCAAGACCATCCTGGGCGTGATCGTTGTCCTCATGGCTTTGACCGGGTTCGATCAGATCATTCGCGCAACCCACCACGAGAACGTCGCTGCTCAGGTCAACGGTGAAGACATTGGTCTGCCGGAGCTGCAGCAGGCTGCGGACATGCAGCGTCGCCAGCTGATGCAGCGTCTGGGCAAGGACTTCGATTCGTCCATGCTCGACGACAAGCTGCTCAAGGACGCCGCGCTGAAATCGCTCATCGAGCGCAAGCTGGTCCTGCAAGCCGCCCAGAACGACAAGTTCGCCTTCTCCCAGCAGGCGCTGGACCAACTGATCCTGTCAACCCCTGAATTCCAGGTGGACGGCAAGTTCAGTGCTGAGCGCTTCGACCAGGTCATCCGCCAGATGGGCTATGACCGCATGCAGTTCCGCCGCATGTTCGGCGAGGAAATGCTCATTGGTCAGCTGCGCGCCGGCATCGCCGGTACCGGGTTCGTCACCGATGACGAGCTCAATGCCTTCGCCCGCCTGGAGAAGCAGACCCGCGACTTCGCCACCCTGACCCTCAAGGCCGACCCGGCCAGGAGCAAGGTCGAGGACAGCGAGATCAAGGCCTACTATGACGCCCATAGCGCCGAGTTCATGACACCCGAACAGGTCACCATCGACTACGTCGAGCTGAAGAAGTCCGCCTTCTTCGACCAGGTCGAGGTGAAGAAGGAAGACCTCGACGCGCTCTATCAGAAGGAAATCGCCGGCCTGGCCGAGCAGCGCGACGCCGCGCACATCCTGATCGAGGTGAACGACAAGCAGAACGACCAGCAGGCCAAGGCGAAGATCGACGAGATCAAGGCGCGCCTGGACAAGGGTGAAGACTTCGCCAAGCTGGCCAAGGAGCTGTCCAACGACACCGGTTCCGCCGCCAACGGTGGTGACCTCGGCTTTGCCGGTCGCGGCGTGTATGACCCGGCCTTCGAAGAGTCGCTGTATGCGCTGAAGAAGGGCGAAGTCTCCGCGCCGGTGAAAACTTCCTACGGCTGGCACCTGATCAAGCTGCTGGGAGTCGAAGCGCCGGAAGTCCCGACCTTCGACAGCCTGAAGGCCAAGCTTGAGCATGAAGCCAAGGCCCAGCTGGTCGAACAACGCTTCGTCGATGCCACCAAGCAGCTGGAAAGCTCCGCCTACGAAGCTTCCGATCTGGGCCAGCCGGCCCAGGACATGGCCCTGAAGGTGCAGACCAGCAAGCCGTTCGGCAAGGAAGGTGGCGAGGGTGTGACTGCCAACCGCCAGGTCATCCAGGCCGCCTTCAGCCCCGAAGTGCTGGAAGAGGGCGCCAACAGCGGCGCCATCGAACTGGACCCCGACACCGTAGTCGTGCTGCGCGTGAAGGAGCACCACAAGCCTCAACAGGAAACCCTGGAGCAGGTCAGTGGCGATATCCTCAAGCGTCTGCAGGTCGAGCACGCCGCCACCGATGCCAAGGCTCGTGGCGAAGCGCTGCTGGCGGGGCTGCGCGATGGCAAGATCCCGCTGACCCAGGCCCAGGAAGGCCAGGACTGGAAAGTCGTGGAAGCGGCTGCCCGTGGCCAGGAAGGGGTCGATCCGGTCGTGCTGCAGAGCGTGTTCCGCATGGCTCGCCCGGACGGTGCCGGCAAGCCCAGCCTGGGCGGTGTCGCACTGCAGAACGGCGACTTCGTGGTGGTCAAGCTCAGCGGTGTGAGCGAGCCGGAGGCCAAGCCGACCGAGCAGGAGAAGGCGATGTACCAGCGCTTCCTCGCCTCGCGCAGCGGCCAGGACGATTTCTCGGCCTTCCGCCGCTATCTGCAGGATCAGGCGAAGATCGAGAAGTTTGACGACGCCAAGAAGTAAAGGACAGGGGGCCGCGCAAGCGGCCCTCGTTTTATCCGGTACAAGAAAAAGGCCGCTGATGCGGCCTTTTTCTTTGTCTGTGAGAGCGGCTCAGTCGTCGCCCAGCGGGCCCATGGCGGTGGTGTTGAAGCCGCCGTCGACATAGAGAATCTCGCCACTGATGCCACTGGCCAGGTCCGAGCAGAGGAAGGCACTGGCGTTGCCGACCTCCTCGATGGTCACGTTGCGCCGCAGCGGCGTCTGGCGTTCGTTGGCGGCAAGCATCTTGCGGAAGCTCTTGATGCCCGAGGCGGCGAGGGTGCGAATCGGGCCGGCGGAGATGGCGTTGACGCGGGTGCCGTCCGGACCGAGGCTGCCGGCCAGGTAGCGGACGCCGGCCTCCAGGCTGGCCTTGGCCATGCCCATGACGTTGTAGTTGGGCATCGTGCGTTCGGCGCCCAGGTAGGAGAGGGTGAGCAGGCTGCCATTGCGGCCCTGCATCAACCCGCGCCCGGCCTTGGCCAGGGCGATGAAGCTGTAGGCGCTGATGTCGTGGGCGATGCGGAAGCCGTCACGGGTGGTGACTTCGGTGAAGTCGCCGTCGAGCTGGTCGCCCGGCGCGAAGCCCACCGAGTGGACGATGCAGTCCAGGCCATCCCACTGCTTCGCCAGTGCGGCGAACACGGCCTCGATGTCCTCGTCGCTGGACACGTCGCAGGGGAAGCAAAGATCGGCGCTGGAGCCCCAGCCGGCGGCGAACTCCTCGACGCGGCCCTTGAGCTTGTCGTTCTGGTAGGTGAAGGCGAGCGCGGCGCCTTCGCGGTGCATCGCCGCAGCGATACCGGAAGCGATGGACAGCTTGCTGGCGACTCCGACTATCAGTACGCGTTTACCGGCGAGAAAACCCATGTGCTCTCCTTCTGTGAGCTGAGGCTGGGTTACGCATCCGCCGGAGCCAGGAAAGCGGCTTCCAGCAGTTGTTGCGTATAGGTGTGTTGCGGCGCGGCGAAGACTTCCTCTGCAGCTCCCTGTTCGACCACCTTGCCATGGCGGATCACCATCAGTTGGTGGCTGAGGGCTTTCACCACCGCCAGGTCGTGGCTGATGAACAGGTAGGTCAGGTTGTACTTGGCCTGCAATCCGCGCAGCAGTTCGACGACCTGGCGCTGCACTGTGCGGTCCAGCGCCGAGGTCGGTTCGTCCAGCAGGATCAGCGCCGGCTTGAGCACCAGCGCGCGGGCGATGGCGATGCGCTGCCGCTGCCCCCCGGAGAATTCGTGGGGATAGCGGTGGCGAGTACCGGGGTCGAGCCCGACTTCCTTGAGCGCCTCGATGATCGCCTGCTCGCGCTCCTCGGAGGTGCCCATCCCATGGATCTCCAGGCCCTCGCCGACGATCTGGCCCACTGACATGCGCGGGCTGAGGCTGCCGAACGGGTCCTGGAAGACGACCTGCATCTCGCGACGCAGAGGCCTGACTTCCGCCTGGTTCATGCCTTCGATGGCCTGGCCTTCGAAGCGGATGCCGCCCCGGCTGTTGATCAGCCGGAGGATGGCCAGGCCCAGGGTCGACTTGCCCGAGCCGCTCTCGCCGACAATCCCCAACGTCTGGCCGCGCGGCAGGCTGAAGTCGATGCCGTCCACCGCCTTGACGTGGTCGACGGTCTTGCGGAACACGCCTTTCTTGATCGGGAACCACACGCGCAGGTCGTCGACCTCCAGCAGCGGCTCGCCGGGCTCGTTCTGCGCGGGGCTACCGCTGGGTTCGGCGCCGAGCAATTCGCGCGTGTAGGGGTGCTGCGGGGCCTCGAAGAGGGTGTCGCAATCGGCCTGCTCGACGATGCAGCCGCGCTTCATTACGCAAACTCGATGGGCGATGCGCCGCACCAGGTTGAGGTCGTGGGTGATCAGCAGCATGGCCATGCCCAGACGCTGCTGCAGGTCGCGCAGCAGGTCGAGGATCTTCAGCTGCACCGTGACGTCGAGCGCCGTGGTCGGTTCGTCGGCGATCAGCAGCTCCGGCTCGCAGGCCAGCGCCATGGCGATCATCACCCGCTGCCGCTGGCCGCCGGAAAGCTCGTGGGGGTAGGCCTTGAGGCGGCTGGCGGGATTGGGAATACCGACCAGGTCGAGCAATTCCAGCGTGCGCGCGCGGGCCTGATTGCCGCTCATGCCCTTGTGCAACGCGAGCACTTCGCCGATCTGCTTCTCGATGGTGTGCAACGGGTTCAGCGAGGTCATGGGTTCCTGGAACACCATGGCGATGCGGTTTCCGCGGATGCCGCGCAGCTTGCGCTCGGGCAGCTTGAGCAGGTCCTTGCCGCCGTACTGGATGCTGCCGGAGGGATGGCTGGCGGTGGGGTAGGGCAGCAGGCGCAGGATGGAGTGCGCGGTGACCGACTTGCCGGAGCCGCTCTCGCCGACCAGCGCCAGGGTCTCGCCCTTGCGGATGTCGAAGCTGATGTGCTCGACCGCACGCACTTGTTCGTCGCCGCAGCGGAAATCGACGGACAGATCGCGGACTTCGATGAGGTTCTCGTACTGGTTCATGTCACTTCCTCGGGTCGAAGGCATCGCGGGCGGCTTCGCCGATGAACACCAGCAGGCTCAGCATCACGGCCAGCACCACGAAGGCGGTGATGCCCAGCCAGGGCGCCTGCAGGTTGGACTTGCCCTGGGCGACCAGCTCGCCCAGCGACGGCGCGCCGGCGGGCAGGCCGAAGCCGAGGAAGTCCAGGGAGGTCAGGGTGCCGATCGCGCCAGTGAGGATGAAGGGCATGAAGGTGAGGGTGGAGATCATCGCGTTGGGCAGGATGTGGCGGAACATGATCGCCCCGTTGCGCATGCCCAGGGCGCGCGCGGCGCGCACGTACTCCAGGTTGCGGCCGCGGAGGAACTCGGCGCGCACCACGTCCACCAGGCTCATCCAGGAGAACAGCAGCATGATCCCCAGCAGCCACCAGAAGCCCGGCTGCACGAAGCTGGCGAGGATGATCAGCAGGTAGAGCACCGGCAGGCCCGACCAGATTTCCAGGAAACGTTGGCCGAGCAGGTCGATCCAGCCGCCGTAGAAGCCCTGCAGCGCGCCCACGGCGACGCCGATGATGGAGCTGAGCACGGTGAGGATCAGGGCGAACAGCACGGAGACACGGAAGCCGTAGATCACCCGCGCCATGACATCGCGCGCCTGGTCGTCGGTGCCCAGCCAGTTCTCCGCGGTGGGCGCGGAGGGGGCGGGCACCCGCAGGTCGTAGTTGATGGTGTCGTAGCTGTAGGCGATCGGCGGCCAGAGAATCCAGCCGTCCTTCTGCGCGATCTGCTCGCGCATGTACGGGCTCTTGTAGTTGGCCTCCATGGGGAACTCGCCGCCAAAGACGGTTTCCGGGTAGCGCTTGACCACCGGGAAGTACCACTCGCCGTCATAACGGATCGCCAGCGGCTTGTCGTTGGCGATCAGCTCGGCGCCCAGGCTCAGGACGAACAGCGCGAGGAACAGCCAGAGGGACCACCAGCCGCGCTTGTTGGCCTTGAAGCGCGCCCAGCGGCGCTGATTGATGGGAGACAGGCGCATCGGATTACTCCCGGTTCTCGAAGTCGATGCGCGGATCGACCAGCGTGTAGAGGACGTCGCTGACCAGCTTCATGATCAGGCCGAACAGGGTGAAGATGAACAGCGTGCCGAATACCACCGGGTAGTCGCGGTTCAGTGCCGCCTCGAAGCTCAGCAGTCCCAGTCCGTCGAGGGAGAAGATCACCTCGATCAGCAGAGAACCGGTGAAGAAGATACCCAGCAGGGCTGACGGCAGGCCCGCGATGATCAGCAGCATGGCGTTGCGGAACACGTGGCCGTAGAGCACGCGGCGTTCGGTCAAGCCCTTGGCGCGGGCAGTGACCACGTACTGCTTGCCGATCTCGTCGAGGAAGCTGTTCTTGGTCAGCAGGGTGATGGTGGCGAAGTTGCCGATCACCAGCGCGGTGATGGGCAGTGCCAGGTGCCAGAAATAGTCGCGGACCTTGCCGCCCCAGGTCAGCTCGTCGAAGTTGTTGGAGGTCAGCCCGCGCAAGGGGAACCAGTCCCAGTAGCTGCCGCCGGCGAACAGAACCACCAGCAGGATGGCGAAGAGGAACGCGGGGATGGCGTAGCCGACGATGATTGCCGAGCTGGTCCAGACGTCGAAATGGCTGCCGTGGCGCACCGCCTTGGCGATACCCAGCGGGATCGACACCAGGTACATGATCAGCGTGCTCCATAGCCCCAGGGAGATGGACACGGGCAGCTTCTCGACGATCAGGTCGGTGACCTTGGCGTCGCGGAAGAAGCTCTGGCCGAAGTCCAGGTGCACGTAGTTCTTGAGCATGATCCAGAAGCGCTCGGGGGCCGGCTTGTCGAAGCCGTACATCTTCTCGATTTCCTTCACCAGCTCCGGGTCCAGACCCTGGGCGCCGCGGTAGTGCGTGCCAGCGGAGGCGACTTCACCGCCGCCGCCGGAGATGCGCCCGGTGGCGCCGCCGCTGGCGGCATCGAAGCCCTCCAGCTTGGCGATCATCTGCTCGACCGGGCCGCCGGGGGCGGCCTGGATGATGATGAAGTTGATCAGCAGGATGCCGAACAGGGTGGGGATGATCAGCAGCAGGCGCCGCAGGATGTAGGCCAGCATCAGTTGGACCCTTGGGCGACGGTGCCGTCAGCCGGCGTTTCGCTCGCGGCCTTGGCATCCGTATGGGTCGGTACGGCCTTGTCGCGGGCCTGCCACCAGGTCTGCAGGGCGTAGCTGTAGGGCGGCAGCTTTTCCGGGTGGGCGATGCGGTTCCAGTAGGCGATACGCCAGTTGCCCAGGTACCAGTTGGGCACCACGTAGTGGCCCCAGAGCAGGGCGCGGTCGAGGGCGCGGGCGTGGCGCACCAGGCTTTCGCGGGAGCCGGCGTTGATCAGGCCCTCCACCAGGGCGTCGATGCCCGGATCGCGGAGGCCGATGAAATTGCGACTGCCGGGCTTGTCGGCGCTGCTGGAGTGCCAGAATTCGCGCTGCTCGTTGCCGGGCGAGCTGGACTGCGGCCAACTGCTGACGATCATGTCGTAGTCCCGCGAGCGCAGGCGGTTGATGTACTGCGAGACGTCGACGCGGCGCAGCTGCATGTCGATGCCCAGTTCGGCGAGGTTGCGCTTGAAGGGCAGCAGTACGCGCTCGAAGTCGGCCTGGGCGAGCATGAACTCGAAGCTCAGCTGCTTGCCGTCGGGGCCGACCATCTTGTCGTTCTCGATCCTGTAGCCGGCGTCCAGCAGCAGTTGGTAGGCCTTGCGCTTCTGCTCGCGGATGATGCCGCTGCCGTCGCTGGTGGGCGGCACGTAGACCTGGGTGAAGACCTCTGGCGGCAGCTTGTCGCGCAGCGGCTCGAGGATCTTCAACTCCTCCGCGTCGGGCAGCTCCTTGGCGGCCATCTCGGAGTTCTCGAAGTAGCTGCCATCGCGCAGGTAGGAGCTGAAGAACAGCTGTTTGTTGGTCCACTCGAAGTCGAACAGGTTGGTGATGGCTTCACGCACGCGCGGGTCCTGGAACACCGGGCGGCGGATGTTGAAGGCATAGGCCTGCATGCCCCACGGGTTGCCGTTCACCGGCTCTTCGCGAACGATGCGGCCGTCACGCACGGCGGGCGAATCGTAGGCGGTCGCCCAGTTCTTCGCGATGCGCTCGTCATTGAAGTCGAACTGCCCGGCCTTGAAGGCTTCCAGGGCCACTGTGAGGTCGCGGTAGGACTCCACCACCACGGCGTCGAAGTTGTTGAAGCCGCGGTTCACCGGAAGGTCCTTGCCCCACCAGTCCTTGACCCTCTCATAGCGAATCGAGCGGCCGGCCTCGACCTTGGCAATGCGGTAGGGGCCACTGCCCAGCGGTGGCTCCATGTTGGTCTTGTTGAAGTCGCGGCTGGCCCACCAGTGCTTGGGCAGGATCGACAACTGGCCGAGAATCAGCGGCAGCTCGCGATTGTCGCCGTGCTTGAAGTCGAAGCGCACGCGCAGCTTGTCTTCGGCCACCACCTTGTCGACGTCCGCGTAGTAGTTGCGGTACATGGGGTCGCCGTCCTTCATCAGCGTCTCGAAGGTGAACACCACGTCTTCGGCGGTGACCGGCGTGCCGTCCTGGAACTTCGCCTCCGGGCGCAGGTAGTAGCGGACGAAGCGGTGCTCCGGGTCCTTCTCGATCTTCTCGGCGAGCAGGCCGTACTCGGTGAAGGGTTCGTCGAGGGAGTGGAAGGTCAGGGTGTCGTAGATCAGGTTGATCTGCGGGGCCGAGTTGCCCTTGGCGATGAAGGGATTGAGGCTGTCGAAGCCGCCGAAATCGGAGAGGCGCAGCGTACCGCCCTTGGGCGCATCGGCATTGACGAAGTCGAAGTGCCTGAAGTTCGCCGGGTATTTGGGCGCCTCGTCATACAGGGTGATGGCGTGCTGCGGCGCGGCCTGCGCACTGCCCAGCAGTCCCAGCAACAGGCCGGCGCAGAGCGCGGCGCGGCGGGGGCTTTTCATAGGGTTTTCTCCTGGTCTTTTTGCCACCAGGCTCGCAGACCCAGCGTGTAGGGCGGCGTGGTGACGAAGGCGAAGCGGTTGCGGTACGCCAGTCGGTGCTTGTTCAGGTACCAGTTGGGAATGCTGTAGTGCTGCCACAGCAGCACCCGGTCCAGGGCGCGCGCCGCGGCTTCCTGCTGGTCGCGGTCGGTGGCGCCGAGGAGTTTCTCGAGCATCGCGTCCACCACGGGGTTGGCGATGCCCGCATAGTTCTTGCTGCCCTTCACCGCCACCTGGCTGGAATGGAAGTACTGCCATTGTTCGAGGCCGGGGCTCAGGGTCTGGGGCAGGGTCATCAGAATCATGTCGTAGTCGAACTGGTCCAGACGCTGTTTGTACTGGGCACGGTCCACGGTGCGCAAGCTCGTATCGATGCCGATGCTGGCGAGGTTCTCGCGATACGGCTGGAGAATGCGTTCCAGGCTGGGGTTGACCAGCAGGATCTCGAAGCGCAGCTGCCTGCCGTTGGCGTCCAGCAGGCGGTCGCCGGAGAGCTTCCAGCCGGCTTCGCCCAATAGACCCAATGCATGGCGCAGGGTTTCCCGCGGGATGCCGGCTCCCTTGGTCACCGGCACCGTGAAAGGACGCTTGAACAGCGCTTCGGGCAACTGCTGACGATACGGCGAAAGCAGCAGCCATTCCTGGCCCTGGGGGACGGCGGTGGCGGCGAAGGTGCTGTTGGGGTAGTAGCTGCTGGCGCGTACATAGGCGTCGTTGAACAGCGCGCGGTTGGTCCACTCGAAGTCGAACATCATCCCCAGCGCCTCGCGCAGGCGACGATCGGCGAAGGTCGCGCGGCGGGTATTGAGGAACAGCGCCTGGGTCTGGGTGGGGATCTGGTGGGGAATTTCTGCCTTCACCACGTCGCCACGGCGTACCGCCGGGAAGCGGTAGTTGCTGCGCCAGTTCTTCGCCTGGTGCTCGATGTAGATGTCGAACTCGCCGGCCTTGAAGGCTTCGAAGGCGATACCGGCGTCACGGTAGAAGTCCACCTCGACGCGGTCGAAGTTGTACTTGCCGCGGTTTACTGGCAGGTCCTTGCCCCACCAGTCCTTGGCCCGCTCGAACACCAGACGGCGCCCCGGCACCACCTCGGTGATCCGGTAGGGGCCGCTGCCCAGCGGCGGTTCGAAAGTTGTGGCCTGGAAGTCGCGGCCTTTCCAGTAGTGCTGCGGTAGCACCGGCATCTCACCCAGGCGCAGGATCAGCAGCGGGTTGTCGTGGCGCTTGAAGACGAAGCGGATGCTCTGCGGCGAGAGGATGTCGACCCGCTGCACTTCCTGCAGGTTGGTGCGGTACATCGGGTGGCCATGCTTGAGCAGCGTGCGGTAGGAAAACGCCACGTCGTAGGCGGTGATGGGCTTGCCGTCGTGGAAGCGAGCTTCCGGACGCAGGTTGAACACCACCCAGCTGCGGTCTTCAGCGTACTCCACGCTGCGGGCGATCAGGCCGTAGCTGGAGGCGGGTTCGTCGCCAGAGGGGTCGTACAGGCCGGTGCCGACCATCAGCGGCTCGTTAAGCTCGCTGACGCCGTACTGCAGGAAGTCCGCGGTGCTGACCGGCGGGCTGCCCTTGAAGGTGTAGGGGTTTAGCGTGTCGAAGGTGCCCAGGCCCATCAGCCGCAGCACGCCGCCCTTCGGAGCCTTGGGGTTGACCCAGTCGAAATGATCGAAGCTGGCCGGGTACTTGAGGTCGCCGAACTGGGCGTAGCCGTGGCTCTCGGTGATCTGGGCGGAGGCGGGAAGGCCCAGGAAAAGTCCCAGGAGCATCAGAGACAAGCGACGCATCAGGCGTAGGATCCGATCCTGGCTGGCTGAAGGGGAGTTGCGTCGTACAGTAGCAGCTTGTCCGTGCTGCCAGAAGACATGCGGCCGGGGCTGTGCGCCCCGGCGCAGGCTGAAACTCAGCGGCTGGCGGTGCCGAGGTACAGGGTCAGCGTCTGGCCGGGCTTCAGGGCCTTGCCGGTGCGCGGATTCCACCGCTGGATATGTTGCGTCTCGACGTTGAAGCGCTTGGCGATCATGGATATCGAGTCGCCCTGCTTGACCTTGTAGTAGGTCGCGGTGTCCTGCTTGGCCTTGCTCTTGCTGCTGGAAGCCAGTTGGGTGGCAGCGGCGCTCTGCAGCTTGAGCGTCTGGCCGGGCTTGACGCCATGGCTGTCCAGGCCGTTCCAGCGCTTGAGGTCCGCGACCGCGACGCTGTTCTTCTTGGCGATGCTCCACAGCGTGTCGCCGTTCTTCACGGTGTAGCTGCGGGTGGCGACGCGGGCGCTGGCGACGGTCTTCGAGCTTTCCACCTGTGCCAGTTGGCGCGGACTTTCCGGCTCGATGGTCGGGCGGCCGGGCTGGCCGGGGATGACCAGGGTCTGGCCGTTGCGCAGGCGGTTCGCGCTCAGGCGGTTGGCTGCCTTGAGCTCGGCCACGCTCAGGCGGTAGCGCTGGGCGATGCTGTGCAGGCTATCGCCCTTGCGTACACGGTAGCGGCTGCCCGAGCTGGCCACGGTTGCTGCCAGCGGCTTGAGTTCGACCGGCTGCAGGTTCGCGACCCCGGCTTTAAGGGAGTCGGCCTTGGCCAGCGGCACCAGCAGGTGGTGCGGACCGTCCAGGGTCACGCCGCGTTTGAAGGCTGGGTTGAGCTGTTGCAGTTCGTCCTGGTCCAGGTCGGCGACCGCGGCGACCTGGGAGAGATCCAGGCCCGGCTTGACGCGGATCGAGGTGAAGTAGGGCTGGTTGGCGATCGGGCTGAGGTTGATGCCGTAGATGGTCGGGGCATTCACCAGCTGCGACAGGGCCAGCAGCTTGGGCACATAGTCCTGGGTTTCCTGCGGCAGCGGCAGGTTCCAGTAGTCGGTGGGCAGGCCGAGACGCTCGTTGCGTTCGATCGCGCGGCTGACGGTGCCTTCACCGGCATTGTAGGCGGCCAGCGCGAGCAGCCAGTCGCCGTTGAACATGTCGTGCAGGCGGGTCAGGTAGGTCAGCGCGGCGTTGGTCGACGCGGTGATGTCGCGACGGCCGTCATAGAAGTTGGTCTGGCGCAGGTTGAAGTGCGTGCCGGTGCTCGGGATGAACTGCCACAGGCCAACGGCCTGGGCGCGCGACACGGCCATCGGGTTGTACGAGCTCTCGATCATCGGCAGCAGCGCCAGCTCCAGCGGCATATCGCGCTCTTCCAGGCGCTCGACGACGTAGTGCATGTATGGCGCACCGCGCTCGCTGGCGTTTTCCAGGAACGACTGGTTGCTCATGAACCACAGGCGCTGACGTTCGATACGCGGGTTGGTATTGAGCTGGTCCTGCAATTGGAAGCCGCCACGCATGCGTTCCCAGATATCGTTCTGGGCCTGGTTCCAGGCTGGGTTGAACTGCACGTCGACGGCGCGGGAAGCGCTGCGGACCTGGCTGTCGCTGGCGGTCTGCTGGGTCGACTGGCAACCCGCCAGGCCCGCCGCGAGCAGGACAATGGAGACTCGGATGGCGCGTGCCAATGCGTCTAGATCGGAGGTCTTTCTGGTCTTGGGCGGCATTGGCTGATGACTATGTCCGGGGCAAAAATTTCGGCGATTCTAGAAACCGGGCCCATCCTGGTCAAGATTTCGCCAGCCCTCAGAACTGATCCTTCCAGCGGCGAATGGTCGCAAAGACCTCTTCCGGCGTGCGGATTTGCTGGCCGTTCCGCTCGTCGGCGACTTTCTTAACGGATGTTTCCGACACGCGAAGGAAAGGATTCGTCGCCCGCTCTAAAGCAATGGAAGAAGGAAGGCTGATCTTCCCCTGTTCGCGCCAGCGGCTGACTTCCTCGAAGCGCGCGAGGACTTCCGGGTTCCCCGGTTCGACTGCACAGGCAAAGCGCAGGTTGCTCAGGGTGTATTCGTGGGCGCAGTACACGGCGGTGTGGCCGGGCAGGGCGGCCAGACGGCTCAGCGACGCATGCATCTGTGCCGGCGTGCCTTCGAACAGTCGGCCGCAACCGGCGGCGAACAGAGTGTCGCCGCAGAACAACAGTGGCAGGCTTTCATCGTCATGGCGGTTCGTTGCATGAAAATAGGCAATGTGGCCGAGGGTATGGCCGGGCACGTGGATGACCTCGAACTCCAGGCCGAGCACTGCGACACGGTCGCCATCCTCCAGCGCCACGTCACGCCCGGGAATCTTTTCCCCCGCCGGGCCCAGTACACGGGCGCCGGTTTCGGCCTTGAGGCGGGCGACGCCGCCGACGTGGTCGGCATGGTGGTGGGTGATGACGATATCGGTCAGCTTCCAGCCGGGATGGGCCTGCAGCCATCGCTCGACCGGCGCGGCGTCACCCGGATCGACCACCGCGCATTCGCGGCGGGTCACATCCTGCAACAGCCAGAGGTAGTTGTCGGAAAAGGCGGGCAGAGCATCTATCTGTATCATGGGTGGAAAGTCGCCAAGTGGTGGGCATTGGCGCATAGTAGTGCGGATACGCACTTTTGTGTCGCGCTGTCCCACAGGGGGTAGTGATGATTGAAGAACCCTTCGCCCAGGCGGATGCCGACTGGCTCGAGCTGATCGACCAGGCCCGCCACTGGCTGTCCGGGCCGATCGGCGGGATGATGCTCGCCGAAGAGCAGCAACTGCTGATCGACGAGCTGGAGCGCTATTTCGGCGGTTACCTCGTGCATTACGGACCGCATGCGCAGCTGCCGGCCAGCGTCGGCAATATCCAGCGTGGCGTGCGCCTCGGGCCACCCTTGCCCGGCGTGGAGATCGCCTGCGACGAGGCGGCTTGGCCGCTGGGCGAGCATGCCGCCGACGTGGTGCTGCTGCACCACGGCCTGGATTTCTGCCTGTCGCCGCACCGCCTGTTGCGCGAAGCCGCGCGCAGCGTGCGTCCGGGTGGACACCTGCTGGTGGTCGGGGTCAATCCCTGGAGTGCCTGGGGCATCCGCCATTATTTCGCCCGCGACGCCCTGCGCCGCGCCCGCTGCATCTCGCCGAACCGGGTCTGCGACTGGCTCAACCTGCTGGGCTTCGCGCTGGAGAAACGCCGCTTCGGGTGTTATCGTCCGCCGCTTGCATCGGCGAAGTGGCAGGGCCGCCTGGCCCGCATGGAGACCTGGGGCCCCGTCCTGCAGGGCTCCGGCGCCGGCTTCTATCTATTGGTGGCGCGCAAGCTGGTGGTCGGTCTGCGGCCCCTGCGTCAGCCCCGTCGCGAGCCGCGCGGCCAACTGGTGCCGCTGCCGGTGGCCAAGGTCAGTCGCCGCGATTCCGAGTCCTGAAAGCGAGCCAAATGAGCGAAGAGAAAGTCGAGATCTACACCGACGGCGCCTGCAAGGGCAATCCGGGTCCGGGTGGCTGGGGCGCCGTGCTGTTCTACAAGGGCGCCGAGCGCGAACTGTGGGGCGGCGAGGCGGAAACCACCAACAACCGCATGGAACTGATGGCCGCGATCATGGCCCTGGCTGCGCTCAAGCGGCATTGCGACGTGCGCATCGTCACCGACTCGCAGTACGTCATGCAGGGCATCACCGAGTGGATGGTCAATTGGAAGAAGCGCGGCTGGAAGACCGCCGCCAAGCAGCCGGTGAAGAATGCCGACCTGTGGCAGGCGCTGGACGAGCAGGTGAACCGGCATAATGTCGAGTGGCGCTGGGTGCGCGGCCACACCGGCCACCCCGGCAACGAGCGCGCCGACATGCTCGCCAACCGTGGCGTGAGCGAACTGCCGCGCTGAGAATCATGAGCGCCCGGAAAGCTCCGGGCGCATCAACCGCAAGAAGGTTTCACAGAGAATGCGCAGCGTCGTACTCGATACTGAAACGACCGGTATGCCGGTCACCGACGGCCACCGGATCATCGAGATCGGTTGCGTCGAGCTCGAAGGCCGTCGCCTCACTGGCCGGCACTTCCATGTCTACCTGCAGCCCGATCGCGAGATCGACGAGGGCGCCATCGCGGTCCACGGCATCACCAATGAATACGTCAAGGACATGCCGCGCTTCCGCGAAGTGGCGGATGACTTCTTCGAGTTCATCAAGGGCGCCCAGCTGATCATCCACAACGCGGCGTTCGACGTTGGCTTCATCAACAACGAATTCGCCCTGCTGGGACAGAGCGAGCGCGCGGACGTCGCCGATTACTGCAGTATCCTCGATACCCTGCTGATGGCCCGCGAGCGCCATCCGGGCCAGCGCAACAACCTCGATGCCCTGTGCAAGCGCTATGGCGTCGACAACTCCGGCCGTGACCTGCACGGCGCCTTGCTCGATGCCGAGATTCTAGCCGACGTCTACCTGGCGATGACCGGTGGCCAGACCAGCCTGTCGCTGGCTGGCAACGGCGCCGAGGGTGACGGCAGCGGCCGTGCTGCTGCTACGGCGATCCGTCGCCTGGCGGCGGACCGCGCGCTGACCCGCGTGATCCGTGCCACCGATGAAGAGATCGAAGCGCATATCGCGCGCCTGGCGGTGATCGAGAAGTCCGCTGGCGGCCCGTCGTTGTGGGCGCAGATGGAAGCGCCGAAGGAGTGATCCTCCGCGCTGCTTGAAGAAGGCCCCGAACAGGGGTCTTTTTCATTTCTGCGAACAGTCGCCAGAGCCAGGCGCTCGAGGTGAACGCACCTGTCAGCCACGCGACGTTTTATTACAGCTGTCAGCCGGGCGCATTCCCCTACATTCCGTGAGCCCATACTCTGGAGAGGATCGACGCCAGTCGTACGTCCTTTCAGGGGTTCACAATGTACAAAGATCTAAAATTCCCCATCCTCATCGTTCACCGCGACATCAAGGCCGATACCGTGGCCGGCGACCGGGTGCGGGATATTGCGCGGGAGCTGGAGCAGGACGGCTTCAGCATCCTTTCCACTGCCAGCTCCGCCGAGGGGCGCATCGTCGCCTCGACTCACCATGG
Organism: Pseudomonas sp. DP-17; assembly: GCF_022380625.1. Classification (NCBI taxonomy): domain Bacteria; kingdom Pseudomonadati; phylum Pseudomonadota; class Gammaproteobacteria; order Pseudomonadales; family Pseudomonadaceae; genus Pseudomonas; species Pseudomonas sp. DP-17. The sequence continues at coordinate 190,699 of NZ_JAKSXG010000004.1, forward strand.
GCTGGCCTGCATCCTGGTCGCCGCCGAGGGGGCGGGGGAGAACCAGCGCCTTCTGCAGGACGTGGTGGAACTGATCCGCATGGCCCGGGTGCGCGCACCGCAGCTGCCGATCTTCGCCCTGGGCGAGCAGATGACCATCGAGAACGCACCGGCCGAGTCCATGGCCGACCTGCACCAGCTGCGCGGCATCCTCTACCTGTTCGAAGACACCGTGCCTTTCCTCGCCCGCCAGGTCAGCCGCGCCGCGCGCAAGTACCTGGAGGGTCTGCTGCCGCCGTTCTTCCGCGCGCTGGTGGAGCACACCGCGCAGTCCAACTACTCCTGGCACACGCCCGGCCATGGCGGCGGTGTCGCCTATCGCAAGAGCCCGGTGGGGCAGGCGTTTCACCAGTTCTTCGGGGAAAACACCCTGCGTTCGGACCTCTCCGTCTCGGTGCCCGAACTGGGCTCGCTGCTCGACCACACTGGCCCGCTCGCCGAAGCGGAGGCCCGCGCCGCGCGCAACTTCGGCGCCGACCACACCTTCTTCGTGATCAACGGCACCTCCACGGCGAACAAGATCGTCTGGCACTCGATGGTCTGCCGCGACGACCTGGTGCTGGTGGACCGCAACTGCCACAAGTCCATCCTCCATGCGATCATCATGACCGGTGCCATCCCGCTGTACCTGACGCCGGAGCGCAACGAGCTGGGCATCATCGGGCCGATCCCGCTGTCGGAGTTCAGCCGCGAATCCATTGCCGCCAAGATCGAGGCCAGCCCATTGGCACGCGGCCGCGAGCCCAAGGTGCGGCTGGCAGTGGTGACCAATTCCACCTACGACGGCCTCTGCTACAACGCACAGATGATCAAGCAGGCACTGGGGGGCAGCGTCGAGGTGCTGCATTTCGACGAGGCCTGGTACGCCTACGCGGCTTTCCACGAGTTCTACGACGGCCGTTATGGCATGGGCACCCGTCGCGATGACAGCGGCCCGCTGGTATTCACTACCCACTCCACGCACAAGATGCTCGCGGCCTTCAGCCAGGCCTCGATGATCCACGTGCAGGATGCCGGTGCGCGGCGCTTCGAGCAGGCGCGCTTCAACGAAGCCTTCATGATGCACATCTCCACCTCGCCGCAGTACGGCATCATCGCCTCGCTGGACGTGGCCTCAGCGATGATGGAGGGCCCGGCGGGCCGCTCGCTGATCCAGGAAACCTTCGACGAAGCCCTGAGCTTCCGCCGTGCCCTGGCCAACGTACAGCAGAACCTCGCCGAGGATGACTGGTGGTTCAGCGTCTGGCAGCCGCCGGGTGTCGAGGGCACCGATGAGGTGAAGACCCGCGATTGGGTGCTCGAGCCCAACGCCGACTGGCATGGCTTCGGCGACGCGGTGGAAGACTACGTGCTGCTCGACCCAATCAAGGTCACGCTGGCCACGCCGGGCCTTACCGCCGGCGGGCGTCTCGATTCGCGCGGGATTCCCGCCGCGGTGGTCAGCCGCTTCCTCTGGGAGCGTGGGCTGGTGGTGGAGAAAACCGGGCTCTACTCCTTCCTCGTGCTGTTCTCCATGGGGGTGACCAAGGGCAAGTGGAGCACCCTGGTCACCGAGTTGCTGGAGTTCAAGCGCAGCTACGATGCCAACCAGCCGCTGGCGGACGCGCTGCCCAGCGTTGCCCAGGCGGGGGGCGCGAGATATGCGGGCATGGGCCTGCGCGACCTGTGCGACGAGTTGCACCGCTGCTACCGGGACCATGCCACCGCCAAGGCGATGAAGCGCATGTACACGGTGCTGCCGGAAATCGCCATGCGCCCGGCGGAGGCCTATGCGCAGCTGGTGCGCGGCGAAGTCGAGGCGGTGCCTGTCGATCAGTTGGAAGGTCGTGTCGCGGCGGTGATGCTGGTGCCATATCCGCCAGGTATACCGCTGATCATGCCGGGGGAGCGGTTCACCGAATCCACCCGCTCGATACTCGACTACCTGGCCTTCGCGCAGAGTTTCGAGCGCAACTTCCCCGGTTTTGACTCCGACGTCCATGGGCTGCAGATACGAGAGGTCGATGGAGAAAAACGCTACACCGTGGAGTGCTGCAAATGACCGCTCGGCCCCTGCGCTCGTGGGCCGCCGTCCATTTTTGAAAAGTGGAACTATTCTTCTGCGCATCGGTAAAGGGAGAAATGAGGAAAAAGGGAGGTTTCCCCCATGCGCTGTCCCGTGACGTTGCCGAACGAAAGCGAGCGCCTGACAGCGCTCTCCGATTACGGATTCGACGACGAAAACCTGCTGCCGAGCCTCGACCCGGTGGTGCAGATTGCCGTGCGCATGTTCGGTATGCCGGTCGCGGCGGTGAACATGATCGGCAGTGACCATGTGTTCTTCGCCGCCGCCACCGGTATCGGCGAAGTGGACATGGGACGCGACGTGTCCTTCTGCGCCCATGCCATCGCCCAGGACGGCGTGATGGTGGTGGGCGATGCCAGCCGCGATGAGCGTTTCCATGACAACCCCCTGGTGACCGCGGTCAATGGCGTGCGCTTCTATGCCGGGGTGCCGCTGCTGTCAGTGGAAGGTCAGCCATTGGGCGCCCTGTGCATCATCGATAGCCAGCCCCATGAAGACTTCAGTCGGGATGATTGCGAGCGCTTGAAGGAGCTGGCGCGAATGGCTGCCGACCGCCTCGAGCTCAGGCGTATCGAGGTTGCCTCGGCGCGCACTCGGCCGCTGTTCGAGGAGTACGCCGGCACGTCGCCGACGCCGGTCGTGTGGTTCGACTGCTGGGGTGAGATCGGCGCCTGGAACGAGGCCGCCGCCAACCTGTTTGGCTATGATCTCGCCGAGGGCAGCGGACAGGCTTTTGAACTGCTGTTGCCCGAGCGCAGCCGCCAGTCCTTTCGCAGTCTGATCAGCGGGGCCAGCGATGCCACCTCCCTGGACGGCATGGCCGTGCCGGGAGAAATCACCGGCTTGCGCAAGGATGGCTCGGAAGTGTCCCTCGGCCTGACCCTGTTCAGTTGGTCGGAGCGGGGCAAACTCAAGTTCGAGGCTGTGCTCAAGGACCTCACCGCCCGCCACCGGGAAGAAGAAGCGTTGCGCCAGTTGGCCTGCGTCGACGTGCTCACCGGACTGGCCAATCGCGGCCAGTTCTACCGGCGCACCGAGGAGGTGCTGGTGCAGTCCCGGCCGGCGGCGGTGCTGATGATCGACCTGGACGGTTTCAAGGACGTCAATGATTCTCTTGGCCATGCCGTGGGGGACGGCATCCTGCGGCAGGTGGCCGAACGACTGGACCGGCTGGCCACGGCGGACGCCACGGTCGCGCGGATCGGCGGAGACGAATTCGCCATCCTCGAGCCCAACCTGCTTTCGCCGGAGCACGCCATGCGCTTGGCCCAGGCCGTGATCGCCAGTATCGCCGAGCCCATCGTCATCGAGGCCCATGAAGTGCGAGTGGCCGCCAGCTGCGGGGTGGCGCTGGCGCCCTTGCACGCCCAGGAAGCGCTGGAGCTGGTGGGCGACGCCGATCTTGCGCTGTTCAAGGCCAAGAGTAGCGGCCGCAGTCACGCCTTCGTGTTCCTTCCGGCGCTGAAGATGGAAGCGGCGGCACGGCATCTTTATGGCATGGAGTTGCATCGTGCCGTGGCCAATGGCGAGTTCCTGCTGTTCTACCAGCCTCAGGTCAGCCTGCGCGACGGCTCCCTGCGCGGGGCCGAGGCACTGATCCGCTGGCAGCATCCGCAGCGCGGCCTGCTGTCGCCGGCAGCTTTCCTGCCATCGCTGGAGGGCGGGCCGCTGGCGGCCATCGTCGGTGCCTGGATACTGGATGAAGCCTGCGCCCAGGCTGCCTACTGGCGGCGCAATGGTGCTCCGGACCTGCGCATGGGGGTGAACCTGTTCGGCGCCCAGTTCCGCATGGGCAACCTGGTCACCCAGGTGCTTGAAGCACTGGAACGCCACGGCCTGCCGGCGGAAGCGCTGGAGCTGGAGATCACCGAGAACATCGTGCTCAATCACGACGACAGCGTGCTCAGTACCCTGCAGAGCCTGCGTTCCTATGGGGTCGGCATCGCGTTCGACGACTTCGGCACCGGCTACGCCTCCCTCAGCCTGCTCAAGACCTACCCGCTGAGCCGCATCAAGATCGACCGCACCTTCGTGATCGGCATGCTGGAGACGCAGCAGGACCTGTCGGTGATCCGCGCGATCCTCGACATGGCCCGCAGCTTCGACCTGGAGACCATCGCCGAGGGCATCGAAACCTCCGCCCAGCGCGACCGTTTGCGCGCCGAGCGCTGCACCGAAGGGCAGGGCTACCTGTTCGCCAAGCCGATGCCGTCGTTGCAGTTCGAGCAGCTCTACGAGATCGGCAGGCGCCAGTTCGGCTCCGCCTGAGCGGCGGAATTTCTGCAGCGGCATTGACCGCGCAGGGCGAAATCGCTCGAAACGAGCGGTCTCGTCCTGCAAAACGGTTTCCTCCTTTGCCCGGCGCTGTCTACCCTGTAGGACAGATCGCCGCTCTGCGTCTTTTCCGAGGGCAGGACGATAAAACGAAAATACGGATCTCGGCTTCTAAGGAGCGCAGATGGCGGAAGCGAAAAAGGGCAGCATGGGGTTCTGGAGCTGCACTGCGCTGGTGGTCGGCAACATGGTCGGGTCAGGAGTCTTCCTGTTGCCATCGAGCCTGGCGGCGTTCGGTGGGCTCAGCCTGTTCGGCTGGCTGGTGTCGAGTACCGGGGCGGTGATCCTGGCCTTCACCTTCGCTCGGCTGGCGCGGCTCAATCCCGGTGCTGGCGGGCCTTACGCCTATACCCGCGATGGCTTCGGCAGCTTCGCCGGCTATCTCTGTGCCTGGACGTACTGGAAAGCCGCGTGGATCGGCAACGCCGCCATCGCCGTCACGCTGGTGGGCTACCTGCGAGTGTTCATACCGGCGCTGGCCGACCCGCTGCTGATGGTCGCCACGGCCATCGGCGCCATCTGGCTGTGCACCCTGATCAATCTGCGCGGCATCACTGCCTTCGCCGTGGTGCAGAACTGCCTGACCGCGCTCAAGCTGATCCCGTTGCTGCTGGTAGGCATCCTTGGCTGGTTCCATTTCAACCCTGACTACCTGACCATCCCGGCGCCCAGCGAACTGCCGAACATGGGCTATGCCCAGGCGATCGCCACCACGGCGGCGCTGACGCTGTGGTCCTTCATCGGCCTGGAATCGGCGACCGTGCCGGCGGACGATGTGCGCGACCCGAAGAAGACCATCCCGCGCGCCACGCTGTTCGGCACCCTGGCCGCCGCTGCGGTGTACATCCTGTCGATCACCGCCGTGCAGGGCCTGATGCCGCCGGAAGTGCTGGCCAAGTCCACTTCGCCCTTCGCCGATGCCGCGCGCATCCTGCTGGGCAACTGGGGTTACTACCTGGTCGCCGGCGGCGCGGTGATCGCTTGCCTGGGGGCGCTCAACGGCTGGGTGCTGCTGCAGGGACAGATTCCGGTGGCGCCGGCTCGTGACGGGTTGTTTCCCGAATCCCTGGGCAAGCTCAACAAGAATGGCGCGCCGGCCAATGGCCTGCTGTCCTCCGGGCTGCTGGTGACGGCGCTGGTGATGGTCGACGGCCATGGCGAGTTGGTGGAGGTGTTCAACGTCATCATCCTGCTGGGCACCATGACCGGTGTCGTGCCCTATGCCTTCTGTACCGCCGCGCTGCTGCAACTGCTGGCGACCAAGCCGGAATCCTTCTCGCCGCGCTCGCGGCCGCAGGTGCTGGCGATCGGTTGCCTGGGCTTCCTCTATTCACTTTGGGCGTTGTATGGCACCGGCGAGCAGGCAATCTTCTGGGGCTTCCTGGTGTTCATGGCCGGTATCCCGATGTACACCTGGCGCCAGTACCGCAACCGTGCGCAGGGGTTGCCGCTGGCCGCTGGCGACTGATTGCCGCGGCGACCACCTTCCTGCCAGATCAAGCAGTTGGTGAGCGTATTGCGAGCGAATTCACGCCCGATGCCGTGGTCTGTGTCACAGACCGCGGCATCGACTTTTGGTCTTGCCTTGTTATAGTGGCGCGATGCCAAAAATCTGTATGCCGCACCCATAAGAACTGTTGGCCCGGGCTCCGGCGGCAGCGCGCCGCCCCCAGACGAGAAGCAGGGCATTCCCGAGGACATCTCCCGTGACTGAATACAAAGCCTTCCGCGTTGAACTGGCGGACAAGATCGCCCATGTGCAGATCAACCGTCCGGAAAAGCTCAACGCGATGAATGCCGATTTCTGGAAAGAAATCATCGATATCTTCCAGTGGGCCGATGAAACGGATGAAGTCCGTGTCGTCGTCCTCAGCGGCTCCGGCAAGCACTTCTCCGCCGGTATCGACCTCGCCCTGCTGGCCCAGGCCGCCAGCCACCTGGGCAAGGACGTAGGCCGCAACGCCCGCGCATTGCGCAAGACCATCCTGCAACTGCAAGGCTCCTTCAACGCCGTGGACAAGTGCAGCAAGCCGGTGCTTGCGGCGATCCAGGGCTACTGCATCGGTGGCGGCATCGACCTGATCTCTGCCTGTGACATGCGCTACTGCAGCGCGGACGCGCAGTTCTCCATCAAGGAAATCGACATGGGCATGGCAGCCGATGTCGGCACCTTGCAACGCCTGCCACGCCTGATCGGCGATGGCATCATGCGTGAGCTGGCCTACACCGGGCGTAACGTCAACGCCGAGGAAGCGCAGCGCATCGGCCTGGTCAACAGCGTCTACGCCGACCATGCCGCGCTGTTCGATGGTGTTATGGAACTGGCCCGGCAGATCGCCGCCAAGTCGCCGATCGCCATCCGCGGCACCAAGGAAATGATCGGCTATGCCCGCGACCACCGCGTCGAGGACGGCCTGGAATACATCGCCACCTGGAACGCCGCGATGCTGCAGTCTGCCGACCTGCAGGCCGCCATGATGGCGCACATGAGCAAGAAGACCCCCGAGTTTGCCGATTGATGTCCGTCCACTCTTCTTGCGCGCAGGAGGCGCACTAGGCCGATGGTTACTGGAGCCACGTCCCTCAGTCTGGTCCGCGACGAGCTGTTCGCCACGATGGAGGAGGCCGAGCAGAATCTCGAGCACTTCATCGCCGAGCGGCAGAACGGCAGCCTGCTGCAACATTCTGTCGATTGCCTGAGCCAGATCCGCGGCACGCTCAATCTCATCGAGCTGGCCGGTGCCGAGCTGCTGGCGCAGGAAGCGCTGGACCTGGCCACCGACATTCCCACCGGGGTCAGCGAGGACCGCGACGGCCAACTGGCCGCGCTCGGCAATGCGCTCTATGTGCTGCGTCGCTACCTGGAAAACCTCGAAGCGCACCGCCAGGAAATCCCCGAGCTGCTACTGCCGGCGATCAACGACGTGCGCCAGGCCGCCGGCCAGCCCGCACTGCCGGAGAGCTTCTTCTTCAGTGCGCGGCTGGATCTGCCGCGCCCGCTGCGCGCCGTCACCGCACCGCAGGTGGAAGACCCGGCCCGCGAAGTCCGTCGCCTGCGGCAGATGTACCAGGTCGGTCTGGTGGGGCTGATCCGCGAACAGAATCTCTACCCCAGCCTCAAGCTCATGGGCCGCGCGCTGGGCAAGCTCGACGTGTTGCTGGGCAGCGCCGCGCGCACCCGCCTGTGCTGGGTCGGCGCCGGCGCGCTGGAAGCCCTGGTGGACGCGCAGATGCTGCCGCGCAAGACGCGCAAGCAGGTGTTCGCGCGGCTGGACCGCGAACTCAAGCAACTGATCGCCAACCCGCAATACGAAGCGCCGCGCCAGTTGCTCAAGGAGCTGCTGTATCTCACCACGCTGGCTGACACCAGCGGCGTACGCGCTACCGAATTGCGCCAGGTATTTGGCCTGGCACCGTTGCCGTTCACCGATCACCTGCTCGAAGACGAATCGCGGCGCCTCTCCGGTCCCGGCCAGTCGGTGATGCGCTCGCTGTCGGTGGCGATCCGCGAGGAACTCACCGCGGTGAAGGACCAGCTCGACCTGATCGAGCGAGGCGTGTCCCAGGCCGATGCCCTGGGCATCCTGCACACCCAGCTGGGCAAGCTGGCCAAGACCCTTGGTATGGTCGGCCTGAACTCCGCCGCCACTTCGCTGCAGCACCAGCATGGCGTCGTCGCCGGCTGGGTCGCCAAGGGCGCGGTGGATGAACCTGCGGCGCTCAACGCGCTGGCCGACGCGCTGCTGTACGTCGAGAGCATGGTCGGCAACCTGGAGCGTGGCGAGCGCATGAGCGCGCGTCCGGCGCCGATGGGGGAGGACGATTCCTTCGCCGTGCACCAGCTCGCCGAAGCGCGCATCGTGGTGATCGACGAGGCCCAGGCCGGCCTGGCGCTGGCCAAGCGCGCGATCACGGCGTACCTGGAATCCAACGGCGACAAGCTGCACCTGGCCAATGTCCCGATCAGCCTGCAGGCGGTGCGCGGCGGCCTGTGGTTCCTCGGCCAGGAACGTGCGGCATTGCTCGTGGGCGCCTGCGCCGATTACATTCAGGGGCAGATGATCGAGACGACCCAGATGCCGTCCGAGCAGATGCTGGAAACCCTGGCGGATGCGCTGACCGGCCTGGAGTACTACCTGGAAGGGGGAGCCATGATGCGGCCTGAAGGCCAACCCGACGTCCTGGACGTCGCCAGCGAGAGCGTCAGGGCCCTGGGCCTGACGGTGGCAGCCTGATGCGTACCGGACGTTGGGAATCCTCGATGTTCGAGGTCGCGGCGAACGGTGGCTGGGCGCTCGCCCACTGCCAGCAGCAGTTCCTCGCCGACAGCAACGGCGTGCTGTTCCCCCGCGACTGGCTCAAGCGCCAGGACCTTTCGGTGCTTTCCGAGCACGCTGTCGGCCTGTTCGACGGCGAGCCGGTGTACCTGCTGGAAGTCGACCGCACTGATCCATTGGAGGGCGCCAGCTGGATCGGCCTGCGCCAGTTCATGATGCAGGCTGAGGAAGACATCTTCGCCATGCTTGGCTTCGCCAGCCAGATCGGTATCTGGTGGCGGCAGAACCGCTTCTGCGGCAGCTGCGGCCAGCCAAGCCTGCGCATGCCCCGCGACCGTGCCATGCACTGCGAGAGCTGCGGCATCCAGCGCTACCCGCTGTTGTCGCCGAGCATGATCGTGCTCGTGACCCGTGGCGATGAAGTGCTGCTGGCGCGTTCGCCGCGCTTCGTGCCGGGGATGTACAGCACCCTGGCCGGCTTCGTCGAGCCGGGCGAGTCGGTGGAGCACTGCGTCGCGCGGGAAGTACGCGAAGAGGTCGGTGTCGAGATCGGCAATATCCGCTACATGGGCAGCCAGCCCTGGCCGTTCCCGCATTCGCTGATGTTCGGCTACCACGCCGAGTACGTCAGTGGCGAGATCGTCATGCAGCCGGACGAGATCGAAGATGCCCGCTGGTTCCACGTCGACGAGCTGCCGCGCCTGCCGGCCGAGCGCTCCATCGCCCGCTACCTGATCGAGGTCTACCTGGCACGCCGCGCCGGTCGTCCCGATCCTGTCCTGCCCGGCGGCGCCTGAACCCAGGCGCCGCTCCGGCCTTGCTCAGGCCCCGGCGCTGAACCAGTGCTGCCAGGCCAGGCGCACAGTCAATGCAAGTACCACCAGGATGAATACCGGACGGATGAACTTGGCGCCGCCGCCAATCGCCGTGCGCGCGCCGAAGTACGCGCCGATCATCAACGAACTGCCCATGCACAGGCCCATCAGCCAGACCACCTGGCCCGAAGCGATGAACACCGCCAGCGCGACGATATTGCTGACGAAGTTCATGCTGCGCGCCACGCCGCTGGCGCGGACCAGGTCGAGCGGGTACATCAGCAGGGAACTGACCGTCCAGAAGGCACCGGTACCGGGGCCCGCCACGCCGTCATAGAAGCCCAGGCCCAGTCCCTGCGGCCACTGGCGATGCTGGGCGATGCGCGGGTTGGCGTCCAAAGGCGCTTCGGGCGTCTTGCCGAAGAGCAGGTAGAGACCGCAGCCGAACACCACTACCGGCAGCATGCGGTTGAGCCATTCCGCCGGCATCAGGTGCGCGGCCCAGGCGCCCAGTGCCGCGCCGATGGCCGTGGCGATGATGCCGTTGCGCCACTGGCGCGGCTGGAACAGTTTGCGCCGGTAGAAGGTGTAGCTCGCCACCGCGGCGCCGAAGGTCGAGCTCAGCTTGTTGGTGCCCAGCGCCAGGTGCGGCGGGACGCCTGCAGTGAGCAGGGCAGGGATGGTGAGCAGGCCGCCGCCGCCGGCGATGGCGTCGATGAAACCGGCGAGAAAGGCGACGCCGGCGAGGATGACGAGGGTGGTCGGGTCTACGACGAGTTCGAAGGGCATTGGGTCAGCCTTGATCAGGAGCCCGCGGCGCCGCTCTTTTGTAAAGAGCGGTGGCATAGGAAACGTTAACGGGCCCGAAAGCTGCGACGGTCTGGCTGGCCGCGCAGGTACGCGGTGCGCATAATGCCGGCATTTCTACGAGGAAGGAAATCATTCGATGCAGTACGACGGTCTGGCCTGGGTCGTTGCCTTCTTGGCGTTGTTGGCCCTGATGGTAGCCGCCCGCATTCTGTTCGACCGCCACTGGTTCCTCGGCTGGTTGCGCGGTACGGCGGGAATGCTGTTCGTGGCCGTCGCCGTGCTGGTGGCGCTGGTCGCCTGGGACCTGCGCAGCTACGACCCGCTGCCGGCAGAGCGCCCGCTGGCAACGCTGAGCTTCCACAAGGTCGCCGAGCAGCGCTATGAGGTAACGCTGTTGCAGGGCAATGACGAGCGCCGCGTGGAGCTGGCCGGCGACCTCTGGCAGCTGGACGCGCGCGTGCTGGAGTGGAAGGGGCTGGCGCGGCTGATCGGGATGGCGCCGGGCTACCGCCTTCAGGACCTCAGCGGCCGCTTCCTGGCCGTGGAGCAGCAGAGCCAGGGGCGCAGGGTGGCGTTGGCGGACGACGTGCCGGGCATCGACCTGTGGCGCTGGCTGCGCGACGGCCAGCATGACCTGTTGACCTTCGTGCCCAAGGCGGGCCGGGTGACCTATCTGCCGATGGCCGACCAGGCCGTTTTCGCGGTGCGCTATGGGGCCGGCGGGCTGACCGCCGAGCCGATGAACGCGGCGGCGAATCAGGCGCTGAAAGACTGGCAGTGAGGTTAGGAGCGGATTCATCCGCGCTTTCTTCACGGCGGATACTGAACGCGGACGGAGTCCGCTCCTACGCAATTCCCGTCGTTCTGACATGAAAAAGGGAGCCAACCGGCTCCCTTCTTCGTTGCGGCGCTCGCCTTAGGCGAGGAAGCCGCCATCGACGTTCAGCGTCACACCGGTGGTGTAGCTGGAGGCGTCGCTGGCGAGGTACAGCACGGCGCCGGCCATTTCGCTCGGGTCGGCCACGCGCTGGAGCGGGATGCGCTGCAGGGCGACGTTGCGGATGGCGTCGTTGCTCACCAGCGCCGAGGCGAACTTGGTGTCGGTCAGGCCCGGCAGCAGGGCGTTGCAGCGGATGCCGAACTGCGCGCATTCCTTGGCGAAGACCTTGGTCATGCTGATCACCGCGGCCTTGGTCACCGAGTAGATGCCCTGGAACTCGCCCGGGGTGACGCCGTTGACCGAAGCGACGTTGATGATGCTGCCGCCGCCGTTGGCCTTCATCAGCTTGCCGCCCTCGATGGACATGAAGTAGTAGCCGCGGATGTTCACGTCGACGGTCTTCTGGAAGGCCGACAGGTCGGTGTCCAGCACGTTGCAGAACTGCGGGTTGGTGGCGGCGTTGTTGACCAGGATGTCCAGGCGGCCGAACTGCTCGCGGATCTGTGCGAAGACGGCCTGGATCTGCTCCATCTCGCCGATGTGGCAGGCGATCGCAGTGGCCTTGCCGCCGGCGGCGACGATGTCGTCAGCCACGGCCTGGCAGCCATCGATCTTGCGGCTGGAAACGATCACGTGGGCGCCCTGCTGGGCCAGCAGCTTGGCGATGGCCTCGCCGATGCCGCGGCTGGCGCCGGAGACGAAGGCGATCTTGCCGTCGAGGTCGAACAGTTGGGTCTTGGACATGGGGGTTCTCCTTGTTCTGGGGCGCCGTTACAGGCGGGACTTGCCGATGACCTGCAGGCTCACCTGTTCCAGCAGCTTGTTGGCGTGGATAAAGGTGGCGAAGCGCTTGTCCTGGGTCTGGCCGTGGAAGAAGCGGTAGTAGATCTGCTGCATGATGCCGGCCAGGCGGAACAGGCCGTAGGTGTAGTAGTAATCGAGGTTGTCGATCTGGATGCCGGCGCGCTCGGCGTAATAGTCGGCGAACTGCTGGCGGGTCAGCATGCCCGGCTCGTGGCTGGGCTGGCGGCGCAGCATCTGCATCGGCTGCGGATCGCCCGCTTCGATCCAGTAGGCGAGGGTGTTGCCCAGGTCCATCAGCGGGTCGCCGAGGGTGGTCATTTCCCAGTCGAGCACGCCGATGATCTGCATCGGGTTGTTCGGGTCGAGGATGACGTTGTCGAAGCGATAGTCGTTGTGGACAATGCCGGGCTTGTGGTGGTCGGCCGGCATCTTCTCGCGCAGCCATACCTTCACCTGTTCCCAGGCCGGCGCGTCGGGGGTCAGCGACTTCTCGTAGCGATCGATCCAGCCGCCGATCTGGCGCTGCACATAGCCCTCGGGCTTGCCCAGGTCACCCAGGCCGCAGGCGTTGTAATCGACGTTGTGCAGGTCGACGAACTTGTCGATGAAGCTCTTGCACAGGGCGGTGGTCTTCTCGGCGTCGAGGTTCAGCTCCTTGGGCAGGTCGCTGCGCAGGATGATGCCGTTGACCCGCTCCATGACGTAGAACTCGGCGCCGATCACCGATTCGTCGGTGCAATAGGTGTACGCCTTGGGGCAGTAGGGGAAGCCGTCCTTGAGCTGGTTCAGGATGCGGAATTCGCGGCCCATGTCGTGAGCGGACTTGGCCTTCTTGCCGAACGGCGGGCGGCGCAGGACCAGTTCCTGGTTGTCGTACTGAATCAGGTAGGTCAGGTTCGAGGCGCCGCCGGGGAACTGGCTGATGCGCGGCTGACCCTGCAGGCCGGGGATGTGGTCCTTGAGGTAGCCGTCGATCACGGCGGCATCGAGTTCTTCGCCTTCGCGGGAGCGGATGGTCTGGTCGGTCAACGACATGCTGGTCCCTTTCTTATACGAGCTTGTACGAGTCGTCCTCACGAGGGCCTCAGGGCTCCTGGCGAGGTGCGCGCAGGCCGGCGTGACGCCTTGCAGGATCAGGCAAAGCTATGATGGCGCCGGGTGATCATTGGCTAATCTAATATCCGCCTCTGCCCGTCACAAGCGGCCGGAGCCGTTATTGGCGTTCGTGTTGGGCCCCGATCAGGCTGCCTGATCCGGGCCTTGCAGCGGGGCGCGGGCATAAAAAAACCGGAGCCATGGACTCCGGTTCTTCGCGTTGCGCGGGCAGGTTTTCCTCGGATCAGACCGGGAACAGTTCGCCCAGCTTCATCGCCAGCATCATGTCGCCTTCGGCGCGCAGCTTGCCGGCCATGAAGGCCTGCATGCCGTCGGTTTCGCCGCTGGTGATGCCCTTGAGGGTTTCGCTGTCCATGATCAGGGTGACGTTGGGGGACTCGGCGTCGCCCTGTACGACTTCGCAGGTGCCGTCCTTGACGACCAGGTAGTGGTTGTCGCCGTCTTCGATGTTGAACTGGAACACCAGATCCAGACCGGCGGCCGCGCTGGCGTTGAACTTGCTCTTCATGGTGGAAACGATGTCAGCAACACTCATGGTTCTATTCCTTTTCTAGGTTTTCTCGCGCGACGCTTGCGTCGCAATGGGCCGGCACTCAACGATAGGTGATGAGTTCCGGCGCCCTCAACAGTTCCAGATGCACGTGACTGTTGAAGGAAGCCAGGGCCACTTCGCTGCCGCGGAACTTCAGGCGGTTGAGCGAGGTGTTGACGATCTGCCAGTTGAGCTCGAAGGCGTTCAGCGCGGGGATGCCGGTCACCTGCTGGAGTACCGCGGTGATGGTGCCGCCGGAGGTGAAGACGCCGATATTATCCTTGCCGCTGGCCGACTCCAGCAGGCGCTTGAGGCCGCCGTGCACGGTGTCGAGGAATTCCGCCCAACTGACCAGACCGTCCTTGTCATGGTCGCCGGAAACCCAGCGGGCGATCACGGTGGAGAACAGGCGCTGGAACTCGGCGCGGTGGTCGGCGGCGTTGCGCATGATGTGCAGCGCATGCGGCTCGATCTCCAGCAGGTCCGGCAGGTGCGCGCGGATCACCGCGTCGGCTTCGAATTCGTTGAAGGCGGAATCGATCTCAAGGGATGGGGTTTCGATCCCGGCTTCGTTCAGCCGCCCCATCACCGCTTCGGCCGTGTGGCGCTGCCGACGCAGGTCGCCGGCGACGCAGCGGTCGAAGCGCAGGCCCAGGCTGGCCAGGTGCTCGCCGAGGATTTCCGCCTGGCGTACGCCGGTGGCCGAGAGCACATCGTAGTCGTCGGCGCCGAATGAAGCCTGGCCATGTCGAATCAGGTAGATGCTTCCCACGCGCAGTATCCCGGCAGGGCTGAAAGTTCCGGCGAGGTTATGAGGATCACCTGGGGCTGTCAACGAAAAAACATACGCTTGTTTGAATGGCATTCGCTGGACTGATGCAGCGGTTTGCCAGCGCTGGTGGCGGGCCTGCGGCGTGGGTATGCTTGCGGGATTCGCTGCGCTCGCCTGGCGGGCTCGACCAGAATTGTAAAAGGGGATGTGAGTGGAGTTTCTAGCGGATTACGCGGGTTTCCTGGCCAAGACCTTCACCGTGGTGGTGGCCATCGTCATCGTCCTGGTGGTGGTCGCCGCGTTGCGCGGCCGTGGCCGTCGCGGTGGCAGCGGGCACCTGGAGGTGCACAAGCTCAACGACTTCTACAAGGAACTGCGCGAGCGCCTGCAACACAGCGTATTGGAAAAGGCCAAGCTCAAGGCCCTGCGCAAATCCGAGGCGAAAAGCCTGAAGGACGCGAAAAAGAAGAAGGGCGGCGAGAAGAATCGCGTCTATGTGCTCGACTTCGATGGCGACATCAAGGCATCCGCCACCGAGCAGCTGCGCCATGAGGTGACCGCGCTGCTGACCCTCGCCACCCCGCGCGATGAAGTGGTGCTGCGCCTGGAGAGCGGCGGCGGCATGGTGCATGGCTATGGGCTGGCCGCTTCCCAGCTGGCGCGCATTCGTCAGGCTGGCGTACCGCTGACCGTCTGCGTCGACAAGGTCGCAGCCAGCGGCGGCTACATGATGGCCTGCATCGGCGAGCGCATCCTGTCCGCACCCTTCGCCATTCTGGGTTCCATTGGCGTGGTGGCGCAGTTGCCCAACGTCAACCGCCTGCTGAAGAAGCACGACATCGATTTCGAAGTGCTCACCGCCGGCGAGTACAAGCGCACCCTGACCGTGTTCGGCGAGAACACCGACAAGGGCCGGGAGAAGTTCCAGGAAGACCTGGAAACCACCCACGAGCTGTTCAAGCGCTTCGTCGTTCACTACCGCCCACAACTGGCCATCGACGAGATCGCCACCGGCGAGGTCTGGCTGGGCCAGGCGGCGTTGGGCAAGAAACTGGTCGACGAACTCAAGACCAGTGACGAGTACCTGGCCGAACGTGCCCGCGAGGCGGATGTCTACCAGCTCAGTTATGTGCAGAAGAAGTCCATCCAGGAGCGCTTCGGCGTGGGCGTCAGCGGCGTGATCGATCGCGTGCTGGTGACCTGGTGGGACCGCCTGGGCCGCAGCCGCTTCTGGCAGTGACTCTTCTGGCAATGATTGTCGTCGGGCGCCGGGATCGCGCCCGTTCCATATTCGAAAGAGGAGGGTCGAGATGAGTGCATTCAAGGCGTTGTGGGTCACGGAGAGCGCGCATGGCGTATATGACCTGCAGGTGGCCGAGCGGCAGGTTGCCGATCTGCCGGCGGGTGAAGTGCTGGTGCGGGTGAAGTATTCGTCGCTGAACTACAAGGATGCGCTGTCCGCCAGCGGCAACCGTGGCGTGACCCGCAAGTACCCGCACACCCCCGGCATCGACGCCGCCGGCGTGGTGGAAGAGTCCTCGGTGGGCGAGTTCGCTGCGGGCGATGAAGTCATCGTCACCGGCTACGACCTGGGCATGAACACGCCGGGCGGCTTCGGCCAATACATCCGCGTGCCCGCGGCCTGGCTGATCAAGCGCCCGCAGGGCCTTTCGCTGCGCGAGTCGATGATCCTCGGCACCGCCGGCCTGACCGCCGCCCTTTGCGTCGACAAGCTGGAGCGCGCCGGCGTCACGCCGTCCGCCGGACCGATCCTGGTCACTGGCGCCACCGGCGGCGTGGGTAGCATCGCGGTGATGCTGCTGGCGCAACTGGGCTACACGGTGGCTGCCGCCACCGGCAAGCTGGAACAGGCCGAGCTGCTGAACCGCCTCGGTGCGCGGCAGATCCTCGACCGCGCCACCGTCTCCGATGGTGTCGACAAGCCATTGCTGCGCGAGCAGTGGGCCGGCGCGGTGGACACCGTGGGTGGCGACATCCTTTTCAACGTGGTCAAGTCGCTGCAGTACGGCGGCAGCGTCGCCTGCTGCGGCCTGACCGCTGGCGCCGCCTTCAAGGCCACCGTCCTGCCCTTCATCCTGCGCGGCGTGAACCTGCTGGGTGTGGACTCGGTGGAGCTGCCGCTGGTGGTCAAGGCTTCCATGTGGGACAAGCTGTCCCTGCAGTGGAAGCTCGACAACCTCGAAGCGGCAGTGCGCGAGGTCAAGCTCGACGAACTGCCGGCCGCCATACACCAGATCCTGGCCGGCAAGCTGGTCGGCCGGGTGCTGGTCACGCTTGATTGATGCCCGTGCCGGGCCTGAGTGTCAGCCCAGGTCCGGCAACAGGTAATCCGTCCACAGCGAATCGGCGAACTGGCTTCTGAAGAAGCCAAAGTGGCCGATGCGCTTCACGCCAATGTCTTGCGGCGCAATTCGCTTCAGCGACTTCGGCGAGCCCCGGTAGAAGCCGTGGAGCGATTCGGTGTTGCGCCCGGACATCATCTCGTCGTCGGTAAAGGAGATCGAGGTGATGGGGGTGCGTACCGAGGAATAGGCCTCGCGCACCGCGCCGCCTTCTGCGCCCACCGCGTATTCCGGATCCAGGCACCAGCGCCGCCATTGTTCGATCACGCCGCGCGGCAGGTCGCCGACCACGCCCAGGCGCTTGCCGGGGAAGTAGCCGAGCACTGGCGTGATGGTTGGCGCCAGCAGGTACCAGAGCAGCCAGGCCTTGTGCCGCAGGCCCTTGGTGTTCTCGCGCCAATAGCCGCTGCCGGTGGCGATGGTGAAGGCGCGCTGGATGCGCTCGGTGCCGCGCACGAAGGGCAGGATCTGCCCGCCGAGGCTGTGGCCGATCCAGTACACCGGCAATTCGCCGGCGGCCTCGACCACCGCGTCGAGCATGGCGCTGCAGTCGTGATTGCCCCAGGCCTGTATGTCGATATCCAGGTCGCGCAGATGGCCGGTGCGGGACTTGCCCATGCCGGTGTAGTCGAAGGTCACGGCGAGGAAGCCGCGCTCGGCCAGCCAGTGGGCGAAGGCCGTGTAGAAGCGCTGTTCGACGCCCATGGCGGGGACGATCAGCACCGCTCCGCGAGCTTCGCCGGGCGGATAGTACCAGTGGCTGGAGAGGCTGTGGCCGTTGCCGTTGTCCAGCGGGCGGGGGAGCGGGGTGATCATGGTGCGGTCCCTCAGGCCTGGCTGACGTACATGGTGATGTCGGCGCGGAAGACCTTCTTGTCACCGACGTAGGCGAGCACCGGGACGACGACATCGCCTTCCTGGTTCCAGTCGATCGCGCGGCCGTCGGCCACGGCGCGGACGTCGCCCTCGGCCTTGGCCAGGTATTCCACTGTCATGCCGCGGGGAATCCAGCGGCGTCCCTGGGGGATCGAAACGTCGGTCATGGTCCCGGCGGCCAGCTCGGCGGCGTTGCACAGGGCGATGGCATGCACGGTGCCGATGTGGTTGAGCACTTCGCGGCGCTTGGGGAACGTCACTTCCGCATAGCCTGGGCGCAGCTCGACGAACTGCGGGGCGATGCTGGCGAAATAGGGGGCGACCTGGCCGATCATGGCGCTGAACTGCGCCGGGCCGGCCTGCTGGTACATTTGCATCATCTGACTCATGGCAACTCCGGGGCAAAGCGGATTGAAGATGGATGCGCGCCCAGGCAGTATACGAAGACTAGAAAATAATTCTAGAAAAATATTCTAGAATTCTGTTCGAGCGTTTTTTCCACAGGAACCCCATGGCCCGACCTTCCCGCAAAGACGATATTCTCCAGGCCGCGCTGGCCTGCTTCAGCGAATCCGGCGTGGACGCCACCACCATCGAAATGATCCGCGACCGCTCAGGGGCCAGCATCGGTAGCCTGTATCACCATTACGGCAACAAGGAACGGATCATTGGCGCGCTGTACCTCACTGGCGTCGGCCAATACGCGGCGCTGCTCGATGCTGGATTGGAGGAGGGAATGAGCGCGGAGGCTTGCGTGAAGCTGTTCGTCACCTGCTATGTCGACTGGGTGGCGGCCAACCCTGAGTGGGCACGTTTCATCCTGCACAGCCGCGGCCGGGTCGAGGCAGGAGAAGTGGGCGAGGCGTTGCGTGAGGCTAACCGCCAACAGGGCCGACGCATTGCCAGTCTGCTCTCTGAACACCGCAAAGCCGGCGCCTTCAAGGAGCTTGCGCCGGAGCTGTTCAATTCGGTGGTCATCGGTCCGAGCCAGGACTATGCGCGCAATTGGCTGGCGGGGCGGACGAAGGTGGACCTGATCGATTGCCGGGATCAGCTGGCGCAGATTGCCTGGGAGAGCGTTCGCGCTTGAGCGTGGCCTCCCTGTAGGAGCGAGCTTGCTCGCGAACAGATTTACCGGCGGCGCTGAAGCTGGGCGGGTTCGCGAGCAAGCTCGCTCCTACGAAGAGCCAAAGAAAAAGCCCCGCAATGCGGGGCTTTTTCATATCGGTCGGCTCAGGCCAGCTGGCGGCGCCGGAACAGCGGTTGCGGCTGGGTCACCGAGGTCTGGTAGACCTCGCTGAAGTCATCCAGGCCCGCCAGCGCGGCCTGCGGGTCGCGGTCGGCACGGATGGCGTAGGCGTCGAAGCCGCAGCTCTGCATGAAGAACAGCTGGTCACGCAGCACATCGCCGATGGCGCGCACTTCGCCCTTGTAGCCGAAGCGCTCGCGCAGCAGGCGCGCGGTGCTGAAGCCGCGGCCGTCGGTGAAGGCGGGGAAGTTCACGGCGATGACCTTGAACTTGTCCAGGTCCTCGGCGATGGCCTCGGGTTCTTCGTCCGCATCCAGCCAGACGCCCAGGCCGCCGTCACGGCCGCGCAGGGCCGGGCCGTGCTCCAGCCACAGGTTCAGCGGGATGATCACGTCGTCGCAGTTGGGCACGGTCTCGAGGGTCGCGTCCTTGGGCAGCAGATGCCAGCGGTCGTCGACGACCTCGCGGTGCTTAATGATTCGCTGCATATACGCGCTCCTTGAAGGGGTCGATGCCGATGCGACGGTAGGTATCGAGGAAGCGTTCCTCTTCGGTGCGCTGTTCCACGTAGACGTTGATGATCTTCTCGATCACGTCGGCCATCTGCTCCTGGGCGAACGACGGGCCGAGGATCTGCGCGAGGCTCGCCTCGCGGCTGGCGCTGCCGCCCAGGGACACCTGGTAGAACTCTTCGCCCTTCTTGTCCACGCCGAGGATGCCGATGTGGCCCACGTGGTGGTGGCCGCAGGCGTTCATGCAGCCGGAGATGTTCAGGTCGATGTCGCCGATGTCGAACAGGTAGTCCAGGTCGTCGAAACGACGCTGGATGGCTTCGGCCACCGGGATCGACTTGGCGTTGGCCAGGGAGCAGAAGTCGCCGCCCGGGCAGCAGATCAGGTCGGTCAGCAGGCCCACGTTCGGGGTGGCGAAACCGTTCTCGCGCAGTTCGCCCCAGAGGGTGAACAGCTGCGCCTGTTCGACGTCGGCGAGGATGATGTTCTGGTTATGGCTGTTGCGCACTTCGCCGAAGCTGTAGCGGTCGGCCAGGTCGGCGACCACGTCCAGCTGCTTGTCGGTGATGTCGCCGGGCGCCACGCCGGTGGGCTTGAGCGACAGGGTCACGGCGACATAGCCGGGCTTCTTGTGGGCGAAGGTGTTGCGGCTGCGCCAGCGGGCGAAGCCGGGGTGCTCGGCGTCGAGCTGGGCGAGGGCGGCGTCCTGGTCTTCCAGGGCCTGGTAGGCCGGGTCGACGAAGTGCGCGGCCACGCGTTGCAGTTCGGCGTCGGTCAGGGTGCTCGGACCGTCCTTCAGGTGCGCCCACTCGGCGTTGACCTTCTCGGCGAAGACTTCCGGGGTCAGCGCCTTGACCAGGATCTTGATGCGCGCCTTGTACTTGTTGTCCCGACGGCCATAGCGGTTGTACACGCGCAGGATGGCGTCGAGGTACGACAGCAGGTGCTGCCAGGGCAGGAATTCATTGATGAAGCTGCCGACGATCGGGGTACGGCCCAGGCCGCCGCCGACGGAGACACGGAAGCCCAGTTCGCCGGCTTCGTTCTTCACCGCTTCCAGGCCGATGTCGTGCACCTCGATGGCGGCGCGGTCGCTCACGGCGCCGTTGACAGCGATCTTGAACTTGCGCGGCAGGTGGGCGAATTCGGGGTGGAAGGTCGACCACTGGCGGATGATCTCGCACCAGGGGCGGGGGTCCACGAGTTCGTCACGGGCGACGCCGGCGAACTGGTCGGTGGTGGTGTTGCGGATGCAGTTGCCGCTGGTCTGGATCGCGTGCATCTGCACGGTGGCCAGCTCGGCGAGGATTTCCGGCACGTCTTCCAGTTCCGGCCAGTTGTACTGGACGTTCTGGCGGGTGCTGATATGCGCATAGCCCTTGTCGTAGTCGCGGGCGATCTGCGCCAGCTTGCGAACCTGCTTCGAAGACAGCAGGCCGTAAGGCACGGCCACTCGCAGCATGGGTGCGTAGCGCTGGATGTACAGGCCATTCTGCAGACGCAGCGGGCGGAATTCCTCGCCGGTCAGTTCGCCCGCCAGGTAGCGGCGGGTCTGATCGCGGAACTGCTTGACGCGATCCTCTACGATCCTCTGATCGTATTCGTCATATACGTACATGAATCATCCTGCTGTCAGGCTATAGCGCTCAGGGCGTATTGCGTATCCCAGCGCGCACGGCAACGCGCTCCACGCGGAGTGGGGCGCACGATACCAGTTCGGGAATATGCGCAAAAGTGATGTTTGAGTATATGGCGAGAACTTTCGGATCTAAGCCGCGCCGGGCCTGAAGCTCAGGCGGGGCGGGTGCCCGAAGCCGGACGTCCGTTCCTGCGTGGCGCCGCTTCGCCTGCTCATTCGCGGCGCCGCAACGGGAGTGGGTCAGGCATCGCGACCGTGGGCGGCATCGCGCAGTTGCGAGGTGTCGACGCGGACGAAGATCGAGTCGCCGACGCAGGTCAGCACGTCGCCGGCGTAGACCTCGCAGATGATCCGGCTCTTGCGCCCGACCTCACCCTCGACATGGGCCCTGAGGGTCAGCGGCACGCCCATGGGCGTCGGCTTGATGTACTTGATGCCCAGGTTGCCGGTGACGCAGTCGATGCGCGGCAGGCTGCCCGGCTCGCGGCCTTCGGTGCGATAGTGGTAGGCCATGGCGGTCCAGTTCGAGTGGCAGTCCACCAGCATGGCGATCAGACCGCCGTAGACCAGTTCCGGCCAGCCGCAGTACTTGGCTTCGGGCAGGTGCTCGGCGACAACGTGGATGCCGTCTTCGTGCCAGCGGCTCTTGATGTGCAGTCCGTGCGGGTTGCTGCCGCCGCAGCCGTAGCAGACGCCTTCCGGGGCGACAGTGTCTTGCAGTGAATCCACGTGCATGGTCCTACCTTTCTCATATCGCTTGTCTTGTCGAAGCGGCAGCCTACCGGCATTTGTGCGGCGGCGAAAAGGGGGCGGTTCCTTGAGCGGGGGGCCGGCCTGGTCTTAACTCTTGCCTGTGGTCCTTCAGCCAATAACGAGAAGATGGGGGAAACATGAGCGAAGAAACGTCCCACAAGACCAGCGACAGCGTTGTCGATGCTCGAGCCGCATTCATCCTGATCCTGCTGGTGGTCGCGACGGCCGTGTTCTGGGTCAGCCACCAGTGACAGCAGTGCCGGCGGGTCGTCCTGCGGCCCGGCCGGTACCTCATGCCCCCAGTCGGCTTTCCTACAGCCCGGCGAAATGCAGTACCAATTGCACCAGCCCATAGAGCAGCAACACGAAGGCCAGCGTGAAGAGAATGCCCATGGCGATGAAGTGACTCGGCTTGCCGTGGGTGAAGTCGCGCGCGCGGTTGCGTGCGCTCTGTACGCCGAAGGCCGCGGCCAGCACGCTGTGGAGCATCTGCCAGAAGCTTGGTGGCTTGTTCTGTTGCTCGTCCATCGTTGGTCCTCCTTATTGCCTGCAAGCCTAGCTCCTGAGGGCGCGAACGCTAGAGTTCGATCTGCGTCCACTGGCGCTTCTGCCACATCACCGCGAAGATCGCCGAAGCCAGCCCGCGCTGCAGAATCTGCATGCTCCATATCGCCAGCAGCCCGCCGCCCAGCACCGGGCCGACCAGGTAGGCCAGCGGCAGGAAGAACAGCCACTGGTTGCCCAGGCTGACCGCCATCACAGTGCGGACGGCTCCCGCGCCCAGCAGCGCCTGGGTCAATACCAGCGCGGTGGCGTCGATCACCATGCCCATGCCGGTCAGCATCAGCGGTACGCGGCCCAGTTCGATCAGCGCGGGGTCGCTGACGAACAGCCGCAGGATGGTTTCGGGAAAAGTCCAGAAAGGAGCGCCCAGCATCGCCAGTCCGCAGGCCGCCACTTTCACCACGTCCCAGCCCCATCGGTGCGCACTGTCGAAGTCGCGCTCGCCCATGCTCTGGCTGACCAGGGTGGTCGCCGCCATCCCCAGGCCGACGCCGGGCAGGATCAGGAACAGCGCCAGGTTGATCAGCACGTGGGCCACCGCCAGCTCGCGGGTGCCGACCTGCGCGATGATCCAGAACAGCAGGGTGATGCCGGCGGCGAAGAAGAATTGCTGCAGTGAGTTGGGCAGCGACAGGCGCAGCAACGTGCGGATATCGCGTTCACTTGGCAGGCGCGGGTGGCCGCCTTGGGCGCGGGTGTCGCGCCAGGTGATCCAGGCATAGATCAGCGAGCCGATGTAGAGCGCCAGGGTGGTGCCCAGGCCGCTGCCCACGGCGCCCATTTGCGGCAGGCCGAACAGGCCGTGGATCAGGCTGTAGCTGATCGCCGCGTTGGCCAGGTGCATCACCACCAGGGTACGCATGTACGTGCCCGAGCGCCGGGTGCCGTTCCAATAGCCGCGGAAGGAGAAGTTGAGGCCGACGGCGAGCACCGACAAGGCACGCCATTCGAAGTAGGGAATGCCGACCGCGAGCACCTCGGAGTCATGGGATAGGGCGCGGACAATGGGCTCGGCAAATAGCAGGCAGAACAGCGTGATCGGCAGCGACAGGCCCAGCGCCACCAGCAGCCCGCAGTTCAGCGGCGCGGCGAGTTCGTCGCTGCGTCCTTCGCCCCGACGGCGCGCCACCAGTGCCTGTACGCCGGCGCCCATGCCCATCACCAGGGAGATGGCGACGAAGTTGGCGTAGCTGCCGATGCCGACTCCGGCGAGAGACTTTTCCCCGAGGTGGCCGACCATGGCTGCGTCCACCAGGTTGAGCAGGCTCTGGCTGAGCATCCCGCCGATGATCGGCAGACCCAGGTTGAGAATATTCAGGAAGCGCTGGCGCTCTAGCATGGCGTCTCTGGGCAGTGAGCTCCGGCTTGTAGGGGATTCGGCGAGCCCCTGCCGGTAGGGTGCCGCTGTAGGAAATCCTAGCCGACGGGGCAGTTTTCGCCGCTTTTGGATCGAAATGTAGCGACAGATATTGCGAAGTCGTTCCGGTGATATTTCCGATATTTGTGTGATGCATTTCGCATTTTTTTGCCTTGGCGAACGAAATCGGCGTACTACGCTGAGACTCAATTGACCAGGGCAAACCTGTGCGAAAGCCAGGGACGCAAAGCCACCGATCTACAGCCCGAGAGGGCCATGACCGCGGGGTTGCCAGGCAGGCCGGACGTTCGTCCGAGCCTTCTGCGAGCGTGCGCTCGGCTTCCTTCAACGTCCCGGT
This sequence comes from Pseudomonas sp. DP-17, assembly GCF_022380625.1. Lineage (NCBI taxonomy): Bacteria > Pseudomonadati > Pseudomonadota > Gammaproteobacteria > Pseudomonadales > Pseudomonadaceae > Pseudomonas > Pseudomonas sp. DP-17. The sequence goes on from NZ_JAKSXG010000004.1 coordinate 214,874, forward strand.
GAGCCTCCTGATCAACCCGTGCAGGTTGATGGTGTTTGTTGGCCCAAGGGAGCGCGCCGATGAATCAGCCGTACAAGCTTCAGTACACCTACGGGTTCGCCCGCATGGCGTTACGAGATCAGGTGGTCTTCAAGTCCATTGTCGGCCTGCTAAGCGGCCGTACATTGGCGAGTTGGGCCTACGTCGACGGTCCGGCCGATTTGCTGGTCGAGGGTGAGGAAGGCGAGCCCAGGGTGCAGTTGCGCACAGCCGAGGGTGAGTCACTCTGGGTGCACTGGCCGCTGCGTGCCGGTGAAGTCTTCGACTGCCTGGAGCGCGCCGCCCGCGCCATTGGCCACCAGCCCGTGGAGATACCTGGCGCAGCGCTGCGCCTGAAGCACTGGCCAGCGGCCTCCCTGCTCCAGGGCGATCATCGCTACGTACGCCTGGCCACGCTGCTCTGTGCCCGGGCCATGAGCCTGGAAGAGCTATGCGAGCGCTCCGGTGTGCCGCGCCCGGTAGCGGAAAACTTCGTCCGCCTGATGGAGGCGCAGGGGATGCTTCAACACAGTGAGGCCATTCCACTTGCACCTGCGCAGCAGACTGCCGCTCCCGTTGGCCTGCTGGCACGTATCCGCCGCCACTTGGGCCTGGGCGGTGTGGCGGAGGCCAGCCGATGAGGGAATACAAGATCCTCTTCACTGGCACCATGGGCGCCGGCAAGACCACCGCCATCGCCGCGATCAGCGATATCGAGCCTGTCACCACCGATGTGCAGAACAACGACCCCAGCCTGGACAAGGCGCGCACCACGGTCGGCCTCGATTACGGGGAGGTGGTGCTTGGCCCGGACGAGCGCCTGCGCCTCTATGGCACCCCCGGCCAGGCGCGCTTCGCCTTCATGTGGGGAATTCTTTCCCGCGGCGCACTGGGACTGGTGATTCTGATCGACAACTCGCGGCCCGATCCGCTGGCCGATCTGCGGATCTACCTCGATGGTTTCGCCGACTGCATCGGCCGCGCGCCCTGCGTGGTCGGCGTCGGTCGCCTGCCCGGTCATCCGCATCCCGGCTTGGACGACTACGCCGCCACCCTGGCGCAAGCCGGATACAGCTTCCCCGTGGTTGAGGTGGACGTGCGTGAAGCGGAGCAGGTGCGCCTGCTGCTTGACCTGCTCCTGCTGCAACTGGAATGCACGGCGGCCTGACGCCCACAACCCATCGGAGTCGATCATGGAACACGCCTTGATGAGCCTGCCGGAACGACTGCGCAGTGACGCCGAACAGGCGCTGGACGAGCTCGGCTCCAGCCTGGGCCGGCTGAGCGCGGCGGTGATCGCCACCACGGACGGTTTCGAAGTGGCCTCCCGCGCCGGCAAGGGGCTGGAGGTTTCCAAGCTGGCTGCAATGGCCTGCTCGATCTCCGCCCTCGGCGCCATGGTCGGCCAGGAGAGCGAAGTGGGGCCGCACCAGAATGTGATAGTCGAAGCGAGCGAGGGCTACATCGTCATCGTCGACATCCCGCACCCGAGCCACCCGATGATCCTGAACCTGGTCGCCGACCGCGAGGAGATGCTCGGTCAGGTGCTCTACCAGGCAAAACGAACCGCAACACGGCTGGCGGATCTGTCGCTGGCCGGCTGAGACAAAAGGCTTCGCGGCGCGCGCGGCTGCGGGGCCACTACAACAGGACGCGCACTCAAGGAGTAATCGCTATGGCAGCACTGCAACAATCGCTGGACGAACTGCTGAACCTGGATGGGGCCCTGGCGTCGGCCGTGGTGGATGCCAAGAGCGGCATGCTGCTTGGGCAGGCCGGCGGCGGCGTGGACCTCGAACTGGCCGCTGCGGGCAATACCGAGGTGGTCCGCGCCAAACTCAAGACCATGAAGTCGCTGGCGCTCAACGATGTGATCGAAGACATCCTCATCACGCTCGGCCGCCAGTACCACATCATCCGTCCCATGGCGAAGCACGAAGGCGTGTTCATGTATTACGTGCTGGACAAGGTGAAAGCCAACCTGGCGTTGGCCCGGCGCAAGCTGCAGGAGGTGGAGGCGCAGGTGGCGATCTGACGATGTCCCGAGCGCGAGGGGAGCGGGGAGGCTCGCCCTCGTCGACGAATCCTGGCTGGCCCTTTGTGGGCCAGCTTCGTTTCAGGCCAACAGCAATTCGGCAAGACGCGCGGCGTGGCCGCGCAGTTCCGGCACCGCAGTGGCTTCCCAGTGGCTGGCACGCAACATCGGGCTGAGCAGATAAAGGTCTGGATTGGCCTTGCCGCTGGCGTCCAGCAGGCGGAATTCCTCATCCGTGTCCAGCCCCAGGCCTTGTCGGTCCTGGCGGATGACGCCGCGGTCGAGCAAGCCGCAAAGGAGCGGCTCGTTCACGGTCCGCAGGTCGGTGCAGGGGCCGGTGCAGTTGATCAGGTAATCGACGACCTGGCGTTGCGAATGCCTGGCGCCACGTGGGCGGATTTCCAGGTCGATGCTGTTCTCTGTCGCCTTGGCGGCCAGGACTCGCCCAGCCTGTACGCGCAACTGGCCGCTGTTGCGCAAGTCTTCGATACGCTGGGCCACGGGCGGCGCGGCACGGTGCCGATGAACGTCCCAGTAGGTTTGCAGATGGCGCAGGAAGCGGCCGCGCTCGGTGTCGTTCAGCGATTGCCAGAGCTGCGGGGTGACTGGGCGTAGCGCGGCGATCACGTCGCGCCAGTCGTGCCCGTCTTCGGCTGCCTGCCGGATCAACCGGCGCAAGCCACGCAGCCGCTCGTTCAGGCCCATGTGCCGGAGGAAGGCTTGCGGCAGATCGGGCAGCACGGGATGGCTGGCGTTGTCCCGGTGTGCCTGTGGCAGCAGCGCGCGGCGCGACAGCGCCAACAGAGGGCCGCGGTGCCCCTGGTCCTCCAGGGCGAGGGCCATGTCGTACATGGTCAGTCCGGTGCCCAGCAGCAGCACATTGGCATGCGTCGGGATGCTTTCCAGGGCGCCGGGCGCCCAGGGGTCGCGCAGATAACGCGGATCGGCCTCGAGCAGCTTGAGCGGGCCGGGTGTCGCGGGTGCGAAGTTGCCCGTGGCGATGATCACTTTCTGGCTGTCCAGCGGTTGGCCGTCATCCAGCAGCAGGCGCAGACGATCGCCGTGCTCGGTCAGTTCCAGCACCTGCTGGCAGAGGCTGCTGAAGCGCACCCCCGGAGCGGCTTCGGCGATGGCATGGCCGAGCCGGTCCTGCAGGTAGTCCCCGTAGAAACGGCGCGGCAGGAAGTCGCCGGGCTTTGCCTCGGGCATCTGCTTGCGGGCGAATTGGAGAAAGTCCGACGGCTGGTCCGGGAACAGGCTCATGCGCTCGGCAGGCACATTGAGGATATGGCTCACGGAGCGCGTACCGTAGGCCAGGCCGCGGGCGAGGCGCCCTGATCGATTGATCAGGCTGAGGCGCAACGGCCCCTTGGCGCTACGCAGCAATTGGATAGCCAATGCCGTGCCGCAGAATCCGCTACCGATGATGGCGATGTGTTCCATGCAACCTGCTCCGTGTTTGAACGGGGGCAGGGTCGCAGAGCAGGGGCGTGCTGACAACAGTGGCGAATCGACGCCGTCGATTCCATCCGGCGCTGACGCCTGGCCTGGCGCCGGATGAGTCGAATCCTTACTCGAACAGGCCGTGCCAGCAGTCGCTCAGTTCACCCAGCTCGAAGGACTTGGCCCAGGATTGCTTTTCCAGCCACAGGCGGGTGGTTTCGCGGTCGGCCTCGGTCAGGCTGCCGGCGGCGTTCAGGCACAGGTAGCCGGTGAACTCGCCCTCTTCAGTGGCGCCGCCGACGAAGACCCAGCCCTCGGACTCGACGAAGGCGATCCACTCATCGAGCACGTCGTCCAGTTCGCCGGTGTAGTTCACTTCCAGGCTGAAACCGAACTCCTGGAACTCGCCCAGGCGCAGTTTCTTCAGCAGGCGGCGTTTGCGCGGTTTGGCCATTTGTTCGGGGGTGAGGTATTTCATGGGGGCTCCTGGGAGTTCGTGGATCCGGCGACTGATCCGAATCAGTGACAGCCGCCCATGGTATCACGTCGCGCCCGCCATCCCTGATCCAAGTGTTGCTGGATCAGAGGTAGAAGACCGTCAGCTGCGCCGTTCCCTGGACTTTTCCGCCGGTGACCTGGGCCGCCGTACCGGTCCGGTAGTAGGAGACGTTCATCTTGATCGGCAACGTCGTGTTGCCCGATGTCGGGCTGTAGTCCGTGACGGTGTAGCTGGAATCGCCGAAGCGAATGGGCGCTGTATTGGCTTCATTGGTGATCCGCAGTCCGACGCCTTGCGCCATGTCGGCGCCCGAGGCGTTCTGGAAGGTGCCGTCGGTGGCGCTGATAATGGTACCGACAGGATCGAGCTGGTACCTGATGCTGTTCATGCCGGCCGGGCAGTTCTGCAAGGTGAACTGGAAAGGTTTGGTCCTGACGCTGGTGGCGTTGGCGAAGTCGCTTTTTCTCGCCGTATCCAGGAGGACATCGGCCCCGACCGCGGTGCAGCTCAAGGCCTGGAATGTCACGGGGCCGATGACGTAGTTGCGGCTGCCGATGGCGGTTGAGAATACGCCATCGGTCTCTTGTGCGGTGTTGGTAACGGTGAGGGTGGGCGTCGTTCCGGCAGTGATTCGCCCTGTCTGAATCAATCGGAATTTCAGTTGCGCACCGAATGAATAACTTCCCGACTGTAGGTTGTCGCACCAACGGTCGCTGTAAGGGTATGACCCCGAGCCAGTCAACCACGGGTTCCAGCCATTGACACCGCCAGCCTCATCACAAAAGGGGCCACCGGTGTAAATGCGGAATCCGTAGACGATGCCGACACCTGATACGCCGGTATTGAAGACTTTGTATGTCGTACCGCCCTCGCTATAGCTTCCCGCCTGCGCCAAGGTAGGAAACTTGACGCCGATACCACCCTTTGTTTTGTTGCTGAGTGTGCACGTATAGATATTGGTAGCGGCCTCACCCGTCACCCAGGCGGAAAGAGGGGCCATGGTTGCGCTATTGTCGCGCGGGACAGAAATAGGGCCGGGGAAGGTAAAAGTCTCGGCGCCCGTGCCATTGAAAGTACAAGTGGCGGCGGCCCAAGCGGTTTGGCCCCAGAGAGCAATTGCAAATACCACTGAGCTGTAGAGTGAATACGACCAAAGCCGGAAGAGGATAGGCCGATTGCTGAGTTGGCTGGCATTCATTGGGAGGCTCCTGCACGCGTTCCTGCGAAGTTGAGTGGCCGATTCATTTGGATTGAGCGGCCGGCGCATTGACTTGGAAATGAAAGCTCCAAGTAGTACTTCGGCCGCTCAGAGGTTCTGGTGTTTACACTTGATCAGGAAATAATGGCCGACTGGACTGTTTCGGGTCTGTCCGAGAAGTAATCCTGCATATAGGGAAATTTCCCTAAATTCCGTTGGTATTGATACCCGGGGCAGCTTCGGAGTAGGGCAAGTCGATTAATGGCACCGCTATCATTTAGTAGGGGAAAAGCCGTAGCGTGAAGGATGATCTGCCAGAATCCAGTTCGGGTATCGCTGAACAGAACCGCCATGCTTTCCTGCCGCAAGGCTCGCATGACGCGTAGCCCCAGCCCCGAACGGTTGTTCTCGTCATAGGTGTGCAGGATGCGCAAACCGGGAATCAGGATGTCCTCCCGGTTGCCGTAGGCTTCCCGCGGGCTGCCGGAGACGACGGCGAGTTCCGTCAGACCCAGCGCGTTGCGCAAGGCGTCGACTACGTAGATGTTGGCGTATTCGGAAACATAGTGGAACGGCGAAAATATCACGGGCCGACCGGGATACTCGCTCTGAATCCTGCGGGTCGCGGCAGCCAGGTCCCGCGCTGCCATTTCGAGTTCCGGCCAATGATTACCCACGCCGTAGAGGCGTCCCAAGTGCATGCGACGATCTATCAGGTGTTCGATTTCCTCGGCTGCCATGGTGCGCCAGAGGTCGGTCCGCTTCAGCGCATCGCTGTCGCTTCCCCATTCGTAGCGTAACCACCCTTTCCAGCGGGTCCGGCTACTGAACAAGCTGCGCAGACCCCAAAGCAACAGGCCTGTGCGCTGGAGTGTGAGTGCGGATGAGGCCAGCAGCCAGCGATCCCGCCAGCGAGGCTTGAGTGGGGCCGCTTCACGGGGCATCGGTCGTCAGCCAATTATCTAGCGCCTGGATATCTCCCAGGCTCACGCAGGCTTCCCCGCAGGGTTTCGATCTCGCTGAGCAGCGCCTGTCGGCGCGCGTCGCCCTGGGCAACTTCGGCGGCACTCTGGTGCGCCTGCAGGCGCGCCTGTTCGATGCGCTCGGCCACGACATAGCTGGCCATTCCTTCCAGCCGCGCCAGTGTTCGACGGGTATCCGCGGCGATCTGCAGAGTGCGCGAATGCTGCCTGCCGACAGCCTGAAGTTCGAGTTCGCGAGCCTTTACGGTACGTTCGCTGGCGTCCAGTCGGGCGACCAGGGCCGCTTTTCGGTCGTCGTGCTGGGTGGTGGCGGTCTCGATTTGATCATCGCGCATGGATTCGTCGAATCGAGGACGAGGCGTGCCGTCGCTGGAGAGGGTGAGATCCCGGGCAAGTTGAAAGAGCGGCTGTCCCTGGCTGACCTCCTGCCCGGACAGGACATGGACGTCGGTTACCAAACCGGTGAGTCCTTTGACCTTTACTTCTGAGGAGGAAACGATCTCGCAGGAAACATCGCGTTTGAGTTCGATCTCCTGGAAGAACGCGAAAGCAACTCCGAGAGTCACTGCCCCCGAGGTGAAATAGGCGATCCAGCGCCAAGAGATATCGGAGAAGCGCGGCAGTCTCTCTGCTTGGATGCTCACTTCTTAACCTTGCTGAGTGGGGTACTGTTCGGGGTTGTCTGTCTCTCAATGCCGTTGACAGCAGAATGAGAGGCGCTGCCCAACAGGGAGGTGGGCAGCGCAATACAGCCAAGGTCGCCGGGAATACACACTACTCATCGATATTGCGTCGAGAGTCGTCAGTTCATTGTGTGGCTCTCCCGGTTGGCTGTTGGCTTACGGAGCGACGGTATTGCCGCCGGTGCCGCCGCCGCTCGGTGGGACCGGGGCCGGGCACGGAGCTGGTTTCTTCTTGCATTTGCAGCAGCCGCCGGCCAATTCGGACTTGTTCAATTCTTCACGGATTACTTTCTTCATTTTAGACTTTCCTTGAATAAATGGCTTATGTATGAAGCTGGGTGTTGCGGTGTTGCTCTCTCGGCCCCTTCCCCATGTAGGGAAGCCTTGAACTTATAGCGGTGGCGCTATTTTTTCTGGTTATGAGTTTGTTTTGGGTTAACCAGATTTAATTGATGGTGTGCAAGACTGACTTGGTATATTCAGAAAGTCGGCTTGTCTAGATTGTTGCCGACTGTCTGGGTTGTGTTGAGGATAATATTTTTGTGAGAGTTAAACCGCAATTGAGAGGTTTTCTATAAATTTGTAGGAGTGTTCTGAAGGTTTCTATGTTTTTGGGTGGGTGATGGATTTTCGGTTTGTGGGTTTACTTGGATGTTTGATTGTTGAATGTTGATTTCTTGGTATTTGCATGTGTTCTGTCGCCATTACCTTGCAGCCTCGGATTAGTCAGAAGGATTCTGGTTTCAGCCGTTACTGCTCATAAGGTTTCGTGCTGCTGTAATTCAGCAGGCTAGTAGCCGCTGACAGGGAAGGAGAGTGATTGGGGAGACGGCAGGGGCGGGTTTTGCTGAAGAGGAGCAGGATCGGCGGTAGGCCGAGGTGGTGCAGATTCAGAGGGGTAGTTGCTGCGCCGGGCCGGGCAGAAGAATGCCTTGCATCCTGCCGTCCAGCCCTTTGCTCAGTTACGGGAGCTTTAGTTGTCGTAACCCAGGTTCGGCGACAGCCAGCGCTCGCTGGTGCTGATTTCCTGGTCCTTGCGCGTGCTGTAGCGTTCGATCTGGTCCTTGTCGATCTTGCCGACGGCAAAGTACTGCGCTTGTGGGTGGGCGAAGTACCAGCCGCTGACGGCGGCGGCGGGGAACATGGCGTAGTGCTCGGTCAGGGTCACGCCGGAGACGCCCTTCGGGTCGAGCAGCTTGAACAGCGTGCCTTTCTCGGTGTGGTCCGGGCAGGCCGGGTAGCCGGGCGCCGGGCGGATGCCGACGTACTGCTCCTTGATCAGCGCCTCGTTGTCCAGGTGCTCCTCGGGCTGGTAGCCCCAGTAGTCCTTGCGAACACGCTCGTGCAGCCACTCGGCGCAGGCTTCGGCGAGGCGGTCGGCAAGGGCCTTGACCATGATCGCGTTGTAGTCGTCGCCCTTGGCCTCATAGGCCTTGGCCACTTCCTCGGCGCCGATGCCGGCGGTGGTAATGAAGCCGCCGACGTAATCTTTCAGGCCGCTCTCCTTGGGCGCGACGAAGTCGGCCAGGCTGAAGTTCGGCTTGCCGTCGGGCTTGATGGTCTGCTGGCGCAGGTGGTGCAGGGTGGCCAGCTTGTGGCCGTCGTCGGCGTAGACTTCCAGGTCGTCGTGGTGCACCTGGTTGGCCGGCCAGAAGCCGAAGACCGCCTTGGCGCGAATGAGCTTCTCGTCGATCAGCTTCTTCAGCATCGCCTGGGCGTCGTTGAACAGGCTGCGCGCCGCTTCGCCGACGACTTCGTCGGTGAGGATGCGCGGGTACTTGCCGGCCAGGTCCCAGGAGATGAAGAAGGGCGTCCAGTCGATGTACTCGGCCAGTACGTTGAGGTCGATGTCATCCAGCACCTTCACGCCGGTGAAGGAAGGCACCGGTGGCTGGTAGCCGGTCCAGTCGAACTGCGGCTTGGCGGCGATGGCCTGCTCGTAGCTCAGGCGCTCGGTGCGCGCGCTGCGGCTGGCGGTACGCTCGCGGACTTCCGCATACTCCTCGCGCAGATTGCGGGTGTACTCGGGTTTCAGTTCCTTGGACAGCAGGGTGGTCGCCACGCCCACGGCGCGGGAAGCGTCGGTGACGTAGACCACCGCATCGTTGCTGTACTGCGGATCGATCTTCACTGCGGTGTGCGCCTTGGAGGTGGTGGCGCCGCCGATCAGCAGCGGCAGGCTGAAGTTCTGCCGCTGCATTTCCTTGGCGACGTGGACCATCTCGTCCAGCGACGGGGTAATCAGGCCGGACAGGCCGATGATGTCGCACTTCTGCTCGCGGGCGGTCTGCAGGATTTTCTCCGCCGGAACCATCACGCCGAGGTCGACGATGTCGTAGCCGTTGCAACCCAGAACCACGCCGACGATGTTCTTGCCGATGTCGTGCACGTCGCCCTTCACGGTGGCCATGAGGATCTTGCCCTTGGCCTCGGGCTTGTCGCCTTTTTCCGCTTCGATGAAGGGGATCAGGTGGGCCACGGCCTGCTTCATCACGCGGGCGGACTTCACCACCTGCGGGAGGAACATCTTGCCGGCGCCGAACAGGTCGCCGACCACGTTCATGCCGGACATCAGCGGGCCTTCGATGACCTCGATGGGGCGGGCGCACTTCTGCCGGCATTCTTCGGTATCTTCGACGATGAAGGTGGTGATGCCCTTGACCAGCGCGTGTTCCAGACGCTTCTCGACGCTGTGGCTGCGCCACTCTTCGTCTTCGACTTCCTTGACCGCACCGCCGCCCTTGTAGTTGTCCGCAATGGCGAGCAGGGCTTCGGTGGCATCCGGGCTGCGGTTGAGCACCACGTCCTCGACCTTGTCGCGCAGCTCCTGCGGGATCTCGTCGTAGATCTCCAGCTGGCCGGCGTTGACGATGCCCATGGTCAGGCCGTTCTGGATGGCGTAGTAGAGGAACACCGAGTGGATCGCCTCGCGCACCGGGTTGTTGCCGCGGAACGAGAACGACACGTTGGACACACCGCCCGAGGTCAGCGCATAGGGGAGGTTGTCGCGGATGTAGGCGCAGGCCTCGATGAAGTCGACCGCGTAGTTGTTGTGTTCCTCGATGCCGGTGGCCACCGCAAAGATGTTCGGGTCGAAGATGATGTCTTCCGGCGGGAAGCCCACTTCGTTGACCAGGATGTCGTAGGAGCGCTGGCAGATTTCTTCCTTGCGCGCCTGGGTGTCGGCCTGGCCGGCTTCGTCGAAGGCCATCACCACCACGGCGGCACCGTAGCGCTTGCACAGGCGGGCGTGGTGCTTGAACTGCTCGACGCCTTCCTTCATGGAGATGGAGTTGACGATGCCCTTGCCCTGGATGCATTTCAGGCCAGCTTCGATCACTTCCCACTTGGAGGAGTCGATCATGATCGGCACGCGGGAAATGTCCGGCTCGGAGGCGATCAGGTTGAGGAATCGAACCATGGCGGCCTTCGAATCCAGCATGCCTTCGTCCATGTTGATGTCGATCACCTGGGCGCCGGCTTCCACCTGCTGCTGTGCCACTTCCAGCGCTTCGGCGTAGTTCTCCTCGCGGATCAGCCGGGCGAACTTGGCCGAGCCGGTGATGTTGGTGCGCTCGCCAACGTTCACGAACAGCGAGTTGCGGTCGATGGTGAAGGGCTCAAGGCCAGAGAGCCGGCAGGCGCGGGGGATTTCCGGAATCGCCCGTGGGGCGTACTTGGCCACGGCCTTGGCGATGGCCTCGATGTGCGCTGGCGTGGTGCCGCAGCAGCCGCCGATGATGTTGAGGAAGCCCGAGGCGGCGAACTCTTCCACGACCACCGCCATTTCAGCCGGGGTCTCGTCGTACTCGCCGAAGGCATTCGGCAGGCCGGCGTTGGGGTGAGCGGAGACGTGGGTCCCGGCCTTGGTCGCCAGCTCTTCCAGGTAGGGACGCAGTTCCTTTGCGCCCAGGGCGCAGTTCAGGCCGACGGAAATCGGGTTGGCGTGGCGCACCGAGTTCCAGAAGGCCTCGGTGGTCTGGCCCGACAGGGTCCGGCCGGAGGCGTCGGTGATGGTGCCGGAAATCATGATCGGCAGTTCGACGCCCAGCTCTTCATAGACGCCCTGCACGGCAAAGATCGCGGCCTTGGCGTTGAGGGTATCGAAGATGGTCTCGATCAGGATCAGGTCCGCGCCGCCCTCGATCAGGCCGCGGGTCGATTCGCTGTAGTTCTCCACCAGCTCGTCGAAGGTGACGTTGCGGAAGCCGGGGTCGTTGACGTCCGGGGAGATGGAGCAGGTGCGGCTGGTCGGGCCGAGGACGCCGGCGACGAAGCGCGGGCGGTCCGGGGTCTCGGCGGTCTTGGCATCGGCCACTTCACGGGCCAGGCGCGCGCCTTCCACGTTCATCTCGTAGGCCAGTTCCTGCATGTCGTAGTCGGCCTGGGACACGCGGGTGGCGTTGAAGGTGTTGGTCTCGAGGATGTCCGCGCCAGCGTCCAGATAGGCCTTCTCGATGGCCTGGATGACGTCCGGGCGGCTGAGCAGCAGCAGGTCGTTGTTGCCCTTCACGTCGCTCGGCCAGTCGGCGAAGCGCGCGCCACGGTAGTCCTCTTCCTGCAGCTTGTAGCTCTGGATCATGGTGCCCATGCCGCCGTCGAGGATCAGGATGCGCTCCTTGAGGGCTTGCTGGAGGGCTTGCTGGCGTGCGGCACGGTCGATCATGGGAATACCTGGAAAAGGGCGTGACGAAAGGTCGCTGATGATAACAAAGCTGCAGGAAATTTGACCGAGCGCGGTTTTACATGAGAATCCCTCATGTTCGGGCTTTGGTTGGAGCGCATTGCAGCGGCACTCCCGTTAGAATCCGCTCCTTGCTGATGTCCGGAGTCCTTCATGTCCCTGCGAGCCCGTTTCACGTTGCTCATCGCATCCCTGGCGTTTTCGGCGCAGGCCTTGGCGGGTGGGCTGTCCTACACCAAGGACGTCCAGCCGATCTTCACCGAGAAATGCGTGGCCTGCCACGCCTGCTACGACTCGCCCTGCCAGCTCAACCTGACGGCGGCCGAAGGCGCGCAGCGCGGGGCGAACAAGCTGCCGGTGTATGACGGTGCGCGTACCAGGGCGCAGGACCCGACCCGGCTGTTCCTCGATGCTCACGGCGCGGATGCCTGGCGGCGCAAGGACTTCTGGTCGGTACTCGATGGCCGCGGCAGCCAGGCGGCGCTGATGGCGCGGATGATCGACCTGGGCCATGAGCATCCGCTGGTGCCCAACGCGAAGATTCCCGATGGGCTGGACCTGTCGATCAACCGTACCAACCAATGCCCGACCCCCGACAGCATTGACGATTTCGTGGCGAAGAATCCGAGCAGCGGCATGCCCTTCGCCGTCACCGGCCTGACCGACCAGCAGCTGTCCACCATCAAGACCTGGCTGGCCCAGGGCGCGCCGGTGGACGAACAGGCCTGGCGGCCGGGCAGCGGCGAGGCGCGGCAGATCGCGGAATGGGAGGCTTTCCTGAACCAGGCCGGCGCGCGCCAGAGCCTGGTACAGCGGTGGATTTACGAACATTTGTACCTCGCCCATCTGTATTTCACCGAGCACGGCGAGCCGGGGCATTTCTTCCAACTGGTACGTTCGCGCACGCCCAGCGGCCAGCCCATCGACCCTATCGCCACGCGCCGGCCCAATGACGATCCGGGCAATATCTTCTACTACCGTCTCTGGCCCATCCAGGGCGTGATCGTGCACAAGACGCACATCACCTATCCGCTCAACGAGGCCCGCCTCAAGCGTAATCAGGAGTTGTTCTACGGCTCCGCCTGGGACACCGACAAGGTGCCGGGCTACGGTCTGCAGCACCGCGCCAATCCGTTCGCGACCTTCGAGGCGATTCCGGCGCGGGCGCGCTACCAGTTCATGCTGGACAACGCTGAGTACTTCGTCCGCACCTTCATTCGCGGGCCGGTGTGCCGCGGACAGATTGCCACCGACGTGATCCGCGACAATTTCTGGGCAGTGTTCCAGGACCCGGACCACGATCTCTACGTCACCGATCCGAAGTTCCAACGCCAGGCCTCGCCGCTGCTGGCGCTGCCGGGGCAGATTGATGACGTCGGCGCCATGCTGTCGCAGTGGCGTTCCTACCGCGACAAGCGCAACCAGTACGAAGAGCTGCGCCAGGACGTCTATGACGAGGCGCCGGCGCCGACCTGGGCCGACATCTGGGCCGGCAACGACAACGCGGTGCTGAGCATCTTCCGCCAATACGACAGCGCCTCGGTGCGCAAGGGGTTGATCGGCGGCGTGCCGCAGACCATCTGGTGGATGGATTACCCACTGCTGGAGCGCACCTACTATGGGCTGGTGGTGAACTTCGACGTGTTCGGCAACGTCGCCCACCAGGCGCAGACACGGCTGTATTTCGACCTGATCCGCAACGGCGCCGAGCAGAACTTCCTGCGCCTGATGCCGGTTGGCGAGCGCAAGAAGCTGCTCGACGACTGGTACCAGAGCAGCGGCAAGCTGAAGATGTGGGCCGACTACTACAACTCCGACAGCGACGCGCCCACCGGCCTCTTCCTGCCGGAAAAAGGCGCCAAGCTGGCCTTCGCCAAGCAATTGCTGAAGCACTTCGTGGCGCTCAATGCGCGCCCTGATCCGATCAACCTGTGCGAGGACGGCGCCTGCTACCGCAACACCGTGGCTGCGCCGCTGCAGGATGCCGAACAGGCCTTCAGCCGCCTGGTCAGCCGCCCGGCCGCCGGGTTGCCGGTCATCGACCAGTTCCCCGAGGCGACCCTGCTGCGCGTGGAACTGCCGGACGGCCAGCGCGAGATCTACACGGTGCTGCGCAACCGCGCGCACAGCAACGTTGCCTTCATGATGGGCGAGTCGCTGCGCTACCAGCCCGGGTTGGATACCCTGACCATCTACCCTGGCGTGCTGTCGAGCTACCCGAACTTCATGTTCAACCTGAAAGCCGCCGAGGTGGGTGACTTTGTCGCTGCGCTGGAGCAGGCGAAGGGCGCCGCGGACTTCGAGAAGGTTGCCGACCGCTGGGGGATTCGCCGCAGCCACCCGCAGTTCTGGTTCTACTTCCATGACCTGGATGCCTACCTGCGTGAAACCGAGCCGGTGGAGGCGGGCGTGCTGGACATGAACCGCTACGAGAACCTGTGACCGTGTAGGAGCGGGCTATCTGATGTTCATCCAGCTGCGAATTATTCCTACTAAAACGGTAGGGCTTTATCCCTTACCCCCGAATGGCGTAAACTGGCGCCACGTTTGCGAGGAGTTGCCATGAGCGCTATCACCATCACCGAAGCCGCACAGGATTACCTGGCCGAGCTGCTGTCCAAGCAGGACACCCCCGGCATCGGCATTCGCATCTTCATCACCCAGCCGGGCACCCAGTACGCCGAAACCTGCATCGCCTACTGCAAGCCGGGCGAGCAGAAGCCGGAAGACACCCCGGTCGGCCTGAAAGCCTTCACCGCCTACATCGACGCCATCAGCGAGCCGTTCCTTGACGACGCCGTGGTCGATTACGCCACCGACCGCATGGGCGGCCAGCTGACCATCAAGGCGCCCAACGCCAAGGTGCCGATGGTCAACGAGGACAGCCCGCTCAACGAGCGCATCAACTACTATCTGCAGACCGAGATCAACCCCGGCCTGGCCAGCCACGGCGGCCAGGTAAGCCTGGTGGACGTGGTCGAGGACAATATCGCCGTGCTGCGTTTTGGCGGTGGTTGCCAGGGCTGCGGCGCGGTCGAGATGACCCTGAAGGATGGCGTCGAGAAGACCCTGATCGAGCGCATCCCGGAGCTGAAGGGCGTGCGTGACGTCACCGACCACAGCAACCGCGAGAACGCCTACTACTAAACTCAGGCGATCGAGCAGCGAAAAAGGCGACCTTCAGGCCGCCTTTTTCGTTTGGGTTCGCTGCGCGGCGCTGGGCCCCGTCTGTTGCGTGAGATCGCTCCGTGGTGCTCTTCGGCGCCAGGTGGACCCATCGCGGGCGGAGTCGGCTCCTGCACGGAGATTCACCACGGCGCTTCCCACTATTGGGGCGAGCTTGCTGGCGAACCGCCGGCAACGCCGGCGCCTCATATATTCGATCGCGGCGGATGATGCGGGTCGGGATCAGCCCTGGCACCCGGCAGGCTTGAGCACCCGTTGGGTCGAGGCCGGACTGGTCGTCAGCCTCGACAGCGGCCGGCGCGGGCGCGGCACCAGCTCGCCGCCGCAGTTCGGGCATTTGCCATGCAAGACCTGCTCGGCGCAGTCGCTGCAGAAGGTGCATTCGAAGCTGCAGATGCGCGCGTCGGCGCTGTCACCGGGCAAGTCGCGGTCACAGCATTCGCAGCCGGGGCGGAGTTCGAGCATGGCGATGTTCCTTTGGGTTGTTTGGGTTGTCAGTGCAACTGGCCGAAGCGCTCGGCATATTCCTGGGGGCTGATCGCCAGGTGCTTGTGGAAGGTGCGGCGCAGGTTTTCCGGATGGCCGAAGCCGCACAGCCGCGAGACCGTGCTGATCGATGCCTGGGCGTCCTGCAGCAGTGCGCGCGCCGCTTCCAGCCGGACTCGTTCGACATACCGGCCTGGCCCCATGCCCAGTTCGCTGATGAACACTCGCGACAGCGTGCGCGGGCTCATGCAGGCCTGCTCGGCCAGGGCTTCCAGCGACAAGTCGTTGCCCAGGTGCGCCGGGATCCACTCCAGCAGCGCGGCCAGACGCGGCGCGCGGGTGGGTTCCGGGGTCAGCCAGTGGCTGAACTGCGCCTGGCCGCCGGGGCGCTTGAGGAACATCACCAGCCGCCGCGCCACAGCCAAAGCCAGCGCGCGGCCGAGGTCTGCCTCCACCAGCGCCAGGGCCAGATCGATGCCGGCGGTGACACCCGCCGAGGTGAAGACATGATCGTCGCCGTTCCGGCGCTGCGGATCGTAGGTATGCAGGCGATCGCCCTGGACAAGTACTTCGGGGAAGCCGGCGCACAGTTCATCGACATTCGCCCAGTGCGTGGTGGCCGGGCGGCCGTCGAGCACGCCGGCGGCGGCGAGGATCAGCGCACCGGAGCACACCGACCCGAGCCGGCGCACCTGGGGTTCGGCGGCCGCCAGCCAGTGCAGCAGCTCAATGTTCTCGCATTGGGTCGGCACGCCCGGCCCGCCGGGCACCAGCAGCGTGTCCAGCGTGGTGGGGTCGATCTCGCGCCAAGCCTGATCGGCGCAGATGCGGATGCCGGCGGAGGTCGCGACCGGCCCGGCCTGTTCACCCAGCACCAGCAGTTCGTAAACCGGCGCCAGGCCGTGACGCTCGCGCTCGACATTGGCGGAGGCGAATACCTGCAGCGGCCCGGTGATATCCAGGCTCATGACCTCGGGGTAGAGCAGGCTGGCGATGCGGCGCGGCGGTTCCATGGCAAGACTCGTTCGGTAGACGCAACGAGTGTGGCGGTGATCGACGCTGGCGGCAACGTCTGTCGCCCCACGAATCTTGCCAGGTCGTCTGCCGCGGGCCGTCAGACCTTCAGTACGCCGCGAAAGCCCCGTGCAGCGTAATAGGACTGCACACCGTTGTGGTAGGTGAAAACCCGCTCGTAGCGGCGGTCGCCGAACAGCGCGCCATCCAGCTTGCGCATGGAGCCCGGTGTACGCAGCCAGCTGGAGGTCTTCCGGTCGAAGCTGCCCAGCTCCTGCAATTGGCGGTACTGCGCCTCGTCCAGCAGCTCGATGCCGATCTGCGCGGCCAATTCGGTGGCGCAGCCGGCGGGCTTGTCTTTCTTGCGCGCGTCCAGCGCCTCGCGGTCGTAGCACAGGCTGCGGCGCCCGGCCGGGGTTTCGGCAGAGCAGTCGAAGAACAGGATGGCGCCGCTAGCGCTCTCGCGGCCGACCACATCGGGCTCGCCACCGGTGGCTTCCATCTGCTCCAGGGCCTTTAGCTTGGCCGGGGCGGCCTTCAGGCGTGCCTGGACGTCCGCCCAGTCGATGCCCCGGTGGCGCTCGGGATGCTGTTCGAAGCGGGCCTGCAAGGTCGCCAGCAGGGCGTCGTGCTGTTTCGCATTCATCTTGCTTGCTCTCGGCAAAGGTAAAGGTCAGAGAGTAAAGCAGGAATCGCGCGTGCTGCCGCTCAGCCGGCGTCGGCCCAGCGTTCGCGCACCGCAAGGATGTCGGGCAGGCAGCCGAGGAACAGCTCCACCAGCTCCGGGTCGAACTGGCTGCCTTTCTCCCGGCGCAGCAGCTCGACTGCCTCCTCGATGCTCCAAGCTGGTTTGTACGGGCGTACGCTGGTCAGCGCGTCGAACACGTCGGCGATGGCGACGATGCGGCCCTCGGGCGGAATCTCTTCGCCGCGCAGGCCGTTGGGATAACCGCTGCCGTCCCAGCGCTCATGGTGGGTGAGGGCGATGCTGCGGGCCAGGCGCAGCAGGTTGGAGTCGTGCTCGCCGATGATCCGCGCGCCGATCTCCGGGTGCTGGCGCATCACCTGCCATTCGCGCTCGTCGAGCCGGCCGGGCTTCTGCAGGATGGCGTCGGGAATGCCGATCTTGCCCACGTCGTGCATGGGGGCGGCGTTGAGCAGATCGTCGGCGGCTTTCTCCGGGTAGCCGGCGGCGCGCGCCAGGATATGCGCGTAGTGGCTCATGCGGATGACGTGCAGGCCGGTCTCGTTGTCCTTGTATTCGGATGCCTTGCCCAGGCGCTGGACGATCTGCAGGCGTGTCTCGCGTAGCTCCTCCACGCGCACCAGCGACAGGTGGGTGCGCACCCGAGCCTTGACGATGGGCGGGCTGACCGGCTTGGTGATGTAGTCCACCGCGCCGACCTCGAAGCCCCTGGCCTCATCCGGCACATCGGCCAGGGCGGTGACGAAGATCACCGGAATGCTGCCGGTGGCTTGCTCGGACTTGAGCCGCTGGCAGACCTCGAAGCCGGTCATGCCGGGCATCATCACGTCCAGCAGGACCAGGTCGGGGCGCTCGCGGTTGGCCAGTTCCAGCGCCTTGTCGCCGTCCTTGGCGAACAGCAGGCGGTAGTCGTCCTGCAGGATGTGGCGCAGCACCTGGAGGTTGGTGGCTTCGTCGTCCACCAGCAGCAGGCAGGGGCGATGATCTTGGGCGGTGAACGTCATGCTTGCTCCAGGCGGGTGCCGAGGGTACGGACCCATTCGAGGGCTTGATCGAAATCGAAATCGTCGATGGCAAAGCGCAGGGCCTCGAAAGCCTCGCGGTGCTCGCCCTGGGCGGTACCCCGGCGCAGACGCTCTAGCGCCTGGTCATCGAGGCCGCCCCGGGAGAGGGCCAGTTGCAGGGCTTGCAGCGCATCGAGCAGGTCCTGCGAAGCGACTTCGCCAACGACATCACTGACCGCTTCGGTGCCGGCTTCCGGCACCAGCGGCACCGATTCGCGGACGGTGGAGAATTCGGCACGGACCCGTTCCAGCGCAGTGCCCAGCTGTTCAGCCGTGCCATGGTCGGCGGCGCCTTCCAGCGCGCCGATGGCGCCGGCCAGGCGCGGCAGGGCAAGGTTGGCGGCGGCGCCGCGCAGTCGGTGGCTGAGGGCGGTGATGCCGGCACGATCACCCTCTTTCACTGAGTTTTCCAAGTTGAGCAGACTGGTTTCCTGCTCATTGAGGAAGCGCAGGACGGCCCGCGCCATGGGTAACGGGCCGCCCCACAGGCGGGCCCCGGTGTCCCAATCCAGGGTCGCCAGCGGTGCGCTTTCGGCGACTGGCGTGCTGCACGCAGCCGGCGCCGCGCCGAGCAGACGGGCCATTTCATCGAGCAGGCCGGCAAGCTCCAGCGGCTTGCTGGCGAAGCCGTTCATGCCGGCATCCAGGGCGTTCTGCCGGTCGCGGTCGAGCACGCTGGCGGTGAGGGCGATGATCGGCACGGCCACCATGCCGCGTTCCTGTTCGATGGCGCGAATCTGTCGGGTGGCTTCGAGGCCATCCATGCCAGGCATCTGCACATCCATCAGGATCAGGTCGAAGGCCTGCGCGCTATAGGCTTCCACGGCGGCCTTGCCATCACCGACGCTGTGTGGGCGATGGCCCAGGCGGCGGAGGTTCAGCTCGAGCAGCTCGACGTTCTGCGGTACGTCGTCGGCCACCAGGATGCGCAGCGGCGGCAGGCTCGGCGCGTGGCTGCGGGCGGTTGATTGCACGCTGCGGCCGGCCGGCAGCGGCAGGTCGACGGTGAACACGCTGCCGCGGCCCACTTCGCTTTCCACGCTGATGCGGCCTCCCATCAGCTCCACCAGCTGGCGTGAGATGGTGGTGCCCAGCCCTGTGCCGCCGAAGCGCCGGCTCATGGAGGCGTCGGCCTGGGCGAAGGGGTCGAAGATGCGCTCCAGGCGGTCGGCGGCGATGCCGATGCCGGTGTCGCGGATAGCCAGGCGCAGCGCGCCCGGTTCGCCGCTGATGACCAGCCGCACTTCACCGCGCTCGGTGAATTTCACCGCGTTGCCCAGCAGGTTGGTCAGCACCTGCTGCAGGCGCAGCGGGTCACCGCGGAAGTATTCGCCGGCGCGCTGGCCGTAATCGATCTGCAGGTTCAGGCCCTTGCGCTCGGCGGACAGTCGCAGCGCCGCGCAGACCTGCTCGCACAGCTCCGGCAGGGAGAAGTCGAGGGCTTCCAGTTCGATGGCGCCACGGTCGAGCTTGGCGGTGTCGAGGATGTCGTTGAGCAGCCCCAGCAGCGAGCGCGAGGCATTCTGCACGGTGGTCAGGTAGCGCCGCTGGTTGTCTTCCAGCGGCGAGTCAAGCAGCAGTTCGGTGAAGCCCATGATGGCGTTCATCGGCGTGCGGATCTCGTGGCTCATGTTGGCGAGGAAGCTGCTGCGAGCGGCGGCGGCCTGTTCGGCGCGGTCGCGGGCGCTGCGCAGCTCCTGCTCCATGACCCGGCGTGGGGTGAGGTCGGTGGCCAGCTTCACCACCTTTACCGGCTTGCCATCGAAGTCGAGGATCGGGTTGTAGGTGGCGTGGATCCATACTTCACGCCCGTCCTTGGCCAGGCGGCGGTATTCGCCGGCGCTGTGCTGGCCCTCGCGCAATCCCTGCCAGAACATCCGGTACTGGGCGCTGGTCGCGGTGCCCGGCGGGCAGAACAGGCTGTGGTGCTGGCCCAGCACTTCGGCCTCGGTATAGCCGAAGAGTTCGAGGATGTTTTCGTTGGCAGCCAGCACGCGGCCGTCCAGGTCGAATTCGATCAGCGCCATGGCGCGGCCAATGGCGGTGACCTTGCCTTCGTACTCGTTGCTCAGCAGCTTGGTTTCGGTCTGGTCGAGCAGCACGCCGTCGATCCACTGCGGCTTGCCGGCCTCGTCGTAGCAGGCGCTGCCGCTTTCCCAGATCCAGCGCTCGTGGCCGGTGCGGTCGAACAGGCGGTATTCGACGACATAGCTGCAACCCTCGGCGATGGCGCGGCGGATTTCCTCGTTCACCGCGTGCTGGTCGTCGGGGTGGTAGAGCTGGTTGAAGTTGACGCGCTGATCGATGAAATCCTGCGCCGACCAGCCGGTGACGGCCTCGACCGCATCGCTGACGAACAGGATGCTCCAGGCGTCATCCGGCAGGACGCGGAAGGCGATGCCGGGCATGTTGCGAATCAGCGAGCGGTACTGTTCCTCGCGGGTGCGCAGGGCCTGCTCCATCTCGCGGCGTTCGCTGATGTCGGCGACGAACACGACGAACCAGGGCTTGCCGTCGTGGTCGGTGACGCCCAGGCTGACCCGTGCGGGGAATTCGCGACCCTCGCGGGTCAGGCCTTCCAGCTCCAGCTCGGAGTTGTGGAACTGGCGCTCGCCGCTGCGCTTGTAGTTTTCCAGCGCCACGCGGAATTGCTCACCGTAGGCCTGGTTCATCAGTACTTGCATGGGCTGCCCGACCAACTCGTGCGGTGCCCAGCCGAACAGGCGCAGTACGGCGTGGTTGACCGAGCGGATCACGCCGCTGTGGTCGATGGTGAGAATGGCCTCGACAGCGGCGTCGAGCAGCGAATCCAGGTGCTTGCGCCGACGCTGGAGTTCCTGGAACAGCTGGCGGTAGCGCAACAGGCCGTTCACCGCGGCCACGCAGATGCTCAGGCTGATGGTGGCCATGGACACCGCCAGCGCCAGGTAGAAGCTGCCCTGTACGCCCTGGGGTGTGCCGAACTCCTCCATGCCGACGAAGCGCGCCGCGGCCATGCCGGTGTAATGCATGCCGGCGATGGCCAGGCCCATCACCACGCCGCTGACCAGTATTGCCAGGTTCGGCCGCATCCGCCCGCGCAGGCCGAATCGGACCCACAGCGCGATGACCGCCAGCACCACGGCGACGAGGATCGACAGGGCGAACATCCACGGGTTGTAGCGCAACAGCGGGGCCATCTGCATGGCGGCCATGCCGCTGTAGTGCATGGTACCGATCCCGGCGCCGACCAGCACGCCCCCGCCGATCAATTGAAGGTGGCTGACGTTGCGCCGGGCCAGCAGATTCAGGGCAATCCACGACGCGAACAGGCTGGGCAAGCCGGAGAGCAGGGTAACCAGCGGGTCATAGCGCACCGCCGCGCAGAGCTGGAAGGACAGCATGCCGATGAAGTGCATCGCCCACACGCCGCCGCCCAGCGCCACGGCGCCAGTGCCGATGGCCAACTGGCGGTAGTACGGGCTGCGGGCCAGCCGCGCCACGCCCGACAATTGCAGGGCCATGGTCGAGGCAAAAATGGCGATGAGCACGGAGAGCAGCACCAGCGCGGTGTTGTGCTCGCCGAAAACCAACAGCGAAGGGGTGTCGCCACTGTAGAAATATCGCTGCAGATCGAGCATTGAACGAAGACCGTACTGCGTGCCGAAGGCCCGGTGGATGGGGTGACTGATGAGTCGGTGCGAAGCAGAGCACAGGATGGATGCAAATTGCCATCATTGTCGGTCGCTTGAACCGCAAAAACCGCGTCACCCGAGTGGATTCGGACGAGCGGGAGGCCAGGGTTCGGAATCGAAGCTGAAACGATGCAGCAGCAGAAGTGACCGATAACGCGCTATCGGCGAAGGAGGCGGGAAATTGAGCGCTTGCCGACGGTTGGCAGCGCCCATGAAAAAGCCCGGCTGGGGCCGGGCTTTTTCGGTGGTACCTGTCTGCGGATCAGGCGGGCATGTGCCATTCCTGCAGGCGGTAGCCTTCGCGGTTCAGCTCGTCGCGGGCCTGGTTCAGCAGGCCCTCGAGCTGCTCCGGGTCGGAGTAGGCGGAGCTGGGAATGCGGGTGAGGCCCAGCAGACGGGCACCGGTACGATCGAGGACGGACAGGTCGAGGCTGCCGTCGCCCCCTTGGTCAACCCAGGTTACGCAGTGGAAGGGTTGGAAGGCTCGTCCGGTGATCAGCAGAGCCTCGTTGAAACGAAGAGTCGCATGCATGGTTGTGATCTCTCTGCGGTAATCCATTGCGAAGTGGCGAAAGCGGTTCATCCACTTTCGTGTTCGTTCACGCAATTGATGGTTTCAGAGTCGAAGAAAGTCACAGCCCATGTCGCGTTTGTACACAAACTGGTCGCAAATTAATCCGAGCGAAACGCCGCAGGCCCCGCCATCCGTGGCCTGCAGCGCTGTTTCGGGTGCGCTGTCGCGCCGCACCTACCGCTCGTCAGAGGCGACGGGCGGTCAGGCCTGCATGGCCCATCCGTCCACGTTCATCGCCGCCTGGCGCAGCGCCTCGGAACGGGTCGGGTGAGGGTGGCAGGTACGCGCGATGTCTTCGGCGGCGCCGCGGAACTCCATGGCCACGCAGTATTCCGCGATCATGTCGCCGACGTTCGGGCCGATCATGTGCACGCCGAGGATCTCGTCGCTGCGCTCGTCCGCCAGTACCTTCACGAAGCCCTCGGTCTCGTGGTTGATCTTCGCCCGGCTGTTGGCGGTGAAGGGGAACTTGCCGACCTTGTAGGCGCGGCCCTCGGCCTTGAGTTGCTCCTCGGTCCTGCCCACGGTGGCGACTTCCGGGTGGGTGTAGATCACGCTGGGGATCACGTCGTAGTTCACTTCGCCCGCCTTGCCGGCTATCAGTTCGACGCAGGCGATGGCCTCGTCTTCGGCCTTGTGCGCGAGCATCGGGCCGGAGGTCACGTCGCCGATCACCCAGATGCCCGGTACGCTGCTGCGGTGCTCGTGGTTCTCCAGCATGCCGCGCTTGTCGGTGGTCAGTCCCACGCTCTCCAGCCCCAGGCCCTGGGTATAGGGGCGGCGGCCGATGGCGAGCAGGACGTAATCGGCCTGGATCGACTCCGCCGCGCCGCCGGCGGCCGGCTCCACGCTCAGGGTCACCTGCTTGCCGCTGACCTTGGCCTGGGTGACCTTCGAGCCCAGCTTGAAGCTCATGCCCTGCTTGGTCAGCGTGCGCTGGAAGGTCTTGGCGGTTTCCAGGTCCATGCCGGGGCAGATGCGGTCGAGGTATTCGATCACCGTCACTTCCGCACCCAGTCGACGCCACACCGAACCCAGCTCCAGGCCGATCACCCCGGCGCCGATCACCACCAGGTGCTTGGGCACTTCCGGGATGGACAGCGCGCCGGTGGAATCGAGGATGCGCTGGTTGTCGACTTCCACGCCCGGCAGCGGGGAGGGCTCCGAGCCGGTGGCGATGATGATGTCCTTGGCGCTGAGCACGGTCCTGCTGCCGTCGGCGGCGGTCACTTCGACCTTGCCCGGCCCGTCGATGCGGCCCCAGCCCTTCACCCAGTCCACCTTGTTCTTGCGGAACAGGAACTCCACGCCCTTGGTCAGCGCGGCGACGCTCTCCGCCTTCTGCTTCATCATCTGCGCCAGGTCCAGCTTGGGCTTGACCTGGATGCCGAGGTTGGCGAACTCGCCGCCGGCAGCCGCTTCATACAGCTCGGAGGCATGCAGCAGCGCCTTGGACGGCATGCAGCCCACGTTCAGGCAGGTGCCGCCGAGGGTTTCGCGGCCCTCCACGCAGGCCACCTTCAGGCCGAGCTGGCCCGCGCGAATGGCCGCGTTGTAGCCACCGGGGCCGCCGCCAATGACGATCACATCGTATGCGCTCATGCAGTGTTCTCCGCAGTAGGAAAAAGGGATGAATCGAGGTTAGTCGGCACTCGCCGGATCACCAGCGCAAGGCTCGGGATAAGCGTTACTCAATTTATATTACGAACATAATATATGCTGCCGCGCAAGTCACGCAGACATGACAGGCGCGGCGAGGAGGGCGAAAATGCAGGGCTTTGGCGCCTCAGGCTCGTGCGTCTACGGAGAATTCATGAAGATCGACTGCGATTTCGACAGCGGCAACATCCAGGTCATCGACGACAGCGACCCGCGCCACGTGCGCCTGGCGCTGCGCCCGGACACGAAAAGCCCGCACTTCCAGTGGTTCCACTTCAAGGCCGAGGGCCTGCAGCCCGGCCAGCACTACCAGTTCAGCCTGACCAATACCCCCGGCTCCAGCTACACCGGCGGCTGGCCGGGCTACAACGCCGTCGCCTCCTTTGATCAGCGTGACTGGTTCCGCGTGCCCAGCACCTACGATTCCAACGGGCTGCACTTCAGCCTCACCGCCGAGCAACCCCAGGCCTGGTTCGCCTACTTCGAGCCTTACAGCCGCGAGCGCCACGCCGAGCTGGTCAAACGCGCCCTGGCCAACGGTGCCGAACTGCTCGCCACCGGCTACAGCCTGGAGAATCGCGCACTGCCGCTGCTGCGTATCGGCAATGGCACGGCAGGGGCGTCCAGGATCTGGCTGATCGCCCAGCAGCATCCCGGCGAGCACATGGCCGAATGGTTCATGGAAGGCCTGATCGAGCGCCTGCAATCCGGCGACCCTGACATCCAGCGCCTGTTGGAGCGTGCCGACTTCTACCTGGTGCCGAACATGAACCCCGACGGCGCCTTCCACGGCCACCTGCGCACCAACGCCGCCGGCAAGGACCTCAACCGCGCCTGGGCCGCGCCCAGCGCCGAGGAGAGCCCGGAAGTACTGTTCGTGCAGGAGCAGATGGCCCGGTACGGCGTGGACCTGTTCCTCGACGTGCACGGCGACGAGGAAATTCCCTTTGTGTTCGCCGCCGGCTGCGAAGGCAACCCCGAGTTCACGCCGCGCCTGGATCGCCTGGAAAGCCTGTTCCGCGAGCGCCTGGAAGCCAACGGCGAATTCCAGAGCGTGCACGGCTACCCGAAGGACGCACCGGGCCAGGCCAACCTGACCCTGGCCTGCAACCATGTCGGCCGCACCTACGACTGCCTGTCGCTGACCCTGGAGATGCCGTTCAAGGACCACAACCTCGCGCCCAATGCGCGCACCGGGTGGAGCGGGGCGCGCTCGAAGGCGCTGGCGGGGGCGGTGCTGGTGACGGTGGCGAGTCTGGTCGACGAGTTGCGTTGAATCCTGGCATGTGAGTCCTTTCCCTAACCCTGGCTACGCGCCCCTCTCCCTTCGGAGCGGGGCGCATAGCCAGGGCGGGGAATGATCCCGCGCGCAGATGTTCCATCTCCGCGCGACTTTTTAGCTCCTTTTCCTACACCCGCCGCTTGACCACTCGGTCAATCCATCCCGCCTGGCTGTTGAATCTTCCTCAGCGCGTGCTAGTCCAATTAATGAGGCATCAGCACGCAGGAGGTGCGTATGACTCGACATCGCAAGCTGTTGACCCCGCAGGTCATCGAAGACCTGCAGGACCGCATGGACGCCCTGGAGGAACTGGATTTCAGAGAGCGCCGGGAAGTGCGCAAGAATCGCTCGAGCGAACACAGGCTCCGCAGCGTCGCTGGCGCGACCTGAGTGCGCGGGCCGCAGACCCTGCCTCGCTGGCGCAAGCGCCAGGCAAGGAGGCTCGGCAAGGTCGATTCGGTACCCCGCCGGATCGGCCTTGTGTGAGGTGAGTCCCGCCGTAATCCCACTTCGTCGGCCAGTCTCTGATAATTCGCGCTGGCGCTTCGCTTCCTTCAGAGCTTTCCTCGCCAGAAGCACCATTCCAGAGCGGTTCGCTTCTGTAACGTCGGGCATACCCAGTAGCCGTCGTCTTACAAAAATCCCCCTGTAAATTTGAACTGCTTCACATAAAATCGGGTCTTCCGTTAGCGCATTTCGCTCTACCCGCAGCAGTCAGAAGTAGCCCCATGGAAAACCACAGCACCCCCCTGGGTCCGGTCCCTGCTCATCTGGTCCGCGAGGCCGTGGCCAAGAAGACAGGACTGGGTTGGGTGGTCGAGTTCAACGTCGCCATCTGGCTCAACCTGGCCGTGCACGACGACACTGCAATCGCTCTCAAAGTCAGTTACCTGGATGGCGAAAAGCCTCGGGAAGTCGTCGTCGACAAAGGCAACATCTTCGGCGCCCAGCGCATCCTGCTGTGCGGCATCGCCCGCCTGGGCGTGAACCAGAAGCTGGAAGCCATGAGCCTGTCGCTGGAAACCCGCACTCCCATCCAGTCGCTACTGGTGGAGGAACTCTTCGTCCAGGCCGTCGAGCGCCAGACGGAAAAGAAGAGCGGCACCCGCAAGTCCCGCTGACTATCGGTCGGGCAGCCCCGGCGCCCCCATCGGTGGGCATTTCCGCCATGCATGAAGCTACGCCGGGCTTGCAGTCCGCCGGCTGGAGCGGGGAACATCGCCGGGCCCCATTCGAAGCTTCCGGAAAGCCCCATGCCCCTCGATATCGACTCGCTCAAGCTCTACACCGCCCACCGTGGCATCGCCATTCCCATGCTCGACTTCCTGCAGTTCCGCCATGCCCCGGCGGAGGATGGAAACGGGCCGGGCTGTCTGGTGGTTCGTGTCGAGCCTCAGCATGTGAATGGCTGGGCCAACGCCCATGGCGGGCTGATCATGACCCTGCTCGACGTTGCGATGGCCCTGAGCGCCAGCGACGCCGACGAAGCCCATCGCGGAGTAGTGACCGTGGAGATGAAAACCAGCTTCCTGCGCCCCGGCGGCGAGGTTGGCGAGGTGCTCGAGGCCCACGGCAGGGTCCAGCACCACGCCCGCTCCATCGCCTTCTGCGAAGGCGAGCTGCGCAACAGCCATGGGGTGGTCGTTGCAACCGCTTCGGGCACCTTCAAGTACGTCAACAAGCCGCGCCCGCTGGCTGACGCCTGAGCGCACCGCCTGGCGGTGAGACTGTTCGTGCCGCTGCCCTGGCCGCGCGTTCCGCTCCGAAGGGAGAGGGCGGGTGAGAGGGTTGAGTTGCGGAAAAAACTTCCGGGTTGGAAGCGCACGCCGCCCGCGATCCGCTCACTTCGCCAGGTTACGCACCGTGCAGCTGCCCTCCGTAATGGCCTCGCAGAGGAAGTAGGGCATCCATTCCTCCCAATGCCCGCGACTGACCGGCGACTCGTAACGGCACAACAACCCACCCTCGGCATCGAACAGACCCCAGGGCTGCAACTCGCCGTCCTTCAGCTTGCTCTGCACCTTGATGCCCTGGTAACTGGCATTGCAGCCCACATGGAAGGCATCGGTCTTCCAGCGCACCGGCCCGTGTGACGGGAACGGCTGCGCGTCGAGGAAGCCGAACAGATCGTCATGGCTCAGCAGGCTCTGGCGGATGGTCGGCCACAGACTGCGGCGAAGGAAGTACTGGTCGGCGAAGCGCTGGTGCGCGTCCTCCTCCTTCAGGTACTGGGCGATCAGCTCGCGGATGCCCGGCAGGTTCGGGTTGTGGCAGCCGGCCCACATGCCCGCCAGCAGCAACTCGGTATGGCTGAAGTAGTCGCGCATGTGGTGATACCAGCAGCCGCTCTGCAGCCAGGCTTCGACCGCCGCGCGGTCGCGCTCGGAGAGCAGCGAGTCGGCGTCACGTACCTGGAAGCGCGAGACCTCACCGTCCTCCATCACCAGAAAGCGCCACATGGTGGCAGGGATGGCACTGCGCGTTGCCTCATCCACCTGCACGACCTGCGCGCCAGCCTCCTTCAATCGGGCCAGCACCGCCGGCGGCACCGAGTCGTCCACGTAGAAGCGGCAGCGCCATTGCGGGAACAGCTCGCACGCAGCCTCCACGTTCTTCAGCGCGCTCTCGCAATAACGCGGGCGCGCGCCGAACAGCGAAAAGACGATCAGGTTGCGCTCGGGACAGGTGCCGTCGAATGCCGGCGGCGGCGCGTCGGGCAGAGGGTAGGCAGAAAACTGGCTGTACTTGCGGTCGGCCACGCTCAGCGACAGGTTGCCGTAGCGGCGCACCAGATCGTCACGCTTCAGCCAGCCGCAGACCTCGGTCAGCCCGTCCAGCGCGGTGCCCGGCATGTTGTCTTCGCCCAGCTTGTTCAGCAGCTTCAGGTACGTCCTGTAGGCAAGCTCATGGTCCTTGGTCCGCATCAGGCACAGGGCATAGTCCGCCAGGAGCGTGGGATGATTCGGCGCGATTTTCAGCGCCTCGCGCGCCGTATCGCGGCCCAGTCGGTAATTCCCCTTGGCCAGCGCCGCCCGGAAGGTGGCGGACAGCTTGTTCAACTTCTTCTCGGCGGCGGACATGCAAGGCTCCAGGGCAGGACGGCGGCGGGAAGTTCTGCTCGGGATGAGCAGTTGGCGCGCGTCCATGACATGGAGCGCAAGGCTAGGGAGCCGGAAGAATGAGCTCTATCGGAAAATTCCTGCGCATGGCGGCGATAATTACGAAGTCTCGCGCGGCCCACTTCGGAGGCTGGAGTACTCCAGCCAGGAACTGCCGCACCGGCCGGCGTTCTGACGCGGATAGGCCATCCGCTGCGTGGTAGCGGGACAGACGATGATTAACCAAGGAATGGCGATATGAAGTCAGATTTCTCGATGCTACTGTGGAGTGCACCGCTGGTCATGCTGCTCGGCGGCTACCTGCTGTTCCGCTGTATCGGCGGGCTGCGCCGGGTGGTCGCACCCGACGTCTGCTACCGCTGGGCCGACCCCGCCCGCGCGGAAGTGGTGGCGCTGCCGCAACCAGGTCGCTACGTGGTCAACATCGTCTTCCCGCCCTTCACCGTCGTCACCGGCACCGCGCACTTCGACGCCGACTTCGCCGTTACCGCCTGTGCCACCGGCAACCCCGTGCCCTACGAGGCGTACAGCCGCTTCAACGTCTTCACCGTGCGCCGCAGCGACATGGGCGGCAACTCCAGCAACCCGCTGGGCGAATTCCACTGCAGCGAACCCGGCGATTACCGGATCAGCTGCCTGACCCCGTATCACATCCGCCCCGGCTTCCTGCTGGAAGTGACGCCCTACGTCTCGCCGGGCGGCGTCGTCCCGCTGATCCTCGGCACGCTGCTCGCGTCCTTCATGACCCTCGGCGGGCTGATAGTGACCCTCCTCAAGCTGGGCGGGGAGCTCTGACACCGCTGCGCCGGGTCATGGCCTGGCGCATGTAGGATGGGTGGCCCCGTGCTGCCGGTGCGCAGGCTATTGATGGGTATCGCTGCGCTCCACGCCATCCTACGAATGAACCCCTTTGGCGCCGTAGAACCGCGAAGCGGTTATCCGCCGCTTCGCTGCCACGCCAAAACGGCGGATAACGCGTGCCGCGTTATGCGCCCTACGTCCGCAGCCGCTTCGCCCAGCCGCGCCAACCCGAGCGCCCGGCAATCGGCGAACGCCCGCCCAGCACGCGCGGCAGGTCGCCGAAGCTCACCCAGAGGTCATCCTGCCAATCCAGCACCCGCAGGCAGTGCCGCTCGAACTGCAATTGCACATGGCGCGGGCCGCTGGCCTTGA
This sequence comes from Pseudomonas sp. DP-17, assembly GCF_022380625.1. Taxonomy (NCBI): domain Bacteria; kingdom Pseudomonadati; phylum Pseudomonadota; class Gammaproteobacteria; order Pseudomonadales; family Pseudomonadaceae; genus Pseudomonas; species Pseudomonas sp. DP-17. The sequence goes on from NZ_JAKSXG010000004.1 coordinate 244,354, forward strand.
ACTGGCTGCGCACCTGCGGCACCACCGTGCCGCTGATCCAGCGCCGCAGCGAACCGAAGTCCGGCACGTTGAACAGCACCAGCGCCTGGTACACGGCGGATTCGCTGATCAGCACGTAGTCGAGTTCCAGGCCGTCCTCGGTCAGCAGCCGCTCCTGGCGAATCTGGTCGTCGGCCATGCGCATGGCCAGGCGTTCTTCGTAGTGGTAACCCGTCACGCGGCAGAAATCGGGGAGGAGGAACCAGACCTGATCGTCGATCAGCAGGGCGCGCAGGGTGCGGCGATTACGGAGGAAGGGGAGTGGGGTGGGTAAGGGTAGATCGTCCATGGTGGTAGTCCTTTGGAGAGTCCAAAAAATCGCCACCAGCCGCTGCTAATCGGTAATGGAGGCGAGCCGCAAAGGGTTAGCAGTACCGATCTCCAAAGACATCGGCAGGCCCGAAAGCCTCCCAGTGCGGCCGCCATAACTGGCGATCTCCAGACGAACGCAGTCGTCGGGAAATGCCGTGGCATTACCGAGTCTTTGGAGTGTTCGGGCTGCTAATCCCGGCCCCGTCTTTTTCACGGGGCGGGAGGAGCGTAAGAATTTCACGGCGGAGAGGTCAAGTGTTCCGCCACTGAACACCAGTCGCAGTCGAGCACCTGCTACTCAATCAGCAGCAGACTTGCTGATCATCTGACCTTCCCCGACATTGCAGTCTCGATGGACTGTGCCCAACTCTTGCGCCCGAAAAGGACGAGTCGAAGCGGATCGCTTTCCTGGGTATGGATGGCCAGCGAATTGGGAAATAACGGGATCAGGCCAAGGAATTTCGTCCAGACCGTACCGGTGTAGCGGATATCGCGCAGTTCAATCTCGGTCGGCTTGGATTGGAAGTTGATGGCGTGCGCTTCGAAGACCAAGCGTTGATTCGTCAGGTAAAGGTGACCACCAACCGTTTCGATGCCCCGCTGAAGATTGGCAGCACCTTTGCGGATGACCGTCTCGCTGGATCTGAGTTCAGTTTTCACGATGGCTCTCTTCCTTCAGTCTGCTTGCTCTGCCCTGAGTTGTTCGATGGTACGCGGCTTGCCGACATTCGCCTTGAAGTCGCCCATCGATGGCACTGGTGTAAGTGTTTAATCGTTTTGGGCTCTTGACTTGAATAATCAGCCAGTCTTGCAACTGCCAATTCTTTTACTGCTGGATTTCGATGGTGCTGTGTTTGAGTTCTGCGCGCTGGTCCTATTCCCCACGTACCCCATTCCGCTGATGCCGATAAACACTCACCGCCTCATAAACCGCCTTGCGAAGCCGGTTAATGCCGCCAATGGGTTGGTGTTCCGGCAGGGCGTGCCAGGGGTTGTAGGAGATGTTGTCGCAGGCGAGGTTCTGCTCGCGGCTGTCGAAGTCCTGAGGCGGGATGGTGACGGTGGCGACGGTCTGGAAGGGGGCGTCGGATTCGCTCCATTCGACGCTGGTGTCTTCGATGGGCATGTACTTGCTCGGGTCCTGTTTCTGCACTTGCAGGGCGAAACAGGCGGGGACGCGGTCGACCGAGAGCTGCTGGTACATGGCGGTGCGCAGGAAGTTGGGCAGCTTCTCGTTGAGCTTGGGTAGCTGGTAGGCCGGGCAGCCTTCGGTCTGCGGGATGACGCGGAACTTGATGTTGTTGGCCTCGCCCAGCTTGTACGGGGCGATGCCGTTGTAGCCGGTTTCGAACGGGCTGTCCGGCGCGGGGGCGAGGGTCTGCAGGGCGATGACCAGGTGGCGGATTTCCCAGGTGCTGGGCTTCCAGCTGGGGAAGAAGGCGGCGACCTTCTGGCCGCTGGCTTGCGCTGCAAAGTTCTGCCGGTATTCGGCGACGTCGCGGACGAAGAACACCGGGTGGTTGAACATGACGAAGTCCTGCTCGGTGTCGTGGCCCTTGCCGGGCATCAGCTTGGCGCCGGGGACGTCGAGCAGTTTGATCGCCATGCCGCGGGCGTCGCGGGCGCTGTCGAACTGCGGGTAGGCGTTGCCGTTGGAGAAGCGGACCATGGCGTCCCACTTGTGGCCCGGTTCGGCGAACACGCCCTGGCGCAGGCCGGGGGCGATGTCGCTGGCAACGGTCACTTCCGCCTTCACGCAGCCGTGGGCCTTGGCGTGGGCATCACGCAGCACGCGGGTGTTGTCGCGGTGCTGTTCGACGATGCGCACGGCGTCTTGGATGATCACCTGGGTGAGCTGGGCTTCGCCCGGCGGGATTTCTTCCTGGGCGGAGACGGGGCCGGAGAATTTCCAGGCGTAGTAGAGGCTGCCGAGGCCCCAGCCGAGCAGGCCGATGGCGGCGACGGCGAGCAGCAGACGGCCGAGCCATTTGCCGAGGAAGAGCCAGATTCGGGTGAGCAGGGAGCGCATGGCACGGGTCCTTTGGTGTTTTCTTTCTGTGGAGGGGATTCCGTTCCCTGGCCCGTGGGGGCTTGCTGTGGGGCGTTTCCCTCTCCCTAGCCCTCTCCCTGAAGGGAGAGGGGATGGGGTCGGTGATTCGGTGGTGCTCGGGAGCTTTACCTGTAGGAGCGAGCTTGCTCGCGAACCCGCCCAGCTCAGGCGTCAACGGAAAATCCGTTCGCGAGCAAGCTCGCTCCTACGAAAAGCGAAGATCTGTTCAGCGCTGGCCGGTCATTCGCACTTCGGCCCGGGCGTCCACGGCGGGGTGGGGACGTTCGGGTCGAGCTGGTTTTCGTACTCGGCGTTGCCCAGCACCTTCAGGTATTCCACCAGCGCCCAGCGCTCTTCCGGCGACAGGGCGCGGCCGATGACGCCGTCCTTGCGGCAGCCGTCGCGGAATTCGTGGCCGCGGTTGCTGTTGCCGGTGACGCTGGTCTTGTAGAGGAAGCCGCCGGGGAAGCGCTCGGTGCGGTAGCCGGCGAACTTGGGGTCGTACTCGAAGCTGCCGACCCAGAACTGCGCGTCGCGCTCGGCTACCGGGGAGAGTATCTGGAACAGGTTGGGCACCGAGCCGTTGTGCAGGAAGGGCGGGGTGGCCCAGATGCCGTCCAGCGGGCGGGCCTTGTAGGCGCGCAGCTCCTGTACGCCGATGGGCAGGCCGTAGCCGTTCATTTGCTGCTGCTGCGCTTCGCTGATGTGCGCGTCGCGGTAGGCGCGCTGCTCGACGAAGGCGGTGACGTAGGCCAGGCCCTTGGCGGCGGAGATCTTCGAGAGGTCCAGCGGCACGTCGTTCCTGGGGTAGAGGTGGACGTTCATGGCCGTGAGTTCTTCGACCTTGAGCTTGAGCGGGCGCACGTCAAAGGTGTGGTCGGCGATGTTGTCGGCGGTGGTCGGGTCGGTACCGATCTCGCTGGTGGGCACCATCTTCATGCGCCATTCGGGCACGCGGGCCGGGGCGATGTAGTCCGCCGCGCCGGGCTCCTTCACATGCGGGCCGTGACAGTAGACGCAGTTGGCCTGGAACAGGGCGCGGCCCAGGGAGGCTTTCTTCAGGTCGATGTCGCCGAACACCGCTTTCGGCCAGGCCGGCGGTTTCAGTTGCTTGAGGGTTTCTTCAAGGGTGTAGAGGTCGCGCAGGCGCACGCTGGAGGCGTAGCGCTCATCGCCCATCACCGGTTTGCCGTCGCTCTCGAACAGGCGCAGGGTGGCGCCGACGCCGAGGGCTTCGCCGATGTTGCGCGCCATGGGCTGCATGGCCGAGCCGTTCCACTGCACCCAGTCGAACTTCCAGATGTCCCACACCTGCGGATAGTTCACCGGGGCGTTGGCGACGCGGTAGTTGGAGGCGTCGATGCCGTCGCCGAACACGCTGTTGGCGATACGGCCGAAGGCGTCGGCGCGGCCGGGGCCTTCCAGGGTCGGGTAGAGGCCGCGGTGGGTGTCGTTCCAGGCGGTGGAGAGCAGGGTGCCGAGGACGTTGCGCACGTCGCGCTTGAGCGCGGCCTTGCCCTTGGGATAGCGGTCGCCCAGCACGCCCTTGGCGAAGCGGTCGAACTTCCACGGCACGTAGTAGGTGGACGCCAGGCTGGCGCCCAGCGCCTGGCCGAACGCGCCGCCGCGCAGGGTAGGCACGGTCGAGGCAATGGAGTGCATGGCCGCGCCGCCGTCGATGCGCACGGCGGTGCCTTTGTAGCGCAACTCTCCGGTGTGGCAGGCGGAGCAGGTGATGTCGAGGTACCAGGCGCCGGTCTCGCCGTCCTGGTGGCGGGCGAAGCCGACCGGCAGGTTGCCAGGATTCCTGGCGCTGGCGGCCAGGGTGTCGTCGGCGTCGCGGCCGATCTGCTCGGGCTCGATGAGGAAGCCGAAGCGCGCGAGGTTTTCCGGGCTGGCGAACTTGTCCTTGTTGAAGGGCTGCTCGAGGTGGGTGAACCAGTCGTAGCGCAGGCCTTTCACCTGGGTGCCCTGGGGCGTGTAGTAGTAGGTTTCGCGGTCCGCCGGGCTCCACTGGTCGAGATGGACCATCTTCTCCGGCCTGGAATATTCGGGGAGATTGGGATGCGCGGTGTACCAGGCGATGACGCCGCCGACGAGCAAGAGGAGCAGCAGGACTGCAAGTAGGACGCGTCCGAGAATGCGCATCGAAACTTCCTTGTTATATGTGCGAAAAAGAATCGGACGTTTATGCCAAGTACGCAGCGGCTTGGCAAGGTGATGCCGTACGGAATTCAGGGTTTTTATGGCGGGCTACGGCGCTTGGCAGGAAATCCCGGATTTCCGGGTTAACGGAAAATGGGCGCGGCGGCAGCATGGGTATCGCTTCGCTCCACCCATCCTACGGAAACCTCGGGGATCGCAGTGACGCGCCTTTGTAGGGGGGCGTGGAGCGAAGCGATACCCATCGTCTTTCAGGCAATCACCCGGGGCGCAGTTCCAGCAGCAGGCTCAGGCAGATCGCCGCGCCGGTCAGCAGGCCGACGACGCTGGCGACGATCAGTGGCCAGCGCAGGTGGGGGCTGTCGTCTTCGTCATCGGGGAGGCGCGCGTGGATGGTGGGCCAGAGTTCGTCCGGTGGCGGCAGTTCCGGCCAGGGTTCGTCGCTGGGCGGTGGGGAAGGGTGGCCGGCGAGTTGGCAGAGCAGGGTTACCATCCAGTCCAGCGCAGCGATGCGCGTCGGGTGGTAACGGTCGCCATCGGTCCAGACGTGGAGGAAGGTGTCGACCAGCAGGGCGTCGGCGGCTGTCTGGTCGGTCTTCAGCTTCAGCGCCAGTGGGTAGAGGCGCGGGGCGGTGCAGCGGTACAGCGTGGCGAAGGCGCGCGCGTCCCCATCGCCGGCTTCGGCGAGCAGGTAGCTGAGGAAGTTCGCTTCGTCCGGGTCGATGGTCGCCTCCGGCGGTGTCGCGGCGAGCGGCGTGGCTGGAGGTTAAGGATAGATGCGGCTTTTCTGCAGGGGCGAGCTTGCTCCTGCAAATCCGTAGGGCGAATCACCCGGAACAGGTGATCCGCCGGCTCCTGAGCGGCGGATAACGCCGTCGCGTTATGCGCCCTACGGATTTGCGGAAATGCCGTCAGGCCACTTCCTCGAACGGCAGGCCGACATAGTTCTCGGCGATGGTCGTGCGGCCGGCCTCGGAGCCGACGAAGTAGTCCAGCTCGGTCTCCAGCATGCGCCGGGTGAAGGCGTCGCTGTCGGGAAACCGGTGCAGCATCGAGGTCATCCACCAGGAGAAGCGTTCGGCCTTCCAGATGCGACGCAGAGCGATGGGCGAATACTGCTCCAGCAGGTCGGTGCGGCCTTCGCCGTAGACCTTCACGAGGATGCGGTGCAGCGCGTCGACGTCGCTGGCGGCGAGGTTCAGGCCCTTGGCGCCGGTGGGCGGGACGATGTGGCCCGCGTCACCAACGAGGAACAGCCGGCCGTATTGCAGTGGCTCGACGACGAAGCTGCGCAGCGGGGCGATGCTCTTTTCCAGCGATAGCCCGGTGACCAGCTGGCGTGCGGCGTCCTCGGGGATGCGGCGCTTGAGCTCCTCCCAGAAGCGCTCGTCGGACCAGTCCTCCACTTTCTCTTCCAGCCCCACCTGCAGGTAGTAGCGGCTGCGGGTAGCGCTGCGCTGGCTGCACAGGCTGAAGCCGCGTTCGCTGCTGGCGTAGATGAGTTCGTGGTTGACCGGCGGGGTATCGCTGAGCAGGCCAAGCCAGCCAAACGGATAGACACGCTCGAAGACCTTCAGGCGCTCGGCGGGAATGCTGCGCCGGGCCACGCCGTGGAAGCCGTCGCAGCCGGCGATGTAGTCGCAGTCCAGGCGCACGCGTTCGCCTTGGTGGGTGAAAGTGACGTAGGGCTTTTCGCGGGTGACGTCGTGCAGCTCCACGTCGGCCGCTTCGTACACGCTCATCGCGCCGCTGGCCGCGCGGGCCTGCATCAGGTCGCGGGTGACTTCGGTCTGGCCGTAGACCATCACCTGCTTGCCGCCGGTAAGGGCCTTGAGGTCGATGCGCTCGCGGCGGCCGTTGAGGACCAGTTCGAAGCCGTCATGCAGCAGGCCTTCGGCGTCCATCCGCGCGCCGGCGCCGGCTTCGCGCAACAGGTCGGCGGTGCCCTGTTCAAGGACGCCAGCGCGGATGCGGCCGAGGACATAGTCGGGTGTCTGGCGTTCGAGGATCACGGTGTCGATGCCAGCCTTGTGCAGCAGCTGGCCAAGCAGAAGGCCAGCAGGGCCGGCGCCGATGATGGCGACTTGAGTCTTCATGGGGTGGCTCCTTGGAGAGCGCTGTTGTTTTTGTCTCCTGCATTTTTTGTGGATGAGCAGGGCCTTTGAAGGTAATTTCCAACAGTCTTCTTGGACTTTTCATGGATGTGGGCGGTGATCGAACAACAAGCTGACACGCCGGTCCCGGTGTTCCGCCTGTATGGCGAAACGGCGGCATGGCCGACGCCGGACCTGATCCACTGCGAGTCCATCGCCTCGCGCAGCCGCCTGCATGACTGGGAGATCCGCCCGCATCGGCATGGCGATCTGGTGCAGCTCCTCTATGTGCAGTCCGGAGCGGCGGAGCTGGAAGTAGAGGGGCGGGTGACGCCGGTCCGCGAGGCTTCGCTGCAGGTCACGCCGGCGCTGGCGGTGCATGGCTTCCGCTTTGCCGAGGATGTGCAGGGCTGGGTGCTGAGCATGGGCCTGCCGCTGGCCGAGCAACTCGGCGGACTGCTGCAGAGCCCGGTACTGGAGCAGCCGGCGTGCTTCACCGTGGGCGCGGGCAAGCGCCAGTTGGATGCGCTGTTCGAGTCCATCGCGCGCGAGTACGCCCAGCAGGCGCCGGGACGGGACCTGATGCTGCACTCGCTGCTCAATATGCTGCTGGTCTGGCTCAACCGCCGGGCGCTCGAGTTGTCCCGTGAGCAAGCCAGCCAGTTGGACCGCGGCGTCGAGCATGTGCATGCGTTCTCCCGTCTGCTGGAGCAGGATTTCCGCGAACACCGGCCCATCGAGCATTACGCGGCGGCGCTGGGCATCAGCGCCGCGCACCTCAATGCACTGTGCCGGCGCCTGGCCGGGCAGTCGGCGTTGCAGATGATCCACCAGCGCCTGTTGCTGGAGGCCAAGCGCAACCTGGTGTACACAGCCATGACCATCCAGCAGGTGTCGGACAGCCTGGGCTTCTCCGAACCGGCCTACTTTTCCCGATTCTTCAAGCGCTACGCCGGGGTTTCGCCCCGCGCGTTCCGCGAGCCGCGCTGAGCTGCCATGAATATCGATTCGCGTATCAAGTTCCGTCACCTGGTGTGTTTCCTCGAAGTGGCGCGGCAGGGCAGCCTGGCCCGCGCGGCGGACGCCCTGGCGGTGAGCCAGCCGGCCATCTCGAAGACGCTCCGGGAGCTGGAGGACCTGCTGGAAGCCAGCCTGTTCGAGCGCGGCAAGAGCGGCTCCAGCCTGACCGAGGCGGGGGTAGCCTTCCTACGCTACGCCGGCCCCTGCGTGCAGGCGCTGCGTGACGGGGTGAACAGCCTGCGTGGCGGCGAGTACGCCTCCAGTACGGTGCGCTTGGGCGTACTTTCCACCGTGGAAAGCCTGCTGATGCCGGAGACGGTGCGGCGCCTGCACGAGCGCCACCCGGCGCTGGTGGTCAGTGTGGTCACCGGGCCAAGTGCGCATCTGCTCTCGCAACTGCGGGTGGGCGAGCTGGACCTGGTGGTCGGCCGCATGACCGAAAGCCCGCAGATCCAGGGCCTGGCCTTCGAGCACCTGTACAGCGAGTCCATGACCCTGGTGGCGCGCGCCGGTCATCCGCTGGTGGGGCGTCCGCTGCCACCCTCGGCGCTGGACGACTGGCCGCTGGTGCTGCCGCTGGCCGGTACCACCATCCGCAAGTCCGCTGACAGCCTGCTGGTGCAGAGCGGCCTCGGCCAGCCGCGCCAGAGGCTGGAGACCCTGTCCACGGTGCTCAGCCGTCGTTATGTCTTGACCAGCGAGGCGCTGTGGATCGCCCCGCTGGATTCGGTGCGCCTGGACCTGCGCTCCGGCGAGATGGTCGAATTGCCGCTGGATGTACAGGAACCGGGCGGTTCAGTGGGGGTGTGCAGCAATTCGACGCTGCCGCTTTCCCTGGGCGCGCACTGGTGCCTGGAGGTGCTGCGGGAAGTCGGCGAAGCGTATCGAGAGGGAACTTATCCATAACCATTTGGTTATGGTTGTCGGGCATCTTTTCAATTTTCGGCGTGGGATGGGCGGGCGACACTCCGTCGCACTGCCTGATGCAACAGGCTCCGATAAATCCAACAAGAGGAGACCGACATGTCCGACGCGGAGAACAGCCGCTTCGTCATTCGTGACCGAAACTGGCACCCCAAAGCCCTCACGCCCGATTACAAGACCTCCATCGCCCGTTCGCCGCGCCAGGCACTGGTGAGCATTCCGCAATCGGTTTCCGAAACCAGCGGCCCGGACTTCTCCCACCTGAAGCTGGGCGAGCATGACAACGACCTGCTGCTCAACTTCAACAACGGTGGCTTGCCGATCGGCGAGCGCATCCTGATTTCCGGCCGGGTCATGGACCAGTACGGCAAGCCCGTGCCGCACACCCTGGTGGAGATGTGGCAGGCCAACGCCGGCGGCCGTTACCGCCACAAGAACGACCGCTACCTCGCGCCGCTGGACCCGAACTTCGGCGGTGTCGGCCGCGCGCTGACCGACAGCGAAGGGCGCTACATCTTCCGCACCATCAAGCCCGGTCCCTACCCGTGGGGCAACGGTCCGAACGACTGGCGCCCGGCGCACGTGCACTTCTCCATCAGCGGCCCGTCGATCTCCACCCGGCTGATAACCCAGCTGTACTTCGAGGGTGACCCGCTGATCCCGATGTGCCCGATCGTCAAGTCCATCGCCAATCCGGACGCGGTGCAAACCCTGATCGCCAAGCTGGACATGAGCAACGCCAATCCCATGGACTGCCTGGCCTACCGCTTCGACATCGTGCTGCGCGGCCAGCGCAAGACCCATTTCGAGAACAAGTGAGGAGGACCGACCATGCCCATTGAACTGCTGCCGGAAACCCCTTCGCAGACTGCCGGCCCCTACGTGCACATCGGCCTTGCGCTGGCGGCCGCCGGCAACCCGACCCGGGACCAGGAAATCTGGAGCGAAATGGCCAAGCCCGGCGCGCCCGGTGAACACATTTTGCTGATTGGCCACGTCTACGACGGCAACGGCCACCTGATCCGCGACTCGTTCCTGGAGCTGTGGCAGGCAAATCACGAAGGCGTGTATGACGCTGCCTACGATCTGGAAAAGCCCTTCAACGGTTTCGGGCGGACAGCCACCACCTTCGACGCCGGTGAGTGGCAGGTGCGGACCATCAAGCCCGGAGTGGTAAAGAACGCCGCCGGCGTGCCCATGGCGCCGCACATCAACGTCTCGCTGTTTGCCCGTGGCATCAACATTCATCTGCAGACCCGCCTGTACTTCGAAGACGAGGCGCAGGCGAACGCGGTGGACCCGGTGCTCAACCGCATCGAGCAGCCCGAACGTCGGCAAACCCTTATTGCAAAGCGTTGCGAGGTGGACGGGAGGCTCGCTTATCGGTTTGATATCCGCGTCCAGGGAAATGCGGAAACGGTGTTCTTTGACTTCTGACACACGACTACAGGAAACATCCGCCGAACCGGTCGCCGACCGTGTCCGGCGGCACTTCGCGGCCGCGCTCGATGAGCGCGGCTATCGGGCGGACGATGCACAGGTCACAGCGGTGGGCCACCTCGCCACCTGGCTCGACGACTTCCTCGCCGGGCGCCACGGCTTCCTGCGCAAGCCGGTGGCGGGCGTCTACCTGTGGGGCGGGGTAGGGCGCGGCAAGAGCTTCGTCATGGACCAGTTCTTCGCCGCCGCGCCGACCCAGGCCAAGCGCCGCGTGCACTTCCATGCCTTCCTGCAGGAATTGCAGTCGCGCATGCTGGTCATCACCGGGCAGTCCGACCCGCTGGTGCGCGTGGCCCGCGCCATCGCCGAAGAAACCAGGCTGCTGTGCTTCGACGAATTCCATGTGCACGACATCGGCGACGCCATGCTCCTGGGGCGGATGCTGAGGGTGCTGGTGGACGAAGGCGTAGGCCTGGTCTGTACGTCCAACTACGAGCCGGAAAATCTCTGTCCGAACCCGCTGTACCGCGAGCGCTTCCGCCCGGCCATCGAGCTGATCGAGAAACGCTTCGACGTGATCTCGGTGGATGCCGGGCAGGACTACCGCGAGCACAGCACATCGCTGGAAGAGTGGGGCAGCTTCCTCTGGCCCGCTCGCGTCGATGACCGCGAACTGATCGGCTCGCGGCTGGGGCTGGCGGCGGACGCGAAGTTCGACGAGGTGCTGAGCGTCAATCACCACCCGCTGAAGGTGCACGCCCACGACGATCATTGTGCGTGGATGGATTTCAGCGAGATGTTCGAACGCCCGCGCTCGGCCAGTGACTATCTGTGGCTGATCGAGCATTACCCGCGCATGGCGGTGAGCGGCCTCGGCCCGCTGGCGGACTATCCGCCGGATGTGAGCATGCGTTTCCTCAACTTCATCGACATCGCCTATGACCGCCAGCTCAAGCTGCAGCTGTTCGCCACGGTGTCGCTGGAGGACCTGGCGGCGGGTGGCGCGGCGCTGGACTTCTCGCGCACGCTGAGCCGGTTGCGGCAGTTGAAGCTGGTGCCGTTGTAGATGCGGAGCCTGTTGGTAGATTGGCGCGAGGGCGGACCGATCGCGGACGAGGTCCGCTCCTACGCCGGGTCAGGCATCAACGCACTTTTGTAGTGCCGTAGGGCGCATAACCTGGAACAGGTTATCCGCCAGTCGTTACGCGGCGGATAACGCTGGCGCGTTATGCGCCCTACGCCAGTGGTATCGGGTGTCGATAAGCTCCGTTCGATAATCGGTCATTCGTGTTGCGATAATCGCCCGTGCGTGTCGATAATCGCCCGGCATTCGCCTGCCAGGACAACAACAATGACCGATGCCCCCCGTGCCAGCCTGCCACCCCTCGCGCCGCCAATCATCGCTTCGCCCGCCAAGCGCATCGAGGCGTTCACCGGTGACCCGAACTTCATGACCTCGCTGGCCCGCGGCCTGGCGGTGATCCATGCGTTCCAGGAGCGCAAGCGTCACCTGACCATTGCGCAGATCAGCCACCGTACCGAGATCCCCCGCGCCGCCGTGCGCCGTTGCCTGCATACGCTGATGAAGCTCGGCTATGTCACTTCCGATGGCCGCACTTATTCGCTGCTGCCCAAGGTGCTGACCCTCGGCCACGCCTATCTGTCCTCGACACCGCTGGCGGTCACTGCCCAGCCGATCCTCGACCGCCTCAGCGAGCAGTTGCACGAGGCCTGCTCCATGGCCACGCTGGAAGGCGACGAGATTCTCTACATCGCCCGTTCGGCCACGCCGCAGCGCCTGATCTCGGTGGACCTGAGCGTCGGCAGCCGCCTACCGGCCTACTGCACCTCCATGGGCCGCATCCTGCTCGCGGGGCTGAACGACGACGCGCTCGAGGACTACCTGGCCCACGCTGACCTGCAGGTGAAGACCAGCCGCACCGTGCATACCCCGGAAATGCTTCGCGCAAGCATCGCCGAGATTCGCCAGCAGGGCTGGGTGATCATCGACCAGGAACTGGAGGTTGGCCTGCGTTCCATCGCCGTGCCGCTGAAGGATTCCGCCGGCCAGGTACTGGCTGCGCTGAACGTCGGCACCCATGCTGGCCGCGTGTCGCGCCAGGAGCTGGAAACGCGCTTTCTGCCGGTGCTGCTCGAAGCCAGCCGCGAGCTGGGTACGCGGCTGTTCCATTGAGCTTCGCTCAGCGCTGTTCCAGATAGGCTGGCGGTACGGCGTCCGCCAGCCACACGCCATTGGCCGAGCGATAGAAGCGGTGGCCGTCGCGCCACATCTGGCCGCTGCGCACCACGAGAAGGGTCGGCTTGCCGCGACGCGAGCCAACACGATTGGCTGTCTCGCGGTCGGCGCTCAAGTGGACGTGCTGGCGGCTCATCGGTTTCAGGCCGTCACGGATGATCGCCGCCAGTGAGGCGGGAATCGTGCCGTGGTAGAGCACTTCCGGCGGCTCGCAAGGTTCCAGTTGCAGGTCGACGTCGACCGAATGGCCCTGGTTGGCACGGATGCGCAGGCCGTCATCACTGAAAGCGAAGCGCTGCTTGTCGTTGGTGACCACGACCTCTTCGAGCATTCCGCGGTCAAAGCGATGCCCCTTGTCGGCTGATTTGCGCAGGAGCTCCTCGACTGTCACCCAGCCATTGGCATCCAGTGTCAGGCCCGCTGTTTCCGGGCTGTGGCGCAGGATCAGCGCCAACCATTTGCTGATCGATTTCCGTTCGTTGTCGTTCATTTCTTCCTCTGAATCTGCAGGTTGCGCGCGCATTCTAACCAGTGACGGGCAGGCTGCCGTAATCCCGTTCGCTAACCGCCCACAGGCGCGATTATCGAATTGAACGGCTGAGCGTCTCTTCGTACTGTGGCTCGACCCGTCCAGCCGGACGGGCAATAACAACAATGAGCGTCAGCCATGGCCCCTGTATGCCTGTCCCACCCGCCGGTGCGTGCGACCATCGGCTCGCGCCTCATTCCTGTCCAGCTTGCGGGAGCGCAGGGCGATGCAGCCGGCCTTTCCGCGACGACGCCTTCGCAGGAAGTTTTCGCATGACCAGTTCCGCATACGTGCCCGCTGCCGGCACCCTCGACGTTCAGTCCTTCATCAACGCCCAGCCGCTGTCGCTGTACCAGTACCGCATCGTGCTGCTGTGCTTCCTCATCGTTTTCCTCGACGGCCTGGATACCGCTGCCATGGGCTTCATCGCCCCGGCTCTGACCCAGGACTGGGGCATCGACCGCGCCAGCCTCGGCCCGGTGATGAGCGCCGCGCTGATCGGCATGGTGTTCGGCGCCCTGGGTTCCGGCCCGCTGGCGGACCGTTTCGGGCGCAAGGGCGTGCTGGTGGTGGCGGTGTTCCTCTTCGGCCTGTTCAGCCTGCTCTCGGCCTACAGCAGCAACCTCGAACAACTGATGGCGCTGCGCCTGTTGACCGGCATCGGCCTGGGCGCGGCGATGCCCAACGCCACCACGCTACTCTCGGAATACACCCCCGAGCGCCTCAAGTCGCTGCTGGTGACCAGCATGTTCTGCGGCTTCAACCTGGGCATGGCCTCGGGCGGCTTCGTCTCCGCCAAGCTGATTCCGGCCTACGGCTGGCACAGTCTGCTGTTGCTCGGCGGCGTGCTGCCGCTGATGCTGGCGGTGGTGCTGCTGGTCTGGCTGCCGGAGTCGGCGCGTTTCCTGGTGGTGCGCAATCGTGGCGCGGACAAGGTCAAGCGCGTGCTGGCGCCCATTGCGCCGGCCGAGGTGGTCGCCGCGCGGGACTTCAGCGTGCCAGAGCAGAAGACGGTGCAGAGCCGCAACGTGTTCAAGGTGATCTTCGCCGGCACCTACAGCGCGGGAACGCTGCTGCTGTGGCTGACCTACTTCATGGGCCTGGTGATCGTCTACCTGCTCACCAGCTGGCTGCCGACCCTGATGCGCGACGCCGGTGCGAGCATGGAGCAGGCGGCCTTCATCGGCGCGCTGTTCCAGCTTGGCGGGGTGCTCAGTTCGGTGGCGGTGGGGTGGGCGATGGACCGCTTCAATCCGCACAAGGTCATTGGCATCTTCTACTGCCTGGCGGGGGTATTCGCCTACTGCGTCGGCCAGAGCCTGGGCACCGTGACGCTGCTGGCGACGCTGGTGCTGGCCGCCGGCATGTGCGTGAACGGCGCGCAGTCGGCCATGCCGTCGCTGGCGGCGCGCTTCTATCCGACCCAGGGCCGCGCCACCGGGGTGTCCTGGATGCTCGGCATCGGCCGTTTCGGCGCCATCCTCGGCGCCTGGATCGGTGCGACCCTGCTGGGCCTGGGCTGGAATTTCGAGCAGGTGCTGACGGCGCTGATGGTGCCCGCCGCCATCGCCACTGCCGCGGTGGTGATCAAGGGGCTGGTGAGCCACGCGGACGCCACCTGACACGCGCTCCGGACGGGGGCCGCGATGCAGGGTCGCGGCTGTCCCGCCAGCGGGCGTTTCTGGCGCTATGCAGCGCGACGCACCGTCAGTTGTTCTGGCGTCAATGGGATGAACGGTCGCTGAGTGGGAATGAGCGGTCGAAAATTCCTATCGTTTCGCTGAAGTTGATTCAACTCTGAGAAGAAATTGCTGTCGGACCAATAGCCAATCTTTGTCCTGGCACCCCAAAAGGGGGGCTCCACACGGGGCCCGGCCACCTGACCATCGTTGGAAAAGTCCATGTTTCTTCGTGCAGTTGGATGCTCATGTTCCCGCCCGAACCTGCGGCGCGGCCCCGGACGCCAGGAAGGCTTTTCCCTGGTGGAGTTGATGGTGGTTGTTGCGCTGCTGGCGATCTTCGCCGGTGTGGCCTTGCCCGGCTTTCGCTACCTGATCGAATCCAGCCGGGTGCAAAGTGCCGCCTCGACGCTTTTCCGCCTGCTGCAGGCCTCCCGCGCCGATGCGGTGAACAGCCGCCAGACCCTGACGCTCTGCCCCAGCAGCGGCAACCTGCAGTGGGTGGTGGTGCGCGCCAGCACCTGTGGTTCGCTCACCAGCACATCGGTGAGCCAGCGCCTGGACCTGCCGGGCAGCCTCAGCGTGAGCAGCAGTGCCAACGCCCTGTCGTTCAAACCCGATGGCACCGCCGCGGCGGTCGACCTGGGCATTTCCAGCAGCGGCACGAGCAAGGCGTTCAACATCAAGGTGGCCGCTTCGGGCTACATCAGCCTGCAGGGAGCGACTGGGCAATGAGCCGGCGCACGGCGGGCTTCAGCCTGATCGAGGTGCTGGTGGCCCTGCTGGTCACCTGCGTCGGGGTGCTTGGCATGCTGGCGATGCAGACACGCACCATCGGCTACGCACAGGACTCCCTGCTCAGAAGCAACGCCGCGGAACTGGCGGACGAGCTGATGGAAATGATGCGCGCGGATATCTACTCGACCCAGGACGGCAGTGCGGCGCAGGTCGTGCCGCCGGCCAGTTGGGGCTACTACAAGGCCGCCGGCGCGTCCTTTCCTGCGGCTCCGGGCAGTTGCGCGTCACTGTCGACCTTGACGGCCAGCCAGCGCCTGGCGTGCTGGGCACAGCGGGTGAACCAGGCGCTGCCCGGCGCCGCGGACCTGGCCAGCGAGTTCCATGTCTGCCGCACCAACGGCAGCAGTGCGGGCAGCGGCAGCGGATCGGCCATTGAAATCCAGCTGGCCTGGCGGGTAAAGGCGGGCGAGTGCCTGGATGCCAGCGCCACCGGCGACGACACCATCTGCCGCTACGTGCTGCGGGAGGCCCCCTAGATGCGTGGCCCGAGCGCAGGTGGGCAGCGCGGTGTGACGCTCATCGAGCTGATGATCGCCATGGCGCTGAGCCTGTTCCTGATCCTGGGCGTGACCCAGATGTTCCTCGACGGCCAGAACCGCTCGCGCTATTTCGATGGCCAGGCGCAGAACCAGGACAATGCACGCTATGCCCGGCAGATGCTCGACGAGCGCCTGTCGAAAGCCGGCTACCGGCGCCTGCCGTCCTCGCGGATGACCGCCGCGTTTCCCGCGCAGACCAGCAACGGCTGCGTCTTCGCAGCTGGCCAGGCGCTGGTGCGGGTCGATGCGAGCACGATCTGCCTGCGCTACCAGCCCCGCGACACCAGCGACGTCGACTGCACGGGCGCTTCGCTGGGCTCCAAGGCCGGGGTGAACAAGCCCTACAGCACCTACAGCCCGAACAACAACGTGGTCGAGAAGCTCACCCTGAGCAACGGCCAGCTGACCTGCAACGGCGCCACGCTGGTGGATAGCGTGGTGGCGGTGCGCTTCGACTTCGGGGTGGACAGCAGCAGCGACGAGTTCAATCGCCAGGTTGCGCAGTACGTCGCCACGCCCGCCAGCGGCCAGACCGTGCGCAGCCTGCGCTACGCCCTGCTGCTGGCCAGCAGCGGCTCGGTCAGCGGTGGCCTGGCCGCCACCACCTGCCAGCGTTGGCAGGACCTGTACGGCAGCCAGGTGTGCACCGATGGCGATGGCCCCGTGCGGCGCATCGTCAGCGGCACCCGCATGTTGAGGAATCTGATGCCATGACCCGGGAGTCCTGCCGCCGACAGCGCGGCGCGGTGTTGTTCGTCGCGCTGGTGATGCTGTTGCTCATCACCCTGGCCGCCGTGGGCGGCATGCGTGGCATGCAGCTGGAGGGGCGCATGACCGGCAATCGCCTGGAACAGCAGCGGTTGATGAGCGCTGCCGAGTCCGCCCTGCGCGAGGGGGAAGGGCGCCTGCGCAAGAGCAACCGTGCGCTGGATAATTGCACGTCCGGCACTACGCCCTGTTTCACCGCCCAGGCGACCAACTACACCACGAATTTCAGCAGCTCCAACCTGTATTCCGGGATGGACGGCAATACCAGCCTGCTGCGCAGCGCGCGCTGGTACCTGCGCTACATCGCCAATAACTGCAAGGGCGGCGCCGGTGGCAGTGGCAACTCGTACCTGTCGAAGGGGCAGGTGGGCTGCACCTACTACTACGAGGTCAACTCGCAGGCCTACAAGGGTACCGCCAGCAGCAAAGCCTGCGGCGCCGATGCGCTGTGCCTGCGCTCGACCTTCGGGTTGGTGATCCCGTGAATCGTTCTGGCCGTACAAGGATGCCGACGCCATGGTTTGCTCCATGAGAATGCTGCGCGCGACGCTGCTCCTGCTGTTGTCCTGCCTGGCCGGTGCCCAGGCCTGGGGGGCTTCGCTTGCGCAGACGCCGTTGTTCGTCAGCAACATCGCGCCGCCGATGAACATGCTGGTGGTCGGCCGCGACCAGAAGCTGTATTTCCCGGCCTACAACGATGCCTCCGACATCGACGGCGACGGCCAGCTGGACACCTACTACAAGCCCGGCATCGACTACACAGGCTATTTCGACTCCTACAAGTGCTACATCTACGACACCTCCAGCGGCGCGTTCGTCCCCTCCAGCACCACGGCGAACAAGAAGTGCACCAGCGCCACGGGCCGCTGGAGCGGCGACTACCTCAACTACCTGACCATGTCGCGCCAGGACGTGCTGCGCAAGGTGCTCTACGGGGGCTACCGCTCCACCGACACGGCGCTCTCTACCGTGCTCGAGCGGGCCTTCATTCCCAACGATGCGCACAGCTGGGGCAAGGAGTACCTGAGCGTCGCCCGCGACGGCTACAGCCTGGCCGACTACACCCCGATCAGCGTGCCCACCAACGGCAAGTACGTGCTCTTCGCCAATACCTCCATCGGTAGCGGCACCCTGGGGGCCTACAACAGTTCGGCAACCCCCAGGTTGCGCATCATCACCAGCACCCAGCAGACGCAGGGCACCTACCGCATCTGGGGCTGGGTCTCGCGGGAATCGGCCCAGGGCACCAATACCCTCACCAGCACCACCAACAGCGATGCGAGCATCACCCCGGCCTACGACCTCAACGTGCGCGTGCGGGTCTGCGTGGCCGGCCTGCTGGAGAGCAACTGCACCCAGTACGGCAGCGCCTACAAACCCACCGGCGTGCTGCACGACTATGGCTCGGCGGACAAGATGTACTTCGGCCTCGTCACCGGCACCTACACCAACAACCTGCGCGGCGGCGTGGTGCGCAAGGCGGCGGCATCCTTCAGCAACGAGTACAGCAGTTCCACGGGCCGCTTCCTGACCGACTCCACCACCGGCACCGGCTGCTTCAACGGCCGTTGCTACGTGAACAACAGCGGCATAGTCGCCAACCTCGACCGCCTGGTGTTCTCCGCCGGCTGCACCGACTCCACCGGCTACAACCTCAACCCGCTGACCAACGGCAAGTGCGTCGACTGGGGCAATCCCCTGGGCGAGATGAGCTACGAGACCCTGCGCTACTACGCGGGCAAGACGCCCAACAGCGCTTATGCCGCCGGCACTGCCGATACCAACCTGGGCCTTTCCAGCCTCTCCTCCTGGACCAACCCCTACAGCACCTATCCCTCCTGCACCCGCCCGTTCATGACACTGATGAGCGACGTCAACCCGAGCTACGACTCCGACGTGCCCGGCAGCAGCCTGGGTACCGACAGCCGGCCCACCACCGACATCGGCTTCGATTTCGCCAGCATCGGCGCCACTCTCTGGAGCCGCGAGGTCGGCGGCAGCGCCTCGGTGAACGTCGGCCAATCCGGCAGCACCAATGACTCGGCGCCCACCGCCAAGTCCGCCAGCAGCTTCGCGACCATCCGCGGCCTGGCAGAGGAGCCGACCCGGCAGGGCAGTTATGCGGCTTCGGCGGTGTCCTACTTCGGCAGCCAGACTGCCCTCACCACAGCGGGTGCGAACAAGGTGCAGAGTTTCTCCATTGCCCTGTCCTCGACCCTGCCCAACATCCGCATCAAGACCAGCAAGGGCACCCTGCGCCTGGTGCCGTTCAGCATGAACGTCAGCCAGAACGTGGTCAGCCAGATCACCGGCTTCTACATCGACACCCTGACCCGCGACAGCGCCGGCAACCTGACGTCCATCACCTTCCGCGTGGTCTACGACGACTCCGCCCAGGGCCGCGACTACGACATGGACGCCATCGTGCGCTACACCGTGACGGCGAAAAGCGACGGCACCGTGGACGTGACCAGCCAGACCGAATACTCGGTGGCCGGCGACGAGTCGCACATGGGCTACACCATGGCCGGTACCACCAAGGATGGCGTCTACCTGGAAGTCACCGGGGGCGGCAGTGGCAGCAGCCGCTTCCGCCTCGACACGCCCGAGGGCCGGTCTCCTGGCGATTGCGCCTCGGTCAGCTGCGCGCTGTTGCCCGGTCTCAATGGCAGCAGCGGAGCGCTCAGCGGCAGCCGCCCGGCCTATCACCTGCGCAACTTCACGCCTTCGGCGACTACCGCCGTGACCACGCTCCAGGACCCGCTGTGGTACGCCGCCAAGTACGGCAAGACCGATCTCAACACCTGGGACCGCGACGGCGATGGCGTGCCGGACAATTACTTCCTGGTCAGCGACCCGAGCCAGCTCGCGGCCCAGCTGAAATCGGCGTTCGACGAAATCCTCCAGCTCAACAGTGCGGTCACCGCGGTGGCGGTCGACTCGCAATCGCTGGACAGCGGCCAGTACGTCTACGGCACCAGCTTCACCTCCAGTGACTGGACCGGCGATGTGATCAAGCGGCAGAAATCGCGCACTGGCAGCGGCGCTACCAGCAGCGTCGTCTGGCGCGCCTCGGCGCAACTGGGCGCGCCCAGCGCGCGCAACATCCTATTTGCCAAGGCCGGCGCGCTCACCCCGTTCAACTGGGCCAACCTGACCAGCACCCAGCAGGCTCAGCTCAACCGCAGCGTGGCCGGGGTGGTGGACAACCTCGGGCAGGCCCGCGTCGGCTTCCTGCGCGGAGAGAACAGCACCTTCCGCACCCGCGCCTCGCTCATCGGCGACATCATCAATTCCTCGCCAGCACTGGTCAGCGGCGGCGATTACCTCGCCTCGCGCGCCGATGCCCTGGAAGGCACCACCCAGTACGCCGCTTACGCCGCCGCCCAGGCCAGCAGGCCCGGTGCCGTCTATGTCGGCGCCAATGACGGCATGCTGCACGCGTTCAATGCCAGCACCGGCGCGGAGCTCTTCGCTTTCATCCCCAGCGCGGTGATTCCCGGTCTCAATGCGCTCACCGCCTCGGACTACGGACAGAACCAAGGCACCGAGCACCGCTACTTCGTCGACGGCAGCCCGGTGGTCGCCGATGTCTATTACGGGGCCGACTGGCACAAGGTCCTGCTCGGCAGCCTGGGTGCCGGCGGGCGCGAGGTCTTCGCCCTGGATGTCAGCAACCCGGCCTCGCCCAGGTTGCTGTGGGAGTTCACCAGCGACAACGACAGCAGCCTGGGCTACACCGCCGCACGCCCGACCATCGCTCGCCTGCACAACGGCAAGTGGGCGGCGCTTGTGCCCAATGGCTACGACACCGGCAGCAGCACCGCCTCGCTGCTGATCATCGACATCCAGACCGGCGCGCTGCTGAGGAAGATCACCGCTACGCCAAGCCTGACCGCCGCCGAAACCAGCGGCCTGGATGCCGTCGGCAACGGCCTGTCGCGGCTGTTCGTCGCCGACCTCAACAGCGATGGCATTGCCGACTACGCCTATGGCGGCGACCTGCTGGGCAACCTCTGGCGTTTCGACCTGATCGACACTGGCGCGGCCGACCCGCTCAACACCAGCGCTGCCGAATCGCGCTATGCCGTGTCCTTCGGCGGCAGCCCGCTGTACGTGGCGCGCAACGCCGACGGGGTGCGCCAGCCGATCACCGCCGCGCCGTCGCTGCTCGAGCACCCCAGCGGCATCGGCTACATCGTCAGCTTCGGCACCGGGCGCTACCTGGTCACGGCCGACAAGACCTCCACGGGCGTGCAGAGTCTCTACGGCATCTGGGATCGCAAGACCGCCGGCGAAGCCACCAGCGCCTCGCTGACCGGTTCGCGCACCCGCAGCAACCTGCAGGCGCAGACCCTCAGCCCCTCGACCGCGGGCGGGGTGACGACCTACAACCTGAGCACCAGCGCCGTGGCCTGGTACGACAACTCGGGCAACAGCGCCGACGCCAACGTCGCCAAGTGGGGCTGGTACTTCGACTTCACCCAGGGCGGCGAGCGCATGATCTACGACATGACGCTGTACGGCTCCAGCCTGATCTTCAGCACCATCACCCCGCAGACCGGCACCTGCACGGCGGGGCTGACCGGCGCAATCTACGCGGTCAACCCGGAAAGCGGCGGGCGTACCGACTTCAATGTCTTCGACCTCAATGGCGATGGCCGCTTCGACAGCCTCTCCGGCTTCATCACCGGTGGTGGCGACATCACCCTGTCCGGCGGCTACACCTGGGGCAACTCGGACACCCCCAACAACACACTGGACGGCATCAGCACCAATCTTGGCAGCGTGAGCGGCAGGCGCACCTGGCAGGTGCAGCCGGCCAACCCCAACTGACGCCAGGCGAAGGAGTAGGCGATGACACACAACCGGCGACACCCGCGCGGCTTCACCCTGATCGAAGTGATGATCGTGGTGGTGATAGTGGCGATCCTCGCCTCCATCGCATTCCCCAGCTACCAGCGCTACGTGCTGCGCAGCCACCGGGTCGAAGCGCAGGCGCTGCTCAGCGAGGCGGCCGCCCGCCAGGAGCGCTACTACTCGCAGAACAATGCCTATGCCAGCACCGCTGCCGCGCTGAACATGACCAGTAACGTCAACGGCCTGCAGTACTACAGCCTGACGATCTCCAACGTCACTGCCACCACTTACACCCTGACCGCCACGGCCAAGGGCACCCAGGCCGCCGACAAGGAGTGCCTGACCCTGACCCTCGACCAGGCCGGCACCCGCGGCAATACCGGCACCGGAACCGGCACCACCTGCTGGCAGTGAGTGCGCAAAGAAAGCGTGCGATTGGCGGACACTGAGCCACAAGTCGAATTGCGCCTGCCGTTGCCTGCCCCTAGGGTGAAGCGGATTCGCGGGCCTGCCTTGCAACCGGATTGCCCGCACGACCGTCCATCCCGGCCCGTGCCCGTATTCCGGGCCACGGCATAGACTGGGCGCACGAGCCGCGACGAAGAGCGCGGCCAAACACAAGAGTGAGTGCCTGTATGCAAAGCCTGCTGAGCGAGCGCAGCCGCGTGTTCGAGCGCGCCGACCCTTATGCGGTGTCCGGCTACGTCAACCAGCATGTGGGCAGCCACGACCTGCGCTTGCCGGCCCACGGCCATCCCCAGGCCAGCCTCAATCATCGCCGTTTTGCCAGCCTCGACCTGTGCCGCATCAGCTACGGCGGCGCGGTGCGCGTCACCTCGCCAGCGCTGGAGAGCATCTTCCACCTGCAGATTCTTCTCAGCGGCCACTGCCTCTGGCGCGGCCAGCGCCAGGAGCACTACCTGGCGCCGGGCGAGCTGCTGCTGATCAACCCGGACGACCCGGTCGACCTGACCTACTCGGACGACTGCGAGAAATTCATCCTGAAGGTGCCGGTGACGCTGCTCGAAGCCATCTGCGCCGAGCAGCGCTGGAACTCTCCGCGCACCGGTGTGCGCTTCACCGAGAACCGCTACCAGCTGGGCGAGCTGGAAGGCTTCGTCAACCTGCTGTCGATGGTCTGCCAGGAGTCCGAAGCCGGCGAGCGCCTGGCGCGGGTAGACGAGCACTACCAGCAGATAGTCGCCAGCAAACTGCTGACCCTGCTCAAGACCAACGTCAGCCGCGAGCCCATCGCGGGTGCCAGTGCTTCCTTCGAACGCATCGAGGCCTACATCGAAGGCCACCTGCGCGAGGACATCGACGTCGGGGCCCTGGCGCGCCAGGCGTCCATGAGCCTGCGTTCGCTCTATGCGCTGTTCGAGAGGCATGCCGGCACCACGCCGCGGCAGTACATCCGCCGCCTCAAACTGGAGCGCATCCGCGCCTGCCTGGCGGACCCAACCTGCAACGTCCGCAGCGTAACCGAGCTGGCGCTGGATTATGGCTTCCTGCACCTTGGGCGGTTTGCCGAGGGGTATCGGCAGCAGTTCGGGGAGCTGCCGTCGGAGACCTTCAAGCGACGTATCTGATCCACTCCCGCTGGTTGACCCTGGCTCCAGGATTCGATTGGTGTGCAGTCTGGGTGTCCTGCGCCGCATCGGCGTGCGAGCCGACTCCTTGTTTCGCCCCCTCGGGCGACCTACTTTGGCAAACGCCCCAAAGTAGGCAAAGGTCTTGCCCCGGACATCCGGTTTTTCGCTTAGGCGAAAAATACCCTCGCTGAACGGGGCCATTCGGAGTGCTCGGAAGTCCCTCTGGAAGTCATCAAGAGCAAACAGCCCTTACCTGTGGGAGCGAGCTTGCTCGCGAACCCGCCTGCCACGTATGACGGGCATCCGCTCACCACCACCTCTGCACAAAACGGATAGCACTCTGCACAAAGCGGATATTGCCCCCGCCAACCCAGCCATAACCTGAGCCTGCCTGAACAAAAACAACGGAGGCCCCGGCCATGTCCCTGGGTATCGACTACTTGCGTTCGCTGCTTGAGGAAGACCCTGCCAACGGCGTCTATCGCTGCCGGCGGGAAATGTTCACCGACCCGCGCCTGTTCGACCTGGAGATGAAGCACATCTTCGAAGGCAACTGGGTCTACCTCGCCCACGAAAGCCAGATTCCCGAGAAGAACGACTTCCTGACCACCATGATCGGTCGCCAGTCGGTCTTCATCGCGCGCAACAAGGAAGGCCAGCTCAACGCCTTCCTCAACGGCTGCAGCCACAAGGGCGCCATGCTCTGCCGGCACAAGTCCGGCAACCGTTCCAGCTATACCTGCCCGTTCCACGGCTGGACCTTCAACAACTCCGGCAAGCTGCTCAAGGTGAAGGATCCGGCCGAGGCCGGCTACCCGGAAGGCTTCAACTGCGAAGGGTCCCACGACCTGACGAAAGTGGCGCGCTTCGAATCCTACCGCGGCTTCCTCTTCGGCAGCCTGAAGGCCGACGTCAAGCCGCTGGTGGAGCACCTGGGCGAGTCGGCGAAGATCATCGACATGATCGTCGATCAGTCTCCGGAAGGCCTGGAAGTGCTGCGCGGTTCCTCCAGCTACATCTACGAAGGCAACTGGAAGCTCACCGCCGAGAACGGCGCCGACGGCTATCACGTCAGCTCCGTGCACTGGAACTACGCCGCCACCCAGAACCAGCGCCAGCAGCGTGAGGCTGGAAGCGAGGTGAAGACCATGAGCGCCGGCGGCTGGGCCAAGCAGGGCGGCGGTTTCTACTCCTTCGACCACGGCCACCTGTTGCTCTGGACCCGCTGGGCCAACCCCGAGGCGCGCCCGGCCTTCGAGCGTCGCGAAGAACTGGCCCGCGACCATGGCCAGGCCCGCGCCGACTGGATGATCGAGAACTCGCGCAACCTCTGCCTGTACCCGAACGTCTACCTGATGGACCAGTTCAGCTCGCAGATCCGCATCGCCCGGCCCATCGACGTCAACCGCACCGAAATCACCATCTACTGCATCGCGCCCAAGGGCGAGAGTGCCGAGGCGCGCGCCCAGCGTATCCGCCAGTACGAAGATTTCTTCAATGTCAGCGGCATGGCCACGCCGGACGATCTGGAGGAATTCCGCTCCTGCCAGCAGGCCTACCAGGGCAGCGCCGGCGGCTGGAACGACATGTCGCGCGGGGCGCAGCACTGGATCGAAGGCGCCGATGACGCGGCGCGGGAGATCGACCTTGCACCGGCGCTGTCCGGTGTGCGCACCGAGGACGAAGGCCTGTTCGTACTGCAGCACCAGTACTGGCAGCAAACGATGATCGACGCGCTGGCCGCCGAGCAGGCCAACCGCATCGCGCTGAAAGAGGAGGGCGTGTGATGAGCCGCTACGAGACCGTCCGCGACTTCCTCTACCGCGAAGCGCGCTACCTCGACGACAAGGAGTGGAACGCCTGGCTGGAGCTGTACGCCGCCGACGCCACCTTCTGGATGCCTGCCTGGGATGACCGCGACCAGCTCACCGAAGACCCGCAGCGGGAAATCTCGCTGATCTGGTACGGCAACCGTGGCGGCCTGGAAGACCGCGTGTTCCGCATCAAGACCGAGCGCTCCAGCGCGACCCTGCCGGACACCCGCACCTCGCACAACCTGAGCAACATCGAGGTGCTCGGCGAGGCGGACGGGCAATGCCAGGTGCGCTTCAACTGGCACACCCTGAGCTTCCGCTACAAGACCGTCGACAGCTACTTCGGCACCAGCTTCTACACCCTCGACGTGCGTGGCGAGCAGCCGTTGGTGAAGGCGAAGAAGGTCGTGTTGAAGAACGACTACGTACGGCAAGTCATCGACATCTATCACATCTGATCAAGCCGGCAGGGCAGTGCGTCGCGCGTGTGGAATCGCCGCGCGCGACGCCGCCTGCGCGGTGCCGAGGTGCACGCCATGAACCACAAGATCGCCCTCAACTTCGAAGACGGCGTTACCCGCTTCATCGACGCCAGCCCCAGCGAGACCGTGGCCGACGCCGCCTACCGCCAGGGCATCAATATCCCGCTGGATTGCCGCGACGGCGCCTGCGGTACCTGCAAGTGCTTTGCCGAAGCGGGCCGCTACGACCTGGGCCAGGATTACATCGAGGATGCCCTGACCGAGGACGAAGCCCAGCAGGGCTACGTGCTCACCTGCCAGATGCGTGCGCAGAGCGATTGCGTGGTGCGCGTACCGGCGTCCTCGCAGGTCTGCAAGACTGCCCAGGCCAGTTTCGAGGCCAGCATCAGCGCAGTACGCCAGCTCTCCGAAAGCACTATCGCGCTGTCGATCAAGGGGGAGTCGCTGAGCAAGCTGGCCTTCCTGCCCGGGCAGTACGTCAACCTGCAGGTGCCGGGCAGCGAACAGACCCGCGCCTATTCCTTCAGCTCGCTGCAGAAGAACGGTGAAGTCAGCTTCCTGATCCGCAACGTCCCGGGCGGGCTGATGAGCAGCTTCCTCACCGGCCTGGCCAAGGCCGGCGACGCCATGGCCCTGGCCGGTCCGTTGGGCAGCTTCTACCTGCGCGAGATCAAGCGGCCGCTGTTGCTGCTGGCCGGCGGCACGGGCCTGGCGCCCTTCACAGCGATGCTGGAGCAGATCGCCGAACGTGGCAGCGAGCATCCGCTGCACCTGATCTACGGCGTCACCCACGACTTCGACCTGGTGGAAATGGACCGCCTGGAAGCCTTCGCTGCGCGCATTCCCAACTTCACCTTCAGTGCCTGCGTCGCCAGCCCGGAGAGCAATTACCCGCGCAAGGGCTATGTCACCCAGCACATCGAGCCCGCGCACCTGAACGACGGCGAGGTGGACCTCTACCTCTGCGGCCCGCCGCCGATGGTCGAGGCGGTCAGCCAGTACATCCGTTCCCAGGGCATCACGCCGGCGAATTTCTATTACGAGAAGTTTGCGGCGAGCGCGGCCTGAATTCGACAACCAAAACTTGGGCGTGACGGACCTTTGTAGGAGCGAGCTTGCTCGCGAACCGCTTCACAGCGGGGCTTGGTTCGCGAGCAAGCTTACTCCTACAGGGTTTGCCCCGACGTCATGAGGTCACCATGAACCGATTCAACAACAAGATCGCCCTCGTCACCGGCGCCGCCCAGGGTATCGGTCGGCGCGTCGCCGAGCGGCTGGTGGAAGAGGGGGCCAGGGTCATCGCCGTGGACCGCTCCGAGATCGTCCACGAACTGCAGGACGTCCTCGGCCAGCACGGCGAGGTGCTGACCCTGACTGCCGACCTGGAGCGTTTCGCCGACTGCCAGGGCGTGGTCGACCAGGCGCTCGCGCGCTTCGGCCGCCTCGACATCCTGGTCAACAACGTCGGCGGCACCATCTGGGCGAAACCCTTCGAGCACTACGCCGAAGAGGAGATCGAGGCCGAGGTGCGCCGTTCATTGTTCCCCACCCTCTGGTGCTGCCGCGCGGCACTGGTGCCGATGCTGGAGCAGGGCGCGGGTGCCATCGTCAACGTTTCGTCCATCGCCACCCGTGGCGTTAACCGCGTGCCCTACGGTGCGGCGAAGGGCGGGGTGAACGCGCTGACCGCCTGCCTGGCCTTCGAGACCGCCGAGCGCGGCGTACGGGTGAACGCCACCGCACCCGGCGGCACGGAAGCGCCGCCACGGCGCATCCCGCGCAACGCGGCGCAGCAGAGCGAGCAGGAGAAGCTCTGGTACCAGCAGATCGTCAACCAGACCCTCGACAGCAGCCTGATGAAGCGCTACGGCAGCATCGACGAACAGGTCGGCGCGATCCTCTTCCTCGCTTCCGACGAGGCCAGCTACATCACCGGCGTGACCCTGCCGGTGGGTGGCGGCGACCTGGGCTGAGGCGCCGCGATGATGCCCTTACGGCAGCTGCGCGCCGATCAGTCGCAGGCAGTGTTGCAACGGCGCACTGACGTCGCCGCGACGCTGGCTGAGGATGATCGGCGAGACCGCCTCGGCGTCGGTCAGCGTGGCGTAGCCGATGTCGGCGCGGTGCTGCTGTTGCACCGACGCCGGCACCAGCGCCACGCCCAGGCCGGCGGCGACCAGCCCGATGGCGGTCTGCAGCTCGTTGGTCCATTGCGTCACGCGCACGCTCAGGCCGTGGTTGGCGAACAGCGCCAGCACATGGTCGGCGTAGCTGGGACGCGGGTTGGCGGGGTAGAGCACGAAGTCCTCGCCGGCCAGTTGCGCAAGGCTCAGCGGCGCGCCGAGCAGGCGATGCCCGGCCGGGAGCACGGCAACCATGGGCTCCTCGCGCAATACCTGCTGGGTAATGGCCGCATCGTCGATGCGGATGCGCCCGAATCCGATGTCGATGCGCCCGCTTTTGAGCGCCTCGACCTGTTGCACCGTGGTCATTTCCTGCAGCCCCAGTTCCAGCCCGGCGTCGCCGCGCAGTTCGCGGATCAACTCGGGCAGGCCGTCATACAGCGTCGAGGGTGCGAAGCCGATGCCGAACCACTGGCGCTCGCCACGGCCGATGCGCCGGGTGCTCTCGCAGATGCTTTCCAGCTGCGAAAGCAGGGTGCCGGTCTGCTCATGGAAGTAGCGCCCGGCATCGGTCAGGCGCAACGGCCGGCCGCGTTCCAGCAAGGGCACGCCGAGCAGTTCCTCGAGCTGCTGGATCTGCCGGCTCAGCGGTGGCTGGGCGATGTGCAGGCGCTCGGCGGCGCGGGTGAAGTTGAGGGTGCCGGCCACTTCGCGGAAGTAGCGCAGGTGTCTCAGCTCCATGATACCTCCAGGGTATGCAACAAGATGGCAACGATATTGGACTGCCCGCACGCCCCGAAGCAATCCTTCTTCATCCGTGAAAAGACCTGTTGGGTATCGAAAGAAGCCCGCCCCTTGAACCCCAGACCGGAACGCCGTCCATGAGTAGCCCCGTCATCGAACGCATCGAGTCGATCATCGTCGACCTGCCGACCATCCGCCCGCACAAGCTGGCCATGCACACCATGCAGCAGCAGACACTGGTGATCATCCGCCTGCGCTGCTCCGACGGCGTCGAGGGTATCGGCGAAGCCACCACCATCGGCGGGCTGGCCTATGGCAACGAGAGCCCGGAAAGCATCAAGGCCAACCTCGACGCGCACTTCGCGCCGCTGCTCAAGGGCCAGGACGCCAGCAACATCAACGCCTGCATGCAGCGCCTGGACAAGTCGATCAAGGGCAACACCTTCGCTCGCTCCGGCATCGAGAGTGCGCTGCTCGACGCCCAGGGCAAGCGCCTCGGCCTGCCGGTCAGCGAACTGCTCGGCGGCCGCGTGCGCGACAGCCTCGAAGTGGCCTGGACCCTGGCCTCCGGCGACACCGCCCGCGATATTGCCGAGGCGGAGCAGATGCTGGACATCCGCCGCCACCGCATCTTCAAGCTGAAGATCGGCGCCAACCCGCTGGAGCAGGACCTCAAGCACGTGGTGGCGATCAAGCAGGCCCTGGGCGAGCGCGCCAGCGTGCGTGTGGACGTCAACCAGGGCTGGGACGAATCCCAGGCCATCCGTGGCTGCCAGGTGCTCGGCGAGAATGGCATCGACCTGATCGAGCAGCCCATCTCGCGGATCAACCGCAGCGGCCAGGTGCGCCTGAACCAGCGCAGCCCGGCACCGATCATGGCCGATGAGTCCATCGAGAGCGTGGCCGACGCCTTCAGCCTCGCTGCCGACGGCGCCGCCAGCATCTTCGCCCTGAAGATCGCCAAGAACGGCGGCCCGCGCGCCGTGCTGCGCACCGCGCAGATCGCCGAGGCGGCCGGCATCGCGCTGTACGGCGGGACCATGCTCGAAGGCGCCGTCGGCACCCTGGCCTCGGCCCACGCCTTCCTCACCCTGGAGAAGCTGACCTGGGCCACCGAGCTGTTCGGCCCGCTGCTGCTCACCGAGGAAATCGTCACCGAGGCGCCGCTCTACCGCGACTTCCAGCTGCACGTACCGCGCACGCCCGGCCTGGGCCTGACCCTGGACGAAGAGCGCCTGGCGCGCTTCCGCCGCACCTGATTTGCAACCTTTCCCGACTGCCCGATAGAGGAGAAGCCCCGATGCTGTTCCACGTGAAGATGACCGTGAAATTGCCCGTCGACATGGACCCGGCGAAAGCCGCCCAGCTCAAGGCCGACGAGAAGGAACTGGCCCAGCGCCTGCAGCGCGAGGGCAAATGGCGCCACCTGTGGCGCATTGCCGGGCACTACGCCAACTACAGCGTGTTCGACCTCGCCAGTGTCGAGGAGCTGCACGACACCCTGATGCAGCTGCCGCTGTTCCCCTACATGGACATCGAGGTCGACGGACTCTGCCGCCATCCGTCCTCGATCCATTCCGACGACCGCTGATTGTCGTTCCGTACGACTCAACAAGAACAAGACTTGAGGATCGCACCATGACCGTGAAGATTTCCCAGACTGCCGACATCCAGAAGTTCTTCGAAGAAGCCAGCGGCGCCTTGAACGATCAGGGCAACCCGCGCGTGAAGAACCTCGTCCTGCGTATCCTGCAGGACACCGCCAAACTGATCGAAGACATGAACGTCACCCCCGATGAGTTCTGGAAAGCCGTGGATTACCTCAACCGCCTGGGCGCCCGCCAGGAAGCCGGCCTGGTGGTCGCGGGCCTGGGTATCGAGCACTACCTCGACCTGCTGCTGGACGCCCAGGACGCGGCGGCCGGCATCGGCGGCGGCACTCCGCGCACCATCGAAGGCCCGCTGTACGTGGCCGGCGCACCGCTGTCCGAAGGCGAAGCGCGGATGGACGACGGCAAGGACCCGGGCACCGTGATGTTCCTCTCCGGCCGCGTGTTCGACCTCGACGGCAAGCCCCTGGCCGGCGCCGTGGTCGATCTCTGGCATGCCAACACCAACGGCACCTACTCGTACTTCGACAGCAGCCAGTCCGAGTACAACCTGCGTCGGCGCATCGTCACCGACGCCGAAGGCCGCTACAAGGCGCGCAGCATCGTGCCCAGCGGTTACGGCTGCCCGCCGGACGGCCCGACCCAGGAGCTGCTCAACCAGCTCGGCCGCCACGGCCAGCGTCCGGCGCACATCCACTTCTTCATCTCCGCACCGGGCCATCGCCACCTGACCACGCAGATCAACCTCGCCGGTGACCAGTACCTCTGGGACGACTTCGCCTACGCGACCCGTGACGGATTGGTGGGGGAGGTGCGTTTCGTCGACGACGCAGCGGCCGCGAAGGCCCGTGGTGTGGAAGGGCGCTTCGCCGAGATCGAGTTCGACTTCCAGCTGCAGCAGGCCGTTTCCGCCGATGCCGAGGACCGCAGCAGCCGTCCCCGCGCGCTGCAGCAAGCCTGACGCGAACTTCTCGCCGCATGACCTCGGCGTGGCCGAGGAGCAATCGCGGACGGAGTCCGCTTCTACGCCCCCGGTACCTTCCTCGCCAGGATCGTAGGAGCGGACTCCGTCCGCGATCGTTTCGTCGCTGTGCCTGTCTCCAGATGGGCCCGTGAGCCAGGACGGCAGAGTGGTATGACGTCCGTTAGCCCCCTAAGAGAAGTGTTCGATATTCGCACCAATAGTCGATTATCGCATTGTTCACCCATCCCCCCGACGGTACTGTTTTCCCATCGGCACCCCCTACACAACGAGACCGACCATGGCTGAACTCCTCACCCTCCGCGAAGCGGTCGAGCGCTTCGTCAACGACGGCGACACCGTCGCGCTCGAAGGCTTCACCCACCTGATCCCGACCGCCGCCTCCCACGAGCTGATCCGCCAGGGCAAGAAAGACTTGCACCTGGTGCGCATGACCCCCGACCTGGTCTACGACCTGCTGATCGGCGCCGGTTGCGTGCGCAAGTTGACCTTCTCCTGGGGCGGCAACCCCGGCGTCGGTTCGCTGCATCGCCTGCGTGACGCGGTGGAGAAGGGCTGGCCGCGCGAGCTCGAGATCGACGAGCACAGCCACGCTGACCTCGCCAACTCCTATGTCGCCGGCGCCTCGGGCCTGCCGTTCGCCGTGCTGCGTGCCTATGCCGGTTCCGACCTGCCGAAGGTCAATCCGAACATCAAGTTCATCAACTGCCCGTTCACCGGCGAGCAACTGGCCGCCGTGCCTTCGGTGCGCCCGGACGTCACCGTGATCCACGCGCAGAAGGCCGACCGCAAGGGCAACGTGCTGCTGTGGGGCATCCTCGGCGTGCAGAAGGAAGCCGCACTGGCCGCCAAGCGCTGCATCGTCACCGTCGAAGAAATCGTCGATGACCTGAATGCGCCGATGAATTCCTGCGTACTGCCGACCTGGGCGCTGTCCTCCGTCTGCCTGGTGCCCGGCGGTTCGCACCCGTCCTACGCCCACGGCTACTCCGAGCGCGACAACCGCTTCTACCAGGCCTGGGACCCGATCGCCCGCGACCGCGACACCTTCAACGCCTGGATCGATACCTACATCCGCGGCACGAAAGACTTCTCTGAGTTCAAAGCCAAACTCGCGGAGGCCAAGTAATGAGCGCCTACAGCACCAATGAAATGATGACCGTGGCCGCCGCCCGCCGCCTGAAGAACGGCGCCGTGTGCTTCGTCGGCATCGGCCTGCCGTCCAAGGCCGCCAACCTGGCGCGCCTGACCGCTTCCCCCGACGTGGTCCTGATCTACGAATCCGGCCCCATCGGCGCCAAGCCCAGCGTGCTGCCGCTGTCCATCGGTGACGGTGAGCTGGCCGAAACCGCCGACACCGTGGTGCCCACCGGCGAAATCTTCCGCTACTGGCTGCAGGGCGGGCGCATCGACGTCGGCTTCCTCGGTGCGGCCCAGGTCGACCGCTTCGGCAACATCAACACCACCGTCATCGGCGACTACAACAAGCCCAAGGTTCGCCTGCCCGGCGCCGGTGGCGCACCGGAGATCGCCGGTTCCGCCAAGGAAGTGCTGATCATCCTCAAGCAGTCCCACCGCACCTTCGTCGACAAGCTGGCCTTCGTCACCTCCGTCGGCTTCGGCGAGGGCGGCGACCACCGCCAGCAGCTCGGCCTGCCCGGCAAGGGTCCGGTGGCGATCATCACCGACCTCTGCATCATGGAGCCGGAAGCCGGCAGCAACGAATTCATCGTTACCTCGCTGCACCCGGGCGTGACCCGCGAGCAGGTGGTGGAGAACACCGGCTGGGCGATCCGCTTCGCCGAGCAGGTGAGCGAAACCATCGCACCGACCGACGTCGAGCTGGAAGCCCTGCGCGCCCTGGAAGCCCGTACCGCCGCCGCCCACGGCCAACTGGGAGGTGAGGAATGAGCCGCGAGGTCTTCATCTGCGATGCCGTACGCACGCCCATCGGCCGCTTCGGCGGTTCGCTCTCCGGCGTGCGCGCCGACGACCTCGCCGCCGTACCGGTGAAGGCGCTGGTCGATCGTAACCCGCAGGTCGACTGGGCCGCGCTGGACGAGGTGTACCTCGGCTGCGCCAACCAGGCCGGCGAAGACAATCGCAACGTGGCGCGCATGGCGCTGCTGCTGGCCGGCCTGCCGGAAAGCGTGCCGGGCGTGACCCTCAACCGTCTCTGCGCCTCGGGCCTGGACGCGGTGGGCACCGCCTTCCGCGCCATCGCCAGCGGCGAGGCCGAACTGGTCATCGCCGGGGGCGTCGAGTCCATGTCCCGCGCGCCCTACGTGATGGGCAAGGCTGACAGTGCCTTCGGCCGTGGGCAGAAGATCGAGGACACCACCATCGGCTGGCGCTTCATCAACCCGCTGATGAAGGCGCAGTACGGCGTGGATGCCATGCCGCAGACCGCCGACAACGTGGCTGACGAGTACCAGGTCAATCGCGCCGATCAGGACGCTTTCTCCCTGCGCAGCCAGCAGCGCGCTGGCGTTGCCCAGGCTTCCGGGTACTTCGCCGAGGAAATCGTCCCGGTGGTGATCAAGGGTCGCAAGGGCGAGACCGTTGTCGATACCGATGAACACCCGCGCCCGGACACCACCGCCGAAGCGCTGGCCAAACTGAAACCGGTCAACGGCGAGGGCAAGACCGTTACCGCCGGCAACGCCTCGGGCGTCAACGACGGCGCCGTGGCGCTGATCCTCGCCAGTGCCGAAGCGGTGAAGAAACACGGCCTGACGCCGCGTGCGAAAGTGCTTGGCATGGCCAGCGCCGGCGTCGCCCCGCGCGTGATGGGCATCGGCCCGGTGCCGGCGGTGCGCAAGCTGCTGGAGCGCCTGAACCTGTCGGTCAGCCAGTTCGACGTCATCGAGCTGAACGAAGCCTTCGCCGCCCAGGGCCTGGCGGTGACCCGCGAACTCGGCATCGCCGATGACGACGCACGGGTGAACCCCAACGGCGGCGCCATCGCCCTCGGCCACCCGCTGGGTGCCAGCGGCGCTCGCCTGGTGCTGACGGCCGTGCATCAGCTGCAGAAGTCCGGCGGCAAGCTCGGCCTGTGCACCATGTGCGTGGGCGTGGGGCAGGGCGTGGCGCTGGTCGTCGAGCGCGTCTAGCTCTTGTAGGAGCGAGCTTGCTCGCGAACAACCCCCGCTGCGGGGCTCAGGTTCGCGAGCAAGCTCGCTCCTACAGAGTCGTCCTCTGCGATCATACTGTCCCGACTACGCCCGCCGATTTTCGGAGCTGCACGTGAGCACCAACCTTCTGTTCGACGCCTACTTCACCCAGCCCGCCATGCGCGCGATCTTCAATGACCACGGCCGAGTGCAGGGCATGCTCGACTTCGAGGCCGCACTGGCCCGTGCCGAGGCTCGCGTCGGTGTGATCCCGGCGAGTGCCGTGGCGCCCATCGCCGCCGCCTGCCGCGCCGAACTCTATGATTTCGATGCACTGGCCCATGCCATCTGCAGCGCCGGCAATTCCGCGATCCCGCTGGTGAAGGCATTGGGCAAGCGCATCGCCGCCGTGGATGCCGAGGCCGAGCGCTACGTCCATCTGGGCGCCACCAGCCAGGATGCGATGGACAGCGGATTGGTCCTGCAACTGCGTGCCGCCATCGAACTGCTGGAAAGCGATCTCGCCCAACTGGCCGACGCGCTCGCGGTTCAGGCGCAGGCCCACGCCGGCACGCCCATGGTCGGCCGCACCTGGCTGCAACACGCCACGCCCGTCACCCTCGGTATGAAGATCGCCGGCTGGCTGGGCGCGATCACCCGCCATCGTCAACGCCTCAATGAGCTCAAGCCGCGCCTGCTGTGCCTGCAGTTCGGCGGCGCTTCCGGCAGCCTCGCCGCACTTGGAGACCAGGGTTTCGATGTGGCCCAAGCGCTGGCGGAAGAGCTGAGCCTGCAACTGCCTGAACAACCCTGGCACACCCAGCGTGACCGCCTGGTGGAATTCGCCAGTCTGCTTGGCCTGATAGCCGGCAGCCTCGGCAAGCTGGGCCGCGACCTCAGCCTGCTGATGCAGACCGAGGCCGGTGAAGCCTTCGAACCCTCCGCGCCGGGCAAGGGTGGTTCCTCCACCATGCCGCACAAGCGCAACCCGGTGGGCGCTGCCGTACTGATCGGCGCGGCGACCCGTGCGCCGGGTCTGGTCTCGACCCTGCTCGCCGCCATGCCCCAGGAGCATGAGCGCAGCCTCGGCCTGTGGCACGCCGAGTGGGAAAGCCTGCCGGAGCTGTGCTGCCTGGTTTCCGGTTCGCTGCAACAGGCGCTGTCTCTCGTGCCGGGCCTGGAAGTCGATGCCGAGCGCATGCTGGAAAACCTCGACCTGACCCGCGGCCTGGTGCTCGCCGAGGCGGTCAGCATCGCCCTGGCCCAGTGCATTGGCCGTGATGCCGCACACCATCTGGTGGAGCAATGCTGCAAGCAGGCGGTGAAGGAGGGCGCGCACTTGCGCGCGGTGCTCGGCGCCAACGCCGAAGTCGCCGCGCAATTGAATGCCGGGGAGCTGGATCGCCTACTCGATCCCGCCCATTACCTGGGCCAGGCGCGCCGCTGGGTCGAGCGCGCGTTGGCCGAACACAAAGAATTGTCTTTGCGATAACAGTCGCGATAGGAGCCTTGCATGCCTGCCGTACGTCTCGCCGATGGCGACCTGAACTATCAACTGGAAGGCCCGGCCGGCGCGCCGGTGCTGGTGCTGTCCAACTCCCTGGGCACCGACCTGCACATGTGGGACGCGCAGATCCCGGCCTTCACCGAGCACTTCCGCGTGCTGCGCTACGACACCCGTGGCCACGGTGGCTCGCTGGTCACTCCCGGCCCGTACAGCATCGAGCAGAACGGCCGCGATGTGCTTGCGCTACTGGATGCGCTGGACATCCCGCGCGCGCATTTCTGTGGCCTGTCCATGGGCGGGCTGATCGGCCAGTGGTTGGGCATTCATGCGCCGGAGCGCATCGAGCGCCTGGTGTTGTGCAACACCGCCGCCAAGATCGGCACGCCGGAAATCTGGAATCCACGCATCGACACCGTGCTCGGCGGCGGCGCCGAGGCCATGCGCAACCTGCGTGATGCGTCGATTTCGCGCTGGTTCACCGCTGACTTTGCGGAAGGCTATCCGGATCAAGTCGAGCCCATCGTCGGCATGCTGGCGCAGACCTCGCCGGAAGGTTACGCGGCCAACTGCGCGGCCGTGCGCGATGCCGATTTCCGGGGCGAGATCGGCGCGATCACCGCGCCGACCCTGGTGGTCTGTGGCGCTGCCGACCCGGTGACCACCACCGAGGACGGCCGCTTCCTGCAGGCGCGCATTCCCGGCGCGGAGCTTGCGGAATTCCGCGCTGCGCACCTGTCCAACGTGCAGGCCGGCGATGCCTTCAGCCAGCGTGTGCTGCACTTCCTGCGCGGTTAACTGCTCTTCGTAGGATGGCGTAGAGCGCAGCGAAACCCATCGGTTCTGTGCGACGACAGCATGGGTATCGCTGCGCTCCACCCATCCTACGCGGGATTTGATGGGAGTTTGAGATGGACGAGAAAGAACGCTACGAAGCCGGCATGCAGGTCCGCCGCGCGGTGCTGGGCGATGCCCACGTCGACCGCAGCCTGCAGAACCGCACCGCCTTCAACGAAGAGTTCCAGGAAATGATCACCCGCCACGCCTGGGGTGACATCTGGACCCGCCCCGGTCTGCCGCGCCACACCCGCAGCCTGATCACCATCGCCATGCTGATCGGCATGAACCGCGAGGGCGAGCTCAAGCTGCACCTGCGCGCTGCGCGCAACAATGGGGTGAGCCGCGAGGAGATCAAGGAAGTGCTGCTGCAGAGCGCGATCTACTGCGGCATTCCGGCGGCCAACGCCACCTTCCACCTCGCCGAGGCGGTGTGGGACGAGCTGGGCACCGAGTCGCTGGAGCCGTAACCCGTTACGGGCTCGATGAGTATCGCTTCGCTCCACTCCTCCTGCACAGCGACCTCCGGACCACGCATCCGGAGGTCTGCCTGCCTGGGTATGAGCGTCTCAAGTAGCGCTCGCAGGCGCATGCCGTGGGTTGGGTGCTCGTAGGATGGGTGGAGCGAAGCGATACCCATGCTGTGCCTCTACCCCACCCCCCGATCAGCTCTCCAGCTCCTTCCTGTCCCTGAACAACTCCAGCGCCTGCGGATTGGCCAGCGCGTCGGTGTTCTTCACCGGCTGACCATGCACCACGTTGCGCACTGCCAGTTCGACGATCTTGCCGCTGATGGTGCGCGGAATATCGGCGACCGCGAGGATCTTTGCCGGTACGTGACGAGGCGTGGTGTTAGCGCGGATGGTCTGGCGGATGCGCTCCTGCAGCGTGTCGTCCAGCTCCACGCCGTCACGCAGGCGCACGAACAGTACCACGCGCACGTCACCCTGCCAGTCCTGCCCGATGGCGATGGATTCCAGCACCTGCTCGATCTTTTCCACCTGGCGGTAGATTTCCGCGGTGCCGATGCGCACGCCGCCGGGGTTGAGCACGGCATCGGAACGGCCATGGATCACCAGGCCGCCGTGCTCGGTTTCCTCGGCGTAGTCGCCATGGGCCCAGACACCAGGGAAGGTGGCGAAATAGGCATCGAGGAATTTCTCGTTGTTCTCGTCGTTCCAGAAACCCACGGGGATCGACGGGAAGTGCCGCACGCAGACCAGCTCGCCTTTCTCGCCGCGCACCGGTTTGCCGGCTTCGTCCCAGACCTCCACCGCCATGCCCAGCGCCTTGCACTGCATTTCCCCGCGCCACACCGGCGCGGCGGGATTGCCGATGGCGAAGCAGGAAACGATGTCGGTGCCGCCGGAGATCGATGACAGGCAGACATCGGCTTTCACGTCCCTGTAGATGTAATCGAAGCTGACCTGGGCCAGCGGCGAACCGGTGGAAAGGATCGTCTTCAGACGCTCCAGCGAATGGGTCTCGCGCGGCCGCACATTGGCCTTCTCCAGCGCGGCGATGTACTTGGCGCTGGTACCGAACACGCTGATGTTCTCCGCGTCGATCAGGTCCATCAGTCGCTCGGGGCCGGGGTGGAAGGGCGAGCCGTCGTAGAGCACCAGCGTGGCGCCGATGGCGAGGCCGGAGACCAGCCAGTTCCACATCATCCAGCCGCAGGTGGTGTAGTAGAAAAGCGTGTCGTCGTGGCTCAGGTCGACGTGCAGGCCATGTTCCTTCAGGTGCTGCAGCAGCACGCCGCCGGTGCCATGGACGATGCACTTGGGCACGCCGGTGGTGCCGGAGGAGTAGAGGATGTACAGCGGGTGGTCGAAGGGCACCGGGGTGAACACCGGTTCGCCACCACTGTGGAAGAAGTCCTGCCAGAGGCTGACCCGCGCCGGCGTTTGGAAGTCGCTGCGGCGGGCATGGCCATTGGCATAGGGGACGATTACCAGCTGTTCCAGGCTGGGCAGCTGGGCGAGGATTTCATTGAGCTTGGCGGTGAGATCCAGCACCTTGCCGGCGTAGCGGTAGCCGGCGCCGGCGATCAGCACCTTGGGCTCGATCTGGCCGAAGCGGTCGATCACCCCATGGGTGCCGAAGTCCGGCGAGCAGCTTGACCAGGTGGCGCCCAGGCTGGTGGTGGCGAGCATGCCGACCACGGTCTGCCAGGTGTTGGGCATGAAGGCCGCGACACGGTCGCCGATGCCGACGCCGGCTTCGCGCAGGGAGCGTTGCAGGCCGGCGACCTGGGCGGCCAGTTCGGCATGGCTGATCACCTCGCGGCGTTCATCTTCGCTGATGGCGATCAGCGCCGGCTTGTGGTCCCGGCGCCTCAGCAGGTGTTCGGCGAAGTTCAGGGTGGCGCCGGGGAACCAGCGTGCATCGGGCATTTCCGGTCCTTCTTCGAGGACCGCCGTTGGCGCTTCGTGGAACTGCACGCCGAAGGTGTCGACGATGGCCAGCCAGAAAGCTTCGCGTTCGGCGATGCTCCAGGCGTGCAGGGCGGCGTAGTCGGGCAGGTCGAGGCCGTGCTGCTGCGCCACCTTGCGGCGGAAGGCGTCCATCCGGGTGGCGGCGATGCGTTCGGGGGAGGGTGTCCAGAGCAGTGGGTTCATTGACGACGACTCCAGCGAAGGATCGGTGGGCACCGCCGACAGGCGGTACCCATCATCTTGACATGAAGCATCGCCGCAAGTGCTTCGGTGGTGCTCGGGAATCACTGCGC
Organism: Pseudomonas sp. DP-17; assembly: GCF_022380625.1. Taxonomy (NCBI): domain Bacteria; kingdom Pseudomonadati; phylum Pseudomonadota; class Gammaproteobacteria; order Pseudomonadales; family Pseudomonadaceae; genus Pseudomonas; species Pseudomonas sp. DP-17. Next base: position 283,357 of record NZ_JAKSXG010000004.1, read on the forward strand.
GACCCAGCCGCCATCCATGTTCCAGGCGGCGCCGCGGACCTGGGCGGCGGCTTCTGAACACAAGAATAGCGCCAGCTCGCCCAACTGTTCGGCGGTGACGAAATCCAGCGACGGTTGCTTTTCCGCCAGCAGGTCGTGGCGCGCCTGTTCGGGGCTGGCGCCGCCGGCGATGCGCGCATCGATCTGCTGCTGTACCAGCGGCGTCAGCACCCAGCCGGGACAGATGGCGTTGCAGGTAATGGCGCTGGTGGCGGTTTCCAGGGCGGTGGTCTTGGTCAGGCCGATCACGCCGTGCTTGGCGGCCACATAAGCACTCTTGCCTGCCGAGGCAACCAGCCCGTGGGTCGAGGCGATATTGAGGATGCGCCCCCAGCCGCGCTGGCGCATGCCCGGCAGCGCCAGGCGGGTGGTGTGGAACACCGAGGAGAGGTTGATGGCGATGATCGCGTTCCAGCGCTCCACGGGGAAGTCCTCCAGCGCCGCAACGTGCTGGATGCCGGCGTTGTTGACCAGGATGTCGAGGCCGCCGAACTCGCGCTCGACGTAGGCGATCATCTCGGCGATCTGTTCCGGCTGCGCCATGTCCGCGCCGTGGTGGCCGATGCGCGTGCCGTGCACCGACAGCTCGCGCACCGCTGCGTCGATATCACCGAAACCGTTGACCACCACGTTGGCGCCCGCGGCCGCGAGCCGGGCGGCGATGCCCAGGCCGATGCCGCTGGTGGAGCCGGTGACCAGTGCGGTCTTGCCTTTGAGAGTCATGCAAATCTCCTCTGGAACGGGGCGGCCGCCGCGTGGCGACCGCTTGGAAACAACCGGCTTATACGATTCCGGTGGCGTAGAAGGTGCCGATCACCACGAACACCGCGAGGGTCTTGATCAGGGTGATGGCGAAGATGTCCTTGTAGGCTTCGCGGTGAGTCAGGCCGGTGACCGCGAGCAGGGTGATGACCGCGCCGTTGTGCGGCAGGGTGTCCATGCCGCCGGAGGCCATGGCCGCTACCCGGTGCAGCACCTCCAGCGGGATGTTGGCGGCGTGGGCGGCAGCGATGAACTGCTCGGACATGGCCGCCAGGGCGATGCTCATGCCGCCCGACGCCGAGCCGGTGATGCCGGCCAGGGTGGTGACGGTGATGGCCTCGTTGACCAGCGGATCGGGGATTTTCTTCAGCGCGTCAGCCAGCACCAGGAAGCCCGGCAGCGAGGCGATCACCGCGCCGAAGCCGTATTCCGAAGCCGTGTTCATGGCCGCCAGCAGTGCGCCGGAGACGGCCGTCTTGCTGCCTTCGGCAATCTTGCTGCGAATGACCCGGAAGCTGCTCACGAGCACCAGCAGGATGCCCAGCAGCAGCGCCGCCTGCACCGCCCAGATGCCGGTCAGCTTGGCCACGTCGCTGGCCACCGGCGCGGCCATGCCGGCCAGCTGGAGGCTGTGGGTCTTGCCGTAGACCTGGGGAATCCAGTGGGTGAACAGCAGGTTGGCGACGCCCACCAGCACCAGCGGCGAGAGCGCCAGCAGCGGGTTGGGCAGTTTCATGTCGTCGGCGGTTTCCGGCTCGTTGCGCAACTCGGTGCCGTAGCCTTCACCGGCGGCGCGTGCCTTGCCGGCCTGGCGGCGGAGGAACAGCATGCCGACGCTGAACACGAACAGGCTGCCGATCACGCCCAGCCAGGGTGCGGCCCAGCCGGTGGTGTTGAAGAAGGCGGTGGGGATGATGTTCTGGATCTGCGGGGTGCCGGGCAGGGCGTCCATGGTGAAGCTGAACGCGCCCAGGGCGATGGTCGCCGGGATCAGTCGCTTGGGGATATTGCTCTGGCGGAACATCTCGGCGGCGAACGGATAGACCGCGAACACCACCACGAACAGTGACACGCCGCCGTAGGTGAGCAGGGCACAGACCAACACGATCACCAGCATCGCCTGGCGGGTGCCCAGCAGGCGGATGGCGGCGGCGACGATGGAACGCGAGAAGCCCGACAGCTCGATCAGCTTGCCGAACACCGCGCCGAGCAGGAACACCGGGAAGTAGAGTTTGACGAAGCCGACCATCTTTTCCATGAACACGCCAGTGAAGGCTGGCGCCACGGCGGACGGGTCGGTCAGCAGCACCGCCAGCAGCGCGGCGATGGGGGCGAAGAGGATCACGCTGTAGCCGCGGTAGGCGGCGAGCATCAGCAGGGCGAGGGCCGCGAGGGCGATGACCACGCTCATCGAAGTATCTCCAGTTGTCGCGCGGCCTCGGGCCGCGCGTCGTTCTTGTTGTGGGGGCGAGTGACGATCAGGCGATTACCAGAGCGGCAGCACGTAGCTGAGGATCAGGCGGTTCTCGTCGAGGTCGTTGCCGAAGTGGCTGGAGCGAACTGTCGCATTGCGCCACTTCACGCCGAAGTTCTTCAGCGGCCCGTTCTGCACTACGTAGCCGATATCGGTATCGCGCTCCCATTCCTTGCCTTCGGGCTTGCCCGCGCCCAGTTCGATGTTGTCGCCGGACAGGTAGCGCGTCATGAAGGTCAGGCCGGGCACGCCCAGGGCGGCGAAGTCGTAGTCGTAGCGCGCCTGCCAGGACTGCTCGTCGCGGTTGGCGAAGTCGCCGATCTGCACGAAGTTGACCAGGAAGGCATCGGTGCCGCCGATGTAGGCGAAGCCGGTGTCGCCGCTCATCTTCTGGTAGCCGGCGCCGAAGCCGTGGCCGCCGAGGGTGTAGGTGAGCATGGCGCCGAAGGCGCGGTTGTCGACGTTGCTGTGGCCGTCGTCGTCGGAGCGGGCGTAGCGCAGGTCGGTCTTCAGCGACTGGCCGGCGGCGACGGGCAGCACGTGCACCAGGTTGACGATGTGCTGGTCGTAGAGCCCGTCGAGCTTGGCGTAGCTGTACCCGGTGGTCAGTTGCGGCGTCCACTTGTAGCTCAGGCCGGCGAAGTCGAACTGGTCGCTGGTGTCGGTCGCGACTATGCCACGGGCGCTGCCGCTGGTGACGGTCATGTCCTCGCGGTTGGACGAGTCGCGCTGGCTCACCTGGCGCAGGCGGCCGCCGTCGAAGGTGAGGCCGGCGAACTCGGCGGAATTCAGGTGCGCGCCTTCGAAGGTCTGCGGCAGCAGGCGCGAATCGTTGGCCAGCACGGTGGGCAGCTTGGGCAGCAGGGTGCCGATCTTCAGTACGCTTCTGGAGGCGCGCAGCTTGGCGGTCAGGCCCAGTTCGCTGTAGTCGTCCGGCGCGCCGTTGACCTTGTCCTTGTCGCGCGGCAGCAGGCCGGAGCCGGCGCGGTCGGGGCTGGAGTCCAGCTTGACGCCGAGCAGGCCAAGGGCATCGACGCCCACGCCGATGGTGCCTTCGCTGTAGCCGGATTCGTAGCGCAGCAGGAAGCCCTGCGCCCACTCTTCCTGCTTGGATTGCGCGGCGTTGTCCTGGCGGAAGTCGCGGTTGAAGTAGAAGTTGCGCAGTTCGACGCTGGCCTTGCTGTCGGCAAGGAATTCGGCAAAGGCCTGGGGCGAAAGGGCGAGGGTGGAACCGAGGGCGGTGATGACGGCGGCATGATTGAGCGAGGAGCGGCTCATCGGGTGATCTCCTGGCGCTATACCGAGGGCGAAACAGGACTTGCCGGATGTCCCGTGGGGGTGGAATTCGCGTTCGGGCAGCGTTGATTGTTGTTATGTCGGCTGTGCGGCGCGAAGGCCGCGAGAGGCGACATAGCCAGGACCGTGCCAGGATTGTAACTATTTGATTTGTAAGTCTTATTTTGAGATTTTTATGAATGGGTGGAAGCGGTTTGTCTCCAGTTGGAGACAAAGCGGCGGATTGAATCGCCTGGGGGCTGCCAATCAAGAGTTCTGAGTGACTGTCTCTTTTTTGAGACTTGTCTCTATTTCAGGATTGAAGGCCCAGTGCTGCCATCTTCTTGTACAGCGTCGAGCGCCCCAGGCCCAGGCGCTGCGCGGCTGCATCGACGTTGCCGGCGTGCTCGGCCAGGGTGTTGGCGATCAGCTCGCGTTCGAAGGCGTCCCGCGCGGCGTAGAAGTCCTGTCCTTCGGCCAGCCTGGCAGCTGGTGCCGTCGAGGTGGCCGGCAACGGTTGCAGTTCGCCCAGCGCGGAGCGCAGCGCGGCGGCGTCGATCTGCGGGCGGTCGCCTAGCAGCACCGTGCGCTCCAGCAGGTTGCGCAGCTCGCGCACATTGCCCGGCCAGGCGTGCCGGGCGAGCAGGGCGAGGCCATCGGCGTTCAGTTCATAAAGCGTCTGGCGGTCGTCGCGCAGGCCGTCGAGGATGGCTTCGCACAGTGCCGGCAAATCCTCCAGGCGCTCGCGCAGCGGCGGAATCTCGATCGGCAGGACGTTGATGCGGTAGAACAGGTCGGCGCGGAAGCGCCCCTCGCGCACGGCGGCGTCGAGGTCGATGGAGGTGGCGGCGATCAGGCGGATGTCGCTGCGCAGCACCTCGTTGGAGCCCACCGGCTCGAATTCCTTTTCCTGTAGCACGCGCAGCAGCTTGCTCTGCAGGGTCAGCGGCATGTCGCCGATCTCGTCGAGGAACAGCGTGCCGCCCTGGGCGATCTGCAGCTTGCCGGCGCGGCCCTTGCGGTCGGCACCGGTGAAGGCGCCTGGCGCGGTGCCGAAGAATTCGGCCTCCAGCAGGGTTTCGGGAATAGCGGCGGCGTTGAGGCTGACGAAGGGTTTGTCCGCGCGCGGTGAGGAGGCGTGGATCGCGTGGGCGAGCAGCTCCTTGCCGGTGCCGGTCTCGCCCAGCAGCAGGATCGGCGCTTCGCTGGCGGCGCCCCGGCGCGCGCGGCGCTTCACTTCCAGGCTGGCGGCGCTGGTGCCGATGAAATGCCCGAAGCTGTATTTCGCCTGGCGCGCCTGCAGCAGCGAGCGGGTCGAGGCCAGCTCGGCCTGCATGCGCTGATAGCGGGTGAGCAGCGGCGACAGCGCACGCAACTCATCGAACAGGGCAAACCCGATGCCTCCGATGACCTCGCCCGCGTCGTCGCGGATCGGCACGCGCATGACCACCAGCGGGTCCTTGGTCATGTCGAGGATGTCCAGCAGCATCGGCCGGCCGCTGCTGACCACTTCGCGCATCAGGCTGCCGGGGATCACCTGTTCCACCGGGCGGCCGACGGCCTGCTCGGCGCTGTCCAGGCCGAAGCGCTGGGCGTAGCGCTGGTTGATCCAGACAATGCGCGCCTCGCGGTCGACGATCACCGTGCCTTCGCTGAACTGCTCGAAGATCTCGAACAGCGAGCGGATCGCCAGCTGGCGGACGCTGGGGTAATCGTTGAGGCTGTGGGTGTCGGTCATCGGCAGGCCGTGTGCGGGGAGGGCAGAGGGCGCACTGTACCGGGATGTGGCGGCAGGGTCAGCAGTGATGAATGGGTGGGAATTTCGTAGGAGCGGACTCCGTCCGCGATGACCTGTCGGCCGCTCCGCTCGACCAGGGAGTCGGGCCAACCCATCGCGGACGGAGTCCGCTCCAAAGCAGGGGTTAACGTCAGCGCTTGGACAGTTGCGCCTTGGCCACGCGAGAACCGTTGGGCTTGTCGAGCACCGAGCAGATGCGCTGGCCGGCGTCGATCAGCTTGTCCAAATCGATGCCGGTGTGGATGCCCAGGCCGTTGAGCAGGTAGAGCACGTCCTCGGTGGCGACGTTGCCGGTGGCGCCCTTGGCGTAGGGGCAGCCGCCGAGACCTGCGACCGAGCTGTCGAACACCGCGATGCCTTCCAGCAGGCTGGCGTAGATGTTCGCCGTGGCCTGGCCGTAGGTGTCATGGAAGTGCCCGGCCAGTTGCGCGCGCGGTACACGTTGGCCGACGACCTCGAACATATGCCGGGTGGCGCCGGCGGTGCCGACGCCAATGGTGTCGCCCAGCGAGACTTCGTAACAGCCCATGGCATGCAGTTCCGCGGCGACGGCAGCGACCTGCGCGGCGTCGACCTCGCCCTGGTAGGGGCAGCCGAGCACGCACGAGACGTAGCCGCGCACGCGCACGCCGTGCTGGCGCGCCGCTTCCATCACCGGGGCGAAGCGCTCCAGGCTCTCCTTGATCGAGCAGTTGATGTTCTTCTGCGAGAAGGCCTCGGAGGCGGCGGCGAACACCGCGACTTCCTTCACCTGGGATTCCAGCGCGGCCTCGAAGCCCTTCAGGTTCGGCGCCAGGGCGGCGTAGGTGACGCCGGCCTTCTGCTGGATGCCGGCGAACACTTCCGCCGAGCCGGCCATCTGCGGTACCCACTTGGGCGAGACGAAGCTGCCGACTTCGATGTAGGAGAGGCCGGCGGCGGTGAGGTCGTCCACCAGGCGTACCTTGTCGGCCACGGCGATGGGTTGCTTCTCGTTCTGCAGGCCGTCGCGCGGGCCGACTTCGACCAGGCGGACGGATTGGGGCAGGGTCATTTGCGGTCCTCGTAGTGTTCTGTCGAGGAGGGTGCGCAGTGCTTGGCACCCTCTCCCTAACCCTCTCCCTGAAGGGAGAGGGGATTGTTCGCAGCAGGATGAAACCTTGGCGTCAGCCGGCGCGGACTACTCCCTCTCCCGGAGGGCGAGGGTACCGTCCGCTGCAATCGCGTGGCGCTGGTGTCATTCGGGCAGCCAAGTAGGGCGCATAAAGCGGAACGCTTTATCCGCCGTTGCCAGGTGGCGGATAACGCTGGCGCGTTATGCGCCCTACAAAAGCCCGTGTCAGGCCGGCGCTTCTTCCAGCTCCACCAGCGCCGTACCTTCCGACACCAGCTCGCCTTCGCTGCAATACAGCGATTTCACCACGCCGGCGTGCGGCGCGCGAATGCTGTGTTCCATCTTCATGGCTTCGAGCACCACCAGCGCGGCGCCGGCTTCGACGCTCTGGCCGGGTTCGACCAGGATGCGCACGATGCTGCCGTTCATTGGCGCGCCCAGGCCGCCGTGGTGGGCGTGGGCCGCTTCGGCCTCGGCGATGGGGTCGAAACGCTGCACGCCGACCAGCTCGCCGTTCCATTCCAGATAGAGATTGTCGCCACGGCGGACCACCTGGTGGCGGCGGCGAATCTCGCCGTCCTTCACCTCCAGCCATTGCCCGTCGAGTTGGGCAATGCGCTGGCCGTCGGCATGGCGCAGGCGCACCACCTGGGATTCGCCCTTGGCCAGCAGGTGCAGGTCGGTTTCCCCCGGCAGGCCGCTGCGCCAGCCGCTCTGGGCGGACCAGGGCGAGTGGGCGTCATCGCCGCGCACGCGGGCGGTTTCGCTCTGCACCCAGGCTTCTGCGGCGAGCTGCCAGAAGCGCTCGGGCAGGACGGAGGGGGCGGGCAGCAGGGTGTCCTGGTAGCGGGCGATGAAACCGGTATCCAGCTCGCCTTCGGCGAAGGCCGGGTGGGCCAGCACGCGGCGCAGGAACGCGAGGTTGGTCTTGAAGCCGCCAACGGCGGTTTCGGCGAGCATCGACAGCAGGCGCTGGCGCGCTTCCTCGCGGTTCTCGCCCCAGGCGATCAGCTTGGCCAGCATCGGGTCGTAGAACGGCGAGATGTCGTCGCCCTCGCGGATGCCGCTGTCCACCCGGCGGCCGGGGCCGGCGGCGGGTTCGCGGTACAGCGCGAGGTGACCGCTGGCGGGCAGGAAGCCGCCCTCGGGGTCTTCGGCGTACAGGCGCACTTCGATGGCGTGGCCATTCAGCGGCACCTGTTCCTGGGTGATCGGCAGCGGTTCGCCACGGGCGACGCGGATCTGCCAGGCCACCAGGTCGAGGCCGGTGATGGCTTCGGTGACCGGGTGTTCCACCTGCAGGCGGGTGTTCATCTCCATGAAGAAGAACTGGCCGCTGCCTTCGTCGTAGAGGAACTCCACGGTGCCGGCGCCGACGTAGCCGATGGCCTGGGCGGCGCGCACGGCGGCTTCGCCCATGCCCTGGCGCAGTTCGACGGAGAGGCCCGGAGCCGGCGCTTCTTCCACCACTTTCTGGTGGCGGCGCTGGATCGAGCAGTCGCGTTCGTTGAGGTACAGGCAGTTGCCGTGTTTATCGGCGAAGACCTGGATTTCCACGTGGCGCGGTTTGGTCAGGTACTTCTCCACCAGCATGCGCGAATCGCCGAAACCGGACTGCGCCTCACGCTGGGCGGACTCCAGCGCCTCGGCCAGCTCGGCCTCGCGCTCCACCACTTTCATGCCCTTGCCGCCACCGCCGGCGGCGGCCTTGAGCAGCACCGGGTAGCCGATGCGCTGTGCTTCGCGCTGGAAGGTCGCGTAGTCCTGGGCTTCGCCGTGGTAGCCGGGCACTAGCGGCACGCCGGCGGTTTCCATCAGCGCCTTGGCGGCGGACTTGCTGCCCATGGCGTCGATGGCGCTGGCCGGCGGGCCGAGGAAGATCAGCCCGGCCTCTTCGCAGGCGCGAGCGAAGCCGGCGTTCTCCGAAAGGAAGCCGTAGCCGGGGTGAATGGCCTGGGCGCCGGCGGCTTTCGCGGCGGCAAGGACGGCGTCGGCGCGCAGGTAGCTTTCAGCGGGCTTGGCGCCGCCCAGGTCGATGGCGACGTCCGCCTCTTCGACGTGCCGGGCGTTGCGGTCGGTGGCGCTGTGCACGGCCACGGTGGTCAGGCCCAGGGCCTTGGCGGTGCGCATCACGCGGCAGGCGATTTCGCCGCGGTTGGCCACCAGCAGGGTATCGATCTTGCTCATCAGGCTTGCTCCTGCCAGGCCGGTTTGCGTTTTTCCAGGAAGGCGCGCAGGCCTTCCTGCCCCTCGGGGCTGATGCGGATGCGGGCGATGGCCGCTTCGGTGTAGCGGCGCAGCTCGGGTTTGAGTTCGCCCGCGCCGATTTCGTGGAACAGCGCCTTGCAGGCCACCAGGGCTGCCGGACTGTTGTTCAGCAGGTTGGCGATCCAGGCGTCGGCTTTCTCGTCCAGTTCGGCGGCTGGGTAGTGCTCGTCCACCAGGCCCAGCTCGCGGGCGCGCACGCCGCTGAAGCGCTCGGCGGTCATGGCGTAGCGGGTGGCGGCGCGCTGGCCGATGGCCTTGGCGACGAACGGGCCTATGGTGGCCGGGATCAGGCCGATGCGCACTTCGGACAGGCAGAACTGCGCGTCCTCGGCGGCCAGGGCCATGTCGCAGCAGGAGACCAGTCCGACGCCGCCGCCGAAGGCCGCGCCCTGCACGATGGCGAGGGTGGGCTTCTTCAGCTGGTGCAGGTTGTAGAGCAGTTCGGCGAGCTGCTGGGCGTCGCCCAGGTTGCCCTGGTAGTCCAGTTGCACGGATTCCTGCATCCAGGAAAGGTCCGCACCGCCGCAGAAGTGCTTGCCGCGCCCGCGCAGTACCAGCAGGCGCACGCGCTCGTCGCCAGCCACGATGTCCAATGCCTGGATCAGTTCAGCGATGGTCTGGGCGTTGAAGGCGTTGTTCTTGTCCGGGCGGTTCAGCCAGAGGCTGGCGACGCCGCGCGGGTCGATGTCGAGTTCTATGTTCTGGAAGTCGGTCATGGCGGCGGCCTTACATGCGGAAGACGCCGAAGCGGGTCGCTTCGATGGGGGCGTTGAGCGAGGCGGAGAGGGCGAGGCCGAGCACGTCGCGGGTCTGCGCGGGGTCTATGACGCCGTCGTCCCACAGGCGCGCGCTGGAATAGTAGGGATGCCCCTGGCGCTCGTACTGTTCGAGGATCGGCGCCTTGATCTTCGCCTCGTCCTCGGCGGACAGCGCGTGACCGGCGCGTTCGGCCTGCTCGCGCTTGACCTGGGCCAAGACGCCTGCGGCCTGCTCGCCGCCCATCACGCCGATTCGCGCGTTGGGCCACATCCACAGGAAGCGCGGGTCGTAGGCGCGGCCGCACATGCCGTAGTTACCGGCGCCGAAGCTGCCGCCGATGATCACGGTGAACTTCGGCACCTGGGCGCAGGCCACGGCGGTGACCAGCTTGGCGCCGTGCTTGGCGATGCCGCCGGCCTCGTATTTCTGGCCGACCATGAAGCCGGTGATGTTCTGCAGGAACACCAGCGGGATGCCACGCTGGCAGGCCAGTTCGATGAAGTGCGCGCCTTTCTGCGCGGCTTCGGCGAAGAGGATGCCGTTGTTGGCGAGGATGGCCACCGGGTAGCCGTGCAGGTGGGCGAAGCCGCACACCAGGGTGGTGCCGAACAGCGCCTTGAACTCGTCGAATTCGCTGCCATCCACCAGTCGGGCGATGATCTCGCGCACATCGAAGGGCTGCTTGCTGTCCACCGGGATCACGCCGTACAGCTCCTCGGCGGCGTACAGCGGCGCGCGCGGGGCGCGGGTGTTGAGCTGGCCCTGCTTGGTCCAGTTGAGGTTGGCGATGCAGCGGCGGGCGATGGCCAGTGCGTGCTCGTCATCCTCGGCGTAGTGGTCGGCCACGCCGGAGGTCTTGCAGTGCACGTCGGCGCCGCCCAGGTCCTCGGCGCTCACCACCTCGCCGGTGGCGGCCTTCACCAGCGGCGGGCCGGCGAGGAAGATGGTGGCCTGGTTGCGCACCATGATGGTCTCGTCGCTCATCGCCGGCACGTAGGCGCCGCCGGCAGTGCAGGAGCCCATCACCACGGCGATCTGCGGGATGCCCTGGGCGCTCATGTTGGCCTGGTTGAAGAAGATCCGGCCGAAGTGCTCGCGGTCGGGGAAGACCTCGTCCTGGCGCGGCAGGTTGGCGCCGCCGGAGTCCACCAGGTAGATGCAGGGCAGGCGGTTCTGCTGGGCGATGGTCTGGGCGCGCAAGTGCTTCTTCACAGTCAGCGGGTAGTAGCTGCCGCCTTTCACCGTGGCGTCGTTGCCGACGATCATGCATTCCACGCCTTCCACCCGGCCGATGCCGGCGACCACCCCGGCGGCGGCGACGTCTTCGCCATACACCTCATGGGCGGCGAGGGCGGAGACTTCGAGGAAGGGGGAGCCGGCGTCGAGCAGGCGGTTGATGCGCTCGCGCACCAGCAGCTTGCCGCGCGCGGTGTGCTTGGCCTGGGCGGCGGCGCCGCCGCCTTCGTGGACGCGGCCGAGGACGGCGCGCAGATCCTGGACGTTCTCCAGCATGGTTGCGGCGTTGGCGGCGTATTCCGGGGAACGGGTATTGAGTTGGGTGCCGAGGATGGTCATGGCGTCTCCACGTGCGAAGGGCAGGTAGGACGGGTGGAGCTTCGCTCTACCCATCCTACGAATCGGCGAGTTGGGCTTAACGGGTCTCGTTGAACAGCTCGCGGCCGATCAGCATGCGGCGGATTTCGCTGGTGCCGGCGCCGATCTCGTAGAGCTTGGCGTCGCGCAGCAGGCGGCCGGTGGGGAACTCGTTGATGTAGCCATTGCCGCCAAGAATCTGGATGGCGTCCAGGGCCATCTGGGTGGCGCGCTCGGCGGTGTAGAGGATCACCCCGGCGGCGTCCTTGCGGGTGGTCTCGCCGCGGTCGCAGGCCTGGGCCACCGCGTACAGGTACGCGCGGCTGGCGTTGAGCTGGGTGTACATGTCGGCGACCTTGCCCTGGATCAGCTGGAATTCGCCGATGCTCTGGCCGAACTGCTTGCGGTCGTGGATATAGGGGACGATCACGTCCATGCAGGCCTGCATGATGCCGATCGGGCCGCCGGCGAGGACCACGCGCTCGTAGTCCAGGCCGCTCATCAGCACCTTCACGCCGCCGTTGACGGCGCCCAGCACGTTCTCTTCCGGCACTTCCACGTCATCGAAGAACAGCTCGCAGGTGTTCGAGCCGCGCATGCCCAGCTTGTCGAACTTGCTGCCACGGCTGAAGCCTTTCCAGTCGCGCTCGACGATGAACGCGGTGATGCCGTGGGCGCCCTTTTCCGGCTCGGTCTTGGCGTAGATCACGTAGGTGTTGGCGTCCGGGCCGTTGGTGATCCAGGTCTTGCTGCCACTGAGCACGAAGCGGTCGCCGCGCTTCTCGGCGCGCAGCTTCATCGACACCACGTCGGAGCCGGCGTTGGGCTCGCTCATGGCCAGGGCGCCGATGTGCTCGCCGCTGATCAGCTTGGGCAGGTACTTGGCTTTCTGCTCGGCGTTGCCGTTGCGCTTGATCTGGTTGACGCACAGGTTGGAGTGCGCGCCGTAGGACAGGCCGACCGACGCCGAGCCACGGCTGATTTCCTCGATGGCGATGACGTGGGCCAGGTAACCCATGTTGGCGCCGCCGTATTCCTCCGCCACGGTGATGCCGAGCAGGCCCATGTCGCCGAACTTCTTCCACATGTCCATGGGGAACAGGTTGTCGGCGTCGATCTGCGCGGCGCGCGGGGCAAGTTCGCTGGCGACGAAGCCCTGCACCTGCTCGCGCAGCATGTCGATGGTTTCGCCGAGGCCGAAGTTGAGGGAGGGGTAGCTCATGGAATCACCTGTACTTGTATTTATATGCGGATGAGGGAGCGGCAGGGCGGCGAGGTCAGCTCGTGGCGCGCTGCTTGCGGGGTTTGTCGGTCTCGGCCATGGCCGCCAGGCAGCGTTCCTCGGCCGTGTCCAGTTCCAGTTTCATCTGCTCGATGTCGAGCAACTGTTGCTCAAGCTGTGCGCGGCGCGCGGTGATCTTGTCGAGGAAGGTCTGCAGCTGCCTGGTATTGCCGCTGCTGGGGTCGTAGAGGTCGATCAGCTCCTTGCACTCGGCCAGCGAGAAGCCGATGCGCTTGCCGCGCAGGATCAGCTTCAGGGCCACCAGGTCCTTGGCGCTGTAGATGCGCTCCTGGCCACGGCGCTCGGGGCTGAGCATGCCCTGTTCCTCGTAGAAGCGGATGGCGCGGGTGGTGACGTCCAGTTCGCGGGCCAGCTCGGAGATGGTGTAGGTCGTGGGCATGGGAATCTTCTTGCTCGGTCGTTTACCTTTACGTTAACGTAAACCTGCCTTGAGTCACTGTCAACACACCTCGATGGCGGCGCGGCAAGCGAGTGAGAAGGGGGGAGTGGCGCGGGAATTGCCTGCTGCTCCCTACTAGACTTTCCTACCGGGGGGCTTCCCCTTTACTGACGCCGTCTGCGGGTGTACACAGCCCTGACCAGCCTGCGAGTTCCGCGCCCGACCTCCCTGAAATGGGGCGCGGAACCTACCGGAGCGATGCATGACGACAAGAACAATAAGCAGTGATCTGCTGCGCGAAGCCCACCTGGCCCGTGAACGCCTGCAACAGGAAGGCGAAGTCCCCAGCGGCGTGCTCCGCGAGGAAATCGACGCTTCCTGGCGACGCAGCCTCGGCCATGGCCTGGACTGCGCCAGCGGCACCGAGCACGGCCTCGACACGCGGGTCAAACCCGATGTGCTGCTGGCCGGCAACCGCCTGCTGCTCGATGCCGCCACCCCCGAGCTCGACTACCTGCAACAGCGCCAGGGCCATGACGGGGTGATCATCCTGGCCAACGCCGACGCCACCATCCTCTGTGTCGAAGGCGCCCGCGAGCGCATGCAGAGCAAGGGCCTGGCCGACATCGTGCAGGGTGCGTGCTGGAGCGAAGCTGCCCGTGGCACCAACGCGCTGGGCACCGCGCTGGTGGAAAAGCGCGCCACGCAGATCGACTGCGGCGAACACTTCCTCGACCGCCTGAGCCGCTTCTCCTGCACCTCGGTACCCATCGAAGGGCCCCAGGGTACGCTGCTCGGTGTGCTCGACATGACCCGCGAAGGGCCGCTCTCCGGTCCGCGCGAAAGCCTTTCGCTGCTCAGCCTCGCGGTGTTCCAGATCGAGGCACGGCTGTTCGCCGTCAGCCATCCGGGGCAGGTGGTGATCGCCTTCCATTACCGTCGCCAGTACCTGGACTCCGCCTGGCAGGGCCTGCTGGCGCTGGGGCTGGACGGCAAGGTACTGGCCGTCAGCGGCCAGGCCTGTCAACTGCTCGGTGCCCACCGCGAAAGCCTGGTGGGCCGGCGCAGCGAAGACCTCCTCGGTCTGCGCGGCGAGCAACTGCTCGGCCGTCTCCACCAGGGCGGCGTTGGCAGCCTGCAGACGCCCAAGGGCGAGCTGTTCTACAAGACCCTCCAGGCGCCGCTGCGCAGCCACGCGGTGCCGGTCAGCGCCCGCGCGCCGCGTTCGTCCACCGGTCCCGGACTCGAAGCCCTGGCCGGCAGCCACCCGCGCTACGCTCGTGCCCTGCGCATGGCGCGCCAGGGGCTGGTGAACGAGCTGCCGGTGCTGCTGCTGGGTGAAACCGGCAGCGGCAAGGAAGTGGTGGCCCGCGCCCTGCACCAGGCCAGCGCGCGCAGCGACAAACCCTTTGTCGCGGTGAACTGCGCGGCGATTCCCGAAGGGCTTATCGAATCCGAACTGTTCGGCTACCGCGACGGCGCCTTCACCGGCTCGCGGCGCGGCGGCATGGTCGGCCGGCTGCAGCAGGCCCACGGCGGCACGCTGTTCCTCGACGAGATCGGCGACATGCCGCTGGCCCTCCAGGCGCGCCTGCTGCGCGTGCTGCAGGAGCGCAAGGTGGCGCCATTGGGGGCCGGCGAGGAGCAGGACATCGACGTCGCGCTGATCTGCGCCACCCACCGCGACCTCAAGCGCCTGGTGGAGGAAAAACACTTCCGCGAAGACCTCTACTACCGCGTCAACGGCATCAGCGTGAAGCTGCCGGCCCTGCGCGAGCGCGACGATCTTGCCGAACTTGCCAGCGGCCTGCTGGCCCGCCTGGGCGCGCCCAAGGTGAAGCTCTCCGCCGAACTGCTCGGCCTGCTGCGCGACTACCACTGGCCGGGCAACATCCGCCAGCTGGAGATGGTCCTGCGCACGGCGCTGGCCATGCGCGAGGAGGGCGAGGATGTGCTCGGGCTGGACCATCTGCCCGACAGCACCCTGGACGAACTCAGCACCGGTGAGCGCCCGCAGAGTGGCAGTATCCGCGAGAACGAACTGGAACTGATCCGCCAGGCGCTTGAGCGCCACCAGGGCAACGTCTCCGCCGCCGCCGACGCGCTGGGCATCAGCCGCGCCACGCTGTACCGCAAGCTCAAGCAACTCAAGGTGGGCTGATGTTCTTCACCCGCCTGATCGAGAGCGACGACCCCCAGGGGCTCAAGGCCTCGCTGCACTGGCTGTATGGCTTCGTGCGTCCGCACAAGGCGGCGATTGCCGGCCTGCTCGGGCTGTCGTTCTGCGCTTCCTTGCTGGTGCTGGCACAGCCCTGGCTGACCAAGACGCTGATCGACGACGGCCTGCTGGCGAAGGACTTCCCGGTGCTGGTGATGGTCGCTGGCGCGATGATCGTCGCCGGCCTCGTCGGCACGGCGTTGTCCGGTCTGAACCGCTACCTGCACACGCGCCTGTCCGGACGCATCCTGTTTTCCCTGCGCGACGCGCTGTACCGCCACCTGCAGACGCTTTCGCCAAGCTTCTTCGGCCGCCGCCGCATCGGCGACCTGATGTCCCGGCTGGACGGCGACGTCGCCGAGATCCAGCGCTTCGCCGTGGACTCGCTGTTCTCCGCCGTGTCCAGTGTGATCGGCCTGGTCGGCGCGCTGGTGCTGCTGCTCACCCTCTCATGGAAGCTCTCGTTGCTGGTGGCGCTGCTGATCCCGTTGGACGTGCTCTGGCTGCGCTGGATGCGGCGCAAGGTGGAGCGCGAGGCGCGCGGCCTGCGCGAGCGCTCGGCAGACCTCTCGTCCTTCTTCGTCGAGACGTTGCCGGCAATGAAATTCATCCAGTCCGCTGGCCAGCAGCACCGCGAAGCCGGGCGCCTGGAAGGACTGGGGCAGGGTTACCTGGGCCAGCTTCTGCGCCTGCAACTCACCGAATTCTTCACCCAGGCGGTGCCCGGCACGCTGATGTCGCTGTCCCGCGCCTGCGCCTTCCTGGTCGGCGGCTACTGGGTGGTGCAGGGGACCTGGCAACTGGGTTCTCTGATCGCCTTTTCCACCTACCTGGGCATGGCCATCGGGCCGGTGCAGAGCCTGCTGGGGCTCTACGTCGCGTTGCAGCGCATGACGGTCAGCCTCGGCCGGGTGATGGAATTGCGCGGCGAAGAAGCGACGATCGTCTCGCCTGTCGCGCCACGGCCGATGCCGACCATAGGCGAGCTGCGCCTGGAGAACCTGCACTACGCGTGGCCAGGCCGCGCGCAGCCGGTACTTCAGGCTGTGCAGGCGGTGATTCCCGCCGGCCTCAAGGTCGCGCTGAGCGGCCCGTCCGGCGTCGGCAAGAGCACCCTGATCGACCTGCTGCAACGTTTCTACGACCCCGACCAGGGGCGCATCCTGCTGGACGGCGTGGACCTGCGTGAGCTCGACGTGCACGCCCTGCGCCGGCGCGTGGCGGTGGTCAGCCAGGATATCGTGCTGTTCCGCGGCAGCCTGGCCGACAACCTGGCCTACAGCGCGCCCGAGTCGAGCCGCGAGGCCATCGACAAGGCCGCCCGCGTGGCGCAGCTGGACAGCCTGATCGCCAGCCTGCCCGAAGGCCTCGACAGCCCGCTGGGGGAGCGCGGCCAGCAGCTTTCCGGGGGGCAGAAGCAGCGTATCGCCATCGCCCGCGCGCTGTTGCAGGACCCGCTGATCCTGGTGCTGGACGAAGCCACCTCGCAGGTGGACGAAAGCACCGAGCGCGAGGTGATCGCGGCCATCGACCAGCTGTTCGCCGGGCGCACGCGCCTGCTGATCAGCCACCGTACTTCGACCCTGGCCGCTGCAGACCTGCACCTGGAATTGCAGGATGGGCAGATGCGTGTGCGCGAGGCTCAGCCGGTGCAGCGTCATGAGGCCTGAGCTGCGGGTTGGGGTGGTCGATAGTGGACATGCTGCGGAGCAGGCTGGCTCCGTCGTCGCCGGGCAACGTTTCCGTCTCGCCGATGATGGCCTGGACCGACTGCCATTGTCGGTTGATCGCCTCGGCCATGGCAGCGTCGTCTGCGAAGCGATTCTTTCCCAAGTGCCCGGTGCCCGTCTTTGCGTCGCCCAGGTCTTCGATGAGCGTGGCGTGACCAGCCCGCTGCAAATAGCTGCCGCGCTGCATTGGTTGGGCGAGCAGGGCGTACGGGTGATCAACCTGAGCCTGGGCGTGCGACAGGATCGCCCCATCCTGCGCGGGGCCGTGACGGAGCTGGTCGAAGCTGGCGTGCTGGTTTGTGCATCGAGCCCGGCGCGGGGCGAGCCGGTGTTTCCGGCGAGCTATCCCGGTGTGATCCGCGTGACGGGGGATGCGCGTTGCGGCGACGGCCAGTGGTCCTGGCTGGACAGCCCGCAGGCGGATTTCGGCGCGGCGGTGACCGTTGCTGGGCGCTCCGGTGCAAGCCTGGGCTGCGCGGCTTTCAGTGGCCATCTGGCGGCGCTGCTGGTCGAGCGGCCGGAGCTGTCGAATGTGCAGCTCGTCGAGTTGATGCGCGAGCGCGCGGCTTTTCGCGGGATCGAGCGGAAGGTGAGTTTGTGAGTGGTGGTCGTGCGTTTTTCCCTCTCCCTAACCCTTTCCCTGAAGGGAGAGGGGACCGTACGGCGCAGGATGATGACGAGGTGTCAATTGGCACGGGTAGAGCTCCCTCTCCCTTCAGGGAGAGGGCG
Source organism: Pseudomonas sp. DP-17 (assembly GCF_022380625.1). Classification (NCBI taxonomy): domain Bacteria; kingdom Pseudomonadati; phylum Pseudomonadota; class Gammaproteobacteria; order Pseudomonadales; family Pseudomonadaceae; genus Pseudomonas; species Pseudomonas sp. DP-17. Next base: position 300,777 of record NZ_JAKSXG010000004.1, read on the forward strand.
GGGGAGAGGGTCGTGCAGTCACGCCGAGTTTGGTCCATTGGCAGTTGTTCGTGTCCTCGGGGCTAGGTTGAGGGCCTTCACAGCATGACTGAATCCCCCATCCTGATCCTCGGCGCCGGCCCCGCCGGAGCCGCCGTCGCGCTCGGCCTGCGCCGCCTTGGCCACCCGGTTGTCGTGATCAGCGAATGGCGCCGCTTCGCCGCCGTCGAGGGCGTGTCCCAGCGCGTGCTGGAAGGCCTGCGCAATGCCGGCCTGGAGCATGCACTGAAATGCGCCGCGCCGCCGTCGCAACGGCGTGTGCACTGGAACGGTGTGGAAAGCGCGCAGAACATCGAATGCGTCCTCGACCGCCCGCGCTTCGATGCGGGGCTGCGCGGGGACTTGCGGCAAGCTGGCGTCGAACTGATCGAGGCCCAGGTGCTGGGCGTGGCGGAAGATGGCTCCGGCTGGCGCGTGAAACTCGAAAACGGCCGGGAAGTGCAGGGCGCATTTCTGGTCGAGGCCCGAGGTCGGCAGGCGCCGCTGAACCAGAAGGGAATGAAAGCCCGGCGCGGCCCGGAAACCCTCAGCCTGCTCAACCGCTGGCAGGGCGCGCGTGGTCCGCTGGCGACAGCGGTGGAAAGCCTGGCCGATGGCTGGGCATGGATGGCGCGCTTGGAAGACGGGCGCTGCTATTGGCAGCTCACCCTGGATGTTGCCAGCAGCCAGTTGCCGAGTCGCGAGCAGTTGCCGGACTACTGCCGCGAGCGCCGCGCCGCCTCGTCGCTGGTTCGGCAATTCTTCGCTGACACCGAGGAGCGCGAGCTGGACCTGCACGCTCGCAGCAGCACGGCGATCCTCAGCCTGGAAGCCTGTGGCGACAACTGGATTCGGGTGGGCGATGCGGCAATGGCGGTGGACCCGCTGTCCGGCAACGGCATCTTCCAGTCGCTGTCCTCGGCCTTGCAGGCGCCGCTGGTGATCAACACGCTGCTGCGCGCGCCGGAGCGGGCGGAATTGGCCCGGCGCTTCCACCAGCAGCGGGTCGAGCAGCTGTTCCTGCGCTTCGCTCGCGTCGGCCGTGATTTCTACGCCAGTGAAACGCAGTGGAGCGAGCTGCCGTTCTGGCAGGCCCGTCGCGCCTGGCCGGACCAGCAGCCAAGCCACGCGCCGGCAGACTTCGCCAGCCTGCGCATCGAGCGTGCGCCGGTGTTGAGAGGTAATTTCGTCGACGAGGCGGAAGTGGTGATCAGCGCCGACCAGCCACTGGGCATCTGGCATCTGGATGGCCTGGAGCTGGCGCCCTGGCTGCGGCGCCTGCGCGCAGAGCCGGAGGCGCAGGTGCTCGCGGACTTGCCGCCGGAGCGCCGGCGGGTCTTCCAGGGCTGGCTGCTGTCCCAGGGCTATCGCCCGCAGTTTTAACCACTTCACGGAATCTCGAGGCCTCGTCGGGCGATGATGCCCGGCTGCCCGATGGAGAATCCCATGGCCTGCCTGCGCTCCGCCTTCGCCCTGTCGCTGATCCTGCTGACGCTCTTCGATACTTCGCTCGCGGCTTCGACGTCGGTGTCCGACACCGCCAGCGCGGAGCGCTTCGTGCGCCAGCTGTATGCCAGCTATTCGCCGGACGGTCCGGGTGTGCCGAACAAGACGCTGAAAGAAGAGGACGTCTACGACGCCTCGCTGATCGCCTTGATGAAGGCCGACCAGGACGCCGCCGACGGTGAGCTGGGCTACCTGGGTGGCGACCCGCTGTGCGATTGCCAGGACTGGGGGGATATCAAGGTGAAGTCGCTGGAATTCGCTCCGGTGGACGACGAGCGAATCAAGACACGGGTGGTACTCAAGGATGCCCTGACGGGGGAGGACCGCGACCTTGGCCTGTTGCTGCATCGCACGGCCGGGGGCTGGCTGGTGGAGGACTGCTTCAATGAACAGGGCAGCCTGGCCGAGAACCTGCGGCATAGCACCCGGGAGCTGCTGCAGTTGAAGAAGGACGCGGCCAGGCCCTGATTGCAGGGCTCGCATCGTTGCTGAGGGGCCGTAGGAGCGGACTTCGTCCGCGATAGGTCTGCATCGCGCCGGACACCATCGCAGACGGAGGCTAGGCGCCCCCGCCGCTCCTACAACAGCAATGGCTTACTTGCGGTCGATCCACACGGTCTGCGGGTTGGTGAACTCGAGCAGGCCGAAGTGCGACAGCTCGCGACCGAAGCCGCTCTTCTTCACGCCGCCGATCGGCACGCGGGGGTCGGAGGCGGAGAAGCCGTTGATGAACACGCCACCGCTGACCAGGCGCCGGGCCATGTGCTGGGCCTTGGCCTTGTCGGCGCTCCAGATCGCGCCGGAGAGGCCGAATTCGCTGTCGTTGGCCAGCTCAAGGGCATGCTCGGCATCACGGGCGACGATCAGCGAGGCGACGGGGCCGAAGATTTCCTTCTTGAACGCGGTGTTGCCCGGCTTCACGTCGGCCAGCACGGTCGGTGCGTAGTAGTTGCCTTCGCCTTCGAGCTTGTGGCCGCCCAGCAGCAGGGTGGCGCCATCGGCGATGGCCTGCTGTACCTGGCCGTCCAGTTCGTCGCGCAGGTCGAAGCGGGCCATGGGGCCGACGAAGGTGTCGTCCGCCAGCGGGTCGCCGATCTTCAGCGCCTTGACGGCGGCCAGCAGCTTCTCGGTGAAGGCCGGGGCGATGGATTCTTCGAGGATCATGCGCTTGGCGGCGATGCACACCTGGCCGCAGTTGCCGAAGCGACTGGCGACGGCGGCCTTCACGGCGGCGTCGAGGTCGGCGTCGGCGAGCACGATGAAGGCGTCGGAACCGCCCAGCTCCAGCACGCACTTCTTCAGCGCAGCACCGGCCTGGGAGGCGATGGCGGCGCCCGCGCCCACGCTGCCGGTCACGGCGATGGAGGCGATGCGGTCATCGGCGATGGCCTTGGAAACCAGCGGCGGCTCGACGTTCAGCACTTCGAATACGCCTTCCGGCAGGCCGGCCTGCAGCCAGGCATCGCGCAGCTGATAGGCGCAGCCCATGACGTTCGGCGCGTGCTTGAGCACGTAGGTATTGCCGCCCAGGATGATGCTCACCGCGCCACGCATGACCTGCCAGGTGGGGAAGTTCCACGGCATCACGGCCAGCACCGGGCCCAGCGGCAGGTAGGAGATGTACGCGCCTTCGATGCTGGTCTTCTCGTCTTCGAGCATGGCCGGGCCGTTGTCGGCGTACCACTCGCAGAGATTGGCGCACTTGTTGATTTCGCCACGGGCCTGGGTGACCGGCATGCCCATTTCCTGGGCTTCCATGCGGGCCATCGGCTCGACGTTGGCGCGCAGCACTTCGGCCATCTTGCGCAGTACGGCGACACGTTCGGCGATGGGGGTGTCGCGCCATTGGCGGAACGCGGCGTCGGTGCGGGCCAGCGAGGCTTCCAGCTGGGCGGCGTCTTCGAAGGTGTAGCGGGCCAGTTCCTGGCCTGTGGCGGGGCTGCGGGAGATGGCAGCGGGGATGGCGGCGATCTGGTTCATGCTGAGTCCTGCTTGTTCTGGGAGGCCGCAAGGCCGGTCGTTCGTCCGGGCACGCTGGCTCCGGGATGGAGCAGAAATTAAGATGCGGCTTCATTCATGTAAAATGAATAATCAAGAAAGACTCTTTCTCTTGGAGAGAATCATGGACCTCACCCAGCTGGAAATCGTCCGCGCTGTCGCCACCGAAGGCAGCATCACGGCCGCCGCGGCCCGTCTGCACCGCGTGCCTTCGAACCTGACCACGCGGATCAAGCAGCTGGAAGCCGAGCTGGGTACCGAGCTGTTCATCCGCGAGAAGCTGCGCCTGCGTCTGTCGCCTACCGGTCGCAGCTTTCTCGACTACGCCGAGCGCATCCTCGATCTGGTGGAGGAGGCGAGACAGGTGGCAGTGGGCGCCGAACCCCACGGCGGGTTTTCCCTGGGGTCCATGGAAAGCACGGCGGCGGTGCGCATCCCGGAGATGCTGGCGCGCTACCACCAGCAGTGCCCGAAGGTGCAGCTGGACCTTTCCACCGGCCCCTCGGGCGAGATGATCGACGGCGTGCTCTCCGGGCGTTTCATCGCCGCCTTCGCCGATGGCCCGGCCAACCATCCGCAGCTGGACGGCCAGCCGGTCTACCGCGAGGAGCTGGTGCTGATGAGCGCCAGGTCCCACCTACCGGTGCGGGACGCGCGGGACGTAGCGGGGGAGACGGTGTTCGCCTTCCGCGACACCTGCTCCTACCGCAAGCGCCTGGAAGGCTGGTTCGCCGAGCACCGGGTGGTGCCGGGCAAGATCGTCGAGATGGAGTCCTACCACGGCATGCTCGCCTGCATCGCCGCCGGCGGTGGGGTGGCGATCATCCCGCGGGCGATGTTCGAGAGCCTCGCGGGCGGGCGCAACGTGGCGATCCACCGCCTGGCGCCGCATCACGCCGACGCGACCACCTGGCTGTTCTGGCGGCGCGGCACCGATACGCCGGCGCTGCGGGCATTTATCGGACTACTGGACTCGCCCGCTGCAGAGGCCGAAGTGGCCTGAACACGGGGCATTGCGGGCGCTGTCTCGGCGGCCTTACGTAAGGCTGGCGAGACAGCGGTTGAAAAATCACCAGCGCCTCTTGCAGCGGCTTTGCGCTGCGCTAACGTCAGTCTCTCTGTCCGTCGTGCGAAGGCGGAAAGCGCCCTTCGCGGCAGGGCGTTTTTCCCGCTGGCCTTCTGCCCGGAGCGCATGATGGAGACTCGCAGCAAGAGACGACGCGCCAATTCCCTACAGATCACCCTGATGGGCGCCGGGCTGATGCTCCTCGCCCTGGCCCTAGTGGTTGCCCTGGTCAGCCTCTGGCCGCGGTTCTATCCACAGTTCCCACCCGCCGGCGCCGTCGGCGACCCTGGCGTGCAATGCCTGATCGGTTGGTGCCCGGGGCCGGACGCGCGGCTGCTGGTGATGGTCATGGTTGCCGGCGCACTGGGCAGTTTCGTGCATGTGGCGAAGTCATTCGGCGATTTCGTCGGCAATGACCGCTTCATGGCCAGCTGGATCTGGTGGTACCTGCTCAAGCCCTGCATCGGCATGGCGCTGGCGCTGATGCTCTACCTGATCGTGCGAGCGGTTCTGCTCACGGTGAGCGCCGCCAGCGACCCGGCCAGCGTCAATCTCTACGGGCTGATGGCCATGGCCGCTCTGGTGGGGATGGCGTCCAAGCAGGGCACCGACAAGTTCGCCGTTCTCCTCGATGCGCTGTTCCGCACCCGCCATCCTGCTGGTGACGCGCGGCGCAAGGACCCGCTGGAAAACCCCCTGGCGGTCATCACCGAGGCGCAGCCGCCGGTTCTCGACGCCCAGTCGCTCTACGTCACCCTGCGCGGCAAGGGGTTCAGTCGAGGAGCGCGGGTGCAGGTGAATGGGCGGGAGCGCGAGACGTCGCTGGCCGACAGCTCGCGCCTGGCCTTCGAGTTGTTGCCCGAGGATGTGGCCATTGGTGGCCGCCTGGCCGTTGTGGTGGTCAACCCGCCGCCGGGAGGTGGGCCGTCCGCATCGCTGATGCTGGAGGTGAGCGCACCACCACAGGCCGAGGCGGAATCGGAGCCGCTGCGTGCGGATCCGGTGGCGACGGTGGTGGCCTCGGCCGAAGAGGACTCGGCGGTGGCGCTGCACTGAATCGGCCTTTGCCAGGCCAGAACAAAAAAGGCCCCGGAAGGGGCCTTTAGTCGTCTGATTGATTGTCAGGCGCTGCTGTTTTCCGCTTCGCGCCTGGATGGCCTGGGTGCCGGCGCGTGGTGGCTGTCGTGGTCCTCCTTGATCAGAGGGACCTCGTTGCCCTTGGCGTCGAACAGTTTGCCGTTCTGGAAGTAATCGCCTTCGTTCAGCGCGGCAATGTCCTGGTAGCGCAGGGTGCGTTCGCTGGCGGCGACGAACACCGACTGCTGGTCCGAATTGCCGGTCTTGAAGTGGTTGAACAGCAGGTTGAGGACGATGGCCATGATCGCCGCCGAGCTGATGCCGGAGTGGAAGATGGTGGCGAACCAGCTGGGGAAGTGCTCGTAGAAGTTGGGGGCGGCAATCGGGATCATGCCGAAGCCGATGGAAGTGGCGACGATGATCAGGTTCATGTTGTTGCGGTAGTCCACGAACGACAGGGTGCGGATGCCACTGGCCGCCACGGTACCGAACAGCACGATGCCGGCACCGCCGAGCACGGAGGTAGGCACCGCGGCGATCACCCGGCCCATCACCGGCAACAGGCCGAGAGTCACCAGGATCAGGCCGCCGGTGGCGACTACATAGCGGCTCTTCACGCCGGTCACGGCCACCAGGCCGACGTTCTGGGCGAAGGCGCTCTGGGTGAAGGAGCCGAAGATCGGCGCCAGGATGCTCGACGCCATGTCGGCGCGCAGGCCGTTGCCCAGGCGCTTGGAGTCGACCTTGGTGCCGATGATCTCACCCACGGCGAGGATGTCCGCCGAGGTTTCCACCAGGGTCACCATGATCACCAGCAGCATCGAGAGGATGGCGGCGAAGTGGAAGGTCGGCATGCCGAAGTGGAAGATCGCCGGGAAGGCCACCATCGGGCCTTCGGCCACGCGGGAGAAGTCGGTCATGCCTAAGGCGGCGGCGATCAGGGTACCGATCACCATGGCCAGCAGGATCGACAGGCGCGAGATGGTGGCACTGCCCAGCTTGCTCAGCAGCAGGACGATCACCAGGGTCATGGCTGCCAGGCCGATATTGCCCATGCTGCCGAAGTCCGGTGCCTTGGAGTTGCCGCCCATGGCCCAGCGCGCCGCTACCGGCATCAGCGTGAGGCCGATGGTGGTGATGACGATGCCGGTGACCAGTGGCGGGAAGAACTTGGTGATGCGTGAGAACACCGGCGTGATCAGGAAGCCGATCAGCGAGGCTGCCATGACCGCACCGAGCACTGCTGGCAAGCCACCACCTTCATAGCCGCCGCCGAGGATGGCGATCATGGTGGCGACGCCAGCGAAGGAGACGCCCTGTACCAATGGCAGCTGACAGCCGAAGAAGGGAATGCCGAGGGTTTGCAGCAGGGTGGCGAGGCCACCGGCGAACAGCGAGGCGGCGATCAGCAGGCCGATCTCGCTGGGGGAGAGCCCGGCCGCCTGGCCGAGGATCAGGGGTACGGCGACGATACCGCCGTACATGGTCAGAACGTGTTGCAGGCCGTACGCCAGGTTGGCGCCGATTCCGAGGTTCTCGTCTTCCGGGCGTGCTCCGGCGGACGCTACAGCTGAACGATCATTCATGGCTGAGGACTCGCTTGTTTTTGTTGTGGGGCCACTGTAGACAAACTCTCTGGTAAATATCCACTGTTTTGTATACATGTTTTTGTCCGATGGTCCGGAATCTGACCGGTCGGTTATGTGTTCTTTCAGGCTGGATGGCTCTGTAATCGGCGTTCTGCATGAAATCCTGACTCGGCTCGCCTTGCACGAAATGTGTGCATGTCTGAATCCAAAAGCACCAGTTGGCTGCATGCAAAGCTCCGAAAGGTTCTCGCCGGCCACCTGTACACAGGCCATCGCAAATTGCGGGCCAGCGACGCGGCGTGCTCGCCGTTCTCCCCGGCGAAGGCCGTTCCAGCTATAACCGTCCGCCTTGGTTTTCGTCGGATTTCGAGAAGCGATGGCCCAACCGCCGCTGCACAGTTTCAGGGTGTTCGAAAGCGTGGCCCGCCTGGGCAGCCTGGCCGCGGCCGAGCGGCATGTCGCCACGGGCACTGTCAGCCAGCAGGTCAAGGCGCTGCAGGCCAGCCTCGGCGTGGAGCTGTTCGAGAAGCGCGGCCGTCAGTTGGTGCTGACCGCTGCCATGGGGGAGATCACCGAGGCCGTCCAGGCGTTGCAGGCGGGAGTTCGGCTGGAAGAGGAACTGTCTGTCGGTCCCGCCGGCCGAAGGCGTGGAGTGGCTGGCCCGACCGCTGCTGCGCTTCATAGCGGGAATCGCGTTCGGTGCGGGTCAGCGTGATCACCGCGCCGGGCAAGCCGCCGGTGGACTGGCGCCGCGCTGACGTGGCGGTGATCTACGGCACGCCGCCGTGGCCGGGCATGCTCAGCAGACGAAGCCGCAAGCGGCCCAGGTCGATCACCTCGTCGGGTTTCACCAGCCGCGAGACCTCGAACGGCGCCAGGGTGAGGTGATCGATGGTGCCCAGGTACACCGGCTCTGGCGCCTGCTAGAGGCCATCGGCGTGGCGGAAATTCGCAGTGCCAGGGCTTTGATCAGCATGCGCATGGACGCGAGCCTCTTTCTCGTTGTTGGCGGGGAGGGGCCGGCTCACCGTTGGCGTGACAATTCAGTTCAGGTAAAGCGTGGCGGGATTAGCGAAGCTGATTTGCTCGGTTCTGCATAAGCAGGGCTAATTATTCATTCGGGGATTTCATGGCAGCGATGACGCCATGTCGGTAGAACTGTGCGGGTTCGGTGCGCTGTTCGCGCCCATTCCCACTGTTCCCGGAGAATTACCCATGAAGTCCAGATGGACCGCCCTGCTTTGCCTGCTGAATACCCTGTCCGTCGCCTGGGGCGACTACAACAAGCGCAATTTTGTCCGCCGTTGAGGCGGGCAGCCCGAGCGTCCGGATCACCCCGTTTCGCCGTACACCAAGGAATTCGCCATGAGCCCCGTCGTCCCCCACATCGATCCTGCCATCGCCTTCATTGCTCCTGGCTTTCGTGCCCTGAGCATCACGCTGGAAGCCGCGCCGATCCTCCGTCCGGAAGTGGCGGAGCAGGCTCTGCAGCGGGCCTGCGCAGCACTTCAGGCGAGCGAGCCGGCCTGGGCCGATCCGCACCTGGCAGAGTGGGCCGAAGTGTTCCGCCGTTTCGGCGCCAAGCCTCAGCGAACGCCTTGTTCCGCGGAAGCGCTGCGCAAGCGCGCGTTGCGTGACGGCTGCCTGCCGAGCATCGATCCGGTGGTGGACCTGTACAACGCCATCAGCGTGCAGTTCGCGATACCAGTCGGCGGAGAAAATCTCGCTGCCTACGTCGGCACGCCGCGCCTGACGATCGCCGAAGGCAGCGAGACCTTCGACACGATAAAGGACGGCGCGCCGGCCCATGAATCGCCCGATGCTGGCGAAGTCATCTGGCGCGACGAGGTGGGCGTCACCTGCCGCCGCTGGAACTGGCGGCAGGGTGTGCGTACCCGCCTGGACGCCGAGGCTCAGCGTATGTGGTTCATCCTCGAAAGCCTGCCGGAGATGCCGCTGGAGGCCCTGCACGAGGCGGGCGACCAATTGGTTGCCGGGTTGCAGGCGATGATGCCGGGGGCGAGGGCCGAGGTGCTGCTGGTGGAGTGCAGGGCCTGAGCCGTCACTTCGCGAGGCTTTCCAGGTAAGCGCAGAACATATCCGCCATGGCTCCGCTGAAGGCCTCGATCTCTTCCGCGCTGCGCGGGCTTTCCGAGAACTGCTTGCCCACTGAGCCGAGCGTCGTGGTGATCAGTTCGCGGGCGAGGGTGCGCTGCGCTTCGCTGGCGAGCGGCAGGACTTCGGCAATGAATGTCTGGAAAATACCGTCGCCGGCGGCCTTGGCTTCCCTGGCTTCGGGAGCGTCGCGGTAGAGCGGGGCGGCGTCGCTCAGGGCGATGCGCATGCGCGCCTCCTCGCACTCGGAGCGGATGAAGGCGTGCACGAGGTTACGCAGGCGCTGCAGCGGCGGCTGGCTTTCATCGGCCAGCAGGCCGCGCAGCATCTCGGTGGTCTGTCGCCATTCATCGCTCTGCAGGCGGAACAGGATCGCGGCCTTGTTCGGGAAGTACTGGTACAGCGAGCCCACGCTGACCCCGGCACGCTCGGCGACCCGCGCAGTGGTGAAACGCTGGGCGCCTTCCTTCTCCAGAACCTGAACAGCGGCGTCGAGAATGGCGGTTACCAGGTCATTGGAACGGGCCTGCTTCGGCTCCTTGCGCGCGGAAATACGCGGGCTGCGGCGTTCGCTCATGGCTGGCTCCGGTAATGCGAATAGTAAAACCTGACGAAAAGATCGCATTCTAGTCGGGCGCTGTTTCGCACTCAAATTCCACATGGGAAACCCAGCATGACGACCCTCACTTCCGCCCCCGTGGCGCCTCTGCTGCAACACCTGTTCGAGGAGGCCGATGTGGCTTCTCCGCAGTCCAGCCCGGCCTTCGCCAACCTCGACCAGGCCGCGCTGACGCGCCTGATGCAGAGCAAGACGCAGTACCGCGAACTCTATGGCCAGCTCAAGGACCAGCCGCTGCCCGTATCGAGGGAGACTGGTGCGCTGCTGTACATGCTGGCGCGCAGCATCGGCGCGAAGCACATCGTCGAGTTCGGCACTTCGTTCGGCATTTCCACTCTGCATCTGGCGGCCGCACTGCGCGATAACGGCGGCGGCCGGCTGATCACCAGCGAGTTCGAGCCTTCAAAAGTGGCGCGGGCGCAGGCCAACCTGGTGGCCGGCGGCGTGGCTGACCTGGTAGAGATCCGCCAGGGCGACGCGTTGCAGACCCTGGCCCGCGATCTGCCCGAACGCATCGACCTGCTGCTGCTCGATGGCGCCAAGTCCCTCTACCCGGACATTCTCGCGCTGGTGGAAAGTCGCCTGCGCCCCGGCGCGATGATCATCGCGGACAACGCCGATTACTGCCCGGAGTACCTTGCCGAAGTGAGACTTCCGGGCGGGCGCTACCTGTCGATTCCCTTCGCCGACGACGTGGAGTTGTCCATGCGCCTGGGTTGAGGCTGTGCTGTCTAGAGCTGGGGTTGGGCTACCGGCGCATGCCGCGCCATCAGTTCGACGACCCAGTCGATGAACACCCGCAGCTTGGCGCTGACATGGCGGTTGGGTGGGAAGGCCAGGTAGAGCGGCATGCTCGGCATGGTCCAGTCGCTGAACAGTTCCACCAGTTCGCCACGCGCCATGGCGTCCTCGGCCATGTAGCGCGGCAGCCAGAGCACTCCCATGCCGGCGATTCCGGCCGCCAGGTAGGCATTGCCGTCGTCCACCGTCAGCACCGGACGGCCTTGGACCCGCACGGTTTCGCCGTCCTTGTACAGGGTGTAGGAAAGCGGCTTGCCAGTGCGCGCCCACAGATAGCCGACGATGCGTTGCTGGCCGTCTTCCAGGTCGCGGGGATGCCGGGGCGCCCCGGCGCGTCGCAGGTAGGCGGGGGCCGCGAACACTCCAAGGGGCAGGTCGGCGACGCGACGGGCCATGAGTGACTGGTCGGTGAGCTCGCCGCCGCGCACCACGCAATCCACGTTCTCATCGATGAGGTCGACCATTCGATCACTGACGCCCAGGTCGATCTGGATGTCCGGATAGCGCTCGTGGAAGTCGGGCAGGGCAGGGATCAGCAGCAGGCGCGCCAGCGGTGTGGGCACGTCCACCCGCAACCGCCCGCGCGGCAGGGCGGCGGCGCTGGAAAGGCTGGTCTCGGCGTCGTCCATGTCCGCCAGCAGGCGCACCACGCGTTCGTAGTAGGCGGCGCCGTCGGCGGTGAGGTTGAGTTTGCGGGTGGTGCGGTTGATCAGGCGCACGCGCAGCCGCGCTTCCAGTTGCTGGATCAGCTGGGTGACGCTGGTGCGACTCATGTGCAGGGTGTCGGCGGCCTTGGTGAAGCTGCCGGTCTCCACCACGCGGGCGAAGGCTTGCATCGCATCGAAACGGTCCATGGCGGCTCCGGCTGGCCCACGAAGGCGGGGGCTGAGAAGGGCTGATTGTTTGGATTCTACAAACAATCCTGGCCAGTGTTGCCCGATTATCGCGGGCGAGTAGCGCCTTAACCTGCCTCCATCGTTGAAACCGGGGCCTGTGCCGCCCCTCGATGGAGCAAGCAGATGAGTACACGTGACGTGGTTTTCCCCGCCGGCCGCCAGGCCCTCTATGAGCGCAATCGCTATTCCCCGGCCGTCCGCAGCGATGGCCTGCTGTTTGTCTCCGGCCAGGTTGGCAGCCGTGAGGACGGCTCGCCCGAGCCTGACCTGGAAGCCCAGGTGCGCCTTGCCTTCGGCAACCTCAACGCGGTCCTGGCCGCCGCTGGCTGCACTTTCGAGGATGTGCTCGACGTGACGGTGTTCATGGTCGATCCGCAGGCGAACTTTGAGCGCGTGTGGCAGGTTGCCGCCGATTACTGGGGCGTGGCGCCCTATCCGACCGTGACGGCGGTGGGGGTGACCTGGCTGTACGGCTTCGATTTCGAGATCAAGGTGATCGCGCGCCTGCCGCCCCACTGAGGCCAGCGCAGAGCAGGGTGGCGAGACGGGGCGGCCGGGTTTCTTTACCATGCCGTCCTGTTTTGCACTGCCAGGAATGCCCCATGACTGCTCCGACCTTCCGCACCGCCACCCTCGCCGACACCGACCGTTGCTTCGAGATCGAAACCACCGCCTACGAAGGCGACGAGGCGGCGACCCGCGAGAAGATCGCCACGCGCATCGCGCAATACCCCGCGGGCTTCCTGATCATGGAGCTGGAGCGCGAGATCATCGGCTTCATCAACAGCGGCTGCGCGCAGGAGGTGGTGATGTCCGACGAGGCGTTCAAGGAGCTCGTCGGCCATGACCCGGCGGCACCCAACGTGGTGATCATGTCCGTGGTGATCGATCCGGCGCAGCAGGGCAAGGGCTACGCCACGCTGCTGATGCGCACCTTCATCGAGCGCATGGCCGGACAGGGCAAGCGCACCCTCCATCTCATGTGCAAGGACCGCCACGTGCCGCTCTACGAGCGCCTGGGCTATCGCTACGTGAAGCCGTCGGCATCCGACCACGGCGGCATGGCGTGGCATGAGATGGTGATGGCGTTGCCCGCCAGCTGATCCCCAGCGCCGGCGCTTTCAGCGTTCCGGCCGATCGTTCACCCGGTCGCGGGTCGCGCGCTCGGCCAGTTGGTCGAAGGTCTCCGGCAGCAGCGCGGCCTCTCCCTGTTCGTCGAGCAACTGGCGGAATACCAGGTGGTCCGGGAAGCCGCGGCTGATCAGCGTGAGCAGTTCGGTGCCGCGCTCGGTCAGCTCGAAATTGTTGCCCGTGCCGCCGTGCTCGCGCGGGCGTTCCTGGATGTAGCCGTTGGCGTAGAGGTCGCCCTCCAGGTCGCCGGCAACCTTCTTGAGATGGTCGACGCTGCCTTCCACCGGTTCGCCCTGCAAGCGGTGCTGCTCGGCTACTTCCTCGCCGCATTCGCGGGCCTTGTAGGGTTCGTCGGCGCAGTCCTGGGCGCGCAGCAGCAGGCGTTCGATCAGGTCCCAGTCGTAGCTCATGGCGTTCTCCTCCGTCGGGATGGAAGGCGAGTGATGGCCTTCCTGATGTGCGACCCGGCGAGGCGGGGAGGGTTCGAACTTCCTGCGCAGCGGCGCGCCAACCCCGAGCCGCGCAACCATCGATGACGTCGAGCTTCACTATCGATGCAATCAAGTGGTGCGCGGACGGCGGGCGGCTGACTATCTGTCCCAAGAGCTTGTTGAACCGAGCAAGGGACAGAATCGATGAACACTCCGCGCCCTACACCCACTCGCCTGGCAACCCGAATCGCCTTCGGCCCGTTGTTGCTGGCCGTGGCCAGCCTGACCGGCTGCGCGGCGACCTCGGAAACCCGGCTGAGCTGGGACAGCCTGGGCGGCACCACCGCCCAGGACAGCAGCACCTACCTGAGCTGTGTCGACGGCCGACTCACTCCTGGCACCGCCACCTTCGTCAGCGAGAGTGGCACCACCCGCCAGTTGCTCACCGGCAGCGCCGATCCACTGCGGGCCAGCGGCATCGTCCAGATCACTCCGATCGCGGGCGGCAACCACTTCAGTGCCTACCAGCGCAGTGCCTGGCAGGACAAGGGCGAGCTGTTGGATGCCGCCTACCAGTGCGCGCAACACAGTTGAAACCACTTCGAGCGGGCCGCTCCCCCCAGCGGCCCGCCCAGCGCCGGCAGGCGGCGAATAGCCTGCGTCAGTGTCTGCCATCGGGCTTTCGCTGATTCACTCTCCAGGGGCGCTCCCCCAAGCGCCCATATGTCGCCCGTCGAGCCCCCACTCGGCGGGCGTTTTTTTTAATTTACGACTGTTGTGTATTCTGATCGGGCATGCCAGTGTGTGCGCCCTGGCGGCTGTATTCGCCTTTCGTTGCTCAAAATGCGCTTCCGGTTTTTCCGCCGTGCGCTGAACGAGGCCGCCGGCCGACGGTACACTCACTCCCGTCGCGTAACAGAAGTACAAGAGAATCGAGATGAACACGCATTTTCCGACTTGCGCCGTCTGGGTCCGTCGCGACGCAGACCTGCCCCTTCCCACCCACCTCCAGCCGACGGTGAAAGCATGATCGAGGTAACCGAAGTTTCCATTGCGCAGCTGCGTGAAGCCCTGGAATCGGGCCGCACCACCGCGGTCGAACTGGTCAAGGCCTACCTCGCGCGCATCGACGCCTACGATGGCCCGGGCAAGCTCAACGCCGTGGTCGTGCGCAACCCCGAGGCCCTGAAGGAAGCCGAGGCCTCGGACGCCCGTCGCGCCCGTGGCGAGACCCTCGGCCCGCTGGACGGCATTCCCTACACCGCCAAGGACAGCTATCTGGTGAAGGGCCTGACCGCCGCCTCCGGCAGCCCGGCCTTCAAGGACCTGATCGCCTACCGCGATGCCTTTACCATCGAGCGCCTGCGCGCCGCGGGGGCCATCTGCCTGGGCAAGACCAACATGCCGCCCATGGCCAACGGTGGCATGCAGCGCGGCGTTTATGGCCGTGCGGAAAGCCCGTACAACCGCAAGTTCCTCACCGCGCCCTTCGCCTCCGGCTCCTCCAACGGCGCCGGCACCGCCACCGCCGCGAGCTTCTCGGCTTTCGGCCTGGCGGAAGAAACCTGGTCCAGCGGTCGTGGCCCGGCTTCAAACAACGGCCTGTGCGCCTACACCCCGTCCCGTGGCGTGATCTCGGTACGCGGCAACTGGCCGCTGACTCCGACCATGGATGTGGTGGTGCCCTACGCGCGCACCATGGCCGACCTGCTGGAAGTGCTCGACGTAGTCGTCGCCGAGGATGCCGACAAGCGCGGCGACCTGTGGCGCCTGCAGCCATGGGTGCCGATTCCCGCCGTCTCGGAAGTGCGTCCGGCGTCCTACCTCGACCTCGCTGCCGGCCCGGAAGCGCTGAAAGGCAAGCGCCTGGGCGTGCCGCGCATGTACATCAACAAGGACGAACTGGCCGGCACCAGTGAGAAGCCCGGCATCGGCGGCCCGACCGGCCAGCGCATCCACACCCGCGCCTCGGTCATCGACCTCTGGGAACAGGCCCGCAAGGCCCTGGAGGCGGCTGGCGCCGAAGTCGTCGAAGTGGACTTCCCGCTGGTTTCCAACTGCGAGGGCGACCGTCCGGGTGCGCCGACGGTGTACAACCGCGGCATCGTTTCGCCGGAATTCCTCCACGATGAGCTGTGGGAGCTGTCCGGCTGGGGCTTCGACGATTTCCTCCGTGCCAACGGCGATCCCAAGCTGAACAAGCTGGCCGACGTCGACGGGCCGCAGATATTCCCCCACGATCCGGGCACGCTGCCCAACCGCGAGGACGACCTCTGCGCGGGGATGGACGAATACGTCAACATGGCCAAGCGCGGTCTGAAGACCTGGGACCAGATCGAGACCCTGCCGGACGGCCTGCGCGGCCTGGAGAAGACCCGCAAGCTGGACCTGGAAGACTGGATGGACGACCTGAAGCTGGACGCCGTGCTGTTCCCCACCGTGGCTGACGTGGGGCCGGCGGATGCCGACGTGAACCCGGAATCGGCCGACATCGCCTGGAGCAACGGCATCTGGGTGGCCAACGGCAACCTGGCGATTCGTCACCTGGGCGTGCCGACCGTCACCGTGCCGATGGGCGTGATGGCCGACATCGGCATGCCGGTGGGCCTGACCTTCGCCGGTCGCGCCTATGACGACTCCGCGCTGCTGCGTTTCGCCGCGGCTTTCGAGGCCACCGGTTCCAAGCGCCTGGTGCCGCCAAGCACGCCGCCGCTGGGCTGATGGGTTCATTGCTGAAGAAGATGCCCGCCTTGTGCGGGCATTTTTATGGCGATCCGGGGAAGTTCCGGCGAGCGGGAAAGCCCCGGCGCAGATTCAGCCGGGACAAGACAGTCGCTTCCACGAGCGCGCACCACCCTGGGGCCGTCCTGCGCTCACTTCGCCGACTTCACATTTCCGTAGCGCACTTCCTTGGACGGCGAATAGCCGTAGAACGAGGTGTAGCACTTGCTGAAATGGCTGGGTGAGACGAAGCCGCAGGCCAGCCCGACCTCGTACATGGGCAGGCTGGAATGCTGCAGCAGGCGCCGGCTTTCGGTGATGCGCAGCTCCAGGTAATAGCGCACCGGCGTAGTACCCAGCTGCTCCTGGAACAGCCGCTCGATCTGCCGCTTGGAGCGGCCCACGTACTGCGAGAGCTGGTCCTGGCTGAGCGGTTCCTCGATGTTCGCGCTCATCAGGTTGATCGCCTCGCGCAGCGGCTCGCTGAGCTTTTCGTGCAGGGCTGGGCGGGTGCGGCGGAAGCGCGATTCCTCGAAGGCGAGGATGTCGACGATGGCGTCCACCAGCTCGCGGCCATGGCGCGCATTGATCCATTCCAGCACCAGGTTGAAGGCGCCCATGGGGCTGGCGGCGGTGAGGCGGTCGCGGTCGAGCTGGTAGCTTTCGCTGGTGACTTCGCTGTGCCGGGCGATCTCCGCCAGCGCCGCGCGGTTCTCCGGGTGGATGGCGCAGCGGTAGCCATCCAGCAGGCCGGCCTGGCCGAGGAACCAGGCGCCGTTCCACAGGCCGGCGAGGGCGATGCCCTTGTCGGCGGCCGCGTGCAGCAGTCGTGTCAGATCGGGTACCGCGCGCAATGGGGTGCGCAGGCCGCCGCAGATCACCAGCAGGTCCAGTTCGGCAAGTTGCGCCGAGGTCAGCGTGGCGCCGGGGCAGATCACCAGGCCCAGGTCGCTGGTGACGGATTCGCCGTCGAGGCTGAAGGTCTGCGTGGCGAAGGTCTGTGCGCGGATCAGGTTGGCGGTGACCAGCGTATCCAGCGCCTGGGTGAAGGCGGGCAGGGAGAAGTGTTCCAGCAGCAGGAAGCCCACCCGCGCCAGGCGGCCGGGCTCCCTGGATTCACCGTCGAGATAGCGCAGGTTGCGGCCCTGCATGGCCCCGCTGAATTGGCGGCGTTCGACCAATCGGCACCTCGTCTGTGTGCGGGAGGTTCAGCCGCGCGCGGCGCGGCGGATGGGGACCGGCCGGCTGTGCGAACTGCGCCGGCCGGTCTGGCTGAGCAGGATGATAATCACCGTCAGGGCCAGGGTCGAACTGACTTCCACGCGGTGCGTCGGCATGATGAACATCACCGCGAGGATGAAGCTGATGATGCCGATCACCAGCCAGGTCAGCCAGGGGAACAGCCACATGCGAAATACCAGCTGATGGTTGCGCCGGCGGAGGATGCCGCGCATGCGCAATTGCGACACGGCAATGGCGAGGTAGACGAGCAGGGCGATGGAGCCGGAGCTGGCCAGTAGGAAATCGAACAGCCGGCCCGGAGCAAAGAAGTTGAGCAAGGTGGTGAACATGCCGATCAGCGTGCTGGCGATCACCGCCGCGCGCGGCACGCCGGCCGCGGAGGTGCGCTGGATGAAGGCAGGCGCGTCATTGCGGCGGCTCAGCGAATAGATCATCCGCGAGGCGATGTACACCGAGGAATTCAGGCAACTGGCCACGGCGACCAGCACCACCAGGTCCATCAGCAGTTGCGCGTTGGGAATGTTCAGCAGTTCCAGGGTGCGCTGGTAGGAGCCGATCTCTACCAGGCGCGGGTCGTTCCACGGCACCACCGAGATGATCACCAGGATCGACAGCAGGTAGAACACGCTGATGCGCCAGATCACCGAGCGCGTGGCCTTGGCGATGTTGCGACCGGGGTCGCTGGATTCGGCGGCGGCGATGGTCACTGCCTCGGTGCCGATGAAGCTGAACAGGGTGGTGATCAGCGCGCTGAAGATGGCCGTCCAGCCGTTGGGCATGAAGCCTCCGTGCTCGCCCATCAGCTTGTGCAGGCCGCTGACTTCGCGCCCTGGCAGCAGGCCCAGCAGCGCGGCCGCGCCGAGGCCGATGAAGGCGACGATGGCCACGACCTTGAGCATGGCGAACCAGAATTCGAACTCGCCGTACTTGGCGACGCTGAACAGGTTGGTGACGGTGAGCAGCAGCGTCATGGACAGGGCGAACACCCAGGTCTCGACCTGTGGGAACCAGTTGTTGAGGATGACGCCGGCGGCGATGGCCTCGATGGGGATGACCAGCACCCAGAACCACCAGTACAGCCAGCCGATGGTAAAGCCGGCCCAGCGGCCGATGGCCTGGTCGGCGTAAGCGGAGAAGGAACCGGTGTCGGGGCTGGCCACGGCCATTTCCCCCAGCATGCGCATCACCAGTACCACCAGCAGCCCGGAGAGGGCGTAGGCCACTATGGCGGCGGGTCCGGCGGCGGCAATCGCGTGACCGGAGCCGACGAACAACCCTGCGCCGATGATTCCCGCGATGGAGAGCATGGTTACGTGGCGGGGCTTGAAGCCCTGCACCAGATCGCCATTGGCGCCTTTTGCCCGGGGAGCACTCATCTGTCGGCCTTTTCTTGAAATTGTTAGGTCGGGCGCGGTGACGCAGCGCGCTGCGCTTCACGCGGGACTCAAGCTAAGGCAGTGGGTGCGTGGCGAGTTGCTCGAAATCGCCATGGGCATGATCAAAAACGACATCAACAGCGGCCGGCGTAATGGCCACAGGCCGCTCTGGGACGCTGGTTCCTGTGTGCGAAAGTCCTCGGGCGCAGCCGCAGGGCGACTGCTCAGCGGCCAGTATCGGGCAGGCTGGCGAGGAGTTTTTCCAGCAGGCCGGCGAGCTGCTTCTGCTCGGCGTCGTTCAGTCCGGAAAGTACCCGGCGCTGATTGTCGGCGTGGGCGCCGACCGCTTCGTCGATCAGCGCCAGGCCCGCTTGGCTGAGACCAACCAGCGAACCGCGACCGTCCTCGGGGTTGGGCAGACGCTGCACCAGGCCCTGTTTCTCCAGGCGGTCGAGGCGGTTGGTCATGCTGCCGGAGGAGATCATCGCCGCCTCGTAGAGCACGGTGGGGGTGAGGCGGAAGGGGGGGCCGCTGCGGCGCAGGGTGGCGAGCACGTCGAACTCGCCCGGCTGCAGGCCGTACTTGGCGAACAGCGGGTTGAGATGGTCGCGGGCGATCACTTGCGCCGCCTCGCCCAGGCGGCCGAGCAGGAGCATACCGCCGGTATCCAGCTCGGGCAGTTGCTGGCGCCATTGCTCGACGGCGAACGCGGCTCTGTCCATGGGGGGCTTCCTTTTTATCTTGATGTAGAGATACATTGGATTTGTCTTGATGTAGAGATATTCGCCTGCGCCCTCTTCGCGAGCAAGTGCTGGCGCCCCACTGGAAGGATGTTTGTCATGTCTCGAACCGTCTCCCTTGCCGCCTGCCTGCTCGCCGTGGTGCTGGCCGGTCTCAACCTGCGCCCGGCGCTGGCCTCCATCGGCCCGCTGCTGGATGCGTTGCAGGCGTCCGCGAAGCTGTCCGACAGCATCGCCAGCCTGCTCACCAGCCTGCCGGTCCTGCTGATGGGGCTGGGTGCGCTGGGCGCCGCCCAATTGCTGCGCTATTTCGGCGTGCGCGGTGGCGTCGCGTTCGGCTTGTCGCTGATCGCCCTGGCCTGCGTGTTGCGCCTGCTACCGGGCCAGGTCGGGCTGCTCGGTGGCGCGGTGCTTGCCGGCCTGGGTATTGCCGCCTGCCAGGCGCTGCTGCCGGTATTCATCCGCCAGCGCTTCGGCACGCGCATCGGCGGGGCGATGGGCGCCTATTCCACGGCGATCATGGGCGGCGCGGTGCTGGCCAGCGTCGCGTCACCCTGGCTGGCGAAAGCCTGGGGCGAGCTGCCGGCGCTGGCGTTCTGGGCGCTGCCCGCCGTACTGGCGCTGCCGGTCTGGCTGCGAACCGCGAAGGGCGCGGTGCCCGTCAGTTCAGCGGCGCCGGCGTTTTCCGGGATCGCCCGGCGCGGGGCTTGGCTGGCGCTGTTCTTCGGCCTGGGTACGGGCGCCTACGTGCTGGTGCTGGCCTGGCTGCCGCCTTACTACACGGCCCTGGGGTGGACGCCGGCACAGGCAGGCGCCTTGCTGGGTGGGTTGACCTTGACCGAAGTGGTCGCCGGCCTGCTGGTATCCGCCTTCATCGACCGCCTGCCGGACCGTCGCCCGGCGTTGCTGCTGGCCATCGCGTTGCTGCTCGGCGGCCTGGTCGTGCTGGTGATGTGGCCGCAGCAGTTGGTACTGCTAGCCATGATCGGGCTCGGCCTGGGCATCGGCGCACTGTTCCCGCTGTCGCTGATCGTCGCGATGGACCGCGCCCGCAGCTCCGCCGAAGCCGGTGCGCTGGTGGGCTTCGTGCAGGGCGTGGGCTACCTGATCGCGGCGCTGTTCCCGCTGCTGGCAGGGCTGGCTCGGCAATCCATGGCCAGCCTGGCGCCGGCCTGGCTCGGCATGGCGCTGGTGTGCCTGGTGATGCTCGCTCTCGCCAGCCGCTTCGCGCCGCCGCGCCCGCTCGAGGGGCAGGCGCCGGCCTGCTGAGAAATCCCTGGCAGGTTCATTCGGGTCTAGGCTGAGTACTTTCGTCTGCCCCAGGTGATCCGCCATGTCCCTCGTCCTGTTCGGCCATCCATTTTCCTCCTACACGCAGAAGGTGCTGATCGCCCTCTACGAGAACGCCACACCCTTCGAATTTCGCAGCCTGGGCCCCGACCAACCGGAGAACGGCGCGCACTGGCTGCGCCTGTGGCCGCTGGCGAAATTCCCGGTGCTGGCGGACGGCGAGCACAGCGTCGCCGAGACCAGCATCGTCATCGAGTACCTGCACCTGAAGCATCCCGGTCCGGTGCGCCTGCTGCCGGACGACCCGCTGAAGGCGCTGGATGTGCGCTTCCTCGACCGCTTCTTCGACTGGCACGTGATGACCCCGGTGCAACACGCCGTGCTGGGGGCCATGAGCGGCGAGGCGACCAAGCGCGCGGAAGGCCTGGCCCACGCGGTGAGCAAGCTCGAACTGGCCTACGCCTGGCTCGAAGAAGAACTCGCGGGGCGCACCTGGGCAGCGGGGGACAGCTTCAGCCTCGCTGACTGCGCTGCGGCTCCGTCGCTGTTCTACGCCGACTGGACCCATCCTATCGGGGACCAGTACCCGATCCTGCGTGCCTATCGCTCCCGCCTGCTGGCGCGCCCCTCTTTCGCCCGTGCGGTGGAAGAAGCGCGACCGCATCGGCCGTTGTTCCCCCTGGGGGCGCCGGATCGGGATTGAGGCGCGCGTTAGCGGCATTCTACTGGCGCAGCACTCTGGCGATCGGCGTCTACACTCTCCCCATCGCTTGGCCAGGCAGTGGGAAGCAGGCGGCTAGGCAAGGATCGCAGGAGGAAAGGAGGCGTCCCGCCATGATTCTTTCCGCACGGCCGCTGGTAGCCGACCCCGGCAAGCTCAGACTCTGGGTGGGTGCCTTCGGGCTTCCCAATGCTCCAGCCCAGCTGCCGTTGCCGATCTTCCTCTGTGGTGCCAGCCAATTGCTGCCGCGGCCGGCGGATCGCTGGTTCGCCGTGCGGGACCGGCAGACCGGGAAGAACGGCCGGCCTCTGAACTATCAGGGGGTCTTCGAGCTTGACTCCCCTGCGCCCAGCGAGGTGGTCGAAATCACTGTGCGCCTGTTGGATGCGCAATCGACCGCCCGTTTCCGCTCGATGCCCGCAACAGTGTCCTCCTGGCCAGGGGGAGGTTTCACCCTGCTGTTGTCCTCCTGCTACTACCAGGATACCGACGATGGCGTGTTTGACGGGCTGGCTGGTCGCCTGCTCCAGCGTCCGGACCTGGTCCTGCTGGTTGGCGACCAGGTCTACATGGATTTTCCGCAACTCGAGGATGTGCCGAGCTCGCAGCCGGCCATTTCGAAATTTTTCGCCGAGAAGTACGCCAAGCACTTCCTCTCTCGCGAATTCGGCGGGCGGGGGTTGCATTCGCTGCTGCAACTCGCGCCTACCGCCTGCATTCCTGACGACCACGAACTGTGGAACAACTTTCCGGAGCCGTCGTACCTGATGCTGGGCACCCACAGCGCTACCCAGTATCAGTTGCTCAGTACCGCCGCGCGGGAAACCTACGAGGACTTCCAGCTTGGTGGCGGGCAGCGGACGGCGGATGGTGCGCAACGCTTCGTGGTCGACCCGTTGCACTTTCTGCTGCTTGATGCCCGTTTCGATCGGGACCGGGAGACTTCCGCGAGGTACAGCCTGTTCACGCAGCGCAGCGAGCAGGACTTGCTGGATTGGAGCCATGACCTGCTGCAAGCCCACTGGGCAGGGAATACCGCCATCGGTGTGCTGGCGTTAGGGCAGATACTGTTCGACCAGCCCCTCGGTTTCATCGACTCGGCCCTGGACAAGAACCTCTACAGCTACAGCCAGTTCCAGGTGCTCCTCACCGTCATCCGCACCCTCGCCACGGCCGGTGTGCCGGTGCTGTACCTGTCGGGCGACGTGCATTACAGCCGGGTAGCGAAGGCCCGCTATATCTCCACCGCACATGATTGCCTGTTCGAGGTCATCAGCTCGCCCAGCAGCTTGCTGCGCTACCTGTCTTCCTCCCCAAAGCGCCCGCCCGACACACTCGATTCCAAACGGTTCGAGACCGTCGATGACAGCTATCTGGACAGCGGCAACATGGTTTCCACGCTGACCTTCGTCCGTGCCGGCGACAGCGTGGACGTGAGCGTCATCAACTATTCGCTGGAGCGGGGGCGGCGGTCGGGACGCACAGCCCCGGTGACGTTCCGCATGACCCCCCGTCGCTGAGGAGCCTCCCATGTACATCAATCACCTGGATGTGCCACGCAACCCGGAAATCTTCGAGCTGCCCCGCACGGAAAAACTGAGCAACAGCCAATGGCTCGACCTCGCCCTGCGCGACCTTCAGCTGCCAGGCGACTGGACGCTGGTGGTGCTGCTCGGCGGCAGGGATCTCCTGGCGTTCCGGCTGCGCATGGCGCAGTCGCACTTTCGCCAGTACATGGAGCCGTCCTATTGGTCCGATTGCCTGCTGATCTCCGCGCCGGCGGGGGACATCGGCCAGAGCAGTGCCTTTCATGTTCCGCTGATGCAGCCGGAACTGCCGTTCCCGCCGGCGCGCAATGGGGTGGTCGAGACCTTGCTGAGCGAGTTCGATTCGGTGGAGACCTGGCCCAACATCGCCTTGCTCGCCTATCCGGTGGAGCGCCAGCAGGTGCTGGACAAGCTGGAGTTGTTCGTCGAACGCCGCCAGGTTTTCGATTCGCTGGCCAACGTCCTGCGCTGGCTGGCTTTCGCCTGGGGCGTGAACGGCGCGCCCAACCCCGTGCACGAGCAGGTCGGGCTGCCCTCGGCCTGCATGCTCGACATGGTTTGCAGTGCGGCGGGGCTGAACGTGGCGCAGACCCTCACGGCCTACGGCGCGTGCCCCGAAGTGATCTGGGGCAGCGCGAACTACTGGCAGCGGCAGCGCGGCGGTACGGCCAACTACAACTATCAAGCGCCCCTGGGGCGCTATTTCGTCGGCCACCGCTATGAAATTGACGGCACGCCCGCAACGGCCGATGCGGCGACTGCGCCCAGGCGTGCCACGCGCAGCACGCCTGCCGCCAAGCCGGCGACTCGCAAGGCGGCGGCCAAGACCACCGCACGTAAGAGTTGAAGGTTCAGTCGACTTCCGGCTGGGGGAGGCCCACTTCGGTCAACGGGTAGGGCACGACCACGTCAATGCCCGGCACGCGGCGCTGGATCTCGTCCAGCAGTTGCGCCTCCTTCTGTGACCGCAGTACCTGGGGATCGCGCGGATTGTTGCCGAAAAAGTCCTCCCAGTGACCCAGGGCGACCCGTCGCGGTCGGGTGACCCGCAGCAGCGCACCGGGGTATTGCTCCACCTGGTCCCATGAGGCCGCGCAGAGAATCTCGACATCCACGCGCTTGTTGTCCAGCACGATGGGCGGAAAGCCCATCGGGGGCGTGCTGGCGGAGTCCTGGTAATGCAGGCGGTAGACAGTCCTACCATCTTCGCCGACCAGGTCCACCAGCCAGGCAAGTGTTGTCCCCTCGCGCCAGCCCCAGACCGTTCGTGGTAACCGCTCGAGGTCCGCGTGATAGGCACCTGGCAGGAGATCGATGCCGAGAAAATGCGGCGCGTGGCGGCTCTCCAGCGGCATGAAGCGGAACGGCCCGGAACTGAGCCAGGTTCCGCTCTGCGCAACGCGGCACCGGGTTCCATCGCTGGCGCAGCTCACGGCCGCCCTCTTCGGTTCCACGTTGACGAACTTCAGCGGCGGCTTCACTGCCGACAGGATGTGCCCGGCCGTCTCCGGGCCGTAGGCCGTGGCCCTTGGCGTGTATTTCTGCATGACCCACGGCACGTCGATCAGGTGGTCGTAATGCGAGTGGCCGATCAGCAGCACGCTGACGTCCGCTGCTTTGGGCATGAATTCGTCAATCCGCTGTGGCTTTGCTGAAACCAGCAGCGGCGGGAAGGCCGGGTTGCTGAAAGAGGGGGCGAACAGCAGCGCCTCGCCCCGCCAGCGCACCAGCCAACCGCCGACGCCGAGGTAGGTCAGCTTCGGTTCAGGGAGTTGGTGGCGGGAGTAGGGCAGATCCACATCGGCGACTTCCCTGGCGCAGCCGACGAGGTACAGGAGCAGGAACAGAAGGGGCAGGCGCATGGTCGTTCCCTCGCGAGGTCTGCCAGAAGCTTAGTGCAGCAGGGGGCGTGCAGAGGCTGACCGCGAGGGGCAAAAAAGTCCCCCGTGCGCTGCCGCGACCGGGGGATGCACGACCCGCGCAGGGGGACCGCGCGGGCGAGGTAGACCAGCGGGTTGTTACAGGCGGATCAGCACCGACTTCAGCTCGGTATAGTGCTCGATGGCGGCGGCGCCCATCTCGCGGCCCAGGCCCGACATCTTGAACCCGCCAAAGGGCAGCGCCGGATCCAGCGCGCTGTGGCAGTTGACCCACACCGAGCCGGACTTGATGCGTGGCACCATGCGGTGCACCGCCGCCAGGTCGTTGGACCAGACGCTGGCACCCAGGCCGTAGGGGCTGTCGTTGGCCAGGCGCAGGGCGTCCTCGATGTCGTCGAAGGGCATGGCGACCAGCACCGGGCCGAAGATTTCTTCCTGCACCAGCGGGTTCTTCTGGTCGACGTCGACTATCACCGTGGGTTTGACGAAATAGCCGGGGCCGAACTGCTCACCGCCGCAGGCGATGGTGGCGCCTTTGTCTCGGCCCAGTTCGATGTAGTCGAACACGCGCTTCTGCTGTTTGGCGGAAATCAGCGGGCCCATGTCGATGCTCGGGTCCAGACCGTTGCCCAGCTTCATGCCATTGGCGATGCCGGCGATATCGGCCACCACGTTGTCGAAGTGCTTGCGCTGCACGTAGAGGCGCGAGCCGGCGCAGCAGACCTGGCCCTGGTTGAAGAAGATCGCCTGGGCGGCGCCGGCAGCGGCGGTGGCCAGGTCCGCGTCGGCCATGACGATGGTCGGCGACTTACCGCCCAGCTCCAGGGTCACGCGGGTCATGTTGTCCATGGCCGCCTTGCCGATTTCCTTGCCTACCGGGGTGGAGCCGGTGAAGGTCAGCTTATCCACCAGTGGATGGTGGGAGAGGGCTGCGCCCGCGGTGATGCCGGCGCCGGTGACGACGTTGAATACGCCGGCCGGGTAGCCGGCTTCGAGCACCAGCTCGGCGAGTTTCAGGGCGGACAGCGGGGTTTCGTCGGCGGGCTTGAGCACCACCGTGCAACCGGTGGCCAGCGCCGGGCCGAGTTTCCAGCAGGCCAGCAGCAGCGGGAAGTTCCAGGCGACGATGGCGCCCACCACGCCGACGGCTTCGCGGCGGATGTAGCCGTGGAATTCACCGTCGGGCATCAGCGGCATGGACACGTCCACCGTGCTGCCCTCGATCTTGGTGGCGTAACCGGCCATGTAGCGCAGGAAGTCGATGGCCAGCTGCACGTCCATCACCCGGGCGACGGCGGCGCTCTTGCCGTTGTTCAGGCACTCCAGCTCGGCCAGCAGGTCGGCGTCGCGCTCCATCAGGTCGGCGAGCTTCCACAGCAGGTTCTGCCGCTCGCGCGGACGGGTGCGGCTCCAGGCCGAATCATCGAAAGCCTGGCGCGCGGCGCGCACGGCGCGGTCGACATCGGCGGCGGTGCCGGCGGGCACCTGGCAGAGCACTTCGCCGGTCGCCGGGTTGCGCAGGTCCATCAGGGCGCCGTCGCTGGCGGAGGTCCAGTCGGCACCGATCAACATCTTCGGGGCACGCTGCAGGAAGGCGCGGGATTCGGGCTTGATGGGCAGGGAAGCGAGCATTGCGGTGGCCTCTTGTTGTCTGTTTCAGGAACGTTGAGGCGGAGCATCGCAACGGCTGTGCCAAGGCTTGTTTTTCTATTTAACTTATTGAAATTAAAAGAATTAATTGGTTTTTATGCGACGACGAAAGGAAGCCGCTGTCGCACATTGCGACAGCGGCTGAGACGGTAAGGGGTGTTTGTGGAGGGGCGCGGAGCAGGGTGAGCCCTCTACCTAACCCTCTCCCTGAAGGGAGAGGGGACCGTTCGGCGCTGGGGCATGGTCTGCCTTCAGCCGGCAACTGAGTCAAAGGCGCGCATCAGGATTCTGCATCGCACGGAAACCCCCTCTCCCTTCAGGGAGAGGGCCGGGGAGAGGGGGGCCGGCGTGGCGTCGCAACCTCAGTGGGTGATATCCCGATCCTTGGTCTCCGGCAGGAACAGGATGCCCAGCACCGCCGTCATCACCGCGATGACGATGGGGTACCAGAGGCCGTAGTAAATGTCCCCGGTGGCCGCCACCATGGCGAAGGCGACGGTGGGCAGGAAGCCGCCGAACCAGCCGTTGCCGATGTGGTAGGGCAGCGACATGGAGGTATAGCGGATGCGCGTCGGGAACAGCTCGACCAGCCACGCGGCAATCGGCCCGTACACCATGGTCACGTAGATCACCAGGATGGTCAGCAGCACCAGCATCATCAGGTGGTTGATCTTCGAAGGATCTGCCTTCTCGGGGTAGCCGGCCTCCTTGAGCGAGGCGGCGAGCTGCGCGGTGAAGACTTCCGATTGCACCTTGAATTCCGCCGCCGGCATGCCGGCTCCCTCGAAACTGGCAATGACCTTGTCGCCGATGTGTACCTGGGTCGTCGCGCCGGTCTCGGCCTTGAGGTTGTCGTAGGGAATGGCGCGCTTGGCCAGCAGGCTCTTCGCCAAATCGCAGGAGCTGACGAATTTCGCCTTGCCCACCGGATCGAACTGGAAGGAGCAGGCATTCGGGTCAGCCACTACCGTTACCGGGTTCTTTTCCTGGGCGGCGAACACGTCCGGGTTACCGAACTGGGTCAGGCCGTGGAAGATCGGGAAGTAGGTCAGCGCGGCGAGGATGCAGCCGGCCATGATGATCTTCTTGCGGCCGATGCGGTCGGACAGGCTGCCGAAGAACACGAAGAACGGCGTGCCCAGCAGCAGGGAGCCGGCGATCAGCAGGTTGGCGGTCTGCGCGTCGATCTTCAGGGTCTGCAAGAGGAAGAACAGCGCGTAGAACTGCCCGGTGTACCAGACCACGGCCTGGCCGGCGGTGCCGCCAAGCAGCGACATGATCACCACCTTGAGGTTTTCCCAGCGGCCGAAGGATTCGGTCAAGGGTGCCTTGGACGCCTTGCCTTCTTCCTTCATCTTCATGAACACCGGCGACTCGGCCAGTTGCAGGCGGATGTACACCGAGACGATCAGCAGCAGGATCGACAGCAGGAAGGGAAGCCGCCAGCCCCAGGCCTCGAACGCCTCGGTGCCCAGGGCGGTGCGGCAGGCCATGATCACCAGCAGCGAGAGGAACAGGCCCAGCGTGGCGGTGGTCTGGATCCAAGAGGTGAAGAAGCCGCGCTTGCCCTTGGGTGCGTGCTCGGCGACGTAGGTGGCAGCGCCGCCGTACTCGCCGCCCAGCGCCAGGCCCTGCAACAGCCGCAGGGTGATGAGGATGATCGGCGCGGCGACGCCGATAGTGGAGTAGGCCGGTAGCAGGCCGACCACGGCGGTGGACACGCCCATGATGACGATGGTGATGAGGAAGGTGTGCTTGCGCCCGATCATGTCGCCCAGGCGGCCGAACACGATGGCGCCGAAGGGCCGCACCGCGAAGCCGGCGGCGAAGGCCAGCAGGGCGAAGATGAAGGCGGTGGTTTCGTTGACCCCGGCGAAGAAGTGCTTGGCGATGATCGCCGCCAGGGAGCCGTAGAGGTAGAAGTCGTACCACTCGAACACCGTACCCAGCGAGGAGGCAAAGATGACCTTGCGCTCCTCCTTGGTGATTCCGCTGTGAGGAGCGTTGCCCGCGGCCGGGCTGTAGGTTTGCGCCATGTTCGTCTCCGTCTTGTTGTTTTTTTGGGCCGGAGTCCCTCAATTTCCGTTACCGCACTCGAGCCCAGGGCTGATGACAGTTCCTACGGATGGTTGGTGCTTGAAAACAGGCGGCCCTGCGGAACACCGCAAGGTCATCTGGAAGCATAATCGTTCTCACGCGTCTGGCCACTTTCCAACCCGGCAAAGCCCCGGCTGGCGCGGATGGGCACCTGTTCTGGACAGGCCGGCAAAAGCAAGGCGTCTGGCTGGCACCTCGAGCTTTGCCACTTCCTCGCCGGAAGGACGCGCAATTAGACCATCGTCTATAACGGCTAGGGCTGTCTCAGGCTGCTACAGCTGTCGCGATCTGCCACGCCTGGTCGGCCCTTGCCTGGGCACAGCCGGTTGTTCCACAAGGGTTTTTCCCTCTGGCACGCAACGTGAAGAGCTCGGGGTTACGCCTGGCGCCACGTCGGCGCTGCACAAGGAGGCCTGGCTTGAAGAGGATGCACCCGTCGTTGCCGTGGATTGCGGGGCCGCTCGCCGCCGCATCGATCTGTCTGTTGCTGTGGCTGCTGCCCGGTGCGGGCAATGCTTTGCTCTGGGCGCTGGCGGCGCTGATTGCCCTGGGTGCCAGCCGTTCGGAGTGGCGCGGGCCGGCGTGGCCGGTGGTGCTTGGTGCGCTGTGCGGCGCTTGTCTTGCGCTTGGCCTGCACCTGATCGCCGACCACTTTCAGCTGCGTTATGCGTGGCTCTACAGCAGCGCGGCGCTGCCGGCTTACCTGAAATTCTCCAACCTCTGGGGTGGCGACGAAGGTACCGTCCTGCTGCTGGCGACCTTCTGCATGGCCATCGCCCTGAAGAGTTCGGCGTTGCCGGGCTGGGCCGGGCGCGGCATGGCGTTGATTGCTGCCTGGTACGTGGCCACTGCGGCCTGGCTCGGGCCCTTCAGTGCCACGCCCGAGGACTGGCTGGCAGCGCAACCGAGCCAGGGCATGAACGCCCATCTGCAGACCTTCTGGATGTCGTTGCATGCGCCGCTGATCCTCTGCGCCTATGCCTGGGTGCTGGCGCCGGCCGGTGCCGCGCTTGAAGCGCTGGGACGAGGCGGCCATGCCTATGCCTGGGTGATGCCGCGCTACAGCCGCCGCGCCTGGCTGATTCTCAGCGCCGGGATTGGCGTGGGCATGGCCTGGGCCATGGAGGATTTCACCTATGGCCAGCTGTGGCACTGGGACCCGGTGCAGACCTCGGCGTTCATTATCTGGGCGCTGCTCGGCGCGGTGCTGCACGGTGCCCGCCGCTGGCGCGCGGATGGTGCCTATGCACGGCTGCTGCCAGTGCTCAGCCTGCTGGCGGCGGCCATGGCCTGCGGCGCCATGGCGGTGACCCGCAGCATGGTGCTGGCCAGCTCGCACCGCTACATCGGCACCACATCCTGGCTCAGCCATCTGGCTCTGGCGGCGATACTGCTGGCGCTCACGACCTTCCACCTGCTGGCGGGGTGGCGGGCGCGCAAGCGGGCAGGGCGCCGGCGCGGCGCCTCGGACTGGACGCTGGACGTGGCCATCTACCTGTTCGCCGGCACCGGGCTGCTGGCCCTTGGTGCGCTGCTGCAGGCGCATCTCTATGAATGGCTGGGCGTGGAGCGGCCGAGCGAACTGAAACCCTTCTCCGAAACCCTGACTGCCTGGGCCACCACCGCCGAGATGGACAGCCTGCGCCGGGCCTTCGACCAGTGGGACGTCAACGGCTACGGCCTGGCCCACTGGGTCGTACCGCTGCTGGCGGCGATTGGCCTGATGGGCGGCTACAGCTTCCTGCGCCGTTGCGGCCGACCCCGGCTGGCGCTGCTGGCGACAGTCCTGACGGCCGTCGTGATGGTCTGGACCGGCTGGCGCGGCGGCTGGTTGAGCAGCGGCTACAACGGCGACGGCATGCTCTCGCAGAGCATCGTGCGGGTGTTGCCGTGGCTGGATGCGGCGCTGTTGGGCGGCGCTTTCCTGATGGGCAGTTGCGTGCTCTGGGGCGTGCAGAGTCTCTGGCGCAGCCGCCGAGTGGGCAGTCTGCGCTACAGCGGCGGTTTGGCGCTGGTGCACGGCGGCGCGGTGATCGCGCTGGTGGGCGGTCTCGCGGCCACGGCGCTGAATAGCTATCAGCAGATCAGCATCCCGCCGGGCACGTCCTTCGAGCAGTGGCACGCGGTGATCGGCGGTATGCAGATGCGCGTCTCGCCGGACTCCAGCCGGCCGGATTTTTCCGGCTACCACGCGGTGGCCAAGGTGGAGCTGCGCGACGGCGAGCGCACCTTGGCCGGCCACGCGCTGTTCCAGGACAGCCGGGGCAACCCGCCAGCCTACCAGGGGCCGGTGCGCCAGCTCTGCGAAATCCTCGACTACCACTACGCGCGCTTCGCCTCGGACCGCGGCTACGTGTTGCATCCATTCATCGTCCGCGGCTGGAGCGGCGATCTGCAGATCTGGGTGCCGGCCTCGGCGCGTCTGCTCAAGAAGCCTGGCGACGACATCGAGAGCGTGGTGGTGGTGCGCCGCTTCCCGTTCCTCTCGCTGGTCTGGGTCGGCCTGATCACCATGCTGTTCGGCGCCCTGATGCTCCCGGCGGGCGGCGCTTTGCGCAAGCCGGACCATACTGCTTCGGAGGGTGTCTCACAGGCCCTGTCTCAGAGTTAGACAGCAATCGCGAAATGTGACGTCGCAACCCCGGTGGCATCCACCGGGCGTGCCTGAAAATACCGCCGAAGGCCTGATTCGGCGGGGTTTGCGCAGTAGTGGCACACAACCTGCAAAACTGCGTTCAAGAGCTCGCTCTTAGCCCATCGGTGGGCGCGAATAACCAACAAGAATACCGAGGAGGCCTGACCTTGAAGATGACACGACTTCGGCGCTATCTGGGTGCCGGAACCCTGGCCGCACTGGCCCTTGCGCTGCACCAGACGGCCCAGGCCGCACCCGAAGGCCAGGCGATCATCAACGCCAAGTGCCAGGCGTGCCATACGCCCGAAGGCAACAATTCCCTCAGCCGTATCAGCCACCAGCGCAAGACCCCCGAAGGCTGGCTGATGAGCATCGCCCGCATGCAGGTGATGTACGGCCTGAAGATCACCGACGAGGAGCGCCGTGCGGTGGTCAAGTTCCTCGCCGACAAGCAGGGCCTGGCGCCCAGCGAGACCGAGGGCGTGCGCTACGCCCTCGAGCGCCGGCTGAACACCGTCGAGAAATTCGATACCAACTTCGAGCAGATGTGCGCCCGCTGTCACTCGGGTGCGCGCATCGCCCTGCAACGTCGCCCCGCGGCAGAGTGGGAGAAGCTGGTGAACTTCCACCTCGGCCGCTGGCCGTCATTGGAATACCAGGCCCTGGCCCGCGACCGCGACTGGTTCGACCTGGCGAAGAAGGAGATGGTCCCCGAGCTCGCCAAGCGCTACCCGCTCGACAGCAAGGCCTGGTCCGACTGGCAGAAGAACCGGCCCAAGGCCGAGACACTGGCGGGTGAGTGGAGCTTTGCCGGGCACATGCCGGGCAAGGGTGACCTGGCCGGCAGCATGAGCGTGAGCCAGGACGGCGACGACGCCTTCAAGGTCAGCGTGAAAGGCCAGTACGCCGACGGCTCGCCGTTCAGCGGCGAGGGCAGCGCGGTGCTCTATAACGGCTACGAATGGCGCGGCGCAGTGAAAGTCGGCGACGTGACCCTGCGCCAGGTATTCGCCGCCCTCGACGGCCAGATGCAGGGCCGCATGTTCGACAAGGCCCACGACGAGCGCGGCCTGGACTTCGTTGCGGCGAAGGACGGCACCAGCCACGTGCTGAGCGTGCAGCCGGCCTACATCAAGGCGGGTGCGGAGACCGAAGTCAGCGTGGTCGGCACCGGCCTGAAGGGCAAGCCGTCGTTCGGCAAGGGCGTGGAGGTGGTCTCGGTAGTCTCCGAAACTCCGGAGCGCGTGACCGTCAAGGTCAAGGCCAGCGATGCGGCCGCCGCCGGTGAACGCGATGTCACCGTGGGCAGCGCCAAGGGCGGCAGCCTCGCCGTCTACAAGGACATCGCCGAAGTGAAGGTGGTGCCGGAGTTCTCCATTTCCCGCATCGGCGGCAATGGCGGCTCCACGCCCAAGGTCCAGGGCAGCTTCGACGCCGAGGCCTGGGGCAAGGGTGCCGACGGCAAGCCGTTCCGCATCGGTGTGTTCCCCGCACAGTGGTCGGTCGAGCCGTTCGATGATCGCGCCAAGGAAGACGAGGACGTGAAGTACGCCGGGGTGATGGACGCCGACAGCGGCATCTTCACACCGGGCGACGCCGGCCCGAACCCGGCGCGCAAGATGATGACCAACAACGCCGGCAACCTGAAGGTGATTGCCGCGGTGGACGACGCCGGTCAGTCGCACAAGGGCGAAGGACACATGATCGTCACCGTGCAGCGTTGGAACAACCCGCCGATTCCGTAACCGTCGGAATCGGATGAACTGAACGCGTGAGTCCCGCCTGCGGGCGGGCACATTCTGAGAGTTCCGGGAGGTCGCCATGGGCGCCATCTTGAATCTGGTCGAACGCAACCTGCATGAAGTGCAGGTCGACGCCGACCGCCTGTTGTTCCACATCCCCAGCTCCTCGCTGTTCGCCAGCGACGAGTTGACCGGCGGAATCATCGACGCGCTGCGCGGGCAGGCCTGCTCGCCGGACGAGCTGACCCAGCGCCTGGCCGGGCGCTTCGGCGCCGAGGAAATCGACGAGACCCTGCGCGAGCTGATCGCGCTGGAGCTGGTCAGCGACGGCTCACCGCTGACCCCTGAAATCGGTATCAAGAAGGTTGACCGCACCGCGCTCAACACCGTGGTGCTGAACGTCAACACCGGCTGCAACCTGAGTTGCACCTACTGCTACAAGGAAGACCTGGACAAGCCCTCCGCCGGCAAGAAGATGGGCGCGGAAACCGCCGAAGCCTCGGTGGAAATGCTGATCCAGGAATCCCCCGACGAGCCGCGCTACACCGTGGTGTTCTTCGGCGGCGAGCCGCTGTCCAACCGTCCGCTGATCGAGCACATGGTCGCGTACTGCGAGCGCCGTTTCGGCGAGCTGGGCAAGACGGTGGACTTCGTCATGACCACCAACGCCACGCTGCTCACCGAGGAAATCGTCGACTGGCTCAACGCCCATCGCTTCGGGCTGTCCATCAGCATCGACGGACCGAAGACGGTGCACGACCGCAACCGCATCACCGTGGGCGGGCAGGGCACCTATGACGTGGTGCGGCGCAAGGCCGACATGCTGCTGTCGCGCTACACCGCGCGGCCGGTCGGCGCGCGGGTGACCCTGACCACCGGCGTCACCGACGTCGAGACCATCTGGAACCACCTGTTCAACGAGATGGGCTTCGCCGAAGTCGGCTTCGCCCCGGTCACCTCCGGCGATATCAGCAGCTACAACCTCACCGGGGACGAGCTGAAGGAGGTCTTCGCCGGTATGAAGGCCCTGGGTCGCCGCTACCTGGACGAGGCGCTGCAAGGGCGCAACATCGGCTTCTCCAACCTGCACCAGCTGATCACCGACATCCATGAAGGGCAGAAGAAAGCCCTGCCGTGCGGTGCCGGACTGAAGATGCTGGCCGTGGACCACAAGGGCGAGCTGAACCTGTGCCACCGCTTCACCGGCTCATCCTTGCCGACCTTCGGCAACGTGCATGAAGGGGTGAAGCAGGCCGAACTGAACGAGTTCCTCTCGCAGCGCCTGGACCGCACCGACACCGGCTGCGCCAGCTGTCACATCCGCAACCTCTGCTCCGGCGGCTGCTACCACGAGAGCTACGCCCGCTACGGCGACCCGGCGCACCCCACCTACCACTACTGCGAACTGATGAGGGACTGGGTCGACTTCGGCATCGAGGTCTACAGCCGGATCATGGCTTCCAACCCCAGCTTCATCGACCGCCACATCACTCCGCGGAAGGCGCACTGACATGAAACATCTGAAAGCGATCAACACCAAAGCACAGAAGCTCGAACAGGCCGCCGCCGAGGATCGCATCGAGGACGTGGTGGCGATGAACTCCGTGGCCGGTTGCGCAGCCACCACCGACCCGGGTTGGGAAGTCGACGTGTTCGGCGGCGTTTCTTCGCTCTGCCAGCCGATGGAGGCGGACCTCTACGGCTGCTCCGACCCCTGCTGGTGGCCGGCCCAGGTGCCGGACATGATGAGCACCTACCCCGACTGGAACAAGGATGCGCAGGCCTCGGCCGAGAACTGGCGCAACCTCGGCACCGTATTCCCGGACGACAAATGACCGGCCTGACGAATATCGGCCCCAAGAGCATGGACCAGAAGAACAAGAGGAAAACCTGCATGTCCAGAAAAGCATTCGCCGCCGCGCTCGGCGGCCTCTCGCTGGCCTGCGCGCTGCAAGCCGTCGCCGCCGATGCCGGCGCCGACACCGGCAAGGCGCTGGAAAGTGGCCACGAGTACCTGATCAGCACCAACTATCCGAACAACCTGCACGTCATCGACATGCAGACCGACAAGCTGTTCAAGACCTGCACCATTCCCGGCGCCTACGGTCCGGGCATGACCCAGCTGTCGCCGGACCGCAAGACCGTCTACATCCTCAGCAACCACTACGCGGACATCTACGGCATCCAGCTCGATGACTGCAAGCCGGTGTTCCACGCCACCCTTGCGCAGAAACCGGGCGAGAATGCGCGGGCGATGTTCTCCATGACCGTCAGTCACGACGGCAAGGAAATCTACGCCATCGCCAACCCGACGCTGATCCTCGCCGAGCACTACGAGGTGCAGCAGCCGCGCCTGCAGGTCTATTCGGTGGCCGATGGCATGGGTGCCAAGCCGGTGCGCACCTTCCCGGCGCCGCGCCAGCTGACCATCATGCAGAGCGGCGACGACGGTACCCTCTATGTGGCGGGCCCGGACATCTACAAGGTGGACGTGAAGACCGGCAAGTTCGACGTGGTCATCCCCAGCCGCAACTGGAAGCGCCCCAACTACGCGCCGCCAGATGTGCTCTACGTGTGGAACCAGCAGACCTACCCGCGTGACTTCTCGCTGCTCTACACCACGGCGAAGTTCAAGGACGCCAAGCAGGACATGGCCACGGCCGAGTTCCTCTACGGCTTCTTCAACATCGACCTGGCCACCGGCAAGACCGAGACCGTCGACTTCGGCCCGGTCACCGAGGTGTACTTCAGCGGCATCCGCTCGGCCAAGGACCGCAACATCGTCTACGGCGTGCTGAACCGCCTGGCCAAGTACGACATCAAGCAGCAGAAGCTGGTCAAGGCGGCGAACCTGGACCACTCCTACTACTGCCTGTCGACCAACAAGGCCGGCAACAAGCTGTACCTGACCGGAACCCTGAACGATGTGGCGATCTTCGACGCCGACAGCCTGGAGCGCCTCGGCGATCTGAAGCTGCCCGGCGGCGACATGGCGATCACCACCAGCCAGGCGTTCGTGGCCAACTGAGGCCTGGCCTGCGGACAGCCCGCCTGCGGAAATGAGACTGCCCGGAGCACCTGTGTGCTCCGGGCAGTTTCGCTTGTGGCTCAGACTTCCGGCTCGGGACTGAGGTACCGTTGTGCACCGCAGCGCGCACAGCGCTGGCACAGCATCGGCACGCGGCCGACTTCGGTCAGAGTTCCTTCATCCCAAACGCATCCCAGGAAAAAGCAGCGCAATCGCATGTGTCCTCCTCCGGATCGCTCCGGTTCGTTAGACAGGCAGCAGGGTGCAGGTGACGCTCCGGGCTTGTTCTTGTGTGGAGACGTCCCGAGCCTCTCGCGCGTGCTCTGGAATGGGCAACCTAAACTGCCCGATGGCGCGTGACGCCCGCCACTGAGCGTTCCACTGACTCCCTGGCCGTTTGTCACCACCGAAGCTCGGGCCTTGACAGATAATATTATGAGCATAATATCAGCGTTCAGATGACGGCTATCATTCAATTGGCCGGACATTCCAGACGGCCACCAGGCCCACTCAACGTTGCAAGCGGGGCGAACGCCTCCTGGAGAAAGAACCATGAATGCCAAATCCGAACTGGGCCGCGCACTGATCACCGGTGCTTCCTCCGGCATCGGCGCCACCTACGCCCAGCGCCTCGCCGCCCAGGGCTACGACCTGCTGCTGGTGGCCCGCGACCAGCAACGCCTGGATGCCCTGGCTGCGCGCCTGGGCGAAGAGTACGGCGTCTCGGTGGATGTCCTGAAGGCTGACCTGACCCGCCGCGAAGATCGCTCCCGCGTCGAGGCTCGTCTGGCCGAAGACGCGAGCATCAGCCTGTTGCTGAACAACGCCGGCGTGGCGATCAACGGCACCCTGCTGGAAACCGACCTGGACCGCCTGGAAAGCATGATCGAGCTGAACGTCATCGCCACCGCGCGTCTGGCCGGCGCTGCGGCGAAGGCGTTCGCCGGACGCGGTCGGGGCACCATCATCAACGTGGCCTCGGTGCTGGCCCTGGCGCCGGAACTGTTCAACGGCAGCTACAGCGCCACCAAGGCTTTCGTGCTCAACCTGACCCAGTCCATGCAGCAGGAGCTGGCGCCGCTGGGCCTGCGCATCCAAGCGGTGTTGCCGGGCGCTACCCGCACTGAAATCTGGGACCGTGCCGGCACCGACATTTCCGCACTGCCGGCGGAAATGCTGATGGACGTGAACCACATGGTGGACGCCGCCCTGGCCGGCCTGGCGCTGGGCGAAGTGGTGACCCTGCCGGCGCTGCCGGATGCGGGTGAGTTCGAAGCCTTCACCGCCGCGCGCCTGAAAATGGCGCCTAACCTGTCGCGCAGCGCTCCGGCGCAGCGTTATGGCGTGGAGTTGGTTTGATCGAGTAGTTGAGTGGCGAAAAGCTTGCCCCAGCCCTGTGCCGGGGCTTTTTTATGCGCGGCTCTTTGTGGGAGCGAGCTTGCTCGCGAACCGCTTGGCACCGTGCCTTGCAGGTTCGCGAGCAAGCTCGCTCCTACAGGGTCCAGGCGCAGGGCTGGCCGTACGTCAGTGGCGTAGGGCGAATAACCTGGAACAGGTTATCCGCCGGCCCTTGATTGGCGGATAACGCTGGCGCGTTATGCGCCCGACAAAGATGCCGCATGCATCTATAGTGGGGAATTCACTCCGCCGCGCCGATCTCGCGCTTCAAATGCCGGCGGGTGCTCTCCAGGATGCGATCGGACAGTTCCGGGTCGGCCACGCTGCGCGACAGCACCAGCGCGCCGATCAGGGTAGCGAGCAGGGCGACGCTTTCATCCTCGGCATGCTCGCTGGGCAGCGCTTTCTCGATGGCGTCGATGCGCGCCTGGACGATGGCGTCGGTGGTGGCGCTGGCATGGCCACGTGCGCCCAGTTCCGCCGAGATGGTCGGCAGCGGGCAGCCCTTGCCCGGCGTGTTGCGGTGGCCGGGGGAGAGGTACTGGTCGATGAAGCCGGGCAGCGGGTCGGCCTTCGCGAACTGCTGGTCGACGACCGGGCGCAACTGCTCGGCGGCCTGCTGCAGGGCGATCTCCACCAGCTCGTCCTTGGACTTGAAGTGCGCGTAGAAGCCGCCGTGGGTCAGGCCCAGCGCCTTCATCAGCGTCTGCAGGCCGGTGGCGTCGACGCCTTCGCTGCGAAAGCGCTGCGCCGCCTCGTTGATGATGCGTTCGCGGGTCTGGGCCTTGTGGTCTTCGGAGTAACGCATGACCGGTCTCCTGCGGATCATGGAATGCTGGTTGACATTCTAACGCAGGGTGGGCGCGGGGAGGTGATTCAGGGCAGACACCGGCGTACGCGGAAAGACGATCGCGGACGGAGTCCGCTCCTACCCAAGGCTGAGCCCCGTAGGAGCGGACTCCGTCCGCGATGTTGTCGCACCGCTCGAAAACTCTCCTTGTAGGAGCGGGTTCTCAGCTCAGCGCACGGCTTCCAGCAATGTCGCCACACCTTGCCCGCCACCAATGCACTGGGTCGCGATGGCGTAGCGCCCGCCGGTTTCCTTCAGCAGCGCTGCCGCCTTGCCGGTGATGCGTGCGCCGGTGGCGCCCAGTGGGTGACCGATGGCCAGGGCGCCGCCGTGCAGGTTGACCCGGTCGATATCCAGCTCCAGGCCGCGCAGGCTGGCCAGGGCCTGGCTGGAGAAAGCCTCGTTGATCTCCACCAGATCGATGTCGGCCATCCGCAGTCCACTGCGGTCCAGCAGTTTGCGGGTCGCGTACAGCGGACCCATGCCCATGATTTCTGGCGGGCAGCCAACCACGGCGACGGCTTTCACCCGCGCCAGGATCTCCAGTCCGTTGTCGCGGGCGAAGTCTTCGCTGCACACCAGCACGGCCGCTGCGCCATCGGTGAGGGGCGAGGCGGTACCGGCGGTGACGCTGCCGCCGAAAGCCGGCTTGAGCTGCGCCAGCGCTTCCAGGCTGGTGCCGGGGCGGATGCAGCCATCCTCGTTGACCTCGCCGTTGGGCGTGTCGATGGGCACGATCTCCGCCGCCAGCAGGCCCTGCTCGCGGGCATGGGCAGCCTTGGCGTGGGAGCCCACGGCCATGGCTTCCTGGTCCGCGCGGGAGATGCCGAAGCGCTCGGCGACGATCTCGGCCGTCTGCCCCATGGGCATGTAGGCCTGGGGGAATTCCGCCAGCAGGCGCGGGTTGGGGGAAAGGTTGAAGCCGCCCATGGGGACGCGGGTCATGGACTCCACGCCGGCACAGATGAAGGCATCTCCGGCGCCGAGCTGGATCTGCCCGGCGGCGAAGTGGATGGAGGTCATGGACGAGCCGCAGAAGCGGTTCACCGTGGCGCCCGCCACCGTTTCCGGCAGCCCGGCGAGAAAGCCGGTGATGCGCGCCAGGTTCATGCCCTGTTCGGCCTCGGGGTAGGCGCAACCCATGATCAGGTCCTCGATCAGGTTGGCGTCCAGGCCGCTGCGCTCGACCAGTCCCTTGACCGTCTGGGCGGCCAGATCGTCGGGGCGCACATCGATCAG
Organism: Pseudomonas sp. DP-17; assembly: GCF_022380625.1. Taxonomy (NCBI): domain Bacteria; kingdom Pseudomonadati; phylum Pseudomonadota; class Gammaproteobacteria; order Pseudomonadales; family Pseudomonadaceae; genus Pseudomonas; species Pseudomonas sp. DP-17. The sequence continues at coordinate 340,180 of NZ_JAKSXG010000004.1, forward strand.
CGCACCTTTTTTCGCGAAGTGGAACGGGGAGCGGGCGTAACCCGCGATGACGACGGAAGTCATGGTCGTTCTCCTGGGAAGTTCAGCGCCCGAGGATCAGGCAGGTCGTGGAGCCGGTGGCGTACAGGCGGCCATCCACGTCGTAGAGGCGGCCCTCGGCCAGGGCGGTGGAGCGGCCGACATGCACGATGGTGCCCTCGGCGCGGATCGGCCCGGTGTCGCGGGTCAGCGCACGGATGTAGCTGATGCGCAGGTCGGTGGTGGTGTAGCCCAGGCCGGGTTCGAGCATGGTATGCACGGCGCAGCCCATGGCCGAGTCCAGCAGCGTGGCCGCGTAGCCGCCGTGCACGGTGCCCAGTGGGTTGTAGTGGCGCATGTCCGGGGTGCCCTGGAAGACGAAGCGGCCCTGGCCCCATTCCAGCGGCACGAAGCCGATCAGCGCATTGATCGGCGGGGCAGGCAGTTCGCCCGCGCCGATGCCGTCGAAGAATTCCTGGGGCGTCCTGCCGCGCAGTTCCTGCAGCGAGACCACGCCAGGCTCGGCCAGACGCTGGCGCATCTGCGCGGCGGCCGCTTCCCAGGCGGCAATCTTCTGTTCACGGGTCAGTGTCAGTTCGGTCATCGCATGGCTCCGGCAATAAAATATTATGGATGTCATACTAACATTGAATGACGATCAGCATATAAGTGACGGAAGCGCCATCCAGCAGGGCTGAAGCGACAGGGAAAGAAGAGGACGGAGCGGGGAAGCAGGAGAGGATGGCTGGCGGAGCGGACTCCGCCAGCGCGGGTAGAACCTACTGGGCGGTGGCCGTGACGTTGGATGCACGCGCCTGGCTGCGCTGGGCCTTGTACTGCAGGGCGACGGCGGGCACCGGCGAGGCGACGCCGGTTTCCACCCAGCGGCGGATGCGCGCGGCGTCGGCCACGTGGGTGCGCTTGCCGAAGGCATCGAGCAGGGCCAGGGCGACCGGGCGGCCGTTCATCATGGTGACCATTACCAGGCAGTGGCCGGCATCGTTGGTGAAGCCGGTCTTGGTCAGGCGGATGTCCCACTTGCCGTTGCGCACCAGCGGGTTGGTGTTGAAGAAGCTCAGCGAGTAGCTGGGCTTGCTGAAGCGCGCGTCGCTGGTGGCGGTGGTGCTCATCGCGCGGATCTGCGGGTAGGTGTAGGCGGCCTTGGCCAGGCGGATCAGGTCGTTGGCATCGGAGACGTTGTGGATCGACAGGCCGGTGGGTTCGACGTAATGGGTGCTGGTCATGCCGAGGGACTTCGCCTTGGCGTTCATGGCCGCGACGAAGGCCTTCGAGCCGCCCGGATAATTGTGCGCGAGGCTCGCGGCAGCACGGTTTTCCGAAGACATCAGGGCCAGCAGCAGCATGTTCTGGCGGCTGATCATGCTGCCCAGGTGGACACGGGAGAACACGCCCTTCATCTCGGCAGTCTCGGAGATGTCCACGGGGATCAGCTCGTTCATCGGCAGCTTGGCGTCCAGGGTGACCATGGCGGTCATCAGCTTGGTCACCGAGGCGATGGGCACCACCAGGTTGGGATTGCTGGAATAGAGGGTCTTGCCGTTCTCCATGTCGACCACCAGGGCGCTGCCGGATGCGAGCACCAGCTCCTTGGGCGAAGCCGGCTTGGCGGGGGAGGCGGCGAAGGTGTTCGATGAACAGACAACAGCGGCACAGGCAAACAGCAGGCTCAGTATCGAACGACGACTAGGCATGGATGTGATTCGCAAGCATGAGGTGGGAATGTGTCTACATCCATGTAGGCATTTTCGGCGAATTCTAATGCAACACCCGCCATAGCGCACGCGGCGTGGCGCGTCTCAGATTGCGACATGTTGAGACGTAGCGGCCCTGGCTGCGCAGAGACCGTGAGTCGTGCTGGAAGCCGCGGCGCGGCAGCTTGCCCGAGCTGTTGCGAAATGCAACCGGGACGGCTTTGCACTGGACGGCTGAAAACCTTCTCAAAGCCGCGCCACATATGGCGTTCAGGCTGGGTGGCACGCTTTGTGAGTGACTATCCTGAATCGAACGCAGGCGCCCGGTTTGCCGTGTGGCCGATGGTCGGGGTTGCGTTTACCTTTACGTTAACGTAAACATGGTTCGCAGCCCGCGACCGGCCAGTCATGCGGGCGAGCAGGTCGGCCCTTGGTGCCTCGCGCACCGCTGCCAGGCCGATCGTTCAGCGTTGATCCCAGAACAAGCACAACAAGGGAAAGCCATGAACCACCTGAGTTACACCCGCGGCCCCCAGGACAAACCCCTGCTGGCCATGACCATCGGCGCCGCCTTCGATGCCACCGTCGAGCGTTTTGCCGCGCGCGAGGCCCTGGTCGTGCGTCACCAGAACCTGCGCTACACCTGGGCCGAACTGGCCGAGGTAGTCAATGGCATCGCCCGCGCCTTCCTCGCCCTCGGCCTGCGTCCCGGTGACCGCCTGGGCATCTGGGCGCCCAACTGCGCGCAGTGGTGTATCACCCAGTTCGCCAGCGCCAAGGTCGGTGCCGTGCTGGTCAACATCAACCCGGCCTACCGGGTGAACGAACTCGAATACGCGCTCAAGCAGTCCGGCTGCCGCTGGCTGGTCTGCGCGGATGCCTTCAAGACTTCCGATTACCACGGCATGCTTGCCGACCTGCTGCCCGAACTGGGGCAGGGCAGGCCGGGCGAGCTGTCCAGCGATCGCCTGCCGGAGTTGCGCGGGGTGATCAGCCTGTCCGACAGCGCGCCCACCGGCTTCCTGCGCTGGAGCCAGCTGGAGCCGCTGGGCCGTGGCATCGCCGCCGCCGAACTCACCGAGCGCCAGGCGCTGCTGCAGTTCGACGAGCCGATCAACATCCAGTACACCTCCGGCACCACCGGCTTCCCCAAGGGCGCCACGCTCAGCCACTACAACATCCTCAACAATGGCCTGATGGTCGGCGACAGCCTCGGCCTCACCGAGCACGACCGCCTGGTGATCCCTGTGCCGCTGTACCACTGCTTCGGCATGGTGATGGGCAACCTCGGCTGCTTGACCCACGGCTCCACCATGATCTACCCCGCGCCCAGCTTCGAGCCCGAGGCGACCCTGGCGGCGGTGGCGGAAGAGAAGGCGACCGCGCTCTACGGCGTACCGACCATGTTCATCGCCGAGCTGGACCACCCGACCCGTCGCGACTTCGACCTCTCCAGCCTGCGCACCGGCATCATGGCCGGCGCCACCTGCCCGATCGAAGTGATGCGTCGGGTCATCGACGAGATGCACATGGCCGAGGTGCAGATCGCCTATGGCATGACCGAGACCAGCCCGGTGTCGCTGCAGACCGGCCCGGAAGACGACCTGGACACCCGCGTCACCACCGTCGGCCGCACCCAGCCGCACCTGGAGAGCAAGATCATCGACGCCGACGGCCGCATCGTCCCGCGTGGCACCATCGGCGAGCTGTGTACCCGGGGCTACAGCGTGATGCTCGGCTACTGGAACAACCCGCAGGCGACTCTGGAAGCCATCAGCCCGGCGCGCTGGATGCTCACCGGCGACCTCGCCGAGATGGACGAAGCCGGCAATGTGCGCATCGTCGGGCGCAGCAAGGACATGATCATCCGTGGCGGCGAGAACATCTATCCGCGCGAGATCGAGGAGTTTCTCTACACCCACCATGCCGTGGCCGACGCCCAGGTGATCGGTATTCCCGACGAGAAGTACGGCGAGGAACTGGTGGCCTGGGTCAAGTTCCACCCCGGCCACAGCGTCGCCGAAGACGAACTGCGCGCCTTCTGCAAGAACGCCATCGCCCACTTCAAGGTGCCGCGTCACTTCCGATTCTGCGACGAATTCCCGATGACGGTGACCGGCAAGATCCAGAAGTTCCGCATGCGCGAAATCAGCATCGAAGAGGTGTGCAGCAAGCGTGGCTGATCGCTCGACGCCGTCCTGCGCCCTGACGCGCGCCCGGATTGCCGGGGCGCCATGGGCGTAGAGAAGGGCACCATCTCCATCCGTCTGGTCAGCGAAGCGCTGGCCGAGTTTCGTCGCGCCGGCGGTGACGACGGGCCGTTGTTGGCTGCCGCCGGCATTGCCCCTGAGCTGTTCGGCAAGCCTTATGCGCGGGTTTCCTGCCAGCTCTACGCGCGGCTCTGGCTGCGCCTGGCCAAGGAGATGGACGACGAATTCTTCGGTATGAACGCCCGGCGCATGAAGTCCGGCAGCTTCAACTTCATGGCGGCCGCCGCGGTCCGCGAACCCACTCTGGAAGCCGCGATGAACGCCGCGCTGCGCTTCATAGGCCTGGTCTTCGATGACTTCACTCCGCGCCTGACGCGCCAGGACGGCCTTGCCGCCATCGTCCTCGACGAACCCGAAGGCCCGGCGCCGCGCGCCTTCTGCTACTTCACCCTGTGGCTGATGCTGCACGGCCTGGCCTGCTGGCTGGTGGGGCGGCGGATTCCGATCCTGGCCGTCGAGCTGCGCTGCCCGCAACCGGACTTCATCGCCGACTACCGGGTGATGTTCACCGAGAACCTTAACTTCGCCCGGCGCCAGTCGCGCCTGTTGTTCAACGCCGAGGCGCTGGATCTGCCGGTGCGCCGGGATGAGCGCGAACTTCGGCGCTTTCTGAATGGCGCGCCGGCCAACATCCTGGTGCGCTACCGCGATCCGCAGAGCCTCGCCGCGCGCACCAAGGCCTACCTGCGCAGCCTCAAGTTCGAACGCTGGCCGGATCTCGACGCATTGGCCAGCCACTTCTACATGGCGCCCTCGACCCTGCGCCGAAAGCTCGCCGCCGAGGGGCAGTCCTACCAGGCGCTCAAGGACCAGTTGCGCCGCGACCTCGCCATCGCGCGGCTGGACAGCGGTGACGGCAACTTCGCCGATCTCGCCGAGGAACTGGGTTTTGCCGACACCAGCGCCTTCTACAAGGCTTTCCGCAAATGGACCGGCTCCACGCCGGGGCAATACCGCGCGCTGATCCGCCAGGAGCCCTGAAATTTAAGGGCTCGGCTCAAGTAGCCGCCCTTGTAGCCGATAGAACAACACAGAACCGCTCTTGCCCAAGGACGCCACTCCATGCCCCTGTCCCGCCTCTCGATCCAGTGGAAGATCACGCTGCTGACCGGCCTGTGCCTGCTCTGCATCGTCTGCCTGCTGGTCGGCCTCTCGCTGTTCCGGATGAACCATGACGCCGAGCTGATCAAGGCGGCCAACGCCGACATGCTCAAGGACGCGGCCAAGTCGCGGATGCAGGCGCGCAGCGAGCAGCAGGCGGAGATCATCCAGCGCTTCTTCACCGACGTGTACCACTTTGGCAACCAGTTCTCGCGGCAGGTCGCCCAGCTGCGCGATCAATCCACCAAACATGGGGCGGACACTGCGGCCGTACGCAAGGACCTCAACCTGCTGGTGCGCGACGGCCTCAAGAGCAACCCCAACCTGCTCAGCCTCTACGTGGTCTTCGAGCCCGATGCGCTGGACGGCCAGGATGCCGCCTTCCATGACCAGGCGGACGCGGGCAGCAACGAGAAGGGCCGCTTCGGCGCCTACTGGGCGCAGAAGGCCTCCGGCGAGATGACCGGCCTGGCGGTGACCGAGGACATGATCGCCGACACCTCCGTCATGCTTGACGGCAGCCCGTTCAACACCTGGCAGCTGTGCCCGCTGCAGACGCGCAAGGCCTGCGTGCTCAACCCCTACTTCGACAGCGCCTCGGGCACCAAGGTGCTGATGACCACCGTGACCTTCCCGCTGATCGATCAGGGCAAGGTGATCGCCGTGATCGGCATCGATATCAGCCTGAGCCGTCTGCAGCAGCTGGCTGCCGATGGCGACCGCCAACTCTACGACGGTGCCGGCAGCGTCAGCATCGTCAGCCCCGCTGGCCTGCTCGCCGGCTACAGCAGCGACGAAGCGCTGCTCGGCCAACCGTTGGAAAAAGCCATTCCCGGCCAGTCCGGCGAACTGCTTTCGCTACAAGCCAGCGGTCGCCCGCAGGTGCTGGAGAAGGACGGCCAACTGCGTGTGGTCGAACCGCTGCTGCCGATCCCGGACGCCACCAAGCCCTGGGCCGTGGTGCTCGACGTGCCGCAGGACGTGCTCCTGGCCCCCGCGCTGGAACTGCAGAAGCAACTGGACGAACGCAACTCCAGCGGCGCGCTGTGGCAGACCCTCTTCGGCCTCGCCGCTGCCGTTGTCGGCCTGCTGCTGGTCTGGCTTACCGCCCGCGGCGTGACCCGGCCGATCCTCAACGTCGCCGCCATGCTGCGCAACATCGCCAGTGGCGAAGGCGACCTGACCAGGCGACTGGACTACAGCGGCAAGGACGAGCTGGGCGAGCTGGCCGGCTGGTTCAACCGCTTCCTCGACAAGCTGCAGCCGATCATCCGTGACGTGAAATCCTCGGTGCAGGATGCCCGCGCCACCGCGGACCAGTCCTCGGAAATCGCCAGCCAGACCAGCGCCGGCATGCAGCAGCAGTTCCGCGAAGTCGACCAGGTCGCCACCGCCTCCCAGGAAATGAGCGCCACCGCCCACGACGTCGCCAACAGCGCCGCCATGGCCGCCGACGCTGCCCGTGGCGCCGACGGCGCGACCCGCGATGGCCTGAGCGTGATCGACAACACCACCCGCCTGATCGACGAACTGGCCAGCGACATGAGCAGCGCCATGCGCCAGGTGGAAGGGCTGGCGCAGAGCAGCGAGCAGATCGGTTCGGTACTGGAAGTGATCCGGGGCATCGCCGAGCAGACCAACCTGCTGGCGCTCAACGCCGCCATCGAAGCAGCGCGCGCTGGTGAAGCCGGCCGCGGCTTCGCGGTGGTCGCCGACGAAGTGCGCAACCTCGCCAGGCGCACCCAGGATTCGGTGGAGGAAATCCGCCAGGTCATCGAAGGCCTGCAGAACGGCACCCGCGACGTGGTCGGCGCCATGAGCAACAGCCACCGCCAGGCGCAGGACAGCGTGAGCCAGGTCGAACAGGCCGTGGCTGCGCTCAAACGCATCGGCGACGCGGTGGGTGTGATCACCGACATGAACCTGCAGATCGCCAGCGCCGCCGAGGAGCAGAGCGCGGTGGCCGAGGAGATCAACCGCAACGTCGCTGGCATCCGTGACGTGACCGAATCGCTGTCGAGCCAGGCGCAGGAGTCGGCGCAGGTCAGCCAGTCGCTGAACAAGCTGGCCAACCACCAGCAGGGGCTGATGGATCAGTTCAGGGTCTAAGGAAGCCAACATCGAGCGCCAGTTCTTAGCAGGCGCTCGAATCGTAGGATGGCGTGGAGCGCAGCGATACCCATTGGCCCAGTGCCGGCAGCACGGGTATCGCCTGGGCTCCACCCATCCTGCTGGGTGACGACTTAAACTCTTGCGCCGATACCCACGTCCAGGCACTGGCTGTCCAATCCGCTCATCCAGATTGGCGGCTTTCGACATTGCCCGCGGGCCAGCGCAGCGGGAACATCAGGGGACTCCAGACAAGAACAAACCCAGGAGTTCCGCGATGCGTTCCCATACCACCGCCACGGCCGAATTCGATTACCGCGCCTCCGTCGACGCCGTCCTTGCCGGCAACCTCGATGCCCTCAATGCCTGTGTCGAATGCTGCGACCGTCACGCCATACCCGGCCGCATCGCGCTGTTCTGGGAAGGCAAGGACGGCGACAGCGCTTCCTACACCTTCAGCCAGCTCAAGGAGCTCTCCGGCCGTTTCGCCAGCTTCCTGCACAGCCTGGGCGTGCGCCCCGGCGATGTCGTCTCCGGCATGCTGCCGCGCACCCCGGAACTGCTGATCGCCGTCCTCGGCACCTGGCGCCTGGGCGCGGTCTACCAGCCGCTGTTCACCGCCTTCGGGCCGAAGGCCATCGAGCACCGGGTCAAGCTGGCCGGCAGCAAGGTGGTGGTCACAGACGGCGCCAACCGCGGCAAGCTCGACGAGGTGCCCGACGCGCCCAAGCTAGTGACTGTCGGTGGGCCGAAGGGGCAGGGCATCCGCCACGGCGACTACAGCTTCTGGGCTGAACTGGAACGCCACTCCCCGGACTTCGAACCGGTACTGCGCAGCGGCGAGGACACCTTCCTGCTGATGTTCACCTCCGGCACCACGGGGCTGGCCAAGCCGCTGGCCGTGCCGCTGAAGGCCATCGTCGCCTTCGTCGGCTACATGCGCGATGCCGTGGGGCTGCGCGAGGAGGACTCGTTCTGGAACCTCGCCGATCCGGGCTGGGCCTACGGGCTCTACTACGGCGTCACCGGGCCGCTGGCCATGGGGCATCCGATCACCTTCTACGAAGGCGCGTTCACGGTGGAGAGCACCTGCCGCATCGTGCACAAGTACGGCATCACCAACCTGGCCGGCTCGCCGACCGCGTACCGCCTGCTGATCGCCGCCGGCGAGGCAGTGTCCAAACCGCTCAGGGGCCGCCTGCGTGCGGTGAGCAGTGCCGGTGAGCCGCTGACTCCGGAAGTCATCCGCTGGTTCGCCAGCGAGCTGGGTGTGACCATCCACGACCACTACGGCCAGACCGAGCTGGGCATGGTCCTGGCCAACCACCACGAGCTGCAGCACCCGGTGCACCTGGGCGCCGCCGGCTTTTCCATTCCCGGCCACCGCGTGGTGGTGCTGGACGAGCAGGGCAACGAACTGCCCGCCGGCCAGCCGGGCGTCCTCGCCCTGGATCGCAAGCGTTCGCCGATGATGTGGTTCGCCGGCTACCAGGGCATGGAGACCAAGTCCTTCGTCGGCGACTACTACCTGAGCGGCGATACCGTGGAGTTGAACGCCGACGGCAGCATCAGCTTCGTCGGCCGCGCCGACGACCTGATCACCACCTCCGGCTATCGCGTTGGCCCGTTCGACGTGGAGAGCGCACTGATCGAACACCCGGCGGTGATCGAGGCGGCGGTGATCGGCAAGCCCGATCCGGAACGCACCGAGCTGGTCAAGGCCTTCGTGGTGATCTGTTCGTCCTACCGGCCGGGCGCGGAGCTGGCCGAGGAACTGCAACAGTACGTGCGCAAGCGACTGTCGGCGCACAGCTACCCGCGGGAAGTGGAGTTCGTCGACGAACTGCCCAAGACTCCCAGCGGCAAGATCCAGCGCTTCCTCCTGCGCAACCAGGAGATCGCCAAGCAACGCGAAGCGGCCGAGAAAGCGGCGGCTCACTAAGTACAGCGGAGAGACTCCATGCAGATCCAGAACAAGGTATTCCTCATCACCGGCGGCGGTTCCGGCCTCGGCGCGGCCACCGCGAAGTTGCTGGTGAGCGCTGGCGCCAAGGTGGTGCTGGCGGACATCAACGCCGAAGCCGGCGCGGCCCAGGCTGCCGAGCTGGGCGAGCCGAATGCGCGCTTCATCCGTACCGATGTGTGCAGCGAAGCGGACGGCAAGGCCGCCGTACAGCTCGCGGTGGACAGCTTCGGCGCGCTCCACGGCCTGGCCAACTGCGCGGGCGTGGCCCCGGCGGAAAAGGTCATAGGCCGCAACGGCGTGCACGGGCTGGAGAGCTTCACCCGCACCATCAACATCAACCTGATCGGCACCTTCAACATGCTGCGCCTGGCCGCCGAAGCCATGGCCCGCAACGAGCCTGACGCCGGTGGCGAACGCGGCATCATCATCAACACCGCCTCGGTCGCCGCCTTCGACGGGCAGATCGGCCAGGCCGCGTACTCCGCCTCCAAGAGCGCGGTGGTCGGCATGACCTTGCCCATCGCTCGCGAACTGGCGCGCTCGGGCATCCGCGTGATGACCATCGCCCCCGGCATCTTCGAGACGCCGATGATGGCCGCCATGCCCCAGGAAGTGCGCGATTCGCTCGGCGCCAGCGTGCCGTTCCCGCCGCGCCTGGGCCGCCCGGACGAATACGCCGCGCTGGCCCGCCACATCATCGAGAACAGCATGCTCAACGGCGAGGTGATCCGCCTCGACGGCGCCATCCGCATGGCCGCGAAGTAAGCAGGAGAATTGCCATGAACGATCCCATCGTCATCGTCAGTGCCACCCGTACTCCCATGGGCGGCTTCCTCGGCGACTTCAAGGACGTCACCGCCGCCACCCTCGGCGCAGCCGCGATCCGCGCGGCCGTCGAGCGCGCCCGTCTGGGCTCGGAACAAGTGGATGAAGCCGTGCTCGGCTGCGTGCTCGCTGCCGGCCAGGGCCAGGCGCCGGCACGCCAGGCAGTGCTGGGCGCAGGCCTGGCGCGCGGTACGCCATGCTCCACGGTGAACAAGATGTGCGGCTCGGGCATGAAGGCCGCGATGATGGCCCACGACGCCATCCTCGCCGGCAGTGCCCGCGTCGCCCTGGCTGGCGGCATGGAGAGCATGTCCAACGCGCCGTACCTGCTGGAGCGCGCCCGCAGCGGCTACCGCATGGGGCACGGTCGTGTGCTCGACCACATGTTCCTCGACGGCCTCGAAGACGCCTACGACAAGGGCCGCCTGATGGGCACCTTCGCCGAGGATTGCGCCGAGAAATACGGCTTCACCCGCGAGCAGCAGGATGCCTATGCGATCACCTCGCTGACCCGCGCGCAGAAGGCCATGGGCGAAGGCCGCTTCAAGGACGAGATCGTCGCGGTGACGGTCAAGTCCGGCAAGGAACTGCGTGCCATCAGTGAAGATGAGCAGCCGCCGAAGGCGAAGCTGGACAAGATTCCGACCCTGAAGCCGGCCTTCCGCGAAGGCGGCACCGTGACGGCGGCCAACGCCAGCTCCATCTCCGACGGTGCTGCCGCGCTGGTGCTGATGCGCCTGTCCGAAGCAGAGAAGCGCGGCCTCACGCCGCTGGCGGCGATCCATGGCCATTCGTCCTTCGCCGATGCGCCGAACCTGTTCCCGACCGCCCCGGTGGGCGCGGTTGAGCGCCTGATGCAGCGCACCGGCTGGGCGATCGGTAATGTCGATCTGTTCGAGGTCAACGAAGCCTTCGCCGTGGTCGCCATGGCTGCCATGCGCGACCTGGATATCCCCCACGAGAAGCTCAACATTCACGGCGGCGCCTGCGCCCTCGGCCACCCGATTGGCGCGTCCGGCGCACGGGTGATCGTGACCCTGCTGTCGGCCCTCAAACAGTATGACCTCAAGCGCGGCGTGGCCTCGGTGTGCATCGGTGGCGGCGAAGCCACGGCCATCGCGGTCGAGCGCCTGGCCTAGGGAGCGAGCCATGATTCCCAGCGAAGAAGATATCCAGATCCGCGACGTTGCCCGCCAGTTCGCCCAGGAGCGGCTCAGGCCTTTCGCCGCTGACTGGGACCGCGAGCACCGCTTTCCCGCTGAAGCATTGAAGGAAATGGCCGACCTCGGCTTCCTCGGCATGCTGGTGGCGGAAGAGTGGGGCGGCGCGCAGACCGGTCACCTGGCCTATGCCATGGCGCTGGAGGAAATCGCCGCCGGCGACGGCGCCTGCTCGACCATCATGAGCGTGCACAACTCGGTGGGCTGCATGCCTATCGCCAAGTTCGGCAACGAGGAGCAGAAGCGCCAGTTCCTGGTGCCCCTGGCCCGTGGCGAGATGATCGGCGCCTTCGCCCTGACCGAGCCGCAGGCCGGCTCCGACGCCAGCTTCCTGAAGACCCGAGCGCGCCGCGACGGCGACCACTACGTGCTCAACGGCAGCAAGCAGTTCATCACCTCCGGCAGCCATGCCGGTGTGGTGATTGTCTTCGCCGTGACCGATGCGGCGGCGGGCAAGAAGGGCATCAGTGCCTTCATCGTGCCCACCGATACCCCCGGTTACCGCGTGGTGCGCGTCGAGGACAAGCTCGGCCAGCATGCGTCCGACACCTGCCAGATAGCCTTTGACGACGTGCGCATCCCCGCCAGCTACCGGCTGGGCGAGGAGGGGCAGGGCTACGCCATCGCCCTGGCGAACCTGGAAGGCGGGCGCATCGGCATTGCCTCGCAAGCGGTCGGCATGGCCCGCGCGGCCTTCGAGTATGCCCGCGACTACGCCCACGAGCGCGAGACCTTCGGCAAGCCGATCATCCAGCACCAGGCGGTGGCCTTCCGCTTGAGCGACATGGCGACCGAGATCGCCGTGGCGCGGCAGATGGTCCACCATGCCGCCAGCCTGCGCGAAGCCGGCCTGCCGTGCCTCACCGAAGCCTCCATGGCCAAGCTGTTCGCCTCGGAGATGGCCGAGCGCGTGTGCTCCGCGGCGATCCAGACCCTCGGTGGCTATGGCTATCTGCAGGACTATCCGGTGGAACGCATCTACCGCGACGTGCGCGTGTGCCAGATCTACGAAGGCACCAGCGACGTGCAGCGGCTGGTGATCGCGCGCAGTCTTTGAAGGGTTCGCCGGCAGACCCCGGCCTGTTCGTTGGACAGGCACTTCGGCAGGGCGGGGTCTGCGGGTGGCTTGTCAGGCGGAACTGATTGTTTTTCGTAGGAGCGAGCTTGCTCGCGAACAATGCTCGCCGGCAATTCTGCGGCTGGGCGGTTCGCGAGCAAGCTCGCTCCTACCAGGTCGGCCGCATCACGCGATCCAGTCGTAGGAATCGTAGGATGGAGCAAAGCGATACCCATTGCAGGGCACCGCTGGAAGCCTCATGCCCGCTCCGCCGCCTCGCGGGCTTCCCGCGCCGTTACCTGCTGGCACAGCTCGATGATCTGCTCGCGCATCCAGCGGTTGGCGGGGTCCTGGTCGGTGCTTTCGTGCCAGTACAGGTGGGTTTCCAGCTTGGGCACGTCGTTCACCGGCAGGTCGACGAAATGCAGGCCGTGATGGCGGGCGAAGCGCTCGGGCACGGTGACCACCATGTCGGTCTGCTGCACCACGGTGGAGGCCATCAGGTAGTGCTGCGAGCGCAGGGCAATCTTGCGCTGCAGGCCCATCTTGCCCAGTGACAGGTCGACGTAGCCCAGGCCACTGCGGCGGCTGGAGATCTGGATGTGCGCCACCGACAGGTATTCCTCCAGCGTCACCTTGTCCTTGGCCAGCGGGTGGCCCTGGCGCATGGCGCAGACGTAGCGGTCCTCCATCAGCTTGACGTGGCGCACCTGCGGGTCGGTATTCAGCGGCGCGTCCACGGCGAAGTCCAGGCGGCCGGCGGCCAGTTCCTTGGTGGTCTCGCGGCGCTTGGAGAGGAAGCTTTCGATATGCACGTTCGGCGCCAGGCGGCGCAGGCGCTGGAACAGCGGCGGCAGGACGATGGCCTCGGTGAGGTCGGTCATGCTGATGCGGTAGGTCTTGCTCGCCTGGGTCGGCGTGAAGGTGCGGCTTTCCTGCACCGAGACGCGCAGCAGCTGCAGGGCGTTGCGCACCGGCCCGATGATGTTCTGCGCCATCGGCGTGGGCACCATGCCCTGGGCGGTCCGCACGAACAGCGGGTCGTTGAAGGTTTCACGCAGGCGGGCGAGGGCGTTGGAAACGGCGGGCTGGGTAATGCCGACAATCTGTCCGGCGCGGGTCAGGTTGGCTTCGGTGTAGATCGCGTCGAAGACGATGAACAGGTTCAGATCGACCTTGCTGAGGTTCATTCCAGGGCTCCCGCTTGTCATTGTTTTGGCCCGATCATACCCGAACCTGCGCTCAGGTCCATACGGGTTATGAATGTTCATTGATTCGGATAATAGGCTGGGTAAATGCCCTTGGCTGTTCTAGCATCATCACCACACAAACAACCGCCGCCAGAAGGTTAGCCCCCATGGATTTCGCTTATTCCGCCAAGGTTCAGGACCTGCGTGAACGCGTTACCGCGTTCATGGATGCCTATGTCTATCCCGCCGAGAAGGTGTTCGAGGAGCAGGTGGCCCAGGGTGACCGCTGGCAGCCCACGGCCATCATGGAAGAGCTCAAGGCCAAGGCCCGCGCCGAGGGCCTGTGGAACCTGTTCCTGCCCGAGTCCGAGCTGGGCGCCGGCCTGACCAACATGGAATACGCGCCGCTGGCGGAAATCATGGGCCGCTCGCTGATGGGGTCCGAGCCCTTCAACTGTTCCGCGCCGGACACCGGTAACATGGAAGTGCTGGTGCGTTATGGCACCGAAGAGCACAAGCGCACCTGGCTGGAGCCGCTGCTGCGCGGCGAGATCCGCTCCGCCTTCGCCATGACCGAGCCGGGCGTGGCTTCCTCGGATGCCACCAACATGGAAGCCAATGCGGTGCGCGAGGGTGACGAGTGGGTCATCAACGGTCGCAAGTGGTGGACCTCCGGCGCCTGCGACCCGCGCTGCAAGATCATGATCTTCATGGGCCTGACCAACCCGGACGCGCCGCGTCACCAGCAGCATTCGATGATCCTGGTTCCCACCGATACCCCCGGCGTGAAGATCCTCCGCCCGCTGCCGGTGTTCGGCTACGACGACGCCCCGCACGGCCACGCCGAAGTGCTCTTCGAGAACGTCCGCGTGCCCTACGAGAACGTGCTGCTCGGCGAAGGCCGCGGCTTCGAGATCGCCCAGGGGCGCCTCGGCCCGGGCCGTATCCACCACTGCATGCGCTCCATCGGCATGGCCGAGCGCGCACTGGAACTGATGTGCAAGCGCTCCGTCAGCCGCACTGCCTTCGGCAAGCCGCTGGCGCGCCTGGGCGGCAACATCGACCACATCGCCAACTCGCGCATCGAGATCAACCAGGCCCGCCTGCTGACCCTCAATGCCGCGTACATGATGGATACCGCCGGCAACAAGTTCGCCCAGAGCGAAATCGCCCAGATCAAGGTCGTGGCGCCCAACGTCGCCCTGCAGGTGATCGACCGCGCCATCCAGATGCACGGCGGCGCCGGTGTTTCCAACGACACGCCGCTGGCGTACTTCTATGCCATGCAGCGCACCCTGCGCCTGGCCGACGGCCCGGACGAAGTGCACCGCGCGGCCATCGGCAAGTACGAGATTGGGAAGTATGTGCCGCGTGATGCGCTGCGCAGCAGCCGCTGATCCCGGGCAACCGTGGAAAAGGCCCGCTGATGCGGGCCTTTTCATTCGCGTTCCGTGATGCTTTTGGTAGGAGCGGACTCCGTCCGCGATGTGCATCAGGCCGGCTCTGAGCCGCCGGAAACCTATCGCGGACAAAGTCCGCTCCTACACTCGCCGTCAGGCGCTGGTCGTGCTCTGCTCACAAAGCACAAAGCACAAAGCACAAAGCACAAAGCACAAAGCACAAGGCCAGCTTGCGCTGGCCTTGTTCATTCATTTTACCGGC
This sequence comes from Pseudomonas sp. DP-17, assembly GCF_022380625.1. Taxonomy (NCBI): domain Bacteria; kingdom Pseudomonadati; phylum Pseudomonadota; class Gammaproteobacteria; order Pseudomonadales; family Pseudomonadaceae; genus Pseudomonas; species Pseudomonas sp. DP-17. Next base: position 355,310 of record NZ_JAKSXG010000004.1, read on the forward strand.
GAGGGCTCCGGCCCGTCGGCCTTCGCCTGCTGCTCGATCAGCCACTCCCGCCGCGTATGCAACTGGGCAGCGAAGGCACGCGCGGCGGCCTCGTGGGGGAAACGCAGCGCACGACGACCGAGGCGGACCTGCCAATAGGCCCGGCCGCGAAACTCAACGGCTTCGATCCTCACCTCCAGCGCTTGCATGGGTCCTCTCCTGGCTGACGATTTCCAGCGGCTCCTCGCTGGATCGGCGGGTCTTGAGCAAGGATAGCAGTATGCCACCTGCCAAAAGGCCAAAGGTTACGCCAAGCGACAGGGCGGCGGGAACCTTGCCGATGAATCCGTGCAGGAAAATCTTCGTGCCGATGAACACCAGCACCAACGCCAGGGCGTACTTCAGGTAGACGAAGCGGTGGATCATCGCCGCCAGCGAGAAGTACAGGGCGCGCAGGCCGAGGATGGCGAAGATGTTCGAGGTGTAGACGATGAACGGGTCCTGGGTGATGGCGAAGATCGCCGGCACGCTGTCCACGGCGAACACCAGGTCGGCCAGCTCGATCAGGATCAGCGCCAGGAACAGCGGGGTGGCATAGCGCACCAGCTTGCCCGAGGCATCCGGCATCTTCACGAAGAAGTGGTGCTGGTGAAGGGTGTCGGTCATGCGGATGTGCCTGCGCAGGAACTTCAGCACCGGGTTGTTGGCCAGGTCCGGCTCGGTTTCATGCTTGGCCAGCAGCATCTTCACGCCGCTGAACAGCAGGAAGGCGCCGAACACGTACATGATCCATTCGAATTCCTTCACCAGCGCCGCGCCCAGGCCGATCATCAGCGCGCGCATGACGATGGCGCCGAGGATGCCCCAGAACAGCACCTGGTGCTGGTAGCGGCGGGGAATGCCGAAGAAGCCGAAGATCATCGCCATGACGAACACGTTGTCCATGGACAGCGACTGTTCGACGAGGAAACCGGTGTAGTACTCCACCGCGCTGGTGGCGCCGAACTCGTACCAGACCCAGCCGCCGAAGGCCAGGCCGCAGGCGAAGTAGCCGGCGGAGAGCATCAGGCTTTCGCGCACGCCGATCTCATGGTGATCGCGTTGCAGGACGCCCAGGTCGAGTACGAGCAGAAGAATGACGATGGCCAGGAAGGCCAGCCAGAACCAGGTGGCGGTTCCGAGGAATGGTTCGGTCAAAAAGGCGTGCAGAGCTGTCATCTGGCCCCTCCCTTAGTGTCGTTGTCGAAAAGTGACTCCGACATGGCGGTTGGCAACCGTCAGAGGGGCCCGGCGTCACTGGCGGGAAAATAACAGAGCCGATGCCTCAGGCAAGCGATGGAACGTAACAAGTTCCTACATCAATTCGGAATGAGGAATCAGCGCCTGATGACAGTCTAGACGCTGACTGGAAAGTATCGGTCAGTAAACCCAGACCTCGACACGGCGGTTCTTCACCCGGCCATCGTTGTCATTGTTGGCCGCCACCGGCAGTGCGTCGCCCATGCCGCTGATCTCCCGGAACATGACGCCTTCCTTCGCCAGCTCACGGCGAACGGCCATGGCGCGTAGCTTGGACAGCAGCTCGGCGCGTGCGGGGTCCTGTTTCGGATCGCCGAAGCCCACCAGCACGGCCTGCTTGTTCATCTTGCCGTTCTGCTGCAGGTACGCCAGCAGGCGGTCAATATCCCGCTGGGCCTTGTTGTCCAGGGTGGCGCTGCCTTCGCGAAAGCGGAAGTTCACCGACAGCCGCTCGGCGTCGCGAGCCAACGCCTGGTAGTTCTCCGGCATGCTGGCGCGTGGGGCCATCTTCACCGCCTGCACGCGCTGGCCGACGAAGCCACTGGCGCTGACCAGGGCCTGGCCCTTGTCACCCTGGGCAAACTGCAGCAGAGCGCGGGCCCAGCGGTTCGGTTCCTCGGGCTTCATATAGAGGAACAGGCGGCGCGACAGCGGATAGTCCTCGGTGGCGATCAGCGTGGTCGATGGTGGCATGGCCTGGGAGTCGCCGTCGGCGATGCGCAGCGCCTTGGCCTGCTGGATCGACGACAGGCCGACGAAGCCGATGCCTTGCGGGTCCTTGCTCACTTCGGCCGACAGCAGGTCGCTGGATTCGAAACGCTGGACTCCGCTCGCCAGTGCCTTGCCGTGACTCGCAAGGACAAGCTCCTTGAAGGTATCGAAAGTGCCCGAGTTGTCGTCGCGGGAATACAGGCGGATGGCACCGCCGCGCCCGCCGATTTCCTCCCAGGTCTTCACCTCGCCGGAGAAGATTTTCGCCAGCGTATCGGTGGTCAGTTCGTCCAGTGGGTTGGCCGTGTTGACGATGATTGCCAGGCCGTCGATGCCGATGACCTGTTCGGCCTTGGCGCTGCGCAGGTTGCCTGACGCCGACAGGCCCGCGACTTCGGCGTCCTTGATCGGCCGCGAGGCGGTGGCCAGCTCGGCAGTGTTGTCCTTCAGGGCGACGAAACCGGTGCTGGAGCCGTGGGCTGCCAGGTCGACGATGACCTCCTTGCCGTCGGCTGTGCGACCGATGATGCGCTGTTCGTTCTCTGCCTTGCCCGGCTTGGCGCTGACGTCGCTGTAGCCCTCGCTGACCAGCAGTCCCTTCACCAGTTCAGGCAGCAGGTGCGCGCCGATGGTGTTGGAGCCCTGAATACGCAATACCGGCTCACCACCCTGTGATGAGGGCAGGGCGGCGAATGCCGACCAGGGGAACGCATAGCAGATGAAGGCGATGGTGAGCCAGGCGATGGTGACGGGCCAGGGTTGGGCATCGCTGGGGCTCGACTTGTACTGCATGGGTCAACTTCCATTTGAGGCATCGTTGGCGCGGCAGATTAAGTCGGAATCATTGCATCGATGTGACGCCTCGCGGCGGCGCAGGGCGCTTTGTCCATGCTTCAGACATGGCTGGTGGATTGCAGGAGAATTCCGATTTCGCTGCCCTTGGGCCAGGGCTATACCGGACGCTCGAATTGCCTGTGCCGGAGAAGGAAATGGACGAGATTCTCGATTTTGCCTCGGTCCTCATGAAGCTGGTGGTCATCCTGCTGGTTGCGCTGATGGCGGGCTCCCTCGTCATGGCGCCGGAACGGGCAGTGGCGTCGGCGCCTTCGATGCTCATGCTGGTGGTCCCGCTGTTCGTTCTGGTGACGCTGCTGGATTGCGCCGGTGTGGTGCGGCGTTTCTCCGTGGATCGCGCGGCCAGGAAGAATCCGGCCCGCTCGAGCCACGACTAAACCACCCCGGTAGCAGGCGGAAGCAACTGGGCACTGATGATTGATGGGAAAAATCTCCTGGCGCATCAGGAAAGCCTGATAACGCCGGAATGCCGGCCAAGCGAAACTTGCGCCGTTTCAACGTCCCCGTCGGAAAGTGATCATGACCCAATTCCATAGCGCGCCAGCCACGGCTGGTTCCGAGCATCGTGTCAAACCGACCGCCCTGGCCCTGCACGTCGCATCCGCCGCTTCCTGGGGACGTCCTTGGCGGCGCCGTGCATTGAGCCTGCCATCCCCGCGGATACTGACCTTCCAAGGCATCAAGCTGCCGTTGCAGCCGTTGCGTTCCTGGCTGCACCTGTTGTCCCGCGCCGGGATGCTGGGCGTACGCCCGCCGGTGGCGGCGAGCGTCCTGAGACGCCCGGAAGAGGATGACGAGGACACACCGGCCCGGATCGAGGACCTGGGCTTCGAACTGGCCACCGAGATGATCCTCGATTTCGCCAGTTTCGCCCGCCAGTCGAGGCTCAACAGCGCCGACGAGGAGGCGAGAGTGGAGACCGCCGAAAACGATGAGGCGCCGGTCATGGCCTCCAGCGCCGGCATTGACGATCTGCATGCGATCGGAATGGCCGAAAGCGTTGCTTCGGAGTCCGTCGACCAGGACTTCCTCGGTGCCGATATGCCAGGGCCGCAGGAAAGCGTCGAGCCGGCCCCGGCTTCCCGGGCCCGGGATGCCGAGCCGAACCCCGCGCTGGATGGGCGCGTCCCGCTGGCCGAGTCGCAGGAGTTCGTCGCGCCGAAGGTCGTGCAGGCCGCAGCGGAGCCTTCCGATTTGCCGGCAGTCGCGGCTGCCGTTGTGGAAATTGTCGAGCCGAACCCCGCGCTGGAGGCGCAGGCGCCGGTCATGGCCGAAGCGCAAGAGCCCGTCGCGCCGAAGGTTGCGCAGGAAGCAATGGAACATTCCGAGCCGGCGGCAGTGAAGTCGCCCGAATCCGTGGCGCCGGTCGAGCTGCCAGTGTCCGTGGAAATGGCGACTGCACCCGAGCAGCCGGAGGAAGAAGCGGGCGAGCCGCAACTGGAAGTGCACCATGACGATATGCTGGAAATGGAAGTGCCTGTGGTAACGACAGCAATTGAACCTGAGCAGGAGTCCTTCGCCGATGCGTTGTCGGTTTCCGCGCAACAAGTAATGGACATTGCGGAGGCCACCTTGCCGCAAAATCTGGTCGAGGAGGCCGCCGAACCGCTGCCAGAGACGGTGCAGGAGGTTATCGAGGAGCGGATAGCGGAAGTTCCGCTGGTTGTCGCGGAGAGCGCGATCGACCATCAGCCCGAGCCCGAGCCCGAGCCCGAGCCCGAGCCTGAGCCCGAGCCCGCGCCGGTCATGCAGGCGCCGAAATTCGTCGCCCCGCCCATCGTCGTCAGCAGCGTGCGAATTGGCCGGAAGCCGGCGGCACGAGCGCCCCGGTCCGTGGCACGGGAGCCGGTTGACATGCCTGCGGCGGTTGAGGAAAGCCGTCCTGCGGTCGCAATGGCCCTCGAGCAACCCCTCACGGAAATGCCGGCGGAGTCCGAAGCACCGGAAGCCGGCGCGCTGGATACCCTCCCGGTGAGCGAGCCCCCCGTCGAGGCGGTTGCCGAACCGCCGCAGCCTGAGACGCCTGAAGCTGGAGCGAATGCCGAGGTGGATAGCCACGCAGCGGTCATGCACTGGGAGCCGGTGCAGCCGTACCGGCAACCTGAGCAGGATATGGCCGACACGCCGGTGTTCGGCCCTGCCCTGAGCGCGTCCGGTGCCGATGAGTTCGGCTTCGAGCCGATGATTGCGGACCTCGAAGACGCCCTGGCCGTGCTGGCCGCGGTCAATGCCGTCCACGACGAGGCGCCCGTCGCGCGGGTCGAGCCGGCCATGGCAGCGGACAACACTTCCGAACCCCTTGCCGAGGTCTGCCAGACCGGCCACAGCATCCCCGAAGCGGCGGCGCTTCAGGGAATCTTTATCCAGAAGGAAACTGAAATGACAGAAATGCGCGATGAGTCGATCGAAGTCGAGGCCCAGAACACGGCGCCCATCACTTCGGTGGAGTTGCAGGAAGTGGCGGCCACGTTGAGCGTGCCGCAGCTCGAGGCTGATCCCGACGATGTCCTGTCTGACGTGCAGAGCACGCTGAACTCCCTGGCAGGCATGGCCCAGGGTCTTACCCAGCAGAAGCAGGCGGCCGGCCGCCTGCAGGAAGAACTGGAGGAGTGGAACGCCCAGTTGCAGGAACGCGAACGACTGGCGGCGGACAAGGAGGAGCGTCTGCAGCAGTTGGAAAACCATCTCAAGGAAGCCAAGACCAACCTGGACCGTATGGCTGCCGAGAACAATCGCCTGCTGGCCGAGCGCAGCGAAGCCCTCAAGGAACTGGCCCAGACCGTCGACCTGCGCGACAGGACCACCATCAAGCGTGCCGAGGCGATCCAACTGGAGCAGCAGCGCATCGACGAACAGGCCGCCAACCTGCGCAACCGCGCCAGCGAGCTGGACGAGAGGGAAAGCGCGCTCAAGCGCAAGAGCGAGGAACTGTCGGTCCGGCTCAAGCAACTGCAGAGCGCCAAGGACAAGTTCAGCGCCATCGTGAAGAGCTTCAACGAGACGGTGCAGTTCAACAGCACCCTGTCCGCCATTTCCAAGACGGTCAACGAATGACCGGAACGGCTGGCGCGTCGATCGACGCGCTGGTCGAAGAACACCTGCCGCAGAAGGGCGCTGGCGCAACGGGCGTTGCCGAGACATGGACTTCCGGCTTCGTTGGTTGCGCCAGCGGCGTATCCCGCTGTGGCAGTCACACAATGAACTTTCTGCGGGAACGACGGCTGTCGTGGATGTACTCAATATGCCATGTCGCACCCGGCCCGCGGGGCCTTCGCTGCAAGGAGGAACATGGCCCGCATAGTACTCATCGAACCATCACGGCGGGACTTCGTCACGATCCGCCGGTTTCTGCTGGACCACGGCCATCAGTGCGACGTGCATTTCAAGTATGCCCGCCAGGCCTTGAACAGCCTGGACGCCAGCAACTGCGACCTGCTGGTGGTGACGCTCGAGTTGCCGGACATTCACGGTATGGAACTGGTCACCATGCTCCGCCGCGATGGCCGTCTCAAGCCCTCTACGCCGGTGCTGGTCTGCTCGAGGCTGGGATCGCCCATGAATATTCAGCGAGCCATTCGCATCGGCGTGTCGGGCTTCCTGTTGACGGATGACCGGCCAACCCTGCTCGGCAGGGCGGTCGATGCGGTGCTCGCCGGGGGCAAGGTATTTCCCGAGCATGCGCGACTTCCCCTCGACGACAGGAGGCTGGAGTCGGCGCTGTCCTTGCCGACTCATCTGGTCGCCGTCCTGCACGGTCTGCACCATGGACGTTCGGTCGCTTCGTTGGCGGAGGCCCTCGCGCTGTCAGGGGCGAGCATCGGCCAGCACAAGCGGCAGCTCATGCGAAAACTGTCGGCAACCAGCCTGGAGGAGCTGTTCAGTATCAGCCAGGAAATCGGGCTGCTCTGAGTACCGGCTTGTTCAACTGGCTTCGCTGCGTCCTGCGCGCAGCCGGCGCTGCCGAAAGAGGCCGATGAAGTCGGTTGGCATTGCGTGGTTTTCCTTCGCCGATGCAGGAATTTACTGACATTCACAATGGCTCCAGGTTGTAAGAATTCTTCCTGCAACCTGTCCTGCACTTCCTACCAGGGAGAGTAGGGCATCCCATCGGCTCTTCCCGTCGGCCTGATTGCCCTTGTAGTCGAAGCGGCATCACCACCGACTCCGGCCTCGTTCGATGCCTTCGAGCGGCGGGCAGGAGACGGTGGCCGACCACCCTCAGGGTAGGACGTTTCATGACTTCAGATACGAAGCGGTTCGAAGAACACCAGGAGGAGGGCTCGTCGGCCCAGACCTCCGATCAGGCAACCGCACTGCTTTCTTCTGCCACCGATGAACACCTGTCCGGCTTCCCGGCGGACCCGTCCGCGTCTGCCAAGGGCATCGCCCGTCCTGCCCTGTCGGCCGGCTACATATCGATCCAGGGCGGCGTGGTTTCGCCTGCCGGGGGGCCGGCGGATACGCAGACGGTCGAGGCTTTCGAAAACCTCGAGCGCGATCTCGCCGAACTTGCTTCGGCCTGTTCCGGCCTGGGCGCCAAGGAGCCCGGATGCGCCGAGTCCAGCGAGCCGATGGCGAGGCCCGACGCGGAATCGGCCGCCATCCTGCTCGATTCGCTGCGGCTGCCGGAGCAGGCGCAGGAACGCGAGTACACCACGGCTGAGGCGACAATGGTTTCGCCGGACCTCAAGCCGACTATTCATTTTTCCCACGAGGAACGCTCCGCCATGAACGCTCAAGCCCAACCTGCCACCACCGATTCCGCCAGCACCCGCGCGTCCGCCGAGTCCGCTGTCACCGTGCGGCCGTCCTCGGCCCTGGAGACCGATGGTGTGCTGCACGACGTACAGTCCACCCTCGACTCGCTGGCCGGTATGGCCCATGGCCTGTCGCAGCAGAAACTGGAGATTGTGAAGATGCGCGAGGCGCTCGAGGAGCGCCGCCTGGCGACGCTGGAGCGTGAGCGTCAACTGGCCGAGCGGGAAGAGCGCCTGAGCCAGCAGGAGCAACGCCTGCAGGAAGAAAAACAGGGGATCGAACGCATCGCCGAGCATAATGCCGCCGTGCTGGCGGAGCGCAGCAGTGCGTTGCAGGCCCTGGCGGAAACCGTCGACAGCCGTGACCGCGCTACCACCAAGCGCGCCGAGGTCCTGAGCCAGGAACAGCAGAGCATCGACCGCCAGCAGACTCAGCTGCGTGCGCGGGGTCAGGAGCTCGACGATCGCGAGGCCGGCCTGCAACGCCAGAGCTCGGAACTGGCCGACCGCTTCAAGCAACTGCTCGATGCGAAGGAGCGCTTCGGCGCCATCGTAAAGGGCTTCAACGAGACCGTGCGTTTCAACACGACCTACAGCGCCATCAGCAAAACGGTCGGAAGCGGCACGGAAGAAGCCTGAGCTGTTACCGAGAAGTGAAGAAGCCCGGCATTGACCGGGCTTTTTCGTGCAGGGCGATTACTTCAGTTGCAGCCAGATCGGTGCGTGGTCCGATGGCTTTTCCATGCCGCGAATATCGTAATCCACGCCAGTATCGGCGATGCGGTCGCGCAGGGCCTCGGAGGCGAGGATGACGTCGATGCGCAGGCCGCGCTTGGGCGTGTCCTCGAAGCCGCGGCTGCGGTAATCGAACCAGCTGAAGCGGTCGTCAACGCTCGGGTTCTGCAGGCGGAAAGTGTCCAGCAGGCCCCAGCCTTTCAGGCGCGCCAGCCATTCGCGCTCTTCCGGCAGGAAGCTGCATGTGCCGGATTTCAGCCAGCGCTTGCGGTTTTCTTCGCCGATACCGATATCGCTGTCTTCGGGGGAGATGTTGATGTCGCCCATCACCACCAACTGCTGGTCGGGTTGGAAGCGGGTTTCCAGCAGGTCCTGCAGGTCGGAGTAGAAGCGCTGCTTGGCGGGGAATTTCACCGGATGGTCACGGCTTTCGCCCTGCGGGAAATAGCCGTTCATCACGGTGATCAGCTCGCCATTGGCGTCCTTGAAGGTGCCCCAGATGAAGCGGCGCTGGGAATCCTCGCCATCGTTGGGGAAGCCGCGCTGCAGTTCCAGCGGCTCCTGGCGGGAGAGCAGGGCGACGCCGTAGTGACCCTTCTGCCCGTGGTAATGCACGTGGTAACCGAGGGCTTCGATGTCTTCGCGAGGGAACTGCTCATCGGCGACCTTGGTTTCCTGCAGGCCGATCACGTCCGGCTGGTGGCGCTCGATGATCGCCTGGAGCTGGTGCGGTCGTGCGCGCAATCCGTTGATATTGAAGGAGACGATTTTCATCCTGGGGCGCCCTGGCAAAAGCACGATGCTAGCCCATGCTGGCCGATCCTGGCGACCCTGGCGAGGCGCTGCTAGGGTTTCCTGGCTGGGTCGCTAACCCCTGGGAACACACAACAAGAAGAGGCGTCCGCATGCCTGATACCCTCGCCGAAGTCCGACTGCTCGACAGCAATTACGGCCGTGAAGTCCGTTCGTTGCTCTATCACGCCTATCGTCATGAACCCACCTTCGCCTATTTGTTCGAATCCGACCGCGCGGGATTTGACCAGCGCGTGCGGGCGACCGTCCGTGAACTGGTCAACCAGCATTTCCTCGAGGAGCTGCCGGCCATGGGCCTGCTGATCGAGGATCGCCTGGTGGGCGTGGCGCTGGTGGTCCCACCGCAACGTCGTCTGGACGTTACAGAGAGCTGGTTCTGGCGCATGCGCATGCTGCTCACCACTGGCCTGGGCTGTACCCGCCGCTACCTGGACTACCACGCCGCTGTGATCGGCTGCCTGCCGCCAGGGCCTTATCACATTCTGCCGTTGATCGGGGTGCACCCGGAATTCCAGGGCAAGCGCCTGGGCGAGCAATTGCTCGATGCGCTGCACGCCTGGTGTGCAGAGGATGGAGGCTCGCAGGGGCTGGTGCTGGATACCGGCAACGCGCGCTACCTGGAGTTCTACCGGCGTCACGGATACGAGGAACTGGGGGAGGTGGCGCTCGGGCCGATCCGCGAGCACGTTCTCTTCCACCCCGTCCATGCACGTGAGGCGGTAAAAGTGTCTGCGGGATAGGCTGCGCTTTGAATCCTCAGACGCTTCCTACAGCCTGAAGAAAGGCAGCGCGGGGAAAACCCGTGCTAGCATTTCGCGCCATGAGAGTTGTCCAAGGATTGCTTGGGCTGCTGCTGGTAATGGCCTTCTGCTTGCAGAAGGTCCTGGCGGCCGAAGCCCATCTCGACGTTCGTATCACCCCCGCCAACGCTGCGCTCAAGGCCAATATCGAGGCCTATGTGGGCAGCCTTGGCGAGCGTGATCAGGCGGCCCTGCAAAGATTCCGGCGCAATGCCGTGGAGCAGGCGCAAAAGGCCGCCCAGGCTTTGGGCTACTACCAGGCGCGCATCCGCGGTCGGGTGATGGGTGACAAGGAGCCGACCCTGCGGATCAATGTCCGGCCCGGCGAGCCCATTCACCTGCGCAACGTCACCGTGCGGGTCGAGGGGCCGGCGGCCAGTCTCAAGAGCTTCCGGGTGCCCGGCGGCGACTCGCTGAAGCCTGGCGCGCAACTCAACCACGGCGCCTACGAAGATGCCAAACGGCTGATTCAGAATCAGGCCTCGCGCTTCGGCTTTTTCCGTGGGCAGTTCACCCAGCAGCAGTTGCGCATCGACCCCGAGGCCGGTGTGGCGGACATCGAACTGGTTTACGCCAGCGGGCCGCGCTACCGGCTGGGCAAGGTGGATTTCGCCGGCGATTTCCCCTTCGACGAGGACCTGCTGCAGCGCATGGTGCCGTTCAAGGAGGGTACCGACTACGACTCCGAACAGATTGCCGACCTCAACCAGGCCCTGCAGTCCAGTGGCTATTTCGATGGCGTGCGGGTCGATGCCGCGCCGACCAATGCCGATGGTGAAGTGGTTCCGGTGCACGTCCATCTGGAAGCGCGCAAACCGCGCACCATGGGGCTGGGCCTGGGCTTCTCGACCGACGTCGGACCGCGTGCGCGGGCGACCTGGACCCGCCACTGGGTCAACCCGCAGGGCCACAGCCTGGGCTTCGAAGCGGAGGTCTCGGCTCCCCGGCAGAACGTCGGCGCCTGGTACGAGATTCCGCTGGACCCGCCGCTCACCGACAAGCTGCGCTTCACCAGTGGTTACCAGTACGAAGACCTGGTGGACACCCAGAGCAAGCTGCTGACCCTCGGCAGCGAGTGGCACCACAAGCTCGACAGCGGCTGGCAGCGGGTCGTCTCGCTGAACTGGCAGCGCGAGGAATACAAACTGGGCGACGACAACGGCACCAGCAGCTTCCTGATGCCGGGTATCGGCTACTCGATCCTCGAGGCCGACAACAAGATCGATCCCGGCAAGGGCTATCGCCTGCAATTCGAGGTGAAAGGCGCCAAGCAAGGGCTGCTGGCGGATGCCGACGTCGCCCATATCAACGCCATGGCCAAGGGCGTGACCAGCTTCTGGGGAGGGCAACGTTTGCTCGGTCGCATCCAGGTGGGTGGCATCGCCACCAACGACTACAGCGCGATCCCGCCGTCGCTGCGCTTCTTCGCCGGCGGTGACCAGAGCGTGCGCGGCTACGACTACCAGACGCTGTCGCCGAAGAACTCCGACGGCGACCGCATCGGTGGCCGCTACATGGTCGCCGGCAGCGTCGAATACCAATACCCCATCGCCGAGCGCTGGCGCGTTGCGGCCTTCGTTGACCAGGGCAACTCGTTCGACTCGCTGGACTTCCCCTCGATCAAGACCGGCGTCGGCATCGGCATCCGCTGGATTTCCCCGGTCGGCCCGCTGCGCCTGGACCTCGCCGATGGCCTGGACGAAGACGGCGGCATCCGCCTGCACTTCTCCATGGGGCCTGAACTATGAGCCGTGCGGGCTGGATGCGCGCGCTGCGCTGGAGCCTGGGCGGCCTGTTCGGGCTGATCCTGCTGCTGGTCATCGCCGTGGCCGGCTTGCTCGGCACACCATTGGGCAGTCGCGCCGTACTGGGCTGGGTGCCAGGGCTGAGCGTCGATGCGTTCGACGGTCGCCTCGCCGGTGGCTTCAGGGCCAAGCGCCTGGAATGGACCGACGGCACCACCCATCTGCTGCTGGACCAGCCGCAGATCGACTGGTCACCCGCCTGCCTGCTGCGTATGACCCTGTGCCTGCACAAGGTCGTGGCGAACGAAGTGCTGCTGACCTTGCCGCCGAGCGAGCCGAGCGAGGCGTCCGGCCCCATCGAACTGCCTGACCTGAACCTGCCGCTGTCGCTGGAGCTGGGGGATATCCGTATCGGCCGCTTCCTGCTTGATGGCCAGGAACAGCTGCGCGACGCGGAATTGGCGGCGCACTGGGACCATGAAGGCCTGCACATCGACTCGGTGAAACTCGCGCGCGATGGTTTGAGCCTATCGCTCAAGGGCCTGCTGAAGCCGACCCAGGGCTGGCCGCTGGAGGCGGAGGGTACCCTTGGACTGCCCGCGCCGGGCGAGAAGCCCTGGACCTTGCAATTGCAGGCCAAGGGCGAGCTGATGGGGCACCTCAAATTACAGGCGCAGAGCAGTGGCTACCTCAACGGCAACCTGGACGGCGACCTGCAGCCGCTGGCCGAGAACCTGCCGGCCACTGCACTGGTGACTGCCGACGGCTTCAAGGCAGATGCCTCGCTGCCCGATACCCTGACGCTGAACCAGCTGCGCCTGAACGCCAGCGGCAACCTCAAGGATGGTTACCAGCTCGCTGGCGCTGCCATGCTTCCAGCCGAGGAAAGCCCGGTGGTGCTGACCCTGCGTGGTCGCGTCGACGCCGAGGGCGCGGACATCGCCGCCCTGGACCTGAACGCCGCCAAGGATCAGCGCGTGGCGCTGACCGGCCGCCTGGACTGGAAGGACGCCTTCGCCGCCAACGCCCAACTCGATTGGCTCGACTTCCCCTGGCGTCGCCTGTACCCGGAGATCGAAGAACCGCCGGTGAGCGTGCACACCTTCAAGGCTGAAGTGAGCTACAGCGATGGCGCCTACCTGGGCAACTTCGACGGCGCCTTCAAGGGGCCGGCAGGTGATTTCACCCTGGCCAGCCCGGTGTCGGGCAACCTCTCCGAAGTCTTTCTGCCGTCACTGAAACTGGTGGCGGGGCAGGGCAGGGCCGAAGGGCACCTGAAGGTTGGATTCGCCGATGCGGTGACCTGGGATGCCGCTCTCGATCTGTCCGATCTCGACCCGGCGTACTGGCTCGAAGAGATTCCCGGCCGCCTCGGCGGGCCACTGCGCAGCAAGGGCTCGCTCAAGGGCGAGGCGCTGAGCCTCGACGCCAACCTCGACCTGCAGGGCCGCCTGCGTGGCCAGCCGGCCATCTTCAAGGCGAATGCCACGGCGGCGGGGCCGGCGTGGAAGGTCGATGGCCTGGCGCTGCAACTGGGCGACAACCGCATCAGCGGACAGGCCGCGCTGGACCAGCGACTGTCCGGTCGTCTCGACATCGCCTTGAATCGTCTCGGCCAGCTGTGGCCGCAGCTGTTCGGTCGTCTCAATGGCCAGCTCGATGTGGCCGGCACGCTGCAGGCGCCGCAAGGGCAACTGAAGCTCGACGGCCAGCGCGTCGCCTATGGCGACCAGGGCTTGCGCACGCTGGACCTGAGCGCCTCACTCGATGCCGCCCAGCGCGGCCGGGTGAACCTGACTGCCCAGGGCCTGCACAGCGGCGACACCGATTTCGGCGCTCTCAAGCTGGAGGGCAGCGGCGACCTCAAGCGCCAGCAGCTTGCCCTGAACCTGCAAGGCAAGCCGGTCGTGCTCGACCTCGGCCTGGACGGCGACTGGAACGGCAAGGACTGGCGCGGGCGTCTGGCAAAAGGCGATGTACAAAGCGGCGGCCAGGACTGGCGCCTGCAACAGCCGGCGCGCCTGGAGCGCCTGGCGGATGGGCGGATCAACCTCGGCGCCCATTGCTGGGCTTCCGGCCCCGCCAGCCTGTGCATGGAAGACCAGCGGCTGATGCCCGACCCGCGCCTGCGCATGCACCTGCGCGAGTTCCCGCTGGACAGCCTGGCGCGCTGGCTACCCGACGACTTCGCCTGGAAGGGCAAGCTCGACGGTGATGTGCAGCTCGACCTGCCCGCCAGCGGTCCCAACGGTGCCATCCTGATCAATGCCGACAACGGCACGCTGCGCATCAAGGAACAGGAGGAGTGGGTCGACTTCCCCTACCAGCGTCTGCAACTGGAGAGCCGCCTTACGCCCCGGCGCATCGACACCCATCTGCAGTTCCTCGGCGACAAGCTCGGCAGCCTGCAGGCCCAGGTCCAGCTCGACCCCCGCCCGAAAGCCAAGCCGGTGAACGGCACCTTCAGCCTTGACGGCCTGGACATCTCCGTGGCGCGGCCCTTCGCGCCCATGGTGGAAACCCTCAAAGGCCACCTCAATGGCAGCGGGCAGATTTCCGGCGGGCTGCTGGCGCCACGGGTGGACGGCGAGCTGCGCCTGAACGATGGCGAAATCTCCGGTGGCGACCTGCCGACCCGCTTCGAGCAGTTGCAGGTCATCGCGCGAATTGCCGGCGAACAGGTCGACTTGAGCGGTGACTGGAAGGCGGGCGAACACGGTAACGGCAGCCTGTCTGGCCGCATCGCCTGGCTCAGTGGCCTGGATGTCGATGTGAAGCTGCGCGGCAGTCGCCTGCCGGTAACGGTGGAGCCCTACGCCAACCTCGAAGTCGAGCCCGACCTCAAGGTGCAAATGGCGGGTGAACGGCTCGCCGTCTCAGGCTCGGTGCAGGTGCCACGCGGTGCCATCACCATCCGCCAACTGCCGCCGTCCACGATCAAGGTGTCCGATGATGCCGTGATAGTCGGGGCGAAGCAGGAGCCGAAAAGCGCTCTGGCGCTGAACATGGATATCGACGTCAGGGTCGGCAGCGACAAGCTGACCTTCAGCGGCTTCGGCCTGAACGCCGAGCTGGCCGGGCAGGTGCATATCGGCGACAACATGGACACCCGTGGCGAGCTGCGCCTGAACAACGGCCGCTACCGCGCCTATGGCCAGAAGCTGACCATCCGCCGTGCGCGCCTGCTGTTCGCCGGGCCCATCGACCAGCCGTTCCTCGACGTCGAGGCGATCCGCAAGGTCGACGACGTGGTCGCCGGCCTGCGCCTGACCGGCAACGCCGAGCAGCCGCGCAGCGAGGTGTTCTCCGAGCCCGCCATGAGCCAGCAGCAGGCGCTGTCCTATCTGGTGCTGGGCAGGCCGATGTCCACGGGTGAGGACAGCAACATGCTCGGCGAGGCGGCGCTGGCGCTCGGCCTTGCTGGCAGCGCGCCGCTGACCGGCGAAGTCGCCCAGCGCCTGGGCATTCAGGATTTCCAGCTGGACACCGAAGGCACCGGCAACAGCACCAGCGTGGTCGCCAGCGGGCAGCTCTCCGACCGTCTCAGCCTGCGCTACGGGGTAGGTGTGTTCGAGCCCGCCAACACCATCGCACTGCGCTACCTGCTGAGCAAGAAGGTCTACCTGGAAGCGGCCAGCGGGCTGGCCAGCTCGCTGGATATCTTCTACAAGCGCGACTTCTGAGTGCGGTCGGCAGCGGCGATTCGCTGCCGACTCGCTCCGCTTGGACGGTCTGCCAACCTTCATGACCCCTTAAGGTACCCGGCACAGACTCCCCCCGCCGCCGGACGATGTGGCGCACAAGGGGAGTCATCATGCGCCTGGACCTCTTCAGGACCCACCTGCTCGAATTCATCAACAAGGGCTTTCCAGCCCGCCAACTGCGACGGCTGGCGGCGCGCGACCTGTTGCGTGGCTCCGCGGCCGGAAGACAACCGCCTCATGCGTTGACGGCAGCCCTGCTGGAGTGGTCCGCGCTGGAACCGGCCACGGTGCTCGACCGCCTGCAGAGTCGGCGCGAAGGGCTCAACGAGGTGGAGTCGGACGAGCGCCGCCAGCGCGATGGTTTCAACGAAGTGGACCAGGACCGTCCCATCGGTGCCTGGATGCACCTGTGGTATTGCTACTGCAACCCCTTCAACCTGCTGCTTACCGTGCTGGCGAGCATTTCCTGGTTCACCGAGGATGTCGAGGCTGCGGTAGTGATCGGCAGCATGGTGGGCATTTCCACGCTGCTGCGCTTCATCCAGGAGAAACGCTCCAACCGCGCCGCCGAGAAGCTCAAGGCGATGGTGAGCAACACCGCCACGGTGTTCCGCAGTGCCGAAGGCGAAGGCCCTGCGCTGCGGGTGGAAGTGCCGATCCGCGAGCTGGTGCCAGGCGACGTGCTGTGGCTGTCGGCGGGTGACATGGTCCCGGCGGACGTACGCCTGCTCAGCGCCAAGGACCTGTTCGTCGGCCAGGCCGCGCTCACCGGCGAGTCCCTGCCGGTGGAGAAGTTCGCCCAGCTGCGCGACGCCCGCCAGGGCAACCCGCTGGAGCGCGACAGCCTGTGCTTCATGGGCACCACCGTGGTCAGCGGCTCCGCCCTGGCGGTGGTGATCGGCACCGGTACGCGCACCTATTTCGGCTCCCTCGCCGAGAAGGTCATTGCCAGCGACCCGACGCCAACGGCCTTCCAGACCGGCGTCAACCGTGTCAGCTGGCTGCTGATTCGCTTCATGCTGGTGATGGCGCCGGTGGTCCTGCTGATCAACGGTTTCACCAAGGGCGACTGGCTGCAGGCCGCGCTGTTCGCGCTGTCCATCGCCGTGGGCCTGACCCCGGAAATGCTCCCGATGATCGTCACCTCGACCCTGGCCAAGGGGGCGGTGGTACTCAGCCGGCGCAAGGTGATCGTCAAGCGCCTGGATGCCATCCAGAACTTCGGCGCCATGGACATCCTCTGCACCGACAAGACCGGCACCCTGACCCAGGACCGCATCGTCCTCGAACGCCACACCGACGCCTTCGGCCAGGTGCAGGACCGCGTGCTGCAGCTGGCCTTCCTCAACAGCCACTACCAGACCGGGCTGAAGAACCTGCTGGATGTCGCCGTGCTAGAACACGTCGAACTGCGCCATGCGCTGAAGGTGGACAGCCGCTTCCGCAAGCTCGACGAGATTCCCTTCGACTTCGCCCGCCGGCGCATGTCGGTGGTGGTCAGCGAGCGCGAGGACAACCACCTGCTGATCTGCAAGGGCGCGTTGGAAGAGGTACTGGCCGTCTGCACCACGGTGGAAACCGTCGAAGGCGTCGAGCCGCTCAGCGGGGCGCGCCTGGAGAACATCCGCGCGGTCGCCGACGGGCTCAACCAGGAAGGCCTGCGGGTAGTCGCCGTGGCCACCCGCGAGCTGCCGCCCACCCGCGATACCTATGGCGTGGCGGACGAGAGTGGTCTGTGCCTGGCCGGCTACATCGCCTTCCTCGACCCACCCAAGGAAACCACCGCCCCGGCACTGCGTGCACTGGCGGAGAACGGCGTGGCCGTGAAGGTGCTGACCGGGGACAACGACCTCGTTAGCCTGAAGGTCTGCCGCGATGTCGGGCTGGTGGTCGAAGGCGTGCTCCTCGGACCGCAGCTGGACGAACTGGATGATGTGGCGCTGGGCGAACTGGCCGAGCGCACCACGCTGTTCGCCAAACTCACTCCCAGCCACAAGGAGCGACTGGTGCGCGCGCTGCGCCAGCGCGGCCACGTGGTCGGCTTCCTTGGCGACGGCATCAACGACGCCCCGGCGCTGCGCACCGCGGACATCGGCATCTCGGTGGATTCGGCGGTGGACATCGCCAAGGAAGCCGCCGACCTGATCCTCCTGGAAAAGAGCCTGATGGTGCTGGAGGAGGGCGTGATCGAAGGGCGCCGCACCTTCGCCAACATGCTCAAGTACATCCGCATGACGGCCAGCTCCAACTTCGGCAACGTGTTCAGCGTGCTGGTGGCCAGCGCCTTCATTCCCTTCCTGCCGATGCTGCCGCTGCAACTGCTGGTGCAGAACCTGCTCTACGACCTGTCGCAGATCGCCATTCCCTTCGACCACGTCGACGACGAGCTGCTGCGCCAGCCGCAGCAGTGGAACCCGGACGGGCTGGGGCGCTTCATGGTGTTCTTCGGGCCGATCAGCTCGATCTTCGACATTGCCACCTTCCTCGTGCTCTGGCATGTGTTCGGCGCAAATTCGCCGGCGCAGCAGACGCTGTTCCAGTCCGGCTGGTTCGTCGAGGGGCTGATCTCGCAACTGCTGGTGGTGCACATGATCCGCACCCGGCGCATTCCGTTCCTGCAGAGCCGCGCCGCCTGGCCTTTGCTGGGCATGACCCTGGCGATCGTCGCGGTGGCGATCTTCCTGCCCATGGGGCCGCTGGCGCATTCCTTCCGCATGCAGGCACTGCCGCTGGGCTACTGGCCGTGGCTGGTGGCAATCCTGCTGGGTTACATGGCGCTGACCCAGACGGTGAAGGGCTGGTTTGCCCGGCGCTATGGCTGGCAATGAGCGAAACGGAACCCACGTGCGAACCGGATTACCGCTGGTCACGCGAGCACCGGGTTCACTACACTCACGGCATCCGTCTTCTCCTGTCGTGAGTCGTGATCTTGCCCTCGCAAGCCCATCGCCTGCCATTGTTTTCCCGTGCACCTCTCAAGCGCCTGGCACTGCTGGGCCTGGTGCTGGCCAGCGTGCCGCTGGCCGCCTGCGAAAAGACCCTGCGCTGGGATGACGACCCACCCTTCAGTATGCAGCTGCCCGACGGTAGCGTCGGTGGCCTGTACGTCGATTTGAACCGTGAAGTGCTGGAGCGCCTGGGTTGCGAGGTGCGGATGGTCAAGCTGCCCTGGGCGCGGGCGCTGAAGGAGCTCGAACTCGGTCGTCTCGACGTGCTGCCCGGTGCCTTCCGCAAGCCCGAGCGCGAAGCCTACGCCTGGTTCTCCGGCACCGTGTTGCCGCCCTCGCGCAATATCCTCTTCGTTCGTCGCGGCTGGCCTCAGCTGGGCAGCCTGCAGCAGCTTTCCGACCTGCCGGGCAGTGACTTCCGCCTCGGCGCGCAGATCGACGTGTCCTACGGCGAACCCTACCGCCAACTGATGGCCGACCCCGATTATGCCGCCCGGGTGTTCTTCAACCCCAGCCGCGGCAACCTCTGGCAGATGGTCGACAAGGGCCGCATCGACGGCATCATCGCCGACGAGCACAGTGGCCGGTACGAACTGCAGCAACTGGGCCTGGCCGGACGCATCGAGCCTACCGGCGTGGTGGTGTCAGCGGAGTCGGCGGAAGTCGCTTTCAGCAAGCGCACCCAGGACCAGGACTTCGTCCGTCGCTACGCGCAGACGCTGAAGGCGCTGGTGGATGCGGGCGAGGACCGGCGCATCCTGCAGCAATACGTCGGCAACTGACGGAGTCCCGCGTCAGGGCTTGCGCCAGAGATTGGTGCGGCGCGCCTTGGCCTCGTGCTCCTCGAACTGGTACTGGCCGACTTCCTCGGGCGTCTGCGTATCGCTCTGCCGCCAACGCGCAAGACCGATGCTCAGCTGTGCCCGACCGATATCCAGCGTGTGACCACAGTTCGGGCATTCCGCCGGGGTGACCCAGACCGCCGCGCGCAGGCTGCCGTCAGGGAGCTGCTCGGCGTGCTTGAGGGTGGCGCTCTTGCCCAGCGCGAGTTGCACCAGGGCCGCACGGGAGCGCTGGCCGAAGGGTTGTTCCAGTGCCGGTGCGGTGACGCCGCGCAGGTGGATCGTCGTATCGCCGCCGTCTGCGCGCTGGCAGGTCAGCTGGTCGCCGCTGAACACGGCCGTTACCTGGCATTCCTCATCCGCGTGGGCGGCGAGGGGAAGGAAGGAAAGTACGAGCAGGGCGGCGGGAACGAATCGCATGGAGCCTCCGGTAGACCCTGTCAGCATAACCGCTGCGAGCGTCCACCGGAGCCCCGATGCAGAGCTTTTACTGGATCAGCGCCATTACCTGTTCGCTGTAGCGCCCACCCGCAGCCGCCCCGGCCGGGAAGATCGCGTCCAGTTCCAGCAGCTCAGCCTGGGTCAACGCGAGGTCCACGGCGGCAACGTTCTCTTCCAGGTACTTGCGCTGCTTGGTGCCAGGGATCGGCACCAGGTGCTCGCCCTGGGCCAGCACCCAGGCCAGCGCCAGTTGCGAGGGCTTCACTGCGCGGGCGGCGGCCAGCTCGGCGACCTTGTCCACCAGACGCAGGTTCTTCGCAAAGTTTTCCCCGGTGAATCGCGGGCTGGAGCGGCGGTAATCGTCCTCGGCAAAATCATCCGGGCTCTTCAGCGCGCCGGTGAGGAAGCCACGGCCCAGCGGACTGTAGGGTACGAAGCCGACACCCAGGCGTTCGCACGCGGCCAGCACGCCATTCTCTTCCGGGGCGCGGGTCCACAGCGAGTACTCGCTCTGGAGTGCGGTGATCGGGTGGACCTTGTGCGCGCGCTCCAGGGTTTCGGCCGAGGCTTCGCTCAGGCCGAGATAGCGTACCTTGCCGGCCTTCACCAGCTCGGCCAGGGCGCCGACGGTTTCCTCGATGGGCACCTTGGGATCGACACGGTGCTGGTAGTAGAGGTCGATGTGATCGGTGCCCAGGCGCTTCAGGCTGCCTTCCACGGACTGGCGGATGTACGCCGGGCTGCCGTTGGCCCCGCGCACCTGCGGCTGGTCCGGAGTGCGCACGATGCCGAACTTGGTGGCGAGGAAGACCTGCTCGCGCTTGCCCTTCAGGGCGCGGCCGAGCAGCTCCTCGTTGGTATGCGGGCCATCGATGTCGGCGGTGTCGAGCAGGGTGACGCCCAGCTCCAGCGCGCGGTGCAGGGTGGCGATGGATTCGGCTTCATCGCTGCCGGTGGTGTAGAAGTCGGACATGCCCATGCAGCCGAGGCCGATGGCGGAGACGACGGGGCCTTGCGAGCCCAGGCGACGGGTCTTCATGCGGGATTCTCCGGGGTGAGGAAAGGGGCAGGACCATTCTTGTTGTTTGTCAGGCATGGATAAACTGGCAGATTGCGGTTTAACTATTCGGCCTGGATGAATAATCGGAGCGCGCCATGGACCGCTTGCAGGCCATGCAGGTCTACACCCGCATCGTCGAACTCAAGGCCTTCGGCAAGGCGGCGGACAGCCTGCAGATGCCGCGCGCCAGCGTGACCCAGCTGATCCAGCAACTGGAGACGCACCTGGGGGTGCAACTGCTGCGTCGCACCACGCGGCAGGTCAGCGTCACGGCTGACGGCCAGGCCTACTACGAGCGCTGCGTGCGCCTGCTGGAGGACCTGGAGGAGGCGGAGAACTGCTTCTCCGACTCGCCCGACAACCCGCGCGGCAAGCTGCGCATCGACCTGCCCAGCTCGCTGGGGCGGCTGGTGGTGATCCCGGCGCTGCCGGAGTTCTGCCGGCGCTACCCGCAGATCGAGCTGGAACTGAGCCTGAATGACCGCCAGGTGGACCTGGTGCGCGAGGGCGTGGACTGCGTGCTGCGCGCCGGCGAACTGCCGGATTCCAGCCTGGTCGGTCGGCGCATCGCCGAGCTGGAGCAACTGACCTGCGTGAGCCGCGCCTATGTGCGGGAGTTCGGATTGCCCGAGCATCCGGATCACCTGGAAGGACATTTCGCGGTCAATTACCAGTCGGCCTCCAGCGGGCGCATCTTCGACCTGGAGTTCCGCTTCGACGGCCAGCTACGGACGCAGCGGCTGCCCAGCCGCCTGTCGGTGAACCACGCCGACGCCTACATCGCCGCCTGTCGCGCCGGCTTCGGCCTGATCCAGGCGCCGCGCTACCACCTGCGCGAGGGCCTG
This sequence comes from Pseudomonas sp. DP-17, assembly GCF_022380625.1. Classification (NCBI taxonomy): domain Bacteria; kingdom Pseudomonadati; phylum Pseudomonadota; class Gammaproteobacteria; order Pseudomonadales; family Pseudomonadaceae; genus Pseudomonas; species Pseudomonas sp. DP-17. The sequence goes on from NZ_JAKSXG010000004.1 coordinate 376,844, forward strand.
GCCAGCGGCGAACTGGTGGAGGTGCTGCGCGCCTGGCAGCCGCCGCCGCTGCCGGTCAGCGTGCTGCACCCGGTGCGCCGGCAGATGTCGCGGCGCCTGCGGGTGTTCTCCGACTGGCTCGGCGGTTTGTTCGCGGCGGGCATCGACTGAGCCGTCGCTCGTCGGAAAGCTGCCGGGAGCGGCTGCCGGCGTCACCGCGCTGGCTATGCTCAAGGCCGCCGTAGAGCGGTCCGCTATCGCTGAGGTCGCGGCGTTTCTTTTTCAACCACTCCCTGAAGGAAACGACCTAAATGAGCTTCGTCAAAGCGAAAGATGGCACTGAGATCTTCTACAAGGATTGGGGCAGCGGGCAGCCGGTGGTGTTCTCCCACGGCTGGCCGCTCAATGCCGACGCCTGGGATGCGCAGATGCTCTTCCTGGTGCAGAAGGGCTACCGGGTCATCGCCCATGACCGGCGCGGCCATGGCCGCTCGGGCCAGCCGGCCAACGGCAATGACATGGACACCTACGCCGACGACCTGGCGGCGGTGATCGAGGCGCTGGACCTCAAGGGCGCGACCCTGGTCGGACACTCGACCGGTGGTGGCGAGGTGACGCGCTACATTGGCCGCCATGGCACCAAGCGCCTTTCCGGTGCGGTGTTGATCGGTGCGGTACCGCCGCTCATGCTCAAGACTGCGGCCAACCCCGGTGGTTTGCCGATCGATGTGTTCGACGGCATCCGCAAGGGCGTGAAGGAGGACCGTTCGCAGTTCTTCAAGGACCTGGCAGTGCCGTTCTACGGCTACAACCGGCCGGGCGCGAAGCAGTCCCAGGGGGTGATCGACAACTTCTGGCTGCAGGGCATGACCGGCGGGCACCTGGGCCAATACCTGTGCATCCATGAGTTCTCCGAGGTGGACTACACCGAGGACTTGAAGAAGATCGACGTGCCGGCGCTGATCCTCCACGGCGACGACGACCAGATCGTTCCCATCGGCGCCGCTGGCCAGCGTTCGGTGGAACTGGTGCAGAAGGGTGAGCTGAAGGTCTACAAGGGCGGCCCGCACGGCATGTGCACCACCCTGGCCGACCAGGTGAACGAGGACCTGCTGGGCTTCCTCAATCGCTGAGGTACCGATGCCGGGGCCATCGGGCCCCGGCACATGGCGGGTGCGTCAGTGACCGTCCGAACGCCCGCCCACGGTGCGGTTGATAGCGCTCAGCGCGGTGTTGAAGCGTACCGTTTCGTTGAAGCTGCGAACGATGGCGCCGAAGCGTTCCTTGGCATCCACCAGTTGCTTGAAGCGTTCGGTCAGCTCGTTGTCCTTTTGCTGCAGCAACGTCTCGCGGCCGTCCAGGTCGGCATGGCGAATGCGCATCTGCGCCAGCTTGCGCTCCAGCTGTTCCTGCTCCGACTGCAACACCTCGCAGCGCTTGCTGGTGGCGCGGTCGCGGCTGTCGACGGTCTCCGCCAGCGCTTGCAGGGTGGCGCTGCGCTCGGCGAGGGTGGCGGCCTGTTGCTCGCCGAGCCGGGCCAGCGCAGCCTTCTCCTGATGTAAGCGCTGCTCCCACTGGCGCAAGGCTTCCTCGCGCTCGTTGAGCAGGCGCTCGCGTTCATCGGCCTGTTCCTGGCGCGCGTCCAGCGCCTCGCGCTCCTTGATGGAGTCCAGGCGCTGCTGCGACAGGCCCTGGGCCATGCCGGCGAGGGAATCCAGTGTGCTTTGTACGTCCTGCAGGACATTCTCGGTATCGCTGGCGTCTGGCGAGACAACCGCCTGCAGCAACTGATCGGCCTGGCTGAGCGGAGGGTCGGACGAGATATCCGGCGTGCCGATGCCATTGGCGGTTGGCCGGCTCGCCTCACGCTGCAGGGCTTCATCCAGTTCATCGAGCTGGTCCAGGGTATGCTGCGCGCTCTGCTGCTGTTTCAGGACGTAGTCCGTAGCGCCGGCCGAATAAGCGGATGCCTGGCTCGGCGCGGCACCCAGCGCATCCGGCAGTTGGCCGGGCGGCAGGTCGTAGAGTTGCGACAAGTGGTCCTGTGGGTGCGCGAAGGGGCGCTGCGGCTTGGGCTGGCCTGCGCCTTCGGCGGGCTCCTTGGAATTGCGAATACTCATGCGGGTCTCCCGGGCTGTTCCTGGGTAAGGCGAAAGCACCTGGAGCCTGGCCGATGCCGGACTCTGGCAGGGCGGGGCTCAAGGCAGGGGCTGTCTCGGGCGTCGGGCTGCATGGTGCGTTCCCGGGCTTCTGCCTTGCTGGCGGGAGCCGATTCCATCCGGCGCTGGGCGGCGGTGGTCGGCGGCGCCCAGATGCAGTTTAGGCCGCTCCGGAAGGTTTGCCGGGAAAGAGCGTGCGGCGGCACTGGCGGCGACGGACGGCTTATCCCTGGCGATGCTCGAGCACGTTCACCACTGTGCCCAGCGGGTCGAGCAGGAAGAAGCGCCGAACGCCCCAGGGTTCGATCGTCAGCGCATAGATGATCTCGTGGCCGCCTGCGAGAGCGCGCCGGTGCACCTCATCGAGATTGTCCACCTCAATGGACAGGTCCGGCACCGGAGCTCCCGAGCCGCCTTCGCTGGCCAGGCTCACTTGCGCCAACGCGCTGTCGCCGCTAGCGAGGGTGATCAGCCAGCCGTGGTCCATCACCACGTCCAGGTCGAACAGCTCGCGGTAGAAGCGCGCGACGTCGGCAGGCTTGCCGGTGGCGAGATTGGCGACGATGCGGCGGACGGTCATGGCGGCGCTCCGTGAAGGGACGCCGCCAGCATAGTCTCTCAATGCGCCGGGCGCGCCGGAGGCATGCGGCGGCGGTGGATGCGGTAGAACTGGTAGAGCACACCGACCACCAGCACCAGCAGCGCGACCATCACCGCCGTCTGCACCGGCGGTGAATCGGGGCCCTGGCCGATGGGGTTGGACGGCGGCAGGCGCGACAGGGATTCGTTGAGCGTGGGGATCATCATCAGGAAGAAGCTGAAGCTCATGGCTGCGGTTTCCAGGTATTCGCCCAGGCCGCCCAGCGCGCTGATCCTTTGCGCATAGCTGCCCACCGCGAGGGCGACCAGGCAGAGGATGCCGATGGCGTGGCCCGCATTGAAGCCTCCCGTGCTGGAGAGTCCGAATGCGGTAAGCACGCCAAGGATCATCCCGTACACATACCAGCGCCCGACCGGGCTGCGCGGGTCGATGCGCCCCGCCTGGTAGAACGCCCACAACCCGGCGACCAGCGGCACCAGGCTGATGGCGGTATGCACGATACCCAGGGTGGAAAGGGGGTTGGCCATGACGAACGCCTCCGCAGTGAGCACAGGGACGCCACGCATCCACGAGCTGTGCCGGGGCACGGAGGGGCGGGTGTGTTGTCAGGTTAGACGCAACCCGCGTGGGAGCAGGGTCGTGGCGGCTTCAGCCGACGAACGTCACAGGCGCTTGTTGAGCCAGCGCGCCAGGCGGTCGCCGCCGAACTGGATCAGGGTCACCAGCGCCACCAGCAGGATGATCACGGTGAGCATCACCTGGGTATCGAAGCGCTGGTGGCCATAGCGATAGGCGAGGTCGCCGAGGCCGCCGGCACCGATGGCGCCGGCCATGGCCGAGGAGTTGATCATGGTCACCAGGGTGATGGTGAAGCCGGCGACTATGCCCGGTCGCGCCTCGGGCAGCAGCACGTTCCAGATGATGTGCCGGGGCCGGCAGCCCATCGCCTGCGCGGCCTCGATCAGGCCGTGGTCGACCTCGCGCAGGCTGACTTCCGCGATGCGCGCGAAAAACGGCGTGGCGGCGATGGTCAGCGGCACTACCGCGGCCCACACGCCGTAGCTGGTGCCGACGATCAGGCGGGTGAAGGGAATCAGCGCGACCATCAGGATCAGGAACGGAATCGAGCGCAGCACGTTGACCACGCTGCCCAGGCCCTGGTTGACCAGGCGCGCCTGGAAGATTCCACCGGGGCCGGTGGTGACTAGCACCAGGGCCAGCGGAATGCCCACCAGCAGGACGATGGCCGAGGATGCGCCGATCATCAGCAGGGTATCGAGCAGGCCTTGCAGCAGGCGATCAGGCATGGGTGAGCACCTCCAGGCGGTCGGCGATGTCGCGGGCACGTTCGAGCAGTTGCGGGGCGCTGGCGGCGGGCGCGGCAACGCTCAGCAAAAGCCGGCCGAGGGCGCGGCCCTGGATGCGTTCGATACCCCCATGCAGCAGGCTGACGCGGCTGCCCAGGGCCTGGGCGATGGCCAGCAGGTCCGGCTCCTGTTCGCGTACGCCGGTGTAGTGCAGGTCGAGGATGACTTCGTTGTCCGAGGGATGTTCCAGTCGGGCCAGCAGGTCCGGCGGCAGGTGCTGCTGCAGCGAGCCGAGCAGGGTGCGGCTGACTTCGTGCTGCGGGTTGCCGAAGACTTCCCAGACGTCGCCCTGCTCGACGATGCGCCCGCGTTCGAGCACCACCACGCGATCACAGATCTCACGGATCACCGCCATCTCGTGGGTGATCAGCACGACGGTCAGGCCCAGGCGGCGGTTGATGTCGCGCAGTAGCGCGAGGATGGCCTGGGTGCTCTCCGGGTCCAGCGCCGAGGTGGCTTCGTCGCAGAGCAGGATTTCCGGCTGATGCACCAGCGCGCGGGCAATGCCGACGCGCTGCTTCTGCCCGCCGGAGAGTTGCGCCGGGTAGGCGTGGCGCTTGTCTTCCAACCCAACGAGCTGCAGCAGCTCGTCCACCCGCTCGGCAATGCGCGCCTTGGGCATGCCGGCCACGCGCAGGGGCAGGGCGATGTTCTGTGCGACCGTCTTGGCCGACATCAGGTTGAAGTGCTGGAAGATCATGCCGACGCGTCGGCGCAGGCCGACCAGTTGCTGGGCGTCGAAGGCGCCGATGTCCTCGCCGTCGATCAGTACCTGGCCGACGCTGGGTTGCTCCAGGCGGTTGAGGGTGCGGATCAGCGAGCTCTTGCCGGCGCCGCTGCGGCCGATGATGCCGAACACTTCGCCACGGCGGACGGAGAGTTCGATGTCGCTCAGTGCCTGCACCGGGCCATGGTGGCCGGCGTAGGTCTTGCCCAGGCCGCGCAGGGCAATGTGCTGGGTGGCGAGTTCGAGATTGCGGTTGAAGCTGACCATGGTGGGGGCCTGTTCTGAGTTTGGGAGCGAGAGCTGGCGTAGGAGCGGACTTCGTCCGCGATGGCATACGGCGCGAGGCGAACCTGTCCCGGACGGAGTCCGCTCCTACAAGGTCAATTCCAGCCCGGCTGGTAGAGCGAACCGTGGGCCTTGTCCAGGGCGGCGCGGACCTGTGGCGAGTGTTGGTAGAGATCGACGAACTTCTTCAGCCGGCCGTCCGGGTCCTTGAAGTCGTCACGGGTGACGAACTGGATGACGTATTCCTTGTTCTCGATGCCGTCGAACAGCAGCGCGCTGTTCGGGTCGATGGTCCCGGCCAGGCGGATGTAGTGCGGGTAGCCCTGGGCGAGGTCGACATCATCCAGTGCGCGCACCAGCTGCACGGCTTCCAGCTCGATGATCTGGATGTGCTTCGGGTTGGCCACGATGTCGTCCAGCGTCGCCTTGTAGCCCACTCCATCCTTGAGCTTGAGCAGCCCGGCCTTCTGCAGCAGCTGCAGGCCGCGGCCGCCATTGATCGGGTCGTTGGCGATGGCGACCTTGGCGCCTTCTGGCAGGTCGGCGATGGCCTTGTATTTGGTCGAGTACAGGCCGACGTTGTTGATGATCCCCGGCGCGAAGGCCTTCAGGTGCAGGCCGCCCTCACGGTTGGCGTTCTCCAGGAAGGGTGTGTGCTGGAAATAGTTGGCGTCGATGTCGCCGTGGTCGAGGGTGATGTTCGGCGCGTTCCAGTCGGTGAACTCCACCAGTTCGACCTTCAGGCCCTGTTGGGCGGCTTCCTTCACCGCCACTTCCAGCGGCGGGGCGAAGGCGGCGGTGGTGCCCAGGCGCAGGGTGTCGGCGGCCTGGGCCAGGCCGGCGGCGAGGAGACTCAGCGAAAGGCCGAGGGAAAGCTTGAAGCGTGCATGCATGGCAACGAGTCCTTTTGATTTTTTTACAGGGAGAGGGCCGGAGTCGCTCCAGTGGCGGATTGTGCGCGGTAGCTGGCGCCGACATGCCGCGCGGGCAGTCGGGCGCGGCCGGCGCCGAAGAGTTTTTCCCGCAGGGTGCCGTCCGCGTACGTGGTTTTGTACGCCCCACGGTTCTGCAGTTCGGGCACCACGAGTTCGATGAAGTCGGCGTAGCTTTCCGGCTCCACAGTGCGGGTGAGGTTGAAGCCGTCGAGGCCCGCCTCGTTGATCCAGCCCAGCAGTTCATCGGCCACCTGCACCGGGTTGCCCACCAGCGTGGTGTAGCGTCCGCCGAGAGCGAGCTGCTCCAGCAACTGGCGCACGGTGGCGTCGGTGCGGGCCACGGTCAGGGCCTTGGTGGCGGATTCGATGGCGTTGGTCTTTTCGTAGCGGATCGGCTCGTCCAGTGCATAGCGCGAGAAGTCGATGCCGGTGGTGCTGGCGAAGTGCGCAAGCCCGGCCTCGGCGCTGGCGAAGCGGCGGTACTCGGCGAGTTTGTCGCGGGCCTCGGCCTCGGTCGGTGCGACGATCACGTTGATCCCCATGAACACCTTGATGTCGTCCGCCCGGCGGCCGGCATCGATCGCGGCCTGGCGGATGCGGTTCACCAGCACGCGGGTGGCTTCGCGGGTCTGCGCCGAGACGAACACGCACTCGGCGTGGCGCGCGGCGAAGGCCAGCCCGCGATTCGACGCGCCGGCCTGGAACAGCAGCGGCGTGCGCTGCGGCGAAGGTTGGCTGAGGTGGTAACCCTCGACATCGAAGAACTCGCCGTGGTGACGGACCTTGTGCACCTTGCCCGGCTGCGCGTAGACGCGACGCTGGCGGTCGGCGACTACGGCGTCGTCTTCCCAGCTGCCTTCCCAGAGCTTGTAGAGCACCTCCAGGTACTCGTCGGCGCGGTCGTAGCGGCGGTCGTGGTCGATCTGCCGCTCCTGGCCCATGGCGCGGGCGGTGCTTTCCAGGTAGCCGGTGACGATGTTCCAGCCGACCCGGCCATCGCTCAGGTGATCCAGCGTGGAGAGCCTGCGGGCGAACGGGTAGGGCGCCTCGTAGGTCAGGTTGGCGGTGACGCCGAAGCCCAGGTGCCGCGTCGCACCGGCCATGGCCGAGACCAGCATCAGCGGATCGTTCACCGGCAGTTGGATGGCCTCTTTCGCGGTGAGCTCGATGCCGTTCTGGTAGACGTCGTAGACGCCGAGGATGTCGGCGAGGAACAAGCCGTCGAACAGGCCCTTCTCCAGCAGGCGCGCGAGGTCGGTCCAGTGGCTGAGCTTGTTGAAGTCGCTGGAACGGTCGCGCGGATGGGTCCACAGGCCGTGGTTGATGTGGCCGACGCAATTCATGCTGAAGGCGTTGAGGAGAATCTGCTTCTGGCTCATAGGGTCCCCCGGCGTGGCGGCAGCTGGCCGTTGAGGTAGTAGTTGCCCACCGCGAAGTACTTCCAGCGCGCCGGGTCGTGCAGGGTGTGCACGCGGGCGTTGCGCCAGTGACGGTCCTGGCCCAGTTCGGCGAGGCTGGCGCGGCTGCCGCCCAGCTCGATCAGCTTGGAGCCCGCCAGCAGCGAGACCTCGGTGGTGATCGCCCGCGCCTCGGCTACGGCGATGGACGCGGCGGCGACGCTCTCGGCCGTCGGCTCGGCGGTGGCGGCATCGAGCACGCGGCCGGAGCGATCCAGCAGCGCCTCGGCGGCGTGCAGGCGGATCGCCAGGCGGCCCACTTCGTTGATCGCCAGGGGATCGTCGCTGGCCTTATCGACACCGGCGTCGATCCACGGCCGCGCCTTCTCGCGCAGGAACACCAGCGCATCCTCATAGGCACCGCGGGCGATGCCGACGTCGATGGCAGCGTGGAGAATCTGCGCGAACGGGCCGACCGTGGTCGGGCGCTCGAAGGCGCTCTGGAACGGCACGATGTCGTCCGCGCTCACGGGCGCTCCATCGAATACCACGCTGCCGCTGCCGGTGGTGCGCTGGCCGAAGCCGGACCAGTCGTCGATCACTTCCACGCCCTTGGCGTCGCGTGCGATGAAGGCGAACTGCTGGACGCCCTCGTCGTCGATCACCAGGGTCGGAATGCGTTGCGCATAGAGCGCGCCGGTGCAGTAGAACTTGCGGCCGTAAATGCGCAGTCGGCCGTCCTCGCGCTTCAGTCGGGTGGTGCGGTCGTGGGCGGTGCGCGTGCCGATTTCCGCCAGCGCGTTGCCGAAGCGCACACCGGCCAGGACCTCGGCGAACAGGCGGGCCTTCTGCTCTTCGCTGCCGTTCACCCGCAGCAGTTCGACCGCGTAGAAATGGTTCTGCGGAATCTGCCCCAGCGAGCCGTCAGCGGCGGAGATGATCGCGATCACGCGCGCCACCGTGACGCGGGAAACCCCAGCGCCGCCATGCTCGCGCGGCACGGTGATGCCCCACAGGCCGGAGCGGCTGAAGCGTTCCAGCTCGTCCCACGGCAGGCGCCGTTCGCGGTCGCGGGCGATGGCGCCTTCGCGGAAGTCGGCGGCCAGGGCGCGGGCGACTTCCAGGGCTTCGTCGTCGCTGCGGATGATGTGGATGGGACTGCTCTGCAGGGGAGAGTGTACGAGGCTGTTCATCGGCGCTCCTCAGATCCAGGAATGACGCGCCGGGCGGGCGCCGTTGAGGTGGTAGGCACCGACCGCCTGGACTTTCCAGCGCACCGGGTCATGCAGGGTGTGCACACGGGCGTTGCGCCAGTGGCGGTCGAGGTTGAACTCGGCGAGGGTGGCGCGGCTGCCGGCCAGCTCGAAGAGCTTTTCGCTGGCGGCCAGGCTGATCTCGGTGGTCAGCACCTTGGCCTCGGCCACGGCGATGGAGGCGCGGGCGGCGGACTCGTCGTCGATGGGCCGCGCGCTGACTTCGTCGAGCACATGGCCGGCGCGCTCCAGCAGCGCTTCGGCAGCGTGCAGTTCGACCTGCAGGCGGCCGATCTCGGCGATGGTGAAGGGCTCTTCGCTGGCCTGCTCGACGTTCGCGTCGATGAAGGGGCGGGTGCGCGTGCGGATGAAGTCGATGGCGTCTTCCAGGGCGTTGGCGGCAATGCCTGCATCGATGGCGGCCTGGATCAGTTGCGAAACGGCGCCCTGGATGTTCGGGATGTCGGCAAGGCGGCCGTTGTGGATCACCAGCGAAGCCGCGACGGGGACGTTGTCCAGCCGTACGGTGCCGCTGGCGGTGGTGCGCTGGCCGAAGCCGGACCAATCGTCGACGATGCGCAGGCCTTCCGCGCCGCGCTCGACAAAGCCCATCACCGCGCGGCCTTCTTCATCGACGGCCTTCACCGCGACCCAGTGGGCGAACAGCGCGCCGGTGGAATAGAACTTCTCGCCGCTGACGCGGAAGTGTTCGCCGTCGCGAACCAGCCGCGCCTTGAGCTCGAGGGTGTTGCGGGTGTTGCGTTCGGGGCCGGCATTGCCGATTCGCCGACCGTTGAGTACGCCGCCGAACAGCACGCGCTTCTGCGCGTCGCTGGCGACGTTGTCGATCACCTTGAGCAGGCCGAACTGGTTCTGCGGAATCTGTCCCAGAGCCGGGTCGGCGGTGCAGATCACGCGGAAGACTTCGGCCAAGGTGGCGTAGGAGACCTGCGCGCCGCCGTAGGCGCGGGGAATGCTGATGCCGCCCAGGCCGAGGGCGGTGAAGTGCTCCAGCTCGCGCCAGGGCAAGGCGCGCTCGCGGTCGCGGGCGGCGGCGCCGGGTTTTGCCAGGCGTGCCACTTCGTGGGCGGCTTCGATGGCCTGGGCGTCGTTGTCGATGCGGCGCGCCGGGAGTAGCCGGGGCGCCTGGTCACGAAGGTCCTTGGGTGCGGATTCGTTGGTCATGCGGTTTCCTGTGGTTATCGCTGTTCGGGAGAATCCCTCTCCCCAACCCTCTCCCTGAAGGGAGGGGGGGCCGTTCGGGGCGTGTTGCCAGCGCGCCATCAGCCGTTGCTGGCGGCGCGCTTGAAGTTACCGGTGATAGCAGCGTTCGCAGGCGACTCGGACAGCACCCTCTCCCGCTTGCGGGAGAGGGTGGGGGAGAGGGTGAAACGCCCCCGCCCGATCTCGCATCAGAACGCCGGCGCGATCTCGCCCTTGTAGCGGGTGAGGATGAACTGCCGGACTTCCGGCGAATTCAGCACCTTGGCCAGCTTCTGGATGCCCGGGTCCTGGATGTTGTCCGGACGGGCGACGAGGAACTCGGCATAGAGGTCCTTGCCTTTTTCCACGATCAGCGCGCTCTTGGTGTCGATGCCGGCTTCCAGCGCGTAGTTGGCGAAGATGAACGCCAGGTCCACCTGCTTCACTGCGCGGGCCAGCAGGGCGCCTTCGAGTTCACGGATCTTCAGGTGCTTGGGGTTGTCGGTGATGTCGCGCTCGGTGGACTGCGGGTTGGTCGGGTCCTTGAGCTTGATCAGGCCGCTCTCGGCCAGCAGCACCAGGGCGCGACCGGTGTTCACCGGGTCGTTGGGGATGGCCACGCTGGCGCCGTCAGGCAGCTCGGCGAGGGACTTGTACTTGGTGGAGTAGGCGCCGAAGGGTTCGATGTGGATGCCCACCACCGGCACCAGGTCGGTGTGGCGGGTCTTGTTGAAGTCATCGAGGAAGGGGCGGTACTGGTAGTAGTTGGCGTCGAGGTTCTTCTGCGCGAGCTGCAGGTTGGGCTGGATGAAGTCGGTGAAGACCTTGATGTCCAGGTCGACGCCTTCCTTGGCCAGTTCCGGTTTGACGAATTCGAGGATCTCGGCGTGGGGCACCGGGGTGGCGCCGACCACGAGTTTCTCACCCGCTTGGGCGGAAAAAGCGACGACGGCCGCCAGAATGGCGATGGCCTTTTTCATGGGTGTTGCTCCATGCATGGTTTAGAAAGTATCAGTAGTGGGTGGGCCGTCGTGGTGTGGACGTGGGGCCTTGGTGGCAGCGGGGCCCGGCTGCCGGCGGGTGTTTTGGATGCCGCTCCCGGAGAGGGAGTGGGCGGGGAATTCAGCGCCGCGTGTAGCGTGCTACCAGTCGGTCGCCGCTCATCTGCAGGGCCTGCACCAGCAGGATCAGCAGGGCGACGGTGATGATCATCACGTCGGTCTGGAAGCGCTGGTAACCGAAGCGGATGGCCAGGTCGCCCAGGCCGCCGCCGCCGATCACGCCGGACATCGCGGTGTAGTCCACCAGCACGATGGCGGTGACGGTCACGGCGGCGATCAGCCCGGTGCGGGCCTCCGGCAGCAGGGTGTGCCAGATGATCTGCCAGGTGCTGGCGCCCATCGCCTGGGTGGCTTCCACCAGGCCGCGGTCGACTTCGCGCAGCGCGGTTTCCACCAGGCGGGCGAAGAACGGCGTGCAGCCCACCACCAGCGGCGGAATGGCGCCGGGCACCCCCAGCGAGGTGCCGGTGACCAGCGTGGTGACCGGGATCAGCACGATCAGCAGGATGATGAAGGGCAGCGAACGCAGCATGTTCACCGCCACGGAAAGCGCGCGGTACAGGCCGGGTTTTTCGTGCAGCTGTCGCTTGCCGGTGAGGTACAGCAGTACGCCCAGCGGCAGACCGAGCAGCACGGTGAAGGCCAGCGCGCCGCCGAGCATGGCCAGGGTGTCCAGGCAGGCCTGGCCAAGGTCATGCCAGTCGAGGTTGCGGAACCAGCCGTCCATCACTGTGCGCTCCGACGCAGCTTCGCGGCGCGGTGCGGGGCGCGCAGGCGGTCGCCCTGGCCGAACAGTTTGTGGCGCAAGGTGCCCTGTTCGTACTCGCGCTTGAACAGGCCGCGCGCCTGCAGTTCCGGCACCAGCAGGTCGACGATGTCGACGAAGGTCTCCGGCGCCACCAGGCTGGAGAGGTTGAAGCCGTCGACGTCGGTTTCCTCGACCCAGGCCTGCAACTGGTCCGCCACGGTCTGCGGCGAACCCACCAGCAGCGGGCCGTCTCCACCCAGGGCGCAGTAGTCGGCGATCTCGGCGGCGGTCCACTGGCGCTCCGGGTCGGCGGCGCTGAAGGCGTCCACCGCGGACTGGATGGCGTCGCTCTGTACGTGGCGCAACACCTGGTCCGGTGCGTACTGGCCGAAGTCGATGCCGGTCCAGCCGGAGACCAGTGCCAGCGCTCCTTCGCGGTCGCTGTACTGGCGGTAGCCCTCCAGCTTGGCCAGGGCCTCTTCGTCGGTCGGTGCGACGATCACCGTGAGCTGGTTCAGCACCAGCACATCACTGGCCTGGCGTCCGGCCTCCACGGCGAGGCGGCGCAGGTCGGCCACCTGGTCGCGGAGGATGCGCTTAGTCGGCGCGGCGACGAACACGCACTCGGCATTGCCGGCGGCGAAGGCCTTGCCGCGGCTCGACGCGCCGGCCTGGTAGAGCACCGGGGTGCGTTGCGGCGACGGCTGGCTGAGGTGGAAGCCGGGCACGTCGAAGTGCTCGCCCTTGTGCTCGATGGGGTGCACCTTGCGCGGCTCTGCATAGACGCCGCTGGCGCGATCGGCAACCACCGCGTCGTCGTCCCAGCTGGCTTCCCAGAGCTTGTAGCAGACCTCCAGGTATTCCTCGGCCAGGGCATAGCGCTGCTGGTGGTTGAGCTGCTGCTTCAGCCCCAGGTTGCGCGCGCCGCTGCTCAAGTAGGAGGTGACGATGTTCCAGCCGGCGCGGCCTCGGGTCAGGTGGTCCAGCGTGGAGATGCGCCGGGCGAAGGGGAACGGATGTTCGAAGGACACCGAGGCGGTGATGCCAAAGCCCAGGTGCTCGGTGGCCGCGGCCATGGCCGGGACGATCTGCAGCGGATCGTTGGCCGGCACCTGTGCGCCTGCGGACAGCGCCGCGTCGGCGTTGCCGCGGTAGACGTCGTAAACGCCCAGCACATCGGCGAGGAACAGCCCGTCGATCCTGCCGCGTTCGAGGGTCTTCGCCAGCTCGATCCAGTAGTGGATGTCGGTGTAGCGCGCGGCCTGCTGGTCGCGCGGGTGGCGCCAGAGGCCGGGCGACAGGTGGCCGACGCAGTTCATGGCGAAGGCGTTGAGGCGGATCTGCTTGCTCATCGCGCGTCCTCAGTTCCAGTCGTGGCGCGGTGGGCGCTTGTCGTTGAGCAGCCAGTTGCCGACCAGGTGGTACTTCCAGCGCACCGGGTCGTGCAGGGTGTGCACGCGGGCGTTGCGCCAGTGGCGGTCGAAGCCGTGGCGGGCGAGGGTGGAGCGGGTGCCGCCCAGTTCGAACAGCTTGTTGGTGGCGTCGATGGCAACCTCGGTGGTCAGCACCTTGGCCTTGGCCACGGCGACCGAGGCGCGGGCCACGCTGTCCTCGTCCGGCGCCGGTCGGGCGGCGTCCATCACCTTGCCGGCGCGTTCCAGCAGGGCGTCGGCGGCTTCGATGCGGATGCCCAGTTCACCGACCTGGATGATGGTCAGGGGGTCTTCGCTGGCCTTTTCCACGCCGGCGTCGATCCAGGGGCGCGCCTGCTCGCGGACGAAGGCGATGGTGTCGCGCAGCGCCGCGCGGGCGATGCCGGCGTCGATGGCGGCAGTGGTGATCTGCGCGAACGGGCCGGCGAGGGTCGGCACGTCGTAGGAACGGTGCGTGGGGAACACGTTGAACGCCGGTACGCGCAGGCCTTCCACCAGCACGGTGCCGCTGGAGGTGGTGCGCTGGCCGATGCTGGCCCAGTCGTCGACGATGGCGAGGCCCGGCGTGCCGCGCGGGACGAAGGCGAGCTGGGCGTTGTTCTGCTCGTCCAGACCGAGCACGCCGATCCAGTGGGCATAGAGCGAGCCGGTGCAATAGCCCTTGCGGCCGTCGATCACCACGCTGTCGCCGTCATGGCGCAGGCGGGTCCGGATGTCCTGGACGTTCTTGCCGCCGGTTTCCGACAGGGCGTTGGCGAAGCGGTTGCCTTTGAGCGCGAGGTCGAAGAAGAAGCGCTTCTGTTCGTCGCTGCCCTGCAGGCGGATGTCTTCCAGCAGGCAGTAGTGGTTCTGCGGAATCTGCCCCAGCGACGGGTCGGCGGCGGAGACGATGGCGATGACTTCCGCCAGCGTGGCGTAGGACACCTCGGCGCCACCGAACTCGCGCGGCACGGTGATGCCCCACAGGCCGCTGTTGGAGTAGACCTCGACGACCTCGGGGGGGACTTCGCGGTTGCGGTCGCGCTCGGCGGCGCCTTCGAGCAGGAAGGCGGCGACCTTGTGGGCGACTTCGATGGCTTGCGCATCGGAAACGATCCGCTGGGCGTTGGGTTCGCGGATGTCGTAGTGGGCGGACTGGGGGAGTTGGGGCATGGCAGTACAGCGACCTCGGCAGATGAATCGACCCGGCGTTCGGGTCTGTCTGATTGGGTCATTGCACAAGCTGTGCCGGAAATTAATTACCTTTAAAATCAGTTGCTTAGGTTTTTATCCCAACAGTTGCGCAACTGGGCAAACAGCAAAGTGTTGGGCGAGTGTTGCTGGGGCAGCAGTGCTGTAGCGGGGCAGAGGACCTGTTGATTCGGTGTGGGCTGAAGCCAATCGCGGACAGAGTCCGCTCCTACTGCGAATTCCCATTGGGTGTAGGAGCGGACTTCGTCCGCCATGGGTTGGCAAGACTAAATCGGTTGATCAACCAGCTCCTGGCAAACATCGATCCAATCTGCCGCCACCAGCTGCGCCATGCGCTGCGGCTCGATCCTTACCGCACTGTGCACGGCTCCGGCGGCTGGCAGGACCTCGTCGAATGCCTGCAGCGACACATCGCAATACACCGGCAGTGGCGTGGCCAGTCCGAACGGGCAGACGCCGCCCACCGGATGGCCGGTCAGCTCCACCACTTCCTCGGCGCCGAGCATCTTGGCCTTGCCGCCGAAGGCTTCCTTGAGCTTGCGGTTGTCCAGTCTTGCATCGCCGCGGGCGACCACCAGCACGGTGCGCTCGCCGACCCGCAAGGACAGGGTCTTGGCGATGCGGCCCGGCTCCACGCCGTGGGCCTCGGCGGCCAGGGCGACGGTGGCGGTGCTGGTTTGCAGCTCGATGATGGCGATGTCGGGGGCCTTTTCGGCAAAGAAGGCGCGAACCGATTCCAGGCTCATGGGGCGATGCTCCGTGTCGTGCGAAAAGGATTGAATCTAGGGAGCATGGGCGGAGCTGTCCAGAGGGCGCTTTCAGTGTCCGTGGATGAGCAGCCTCTCGATATCGGGGATGCCCATGGACTGGTTGGCGTTCAGCAGATCCAGGCGGGCCGCGAATATCCTCAGCTCGCGGTCGGCTGCCTGTACCGCGCGGGTGAGGGCGGACAGCGGCACGGTCACCGAATGCAGGGGCGGCGGTGGGACGAAGGCCTCGCCCGGCCCGTTGAAGTCGAAGCTGGCGGACTGGTTGTGCTGGTTGATGTCGGGCGAGGGGTGGCCACTGTACAGGTAGGCGCCTTTGCCGGCGGCGACGCGCTTCCAGCTTTGCAGGTCGCCCAGGTCGCTGCAGCACTGCGGGAAGAGGACGTCGAGGGCGCCGACCCGCAGCACATAGCCCCCGGACAGGGGTGGTACGCGGGCCCAGTTCCGGGAACCTTCCAGACCCTCGGCGCAGTGCAGCTGGATCAAACGCGAAATGTCCGCGTCGCTCAGGTCGGCAATGCGATGGAACGCACTGCCCGGCAGGTAGGCCCGCAGCCGCGGGCTGAAGCCGTTGGCCCGCAGGTTGCGCTCATGGTATTCCCGCCAGCTTGCGACGTGCTCCCAGTACGGGCCGTTGGCGGGAAGCGGAACGGAGTCGACCAGGTAGAACAATTCGATGACGGGGATGAGCTGAACCTGCATGGGAGGGCCCGGCGATTGCTGAGCGGCACGTTCTAATGGCGCCAGCCGGGGGCGTCCATAGCGAATTTTCCTATATCGCCGGCTGGGCGCCGCCGAGCGACCTATGCTCAAAGCCCTCGCACGACCGCTGGAAAAAATTTCGCGGGGCCTGTCGATCTTTCGTCACGCCCTTCGACTACTTGTCAGGAACCGGAAGCAACCGGCCGCCACGCTGAGAATGACAACAAGAGGAGAAAGACCATGCGTTTCATGGTGATCGTCAAAGCCACCGCCGACTCCGAAGCCGGTGTGATGCCCAAGCAAGAGCTGCTCGCCGCCATGGGGGCCTACAACGAGGAGCTGGTGAAGGCTGGCGTGATGCTGGCTGGCGAAGGCCTGCATCCCAGTTCGAGGGGCGCGCGGGTGCGCTTCGACGGTGCTTCGCGGCAGGTGATCGACGGCCCGTTCGCCGAGACCAGGGAGTTGATCGCCGGCTTCTGGATCATGCAGACCGCTTCGCTGCAGGAGTGCATCGACTGGGTCAGGCGCTCGCCCAATCCGTTCGACGGCGAGTCCGAGATCGAGATCCGGCAGATTTTCGAGGCCGAGGACTTTGGCGCCGAATTCACCCCTGAACTGCGCGAGCAGGAAGAACGCCTGCGCGCCGAAATCGCCAGCAAATCCTGAATCTGGAGAACACCGCCATGTTGATGAATGCCTACCTGGTCTTTGACGGCAACTGCGAAGAAGCCTTCCGTTACTACGCCGAAGTGTTGCGCGCCGAATTGCCGGCTCTGATGCGCTTCTCCGACGCACCGGGTTGCGAGGACATGCCCGAGGCGCTGAAGAATCGCGTGATCCACGTACGCCTGGAGGTGGACGGCCATGTGCTGATGGGCTCGGACGCCTCGCCGCAATGCGGTCAGTACGAAGGCGTGAAGGGCGTGTCGATCACCCTCAATGTCGACACAAAGGCTGAGGCGCGGCGACTGTTCGACGCCCTGGGCAAGGGCGGCAAGGTCACCATGCCGCTGGAACAGACCTTCTGGGCCGAGCTGTTCGGCGCCGTGGAAGACCGCTTCGGGGTGCCGTGGATGATCAATTGCGAGAAGGAGGCTTGAACGGGCCTCGATAATCCGTAGGGCGCATAACGCGACAGCGTTATCCGCCCTCGGGCTGCTCTTTTCCGCCATTGGCGCGAAACCGCTCCGGCGTCGTTCCGGTAAACCGCTGGAATGCCCGGTGAAAACTGGTGACGTGTTCATAGCCGAGCAGGAAGGCGATCTCCTGCAATGCCATCCGGCTGGCCAGCAGATAGCGCTGTGCCAGCGCCATGCGCACCTCCAGCACTATTCCCTTGAAGGTCAGCCCGTGCTCGCGCAGCCGGCGCTGCAGTGTATGCGGAGGCAGGCGCAGCCAGGCGGCGGTCTGCTCCAGGTCGGGGAGTGGAATGCGCGCGTTCTGCAACAGGTAATAGCGCACATCGTCCGGTAACGCTGGCCCACGCTCGAAGCTGGCCAGGGTCGCTGCACCCTGCGCCTGGCACAGCCGGCTCACCGACGGGTTGGCGGTGGAGAAGGGCTGGTCGTGGAAGGCCTTCGGTATCCACAGCTCGGCTTGCCCGGCATTGAACTGGCAGGGGCCGGGAAAGAGTTCGCCATACAAGGCCGCATGGGCTGGCGGCGGGTAGGGCAGGTGCAGCTGCATGCCGGGGCAGGTCTCCAGGTCCGGCAGGCGCTGGCAGAGCCAGCGCCAGGTGCTGCTTAGCCATTCCTCGCAAAGGGCGATGCGCTCCACGTCGCTGAAGGGCGGCAGTCGGAGCGTCAGGCGGATGTGCTCGCCAACTTCTTCGCGGTGGGTGTGGATCGGGTGCGGCATCAGGCTCGACGGCTGGCCGAGCGAAATGTCCCAGGAGCGCCGCAGGTTGGCCGCGCTGATCAGCGCGTAACCGATCATCCCCAGGTCATAGAGGTTGTAGCGCTGGCCCAGGCGCAGGAAGAAGTCGCTCGGGCCGAGCAACCCGGCGGCTTGCTGCAGCAGCCGGTAATAGCGGGCGAAGTTCATCCGGGCAGCCGCCGCTTCGCTGCTGCTGGGCAGACCGAGGCCACCGAGCAAGGGTGTCAAGGGCGGCAGGGCGGGGCGGGCGCGCCACTCGTCGAGGAAGTGGCGGAACAGCTGGCGGGAGGCGTAATCGATGTCGAAGGACGCGGTAGGCATGGCGCAGCCTCAAGCTGTCTTGTTGTGCTAGTGAGTTGTTATCTTATGCTAGTCGGTGGCTGGAAGCCGAGCCCTATACTGCCTCCACGGACAAGAACAATAAGGGCCTGCCATGACCGCTCCGGACCGCTTCCGCTCCTCCCATTCTCCCAGCGACCGCTTAGCTGAACTGCTGCTGCACAACGGCCGTTTCTATACGCTCGATCCCGCCCAGCCCTGGGCCGAGGCCGTGGCCATCCGCGATGGCCGGCTGCTGGCGGTGGGCCGGCGAGAGGAGATGGAGCATCTGATCGGCCCCGACACCCTGGTGCGCGACCTCGAAGGCGCCTTCTGCATGCCCGGCCTGCACGACATGCACACCCACCCGGACCTGGCGCTGAACCCGCGCTATGCCGACGATCTCGATGTTGGCATCGAGGATCCGACCCCGGATCAACTGGCGAAGGCCATTCGCGACTACGCCGACAGCCACCCCGGCGATGGCTGGGTCTACGGCCAGTACTGGGTGCGCTATACGTTCCGCGAAGCCGGGCTGAAGCCGGGTCGCGAGTGGCTCGACAGCATCCTGCCCGACCGCCCCGTGGCGCTGCTCGACCGCATGTGGGGCACCATGATGGTCAACTCCCGCGCGCTTGAACTGGCTGGGATCGACGCCAGCACCGCCGACCCGCGCAACGGCTACCTGGAGCGCGACGAGTTGACCGGCGAGCCCAACGGCCTGTTGATCGACGGCGCCTATGCGCTGATCCACGCCGCCATGCCGCCGACCCCGGCCAAGGTGTTGCGCCAGTCCTACCGCGAGGGCGTGCACTTCCAGAGCTCGCGCGGCGTTACAGCGGCCAAGTACCTGCATGTCTGCGAGAACCGCCTGGATGCCCTCAAGTACCTCGACGACGCCGGGCAACTGACCCTGCGTGTGGAAGCGGCCATCAGCTGGCAGGACGACATCTTCCCGGTGCGTCGCCGCTGGGAGCTGCTCAGCGGCGAGCGCCATTACTACCGCAGCGCGCGGCTGTCGGCGAACGCGGTGAAGTTCCACTTCGACGGCACGGTCGAGCCGCGCTCCTCCTTCCTTATTACGCCTTGGCCGGGCGAGGACGCCTGGCGCGGCAAACTCAACCTGACGCCCGAGCACATCACCGACATGGTGGTGGACATGGATCGCCGCGGCATCCGCGTCATCGCCCACTGCACCGGCGACGCGGCGTCCGACGTATTCCTCGATGCGGTGGCCGAGGCGCGCCGGCGCAATGGTTTCAGCGGCGTGCGCCACCAGTGCGCGCACAGCACCATCCTGCATCCGGGCAACCTCAAGCGCTTCCGCGAACTGGAAGTGATCGCCGAGTTTTCCCCGGCGGCCTGGTACCCGACACCCTTCGCCAGCGGCGCGCGCTCGGGCTACGGCACGGATCGCCTGAAGCGCATCTATGACTTCAAAGGAGTGCTGGCCGCCGGCGGCATCGCGGTAATCGGCACCGACTGGCCGGTGGCGTCGATTGACCCTTGGCTTGCGCTGGAAACCCTGGTGACCCGGCAGAACCCCTGGAACGACGACCCGGCCTGCTTCGGCGAGCCGATCAGCCTGGAACAGGCGATTCGCGTGGCGACGCTCAATGGCGCCTACGCCATGGGGCTGGAGAGGCTCACCGGTAGCCTGGAGGCGGGCAAGTCGGCGGACTTCATCGTGCTCGACCGCAACCTGTTCGAGCAGCCGGCGCGCAACTTCATCCACCGCACCGAGGTGCAGCTGACCTTCGTCGAGGGCCGCCCGGTGTACGACCGCCTCGGCCAGTTCAGCGATACTGCGCTGGCGGCGGTGTGGCAGGGCGAGCCGCCGCGCATCGAAGGGGTCAACGCATGAACGCCGCCAGCATTCCGGTGACCGTGGTGGCGGGCTTCCTGGGGGCGGGCAAGACCACGCTGCTGCGCAACCTGCTGGAACGCTGCGAAGGCCGGCGCCTGGCGGTGATCGTCAATGATTTCGGCGAGCTGAATATCGACGCCGGGATGATCGCCGAGCAGACCGAGGCCGTGTACAGCCTGGAAAACGGCTGCATCTGCTGCAGCGTGCAGGACGACCTGCTGGCGCAACTTGAACGGCTGGCGAACCTGCACCCGCCCCTGGAACAGGTGGTGATCGAATGCAGCGGGGTGTCCGACCCGCAACGCATCGTGCAGACGCTGGGCTACCCGAAACTGCGCCGGCGCCTGCATCTGGATGCGGTGCTTACCGTTGTCGACGGCGCGCGCCGGGAACCGCTGGAAGGCGAGTACGCGCGACTGGAGCGCATGCAGGCGGCAGCCGCCGACCTGCTGCTGCTGAACAAATGCGACCTGCTGGACGCCGGGGAGCGCGCCAGCCAGCGCGAACGTTTTGGCCGTGGCGCGCGGGTGCTGGAGACCATCCAGGCGCAGATTCCCGATGAGCTGTTGCTGGGCGAGCCGTCGCGCAAGCTGCGACCCCATGGGCAGGAAGGCATCGACCATGGCGAGCTGTTCGACAGCTGGAGCTGGCAAGGTGAGGCGGTTCTCGATGGTGTGCGATTGAAGCATTGGCTGGAAGCATTGCCGCGCGGCCTGTTGCGCCTCAAGGGGCTGATTCGCCTGGCGGGGCAGGGCGAGGCGGTCTGGCTGCAGTATGTGGGCGGGCGTTATCAGCTGCGCCCGGCGACAGCGGCCGAGGCTGCGCAGGGCTCGCGACTGGTGTTCATCGCGGAGAAGGATGCGGGGTTGCGGGCTGATCTTGAGGCCGGGCTGCACAGGTGTATTTCGTGAGCGGAGGCTCCTGGGACCCTGCGCCTGAGTTTTCCTCTCTCCCCCCACCGATGTTTCGTCAGAGCTTTGCGCGGGCAATAAAAAACCGGCCACCAGGGCCGGTTTTCCGTGACGCGCCGAACTCAGCGGTATTCGCAGAGGTAGGCGGTGTCCTGGGCGACTTTCAGCTGGAACTTGCTGTTGGCCGGCACGGTGAAGTTGCTGCCGCCTTCGAAGGTTTCCCAGTTGTCGCTGCCCGGCAGCTTGACGGTCAGCGCGCCGGCGACGACGTGCATCACCTCCAGCTGGCTGGTGCCGAATTCGTATTCGCCCGGAGCCATCACGCCGATGGTGGCGGGGCCTGCGGTCATGTCGAAGGCGATGGATTTGACGGTGCCGTCGAAGTACTCGTTGACCTTGAACATGGGCTTCTCCTGCAAGAGGGGTGAAAAAGGGCCCGCCAGTATGCCCAAGGCCGCCGGCTCCGTCACTAGAGCGAGGCCGGCGACCGTGCGGTCAGTGATTGATGGGCGGCGTCAGCCGGCGACGGGCAGGGTCAGCGGCAGCAGGCGGGCGGTGTTGCGGGCGTCTTCCAGGGCGCGATGCGGCTGCCCCTGGAAGTGCAGCCCGGCCAGGTGTAGCGCGGCGTTCAGGCCCACCGGGCGCTTGAGCTGGCGGGCCTGGGCAAAGCGCTGCTTGAGGTTGACGTGCGGCACGCGGGACAGGTGGCTGTCCAGATGCTGGCGGCGCCACTCCAGTTCCAGCTGATGGCGGTCATAGTCGCCCCAGCTGGTCCACCCGGCCAGGCGCGGGCTGTGCTGCGCGAGCCAGCGCTCGAACTGCGGCCAGACTTCGTGCAGCGGCGCGGCGGCATCGACATTGGCCTGGGTGATGTGGGTGAGTTCGCGACAGAAGGCCGTCAACAGCGGGCGCCGCTGCGGTCGGACGAAACGCTGGAAATGGTCCAGCTCGCGGCCATCGGCCTCTGCCACCAGGCTCGCGCCGATCTCGATGATCTCCATTTCCTCGACCGGCCAGCCGCCTTCCTCGGTGGTGGCTTCCAGGTCGATCACCAGCCAGTGGGGCATAGTCGGTGCTCGTGGTTGGGTTCGAATCGAGTATGGAAGGCGTTTGCGCGACCGGCAAACCGCGCTAGGCTGAGCGACTTCTGCTGACAAGGGGACCGCGATGGCGAGAGTGGCATTCATCGGCCTGGGGGTGATGGGATATCCCATGGCCGGGCATCTGGCGCGCGAAGGGCATGAGGTCTGCGTCTACAACCGCACCGCGAGCCGTGCGGCGCAGTGGGTCAGGCAGTTCGGCGGCCGCTGCGCGGACACTCCGCGCGAGGCGGCGCAGTGGGCCGACTTCGTGATGTGCTGCGTGGGCAACGATGACGACCTGCGCAGCGTGGTGCTGGGTGAGGACGGTGCGTTGGCGGGAATGCAGCCCGGCTCCGTGCTGGTGGACCACACTACTGCTTCCGCTGAAGTAGCCCGTGAACTGGCCGTGATGGCGGCCGAGCGCGAGCTGGGCTTCCTCGATGCGCCGGTGTCCGGCGGTCAGGCCGGCGCCGAGAATGGCGCGCTGACGGTGATGGTCGGTGGCGATGCCGACATCTACGCCCGCGCCGAGCCGGTGATCGCCACCTACGCGCGCATGGTGCGACGCATGGGCCCGGTGGGCAGCGGCCAGTTGACCAAGATGGTCAACCAGATCTGCGTCGGTGGTTTGCTGCAGGGACTGTCCGAGGCGCTGCACTTCGCCCAGAACGCCGGCCTCGACGGCATGGCGGCGATGGAGGTGATCAGCAAGGGCGCCGCGCAATCCTGGCAGTTGGAGAACCGTCACCAGAGCATGCTGGAAGGGCGCTTCGATTTTGGTTTTGCGGTGGACTGGATGCGCAAGGACCTGGGCATCGTCCTCGACGAGGCTCGCCGCAATGGCGCGAAATTGCCGGTCACCGTGCTCGTCGATCAGTTCTACGCCGAGGTGCAGGCCGCCGGCGGTGGACGCTGGGACACTTCCAGTCTTATCACTCGCCTGCAGGACTCGCCCGAGTCCTGAGTCGTTCATCCTGCGAGTCGCGCCAGGCTCGCTTCAGGCGCGAAAGATGAAGTAAACCGCGCCCAGCAGGCACAAGCCGGCCCAGAGATAGTCGAGCTTGAGTGGCTGCTGCATGAAGTACACGCTGAACGGCACGAAGACTGCGAGCGTGATGACCTCCTGCATGATCTTCAGTTGCCCTACCGACATCACCGTGTAACCGATGCGGTTGGCCGGCACCTGCAGCAGGTATTCGAACAGTGCGATGCCCCAGCTGACCAGCGCGGCGATGATCCACGGCTTGCTGTTCAGGGTTTTCAGGTGGCCGTACCAGGCGAAGGTCATGAACAGGTTGGAGAGCGACAGAAGAAACGCGGTTTGCAGCCAGACCGGCATGGCAGAGCTCCTGTGGGGGACTGCGCCTGAGCCTAGTGGAGTGCGGCGTGACAGCCAAGAGCTGGAGCGGTGATCAGGTTCCTAGCGCGGGGAGCGGGGCGTTGACGGGGCGCGGGCCCAGGCACTCGTCGAGTCAGCCATCGTCAGCGGGATCGCTGTCCAAAAAGCAGGCTGGCCATGGGTTCGCCCGCAGTAGCGGGAACTTCCCGCTGATCCGGCCAGGTTGGCGGAATGCCCGGCGAGCGATATGCTCGGCGACCCATTTCTGGCAACACCGTGCTCTGCCGCGCCCGCCAAGCCCCGGGCGCCTGGCGGCCGCATTGTGCGAGCTGGGGCAGCTGCGCTCCCAACCCCCGCAACAAACGATCCCGAGTAGAGAGTCATCCATGGATTGCCGTATCGGCTGTGGCGCCTGCTGCATAGCGCCGTCGATTTCCTCGCCCATCCCCGGCATGCCTGACGGCAAGCCGGCGGGCGTGCGCTGCGTGCAGCTGGATGAACGCAATCTGTGCAAACTATTCGGCGATTCGCGGCGTCCAAAGGTCTGTGCGGCCTTCGACGCGGACGCCGAAGCCTGCGGCAGCAGCAACGAGCAGGCGCTGCAGATCCTCACAGAGTGGGAACGCATCACCGCTGCCTGATGTGACTTGGAAGTCACGTTTTCGCGGTCCATACTGACGCCCCGACCCGCTCAAGACCGCGGATTGCGACGGGGCAGCGGCATTTGTTGCCCCCACAAGATCAAGAATAAAGAGAGGTAAGACGATGCGTGGTGTATTGCGTATGACCCTGCTGGCCACTGCCGTGATGGGCTTTGCCGGCACTGCCCTGGCTGAAGACTGGAAGCTGGAAAAGGAAGACGACGGTGTGAAGGTCTTCCTCAGCCCTGTGGCAGGCTCCAAGTACAAGGCCTACCGTGGCGTCGTCGACATCAAGGCCGATGTGGCCAAGATCAACGCCCTGCAGGAAGACGTGGCCGGCTCCTGCAAGTGGATCCACGCCTGCGCCGAGATGCGCCTGCTGAAGACCGAGGGCGAGAATTCCTGGACCTACTCGAAGATCGATATGCCCTGGCCGGTGACCGGCCGTGACGTGGTGATCCACGTGACCACCGAGAAGACCGCCGACGGCGGCCTGATCCGTCATCTGAAGGCCGAGCCGACCTACATCCCGGAAGAGAAGGGCGAAATCCGCGTGCCGAAGCTGATCGGCGAGTGGAAGCTGGTCCCCAAGGGCGCCGGCGTGACCGAAGTGACCTACCAGGTGCAGACCGAGCCGGGTGGCAGCATTCCGTCCTGGCTGGCCAACAGCTTCGTGGTCGATGCGCCGATGAACACCCTGAAAGGCCTGCGCAGCGCTGCCGAGAAGTAATAGACGCTGTCGTTTCCCCCACGAAAAAGCCGCCCCTGGGCGGCTTTTTTGCTTTCGTTGAACGAGCTTGCTCCCCAGAAAAGCCGGGCCAGTAAAAAGGCCGCCCGAAGGCGGCCTTTTCTTGTACGCCGTAGCGCTTAACGGGCCTTGAGGTCCACGAAGTCGCGCTGCGCACTGCCGGTGTACAGCTGGCGCGGGCGGCCGATCTTGTACGGGCCGGAGAGCATTTCCTGCCAGTGCGAAATCCAGCCCACGGTGCGTGCCAGGGCGAAGATCACGGTGAACATGCTGGTCGGGATGCCGATGGCCTTGAGGATGATGCCGGAGTAGAAGTCCACGTTCGGGTAGAGGTTGCGCTCCACGAAGTAGGGATCGTGGCGGGCGATTTCTTCCAGCTTCATGGCCAGTTCCAGTTGCGGGTCGTTGATGCCCAGCTCCTGGAGAACCTCGTCGCAGGTCTGCTTCATGACCTTGGCGCGCGGGTCGAAGTTCTTGTACACGCGGTGGCCGAAGCCCATCAGCTTGAACGGATCGTTCTTGTCCTTGGCCTTGGCCACGAACTTCTCGATGTTCGATACGTCACCGATCTCGTCGAGCATGCGCAGAACGGCTTCGTTCGCACCGCCGTGAGCCGGTCCCCACAGGGCAGCGATGCCCGAGGCGATACAGGCGAACGGGTTGGCACCCGAGGAGCCCGCCAGGCGCACCGTGGAGGTGGAGGCGTTCTGCTCGTGATCGGCGTGCAGGATGAAGATGCGGTCCATGGCCTTGGCCAGCACGGGGCTGATCGGCTTGGTCTCGCAAGGGGTGTTGAACATCATATGCAGGAAGTTTTCTGCATAGTTCAGGTCGTTGCGCGGGTACATCATCGGCTCGCCCTTGGAGTACTTGTACACCATGGCAGCGATGGTCGGCATCTTGGCGATCAGACGATGCGCCGAGACTTCCCGGTGCTTCGGATTATTGATGTCCAGGGAGTCGTGATAGAAAGCGGAGAGGGCACCGATCACGCCGCACATCACGGCCATCGGGTGCGCATCACGGCGGAAGCCGTTGAAGAAGGTCTTCAGCTGCTCATGAACCATGGTGTGGTTCTTGATGGTGCCGACGAACTTTTCCTTCTGCTCGGCAGTCGGAAGTTCGCCGTTGAGCAGCAGGTAGCAGGTTTCCAGGTAGTCGGACTTCTCGGCGAGCTGTTCGATCGGGTAGCCGCGATGCAGCAGCACACCTTTATCACCGTCGATGTAGGTGATCTTCGACTCGCAGGAGGCGGTGGACATGAAGCCGGGGTCGAAAGTGAAGTGGCCCGTGGAGGTCAGGCCCCGCACGTCGACGACATCGGGACCCAGCGTGCCGGAGAGGACAGGCAGTTCGACGGGGGCAGCGCCCTCGATGATCAACTGCGCTTTTTTGTCAGCCATGATGGCCTCCTATTTATGCTTGAAATCATCTGTACGACCCCCCACGCAGGGCCCGCACCACTATAGAGAGATAAATCCGAATGTCAATTTGCACAATCGGAGAAGTTTGGCTCCTCCAAGCCCCTGTTTTGCCGGAAAAATTTGCCTGTTTACGCCTTTTATGGGGGTGCGGCAATTAGTCCTTAGGTGGAGGTCTTTCCGTTGTCATTAGGAGCCTAACTGTCTATACTCGGCGACCAGCCGCCAAGGGCCGTCCGGCCTCGCTTGATTGGTGGTTGTCACTCCCGAAGGTGATGGGTACCTGACAAGTGCACCTCCCGACAACTAGCCCTGATCCATAGAAGGGCTCTCAGTGTGAAAAAAGCCGTGAATAGCAAACGACCCGTAAACCTAGACCTAAGGACCATCCAACTCCCTATCACTGCTTACACGTCGATTCTCCACCGCATCTCTGGCGTCATTCTGTTCGTGGGCATCGCAGTGCTGCTGTTCGCACTGGATCGTTCCCTCGCTTCGGAAGAAAGCTTCGAGCAGGTGAAGGCGTGTCTGACCCATCCGTTGGTCAAGCTTGTGATCTGGGGCCTGCTGTCTGCGCTGCTGTACCACCTGGTAGCCGGTATTCGTCACCTCATCATGGATGCAGGCGTTGGCGAAACACTGGAAGGCGGTAAGCGTGGTTCGAAAATCGTCATCGCTGTCGCAGTGGTGCTGATCGTTCTGGCGGGGGTATGGGTATGGTAACTAACGTCACTAACTTGTCGCGTTCGGGTCTCTATGACTGGATGGCTCAACGCGTCTCCGCGGTCGTTCTCGCGGCTTATGTTCTCTTCCTGCTGGGCTTCCTGATCGCGCACCCGGGTATTTCCTACGCCGAGTGGCATGGTCTGTTCTCCCACAGCCTGATGAAGATCTTCAGCCTGTTGACGCTGGTATCCCTGAGCGTGCACGCATGGGTCGGCATGTGGACCATCACGACCGACTACCTGACTCAGATGGCGCTGGGCAAATCCGCGACCGTCGTGCGTTTCCTCGTCCAGGCAGTATGCGGCATGGCCATGTTCGCATTCTTCGTCTGGGGTGTGCAGATTCTC
Organism: Pseudomonas sp. DP-17; assembly: GCF_022380625.1. Classification (NCBI taxonomy): domain Bacteria; kingdom Pseudomonadati; phylum Pseudomonadota; class Gammaproteobacteria; order Pseudomonadales; family Pseudomonadaceae; genus Pseudomonas; species Pseudomonas sp. DP-17. The sequence continues at coordinate 403,927 of NZ_JAKSXG010000004.1, forward strand.
TGGGGTAACTGATCCATGGCTAGCATTCGTTCTCTTTCCTTCGACGCCATCATTGTTGGCGGTGGCGGCGCCGGCATGCGCGCTGCGCTGCAGCTGGCCCAGGGCGGTCACAAGACTGCCGTGGTGACCAAGGTCTTCCCGACCCGTTCGCACACCGTTTCCGCCCAGGGCGGTATCACCTGCGCCATCGCTTCGGCCGACCCGAACGACGATTGGCGCTGGCACATGTACGACACCGTCAAGGGCTCCGACTACATCGGTGACCAGGACGCCATCGAATACATGTGCTCAGTCGGCCCGGAAGCCGTGTTCGAGCTGGAACACATGGGCCTGCCGTTCTCCCGTACCGAACAGGGCCGTATCTACCAGCGTCCGTTCGGCGGCCAGTCCAAGGACTTCGGCAAGGGTGGCCAGGCTGCCCGTACCTGCGCCGCGGCCGACCGTACCGGTCACGCCCTGCTGCACACCCTCTATCAGGCTAACCTGAAGAGCGGTACTTCCTTCCTTAATGAGTGGTACGCCGTTGATCTGGTGAAGAACCAGGACGGTCATGTGGTTGGCGTCATCGCCATCGACATCGAAACCGGCGACACCGTTTATATCCGCTCCAAAGCCGTGGTCCTGGCCACTGGCGGTGCCGGTCGTATCTACGCCTCCACCACCAACGCCCTGATCAACACCGGTGACGGCATCGGTATGGCCCTGCGTGCTGGCGTGCCGGTGCAGGACATCGAGATGTGGCAGTTCCACCCGACCGGCATCGCCGGCGCCGGTGTACTGGTCACCGAGGGTTGCCGCGGTGAAGGTGGCTACCTGATCAACGCCCACGGCGAGCGTTTCATGGAGCGTTATGCTCCGAACGCGAAAGACCTGGCCGGCCGCGACGTGGTTGCCCGCTCCATGGTCAAGGAAGTGATCGCCGGCAACGGCGTGGGCCCGAACAAGGACCACGTGCTGCTGAAGCTCGACCACCTCGGCGAAGAAGTTCTGCACAGCCGCCTGCCCGGCATCTGCGAACTGTCCAAGACCTTCGCCCACGTCGACCCGGTTGTCGCTCCGATCCCGGTCATCCCGACCTGCCACTACATGATGGGCGGCGTTGCCACCAACATCCATGGCCAGGCCCTGACCATGGATGCCAACGGCAACGAGCAGATTATCGAAGGCCTGTTCGCCGTAGGCGAAGTGGCTTGCGTATCGGTACACGGCGCCAACCGCCTGGGCGGCAACTCGCTGCTCGACCTGGTGGTGTTCGGTCGTGCCACCGGTCTGCACCTGGAAAAAGCCCTGAAAGAGGGCATCGAGCACCGCGGTGCTTCCGAATCCGACCTGGAATTCGCTTTCAATCGCCTGAACGGCGTGAACGAGCGCACCAGCGGCGAAGAAGTCGCTCCGCTCAAGCGCGAGCTGCAATCCTGCATGCAGAACTACTTCGGTGTGTTCCGTACCGGCGAGTACATGCAGAAAGGTATCGCTCAGCTGGCTGATCTGCGTGAGCGTATCGCTACCGTCAAGATCAATGACAAGAGCCAGGCGTTCAACACGGCGCGTATCGAAGCGCTGGAACTGCAGAACCTCCTCGAAGTGGCCGAAGCCACTGCGATTGCGGCCGAAGCCCGCAAAGAGTCCCGCGGCGCGCATGCCCGTGAAGACTTCGAGGAGCGCGACGACGAGAACTGGCTGTGCCACACCCTGTACTTCCCGGGTGAGAAACGCGTTGCCAAGCGTGCCGTCAACTTCGCGCCGAAAACTGTTCCGGCATTCGAACCCAAGGTTCGTACTTACTAAGGGTGCCCGCCATGTTGCAAGTGAGTGTTTACCGCTACAACCCTGAGAAGGACGCTGCACCCTACATGCAGGACTTCCAGGTCGATACCGACGGCAAGGACATCATGGTCCTGGACGTGCTGGCGCTGATCAAGGAACAGGACGAGGGCTTCTCCTATCGTCGTTCCTGCCGTGAAGGCGTGTGCGGTTCCGACGGTATGAACATCAATGGCAAGAACGGCCTGGCCTGCATCACCCCCCTGTCGGCCGCTGGCCTGAAGGGCGGCAAGCTGGTCCTGCGTCCGCTGCCGGGCCTGCCGGTCATCCGTGACCTGGTCGTCGATATGCGCATCTTCTACAAGCAGTACGAGAGCGTGAAGCCGTTCCTGCAGAACAAATATGCAGCTCCGGCCATCGAACGTCTGCAAAGCCCGGAAGAGCGCGAGAAGCTGGACGGTCTGTACGAGTGCATCCTGTGCGCCTGCTGCTCGACCTCCTGCCCGTCGTTCTGGTGGAACCCCGACAAGTTCCTGGGCCCCGCCGCGCTGCTGCAGGCCTATCGCTTCCTGGCCGACAGCCGTGACACCGAAACCCAGGCTCGCCTGGCGAGCATGGATGATCCGTTCAGCGTCTTCCGCTGCCGCGGCATCATGAACTGCGTGAACGTCTGCCCGAAGGGTCTGAACCCCACCAAGGCAATCGGTCACATCCGTAACATGCTGCTGCAGAGCGGCACTTGATCCCAGGGCATTGCGCCCAGAGATCATTGCAAGAGCGACACCTGTGCCGCCGGAACATTGTCCGGCGGTACAGTCCTTAGGACCCAAGCCCACAAAGCGGGGGTCCTGTTTTGAAAACGTATATATGACCAGCAGGGGCATCCGGGCTGGTACCCGGACTATCTGCGGGAATCGGTGGCTTGAAGTCGCTGTGTATGACTTCGCGCCAGAGATTCCACAGGTGGAGTCCCCTTACCGAGGGTGACCAAGCATGCACGAAAGCGTAATGCAGCGGATGTGGAACAGTGCCCATCTATCCGGTGGAAACGCTGCCTACGTCGAAGAGCTCTACGAGCTCTACCTGCACGACCCGAACGCTGTGCCAGAAGAGTGGCGCACGTACTTCCAGAAGCTCCCCGCCGACGGCAATCCTGCCCCAGACGTCTCGCATTCCTCTATCCGTGATCATTTCGTACTCCTGGCCAAGAACCAGCGCCGCGCTGCGCCTGTTTCCGCCGGCAGCGTAAGCACCGAGCACGAGAAGAAACAGGTCGAAGTACTGCGTCTGATCCTGGCATACCGTCTGCGTGGGCATCAGGCTGCGTCGCTCGATCCGCTGGGTCTCTGGGTGCGTACCGCGCCCTCCGATCTGTCGCTCGAACACTACGGGCTTACTGCTGCAGACCTCGACACCACCTTCCGCACCGGTGAGCTCTACATCGGCAAGGAAGAGGCGACCCTGCGTGAAATCATCGATGCGCTGAAGCAGACCTACTGCAGCACCATCGGCGCCGAGTTCATGCACATCGTCGATTCCGAACAGCGCCACTGGTTCGCCCAGCGCCTGGAAAGCGTGCGTGGTCGTCCGACCTACTCCGCGGACGCCCGTTCCCACCTGCTCGAGCGCCTGACCGCTGCCGAAGGCCTGGAAAAGTACCTGGGCACCAAGTACCCGGGCACCAAGCGCTTCGGCCTGGAAGGCGGCGAGAGCCTGATTCCGATGGTCGACGAGATCATCCAGCGTTCCGGCTCCTACGGTGTGAAGGAAATCGTCATCGGCATGGCCCACCGTGGCCGTCTGAACGTCCTGGTCAACACCCTGGGCAAGAACCCGCGCGACCTCTTCGACGAGTTCGAAGGCAAGAAACTGGTCGAGCTGGGCTCGGGTGACGTGAAGTATCACCAGGGCTTCTCCTCCAACGTCATGACCACCGGCGGCGAAGTCCACCTGGCCCTGGCGTTCAACCCCTCGCACCTGGAAATCGTTTCCCCGGTGGTCGAGGGTTCGGTACGCGCCCGCCAGGACCGTCGCAAGGACGGCAGCGGCGACAAGGTCGTGCCGATCTCCATCCACGGCGATGCCGCCTTCGCGGGGCAGGGCGTGGTCATGGAGACCTTCCAGATGTCGCAGACCCGTGCTTACAAGACGGGCGGCACCATCCACATCGTGATCAACAACCAGGTCGGCTTCACCACCAGCCGTCAGGACGACGCTCGTTCCACCGAGTACGCGACCGACGTGGCGAAGATGATCCAGGCGCCGATCTTCCATGTGAATGGCGACGATCCGGAAGCAGTGCTGTTCGTGACCCAGCTGGCTGTCGACTACCGCATGCAGTTCAAGCGTGACGTGGTCATCGACCTGGTCTGCTACCGCCGTCGCGGCCACAACGAGGCCGACGAGCCGAGCGGCACCCAGCCGCTGATGTACCAGCAGATCGCCAAGCAGCGCACCACCCGCGACCTGTACGCCGACGCGCTGATCGCCGCTGGCGTGCAGACCACCGAGCAGGCCCAGGAGAAAGTCGACGAATACCGCGACGCTCTCGACAACGGCCAGCACGTGGTGAAGAGCCTGGTGAAGGAGCCCAACAAGGAGCTCTTCGTCGATTGGCGTCCGTACGTGGGCCATGCCTGGACCGCGCGTCACGACACCCGCTTCGACCTGAAGACCCTGCAGGACCTGTCTGCCAAGCTGCTGGAGACTCCGGACGGCTTCGTCATGCAGCGTCAGGTGCAGAAGATCTACGAAGACCGCGCGAAGATGGCTGCCGGTGGCATGCCGATCAACTGGGGCTTCGCCGAGAACCTGGCCTACGCCACCCTGCTGTTCGAAGGCCACCCGGTGCGCATGACCGGTCAGGACGTCGGCCGCGGCACCTTCTCGCACCGCCATGCGGCGCTGCACAACCAGAAGGACGACTCGGTCTACATCCCGCTGGCCAACCTGTTCGACGGCCAGCCGCGCGTCAGCCTGTACGACTCCTACCTTTCGGAAGAAGCCGTTCTGGCGTTCGAATACGGCTACGCCACCACCATGCCGAACGCGCTGGTGATCTGGGAAGCCCAGTTCGGTGACTTCGCCAACGGTGCGCAGGTCGTGATCGACCAGTTCATCACCAGCGGCGAAACCAAGTGGCAACGCCTGTGTGGTCTGACCATGCTGCTGCCGCACGGTTACGAAGGCCAGGGTCCGGAGCACTCCTCCGCACGTCTGGAGCGTTACCTGCAGCTGTGCGCCGAGCAGAACATCCAGGTCTGCGTGCCGACTACCCCGGCCCAGGTTTACCACATGCTGCGCCGTCAGGTGATCCGTCCGCTGCGCAAGCCGCTGATCGTGATGACTCCGAAGTCGCTGCTGCGTCACAAGCTGGCCATCTCGACCCTGGAAGATCTGGCCAACGGCTCGTTCCAGACCGTGATCAACGAGATCGACAGCCTGGATCCGAAGAAGGTCGACCGCATCGTGCTGTGCAGCGGCAAGGTGTACTACGACCTGCTGGAGAAGCGTCGTGCCGAAGGTCTCGAGAACATCGCGATCGTTCGTATCGAGCAGCTGTATCCGTTCCCGGAAGACGATCTGGCCGAGGTCCTGTCGCAGTACAAGAACCTCAAGCACATCGTCTGGTGCCAGGAAGAGCCGATGAACCAGGGCGCCTGGTACTGCTCGCAGCACCACATGCGTCGTGTCATCGCCGCGCACAAGAAAGGTCTCAACCTGGAATACGCGGGCCGCGAAGGCTCGGCAGCTCCGGCTTGCGGCTACGCTTCGATGCACGCCGAGCAGCAGGAAAAACTGCTGCAGGACGCCTTCACCGTTTAACGCCAACGCGCAGTTGATACCGAATTTAAGGAAACACACATAATGGCTATCGAAATCAAAGCCCCAACCTTCCCGGAATCGGTTGCCGACGGCACCGTCGCAACCTGGCACAAGAAGGTCGGTGAAGCCGTCAAGCGTGACGAACTGATCGTCGACATCGAGACCGACAAGGTCGTGATCGAAGTACTGGCCGAGGCCGACGGCGTCCTGGCTGAGATCGTCAAGAATGAAGGCGACACCGTTCTCTCCAACGAACTGCTGGGCAAGCTGAGCGAAGGCGGTGCTGCCGCTGCCGCTCCGGCTGCTGCCGCCGCTCCCGCTGCCGCTCCGGCCGCTGCTGCCCCGGCTGCCGTCGCTGCCGACGACAACATCCTCTCGCCGGCCGCCCGCAAGCTGGCCGAAGAGAATGGCATCGACCCGAACAGCCTGGCCGGCACCGGCAAGGGCGGTCGCGTGACCAAGGAAGACGTCGTCGCTGCCGTTGAAGCCAAGAAGAACGCCCCGGCTGCCGCTCCGGCCGCCAAGGCCGCTGCCCCGGCTGCTGCCGCTCCCGTGTTTGCCGCTGGCGACCGCGTCGAGAAGCGCGTTCCGATGACCCGCCTGCGTGCGAAGGTTGCCGAGCGTCTGGTCGAAGCCCAGTCCTCCATGGCCATGCTGACGACCTTCAACGAAGTCAACATGAAGCCGATCATGGACCTGCGCAACAAGTACAAGGACCTGTTCGAGAAGAAGCACAACGGCGTCCGCCTGGGCTTCATGTCCTTCTTCGTCAAGGCCGCCACCGAAGCCCTGAAGCGCTTCCCGGGCGTCAACGCCTCGATCGACGGCAACGACATCGTCTACCACGGCTACCAGGACATCGGTGTGGCAGTGTCCAGCGACCGCGGTCTGGTCGTACCGGTCCTGCGCAACGCCGAGTTCATGAGCCTGGCCGAGATCGAGAACGGCATCGCCACCTTCGGCAAGAAAGCCAAAGACGGCAAGCTGTCCATCGAAGACATGACCGGTGGTACTTTCACCATTTCCAACGGTGGCGTATTTGGTTCCCTCCTGTCGACGCCGATCGTCAACCCGCCGCAGACCGCCATCCTCGGCATGCACAAGATCCAGGAACGCCCGATGGCCGTTAACGGCCAGGTGGTGATCCTGCCGATGATGTACCTGGCGCTGTCCTACGATCACCGCATGATCGACGGCAAGGAAGCGGTCAGCTTCCTGGTCACCATGAAGGATCTGCTGGAAGATCCGGCTCGCCTGCTGCTCGACGTCTGATACGTCAGTTAACACGACGGCCCCGTACTACACGACGGCCCCGAAAGGGGCCGTCCGCTTCACCGGAATAAGGATTGAGACATGAGCCAGAAATTCGACGTGGTTGTGATTGGTGCCGGCCCCGGCGGCTACGTAGCCGCCATCCGTGCCGCCCAACTCGGCCTGAAGACCGCTTGCATCGAGAAGTACATCGGTAAAGAGGGCAAGGTTGCCCTCGGCGGTACCTGCCTGAACGTAGGCTGCATTCCCTCCAAGGCACTGCTGGACAGCTCCTGGAAGTACAAGGAAGCCAAAGAAGGTTTCGAGATTCACGGTATCTCCACCGGCGGCGTGAAGATGGACGTCCCGGCGATGGTTGCCCGCAAGGCCAACATCGTGAAGAACCTGACCGGCGGCATCGCTACCCTGTTCAAGGCCAACGGCGTGACTTCCTTCGAAGGCCACGGCAAGGTCCTGGCCAACAAGCAGGTCGAAGTGACCGGCCTGGACGGCAAGACCCAGGTGTTGGAAGCCGACAACATCATCATCGCCTCGGGCTCCCGTCCGGTGGAAATCCCGCCGGCTCCGCTGACCGAAGACGTGATTGTCGATTCCACCGGCGCCCTGGAATTCCAGAGCGTACCCAAGAAGCTGGGCGTGATCGGCGCTGGCGTCATCGGCCTGGAACTGGGTTCGGTCTGGGCTCGCCTGGGTGCTGAAGTCACCGTCCTGGAAGCCCTGGACAAGTTCCTCCCGGCTGCCGACGAGCAGATCGCCAAGGAAGCGCTGAAGACCCTGACCAAGCAAGGCCTGAACATCCGCCTGGGCGCTCGCGTCACCGGTTCGGAAGTGAAGAAGAAGCAGGTCACCGTGACCTTCACCGACGCCAACGGCGAGCAGAAGGAAACCTTCGACAAGCTGATCGTGGCCGTGGGCCGTCGCCCGGTGACCACCGATCTGCTGGCTGCGGACAGCGGCGTGACCCTGGACGAACGCGGTTTCATCTACGTCGACGACCACTGCAAGACCAGCGTTCCGGGCGTCTACGCCATCGGTGACGTGGTCCGCGGCGCCATGCTGGCGCACAAGGCCTCGGAAGAGGGCGTGATGGTTGCCGAGCGCATCGCCGGCCACAAGGCCCAGATGAACTACGACCTGATTCCGTCGGTGATCTACACCCACCCGGAAATCGCATGGGTCGGCAAGACCGAGCAGCAGCTCAAGGGCGAAGGCGTCGAAGTCAACGTCGGCACCTTCCCGTTCGCCGCCAGCGGCCGTGCCATGGCTGCCAACGACACCGGCGGCCTGGTCAAGGTCATCGCCGATGCCAAGACCGACCGCGTACTGGGCGTCCACGTGATCGGCCCGAGCGCCGCCGAGCTGGTTCAGCAGGGCGCGATCGGCATGGAATTCGGCACCAGTGCCGAAGACCTCGGCATGATGGTCTTCTCCCACCCGACTCTGTCCGAAGCGCTGCACGAAGCGGCACTGGCAGTGAATGGCCACGCCATCCACATCGCCAACCGCAAGAAGCGCTAAGGAACGGGACCACGGCGGGGAGGGCGGCAGTCTTTTGCGAGGGGCTGCCGTCCACCCCGCCGGATCGTTTCTCCCCCAAGGGGGACTCGGTCACAGGTGGCGTGGCGCCACGAGCGCCGCGCCGAATGCGCAATACCCAAGACGAAAACGGTAGACAAGCATGAATCTCCACGAATATCAGGGTAAGCAGCTGTTCGCTGAGTACGGCCTGCCCGTATCCAAGGGCTTCGCCGTCGACACACCCGAAGAGGCCGCAGAAGCCTGTGAAAAGATCGGTGGTACCGAGTGGGTCGTTAAAGCCCAGGTACACGCTGGTGGCCGCGGTAAAGCGGGCGGTGTGAAGCTGGTCAAGAGCAAAGAGGACGCCAAGGCGTTCGCCGCCAACTGGCTGGGCAAGCGTCTGGTGACCTACCAGACTGACGCCAACGGCCAGCCGGTCAGCAAGATCCTGGTGGAATCCTGCACCGACATCGACAAGGAGCTGTACCTCGGCGCCGTTGTTGACCGTTCCAGCCGTCGCATCGTCTTCATGGCCTCCACCGAAGGTGGCGTGGACATCGAGAAAGTGGCGCACGAAACCCCTGAAAAGATCCTGAAGGCCACCATCGATCCGCTGGTAGGCGCTCAGCCGTTCCAGGGCCGCGAGCTGGCCTTCCAGCTGGGCCTGAAGGGCGACCAGATCAAGCAGTTCACCCACATCTTCGTTGGCCTGGCCAAGCTGTTCCAGGACTACGACCTGGCACTGCTGGAAGTGAACCCGCTGGTGATCAAGAAAGACGGCAACCTGCACTGCCTGGACGCCAAGATCAACATCGACTCCAACGCCATGTACCGTCAGCCCAAGCTGCGCGCCATGCACGACCCGTCCCAGGACGACGCTCGTGAAGCCCATGCGCAGAAGTGGGAGCTGAACTACGTCGCGCTGGAAGGCAACATCGGCTGCATGGTCAACGGCGCTGGCCTGGCCATGGGCACCATGGACATCGTCAACCTGCACGGCGGCAAGCCGGCCAACTTCCTCGACGTTGGCGGCGGTGCCACCAAAGAGCGCGTGACCGAAGCGTTCAAGATCATCCTGTCCGACAGCAACGTCGCTGCCGTTCTGGTGAACATCTTCGGCGGCATCGTTCGCTGCGACATGATTGCCGAAGGCATCATCGGCGCCGTGAAAGAAGTCGGCGTGAAAATCCCGGTTGTCGTTCGTCTGGAAGGCAACAATGCCGACCTCGGCGCCAAGGTCCTGGCCGAGAGCGGTCTGAACATCATCGCGGCGACCAGCCTGACCGACGCTGCCCAGCAAGTCGTCAAGGCCGCGGAGGGTAAGTAATGAGCGTCCTGATCAATAAAGACACCAAAGTCATCTGCCAGGGCTTCACCGGCTCGCAGGGTACCTTCCACTCCGAACAAGCCATCGCCTACGGCACCAAGATGGTTGGCGGCGTGACCCCCGGCAAGGGCGGCACCACCCACCTCGGCCTGCCGGTGTTCAACACCGTCAAGGAAGCCGTGGAAGCGACCGGCGCCGACGCTTCGGTCATCTACGTTCCGGCTCCGTTCTGCAAGGACTCGATCCTGGAAGCGGCTTTCGGCGGCATCAAGCTGATCGTCTGCATCACCGAAGGCATCCCGACCATCGACATGCTGGAAGCCAAGGTCAAGTGCGACGAGCTGGGCGTACGCCTGATCGGCCCGAACTGCCCGGGCGTGATCACTCCCGGCGAGTGCAAGATCGGCATCATGCCGGGTCACATTCACCTGCCGGGCAAGGTAGGCATCGTGTCGCGTTCCGGCACCCTGACCTATGAAGCCGTGAAGCAGACCACCGACGCCGGCTTCGGCCAGTCCACCTGCGTGGGCATCGGTGGCGACCCGATCCCGGGCTCCAACTTCATCGACATCCTGAAGCTGTTCCAGGAAGACCCGAAAACCGAAGCCATCGTCATGATCGGCGAGATCGGTGGTTCGGCTGAAGAAGAAGCGGCTGCCTACATCAAGGCCAACGTGACCAAGCCGGTGGTGTCCTACATCGCTGGTGTGACCGCACCGCCCGGCAAGCGCATGGGCCACGCGGGCGCCATCATCTCCGGCGGCAAGGGCACTGCGGACGAGAAGTTCGCCGCCCTGCAGGACGCTGGTGTGAAAACCGTGCGTTCCCTGGCTGACATCGGCAAGGCCCTGGCCGAGCTGACCGGCTGGCCGGTCAAGTAAGCGCCTCGCTTACTTGACCGCCTGTCAACAGAGGCCACCTTCGGGTGGCCTCTGTCATTTCGTCAGGCTCCGGCAAAGTGTCGAGCAGGCGACACTCCCGTTCATTCCGCGGACGATCTGACGTACGTCAGTGCAGCTCCTCGGAATAGATCGTTAGGCTAGCAACTATATGAAGCGTCGCGTTCCCCACAAGGGAAGGCTCGCTCACCGTCAATTCCTACCCGGAGGCGACGGCGATTCCTGACCGTCAAGGATGGCGGGATAACCAGAATGCAGGAGCAACCGGGCCACGAGCCCATGGAAAACCTCTGCTATCGGACTTCCAAGAACAAATCACCGTACCGATGACAGCAGCATCACAGGATGCCCAGGCTCACCCTGCGTGAGTTGGTCAGTCCCGTCCGATGCGGCTTTGTCACGTCCGTACGGCGTGCGTGCCTTGGGAGACCACGAAACCGTTTCAGCACTGTGGTATTTCCCTTCATGAAAGTCTTGAAAGGCCAGGACGTCCTGGCACTTGGTTTTATGACCTTCGCGCTGTTCGTCGGTGCGGGCAACATCATCTTCCCGCCGATCGTGGGCCTGCAGTCCGGGCCGCACGTGTGGATGGCCGCGCTGGGCTTCCTGATCACTGCGGTCGGCCTGCCGGTGATCACCGTCGTCGCGCTGGCCAAGGTCGGTGGTGCGATGGATACCCTCAGCCATCCCATCGGCAAGGTCGCCGGCGGGTTGCTGGCGGCTGTCTGCTACCTGTCGGTCGGGCCGCTGTTCGCCACTCCGCGTACCGCCACCGTCTCCTTCGAAGTCGGCCTGGCGCCGCTGACCGGGGAGGGCGCGCTGCCGCTGTTCCTCTACAGCCTGGTGTACTTCCTGATCGTCCTGGTGATCTCGCTGTATCCGGGCAAGCTGCTCGATACCGTCGGGCGCTTCCTCGCGCCGCTGAAGATCATCGCCCTGGCCGCACTGGGCATCGCCGCCTTCATGCTGCCGGCGGGCCCTATCGGCGTTGCCGAGCCGGCGTACCAGACTGCCGCGTTCTCCCAGGGCTTCGTCAATGGCTACCTGACCATGGATACCCTCGGCGCGCTGGTCTTCGGCATTGTCATCGTCAACGCGATCCGCTCCCGTGGCGTGCAGTCGCCGCGGCTGATTACCCGCTACGCCATCATCGCCGGCCTGATCGCCGGGGTGGGCCTGGCGCTGGTATACATCAGCCTGTTCCGCCTGGGGGCCGGCAGTCACGACATCGCCGCCGGTGCCGCCAATGGCGCAGCCGTCCTGCATGCCTACGTGCAGCACACCTTCGGCTCGCTGGGCAGCACCTTCCTGGCGGTGCTCATTGCGCTGGCCTGCCTGGTGACTGCTGTCGGCCTGACCTGTGCCTGCGCCGAGTACTTCTGCCGCATCCTGCCGTTGTCCTACCGCAGCCTGGTGGTCATCCTCGCCGGCTTCTCGCTGCTGGTGTCGAACCTGGGCCTGACCAAGCTCATCCAGTTCTCGATCCCGGTGCTGACCGCCATCTACCCGCCGTGCATCGTGCTGGTGGCGCTGAGCTTCTGCGCCAGCCTGTGGCATTCGCAGACCCGTATCGTCGCCCCGGTGATGGTGATTTCCTTCGTCTTCGGCATCATCGACGCGCTGAAAGGCGCCAAGCTGGACGCCTGGATGCCGGCCTGGATGGAGCACCTGCCGCTGGCCGAGCAGGGCCTCGCCTGGCTGATCCCTTCCGTCGTCATGCTGGCCTTGATGGTGGTGATCGACCGCCTGCTGGGCAAACCCCAGGAAGCGATGGCCTGATATCCCGCCATCCACGAAACGAGGCCGCCCACGAGGCGGCCTTTTTACTGTCTATCGAAATCTAAGAAGGTTTCATATCGTCCGCCGGCGTGCCACAGGGCAATCGGTCGCGATGGCTTGGCAGGAACGGGTGCGAACCTCTAAGGGAGTGGGGGAGAGCTCGCATTCTGAACGAGCCGACGCTGATCGATGCTGCCGTTCAGATTGCATCAGCGCTTGATCTTGATGGCTGCCGCAATGTCGAGTTTCTGGGGCGGTCGAGGACGTGAGGTCAGAGATGTCGCCAGCCGGGTGAGGCTCAAAGCTGGTGTGGAGTGGCAATCAGCCCGTTCGATAAGGGTCGGTAGCGCAAATGGATGGCGACGCTGGCACAATGCAATCCTTGATTGTTCGGATGCGTTGCAGGAAGATTTTTCGTTCAGCTCAGAGAGCAGAATCCTACGGAAGGGGTCAAACATTGTCGCTCTATCGCCTCAACGAAGCGGACTTGGACATTCCCGATGCCTGGCAGGACCAGAGCATCAACATCTTCAAGCTGCCCGCCAACGGCCCGGCCCGCGAAGCCAGCTTCGTCATCAGCCGGGACGCCAGCCAGGGCGACGCCTCGTTCGCCGAGTACGTCAGCGGTCAACTGGCCAATGCCGAAAAGCAGTTGCCGGGGTTCAAGCTGCACAAGCGCTGGGATTTCAACATCCATGGCCACGCCGCGGTGATGCTGGACTACCAGTGGCAGCGCGAAGGCCGTGACCTGATGCTGCGCCAGGTGTTCATCGAACGCCGTCCGGCGGTGCTGATCACCACCCTCACCACCACGCCCTACGACCTGCCGCACCATGAAGCGGCCTGGAAGCAGGCGATGCAGAGCCTGGTACCCCAGCCGACCACCGTTTGAGTACGCCGCATGGATGCGCAAGCTGCAGCACGCCTGGGCGATGAGATCGCCCATGGTTTCGGCGTCGCCGCGATGGTCGCGGGCGCGGTGGCGGGCGCCCTGATCGGCGCCGCGGTAGTCGCCGCCACGGCCGCCACCGGTGGCCTGGCGGCGGTGATCATCGCCGGTTCGATCGCCGCGGGCGGCCTGTCAATGTTCCAGATCGTCAAGGGCCTGACCACCATCTTCGAGTTGCCCGAGCCCACGACCGGGGTGCTCATACGGGGCAGCTTCAATGTCTACGTGAACAGCCGCAACGCGATGCGCGCGGGCGACGATGCGTCGTCCAGCTGCACCGGGCTGCCGCTGAACCACCCGATGTGGCCGTTCCCGGTGGTGATCGCCGAGGGCAGCGCCACGGTGTACATCAACGGCAAGCCCGCCGCGCGGCTGCAGAGCAAGATGGTCTGCGGCGCGCACATCAAGACCGGCAGCAAGAACACCTTCATCGGCGGCCCGACTGAGCGCGTGGCCTTCGTCCTCGACCTCGAGGAATGGTTGCACACCGGGCTGGAGGCGCTGGGCATCGTCGCCGCGCTGGGAGGGCTGGTGCTGGCGGCGATGGCCGGCCTGGCCGCCCTGGGCGCGTTCGTTGGCATTGGCGCCCTGATGATGGGAGGCATGACCCTGCTGGGCGAATTGGGCGACCGCCTGGGGCCGGGTTATCGCGACCTGCTGCAAGGCGTGGCCGGCATGGCGCTGCTGGGCCTGAGCCCGAAGCTGGCGCGCCGGGGAGCGCTGGAGGAGCCGCCGCCCAAGACGCAGGTGCCCAAGGGCTTCGACGAGGTCTACGCCAAGGCGCCGGCGGCGAAGGCCGAGATCGACGCCGTGGCCGACGAGCTGGCGGCTCAGTACGGTGGCAAGGTCGCCAAGGCACCGATCAAGTCGCAGGAACGGGCGATCCAGAAGATCAACGGCGATTACGAAGGCGATCCGACCAAGATCAAGGACCTGGCCCGCAATACCATCATCGTCGAGGGCGACAAGGTCAATACCGTGGCCGGCGAGCTGGCCAGCCGTGGCGCCAAGGTCAAGGTCATCGACGGAGCCAGCGACCCGTTGGGCTACAGCGGGGTGAACTCGACGGTGAACACCAAGGCCGGGATTCCCGCCGAGATCCAGGTCAACTCGCCGGAGATGATCTACGCCAAGGAGTCCGAACCCATGGCCCGTGCGCTGCTGGGCGACGACGCCTACAACGCGGTCGCGGCCAGGACCGATGTGCCCGGCGGCCTGGGGCACAAGTACTATGAGGAATGGCGGGTGCTCGATCCGAAGTCACCCGAAGCCCAGGCCATCGCCGAGAAGAGCCGGGCCTACTACGAAGCCGTAAGGACGGGAAATGGGAATTGAAAAGGGCGAGGCCTTCGCCGAGCGCGACATCTACATCGACTATGACTACGAGGACGTGACCTACCGCTGGGACCATCGCACCAGCACGGTCTACGTGCGCTTCTACGGCGAGCCGGAGCGTGCCGAGCCGGTGCCGCACGATGGCCGCCTGTTCAACGAAGCGCTGCGCTTTGGCCGCGAGATCACCCGAGAGGAATACGAGCGCGGCTTCCCGGCCCCGTGATCGGGCGCCCAGGCAGGGGCGCCCGATGGCTCAGGAGGCCTTGGGCGGCGGCGGGAAGGCCGCCTGTACCTCGGCGTCGATGCTGCCCTTATTGCCCTGGCCCTGGGCATCCACCGCGCTGGCGCCGCCAGAGTTGAGGTCCAGCCGGCCGCCGGTGTCGATGTTGCCGTTGCCGCTGGCGTAGATATTGAAGGCGCTGCCGGAGATGTTGATGCGCCCGTCGGCGTTGAATTCCAGAACGCTGAGGCCGCAGACCAGGCGGATCTGCGCGCCGGCCTCGATCACGTACCGGGTGCTCACCTTGTCGCTCTTCATGCCACCCACCAGCAGGCTGTCGTTCTGCTTGACCGCCCGCGAACGGTGCTGGCCGATGCGCACGTTCTCGTCATTGCCGATGTTCTTGGTACGGTTGTGGCCGACGCTGTGGCTTTCGTCGACTTCGACGACGATGTCCTGGTTGCGCTCGGCGTGGATGTACAGCTGCTCCGCGCCTTTCTTGTCCTCCATGCGGATTTCGTTGAAGTTGGCCGGCGTGCCGCCCTTGCTGGAGCGGCTCTTGATGCCGCTCTGGGTGGCATTGGCGGGGAGGTCGTAGGGCACCGCCTGGTCGGCGTTGTAGACGCGGCCGGTGATGATCGGCTGGTCCGGGTCGCCTTCGAGGAAGCTGACGATCACCTCCTGGCCAATCCGCGGGATCTGCACGCTGCCCCAGTTCTTGCCGGCCCAGGCCTGGGACACGCGGATCCAGCACGAGCTGTTTTCGTTGGACTGGTCGTGGCGATCCCAGTGGAAGTGCACCTTCACCCGGCCGAACTGGTCGGTGAAGATTTCCTCGCCGCCGGGGCCGACCACGCGGGCGGTCTGCGGGCCGCGCACGCTGGGCTTGCGGGTCAGCTCCAGGGGGCGGAAGGTCTGTTGTGCATCGATGCAGGTCAGGTTGCACTGGTACTGGCCGCCACCGCCACCACCGGTCTCCAGCGACTCCTGGGTCACGCGGTAGCTGGCGCCGACTATCAGGTATTCGCGGTTCTGGTCGGCACGTGAAAAGCCGGTCAGGCTGAACAGGTCACCACTGGCCAGGCCACGGGCGTTGCCGCTGAACTCGATGCGCTCGTGGAGGCTCTGCAACGCGTCGATGCGGTTGCGGGCGTACTGCTCGCCATGCTCGCTCTGCACGTAGGCGCCGGGGTAGTCGTACAGTGCATAGTCGCCCGCGCTGTGCGGGCGGGGGTGCGCCGAGCGCACGTCCATGCGCGCGGCGGGGCGCTGGAAGTCGTAGTCATTGAGCTCCAGGGAACCGGGCTGCACCTGTTGCGCCAGGCGCCAGTCGTTCAGGTGGTCACGCTCGCGGTGCTGGCCGTCCGGCGGGTAGTAGGGGACCTGCGCATAGCCGGCCGGAGTGCGGTGCGCGCCATAGGCATCGGCCAGCACCAGCACGTGGCGGTCCTTTTCGTGGCGGAAGTAGTAGTAGATGCCTTCCTTCTCCATCAGCCGGCTGACGAAGTCCAGGCTGGTCTCGCGGTACTGCACGCAGTACTCCCATTCGCGGTAGCTGCGGCTCAGCGCATCCTCGAAGTCGGAGAAGCCCAGGTCGCGGAAGACCTGCTTGATGATCTGCGGCACGCTCTGGTGCTGGAAGATGCGGCAGTCGGAAGTGCGGCTGAGCAGCCACAGCCAGGGCCGCAGCGTCACCTGGTAGGCGGCGAACTGGCCGACGTCGATGCCCTGACCGCAGCGTGCCACCAGGCCGTGGAAATGGCGCTGGCCGCCGTCGGGCAGTTGGATCGATACGCACAGCGGCTTGCCCAGCAGCTGGTTGAAGTCCAGATTCGCATCGCTGGAGACCAGTTGCAGGTCGTATTCGAAGAGCCGCCCCAGCTCGTCGTTGCCGGAGAAGTCGCGCAGCAATAGCGCGTCCGGGCCCAGCGGGCTGGAGACCTGGGCGAAGCGGGAACGTTGCGTGAACGGGGTGAACTGCATGGACATATCCGGTCGTCTGCCTTGCTGGGGGTTGCCGGGGCATGTGCCCCGGCTTCAACGCGGGTTCAGGCCGCGGCGTCGGCGAAGTGGTAGGCCAGCTCGCTGTTCTCCACGCCGATGCGCACCGAGGCCAGCGCCTTGCCTTCCAGCAGGCGGGTGAGGAACTCGCGGCTCATGTCCGGCAGCAGGCTGTTGGTGAGGATGGCGTCGATCATGCGGCCACCGCTCTCGGTCTGCGTGCAACGCGAGACCACCAGGTCGATGACCGCGTCGTCGTAGTCGAAGGCGACCTTGTGGGTTGCCTCCACGCGCTTCTTGATGCGCTCCAGCTGCAGGCGGGTGATGGCCTTGAGCATGGCGTCGCTCAGCGGGTAGTAGGGGATGGTCACCAGGCGGCCGAGCAGCGCCGGCGGGAAGATTTCCAGCAGCGGCTGGCGCAGGTCCTGGGCGATGTCGTCCGGCGCGGGCAGGGCGGCGGGGTTGGCGCACTGGCGCGCGATCAATTCGGTGCCGGCGTTGGTGGTGAGCAGGATGAGGGTGTTCTTGAAATCGATGAGGCGGCCCTCGCCATCCTCCATCACGCCCTTGTCGAACACCTGGAAGAAGATCTCGTGCACGTCCGGGTGGGCTTTTTCCACTTCGTCGAGCAGCACCACGCTGTAGGGTCGGCGACGCACCGCCTCGGTCAGCACGCCGCCTTCGCCGTAGCCGACATAGCCGGGCGGGGCGCCCTTGAGGGTGGAAACGGTGTGCGCTTCCTGGAACTCGCTCATGTTGATGGTGATGAGGTTCTGCTCGCCGCCATACAGCGCTTCGGCCAGCGCCAGGGCGGTTTCGGTCTTGCCGACGCCGGAGGTGCCGGCGAGCATGAACACGCCGATCGGCTTGCTGGGGTTGTCCAGGCCGGCGCGGGAGGTCTGGATGCGCTTGGCGATCATCTTCAGGGCGTGGTCCTGGCCGATGATCCGCTTGGCCAGGTGTTCGTCCAGGCGCAGGACGGTTTCCAGTTCGTTGCGCGCCATGCGCCCCACGGGGATACCGGTCCAGTCGGCGACCACCGAGGCCACCGCCTGGTAGTCCACGGTCGGCAGGATCAGCGGCGCTTCGCCTTGCAGGTCTGCCAGGCGCTGCTGCAGATCGAGCAGTTCGGCGCGCAGCGCATGGTTGTCGTCGCCGGCGCTGTCGCTGTCGACCGTGCCGGCCTGTTCGCGCAGCCGGGCACGGGTGGCTAGCAGTTCGTCGACCAGCGCCTTCTCTTCGCTCCAGCGCGCCTCCAGGCTGGCCAGGCGCTCGCGCTCGGCGGCCAGCAGGTTCTCGCTGTTGGCGCGGCGGCCAGCGACCTCGATGCCGATGGCATGCTCGCGGGCGATGATCGCCAGCTCGGTTTCCAGCGCCTGGATGCGCCGGCGGCTGTCGTCCACTTCCGCCGGTACGGCGTGCAGGCTGATGGCGACGCGGGCGCAGGCGGTATCCAGCAGGCTCACCGACTTGTCCGGCAGCTGCCGCGCGGGAATGTAGCGGTGCGAGAGCTTCACCGCGGCCTCCAGCGCTTCGTCGAGGATCTGCACCTGGTGGTGGCGCTCCATGGTCGAGGCGACACCGCGCATCATCAGCAGCGCCTTGTCTTCCGACGGCTCGGGCACCTGCACCACCTGGAAACGCCGGGTCAGCGCCGGGTCCTTCTCGATGTGCTTCTTGTACTCGGCCCAGGTGGTGGCCGCCACGGTGCGCAGCGCGCCGCGTGCCAGCGCCGGCTTGAGCAGGTTGGCCGCGTCCCCCGTGCCCGCCGCGCCACCGGCGCCGACCAGGGTGTGGGCTTCGTCGATGAACAGGATGATGGGCTTGGGCGATGCCTGGACATCCTCGATGACCTGGCGCAGGCGCTGTTCGAACTCGCCTTTCATGCTCGCGCCGGCCTGCAGCAGGCCGACGTCCAGGGCGCGCAGCTCGACGTCCTTGAGCGCCGGCGGCACGTCCCCGGCGACGATGCGCAGGGCGAAGCCTTCGACGACCGCGGTCTTGCCCACCCCGGCCTCGCCGGTGAGGATCGGGTTGTTCTGCCGGCGGCGCATGAGGATGTCCACCAGCTGGCGAATCTCTTCGTCGCGGCCGACGATGGGGTCGATCTCGCCATTGCGCGCCTGCTCGGTGAGGTCGACGGTGAAGCGCTTGAGCGCCTCCAGCTTGCCCAGCGCGCTGGGCGCCAGGGCGCCGCTGGATTCGCCCGGTGTGGCGCCGGCATTGAAGCCATCGCTGGCGGCCTGGCCGTTTTCCGGCGAGTCGCCCATGTACTCGTCGAAGCGCTCGGTGAGCGTGTCTACCTTGACCTTCTCGAACTCGCGGGAGACCGCCAGCAACGCATGACGCAGGCTCGCGGTCTTGAGCAGGCCGATGACCAGGAAGCCGCTGCGCACCTGGCTCTGGCCGAACATCAGGCTGCCGTAGACCCAGCCGCGCTCCACGGCTTCCTCGACGTGGGCGGACAGGTCGGTGATGGAGGTCGAACCGCGCGGCAGGCGGTCGAGCGCTTCGGTCACGTCACGCGCCAGGCGCGCCGGCTCGAGGCTGAACTGGCGCACCACGCGATGCAGGTCCGAATCGGACAACTGCAGCAGCTGGTGCAGCCAGTGCACCAGTTCCACGTAGGGATTGCCGCGTAGCTTGCAGAACACGGTGGCGGCTTCGATGGCCTTGTAGGCGGTGGGATTGAGCTTGCCGAACAGCGCGGCGCGACTGATTTCACCCATGGTGTTGCTCCTTGTCTAGTGTGCCGGCGCGCTCGGCGCGGCGTGGTGCCGGGACAGCACCAGGTCCTTCGGGTCGTGTTCGGGGCGGCCCAGCCAGGTCGTGTAGCCCAGGCGCAGCCCATGATCCAGGCGCAGCGCGGGGGCTTCCTCGCGGCGCAGCTGCAGTGTCAGTTGCCAGTCCAGTTCTTCACCCAGGTATTCGCCCACCCAGGCCGCCAGCTCGGCGAAGGCGCGGCCGTCGGGCAGCAGCGCCTGGTACTGCGCCAGGCTCAGCGGGCCCAGGCAGATGCCGAAGCAATGCTGGCGATCCCACACCTGGCCGCCCAGGCAGAAGTCCTCGCCCAGGCGGGTGCAGGCCACGCCCAGGCGCGTGCGCTCGGGTAGCTGCAGCCATTGTCCGGCGTACTCCTCGATGCGCACCGGCACCCCGAAGTAGTCCTGCAGGATGGCCTTGAGCCCATCCGGGTAGCGTGTCTGGGCGGACAGATGGCCGGTGAAATGCAGCGTGGCGTTGCCATCGATCAGCCCGTTGCCGCGCAGGCTGGGCTGGCCGCGTCCGCTGAAGGCGGCCAGGCGCTCGGACCAGTAATCGTCCTCCGGACGGTCGTGGCTCACGGTTGGGCGCGCCTCGGCCCAGGCGCGGTAGAACAGGCTCAGCAGGCGATGGTGGAAGACGTCGAAGAACTGCTTGCTGGTGCTGTCGCCATGGTTGCGCTGGCGGTCGCGCACGTACTCGGTGATGTGCAGCGGCAGCGGCCCGTTGGGCCCGCCCAGGCCGAAGAAGAACTGCTCAAGGCGCCACGGCGCGCTGCCCTCGGGCGGGCGCACGGCTGCCAGGGTCGAGGGGGCGAAGCTGCCTTCGGGCTGCTGGCCCAGGCGCAACGGGTCGTCCGCCAGGCGCCGCGAATGGCCCAGGCGGGGCAGCTCGGGGTGCTCGCACTGGATGCGCCGCAGGGCCTGGAAGAAGTCGAACTCCCAGGGCTCGGCCTGCATCGCCTGCAGGGCGCTCAGAGGTTCGGTCGACGTCCGGGTCGGGCTTTCCATCGCATGATCTCGCCACGTTCGGTGCTGCGAAGCACGGTTTCGGTAAAGCTGTTCAGGGACACGTAGCGCGCCAGGAAGCGCTCGAACACCGCGCCGAGAAGGAACACGCCCGTGCCACGGAAGGCGTTCTCGTCGAACTCCAGGGTGATCTCCAGCCCACGGCCGAACACGATCGGGCCGGGCATCGGCAGGCGTCGGGTGATGGGCCGGCTGCTGACCTCGCGCAGGCCTTCGATCTGCAGCGGCAGGGCCGGGTCCTGGTTGTCGGCGTAGAGCCGCAGCAGTTCGCGCAGGGCGGCGGCGCCCTGGCCGTTCTCCGCCAGCGACAGGTAGTTCAGCGACAGCTGGCTGATCAGCCGCCAGGCCTCGCGGTCATGGGCGCGGCTGGGGCGCGGCCGGCTGGGTCCGGTGAGGCAGCGCACCGCTTGCACCGGGGCGCTGTCGGCGAGGGTGAAATCGCTGCCGGCGCTGCCGGGGTTCATGAACAGCGGCAGGTCGCGGTTGGTGCACAGTGCGCCCAGGCCCAGCTGGCGCAGGTCGTGGCGATAGGGTGCCTGCTGGCTGTCCACCAGGCTGATGAAGGTTTCGCTGCCCACGTAGCTGGAGCGGGCGCCGCTGCGGCGCTGTTCGCTGGAGAGTACGCGCTGCTCGCGGCGCAGGATGTAATAGGCCTTTTCCTGGCCATAGCGCGACGGATCGCGCACGGCATAGAAGGGCAGGAAGGCCTGGTCCGCGCCGGTGCCGTGGCCGGTGACCGAGCTCAGCGAGTGGATCTCGAAATCCATCGGCCGGGTACGGTCGGCGATGGCGTGGTGCTCGTGGACGCGCTCGCTCAGGTGGATGCGGTCCAGGCGCCGGGGAAACAGATTGATCGCCGGCGTGCAGAAGGGCACGAACTGCTCGGCGCCGACCTGGCCCTGCAACTGCTTGTCGAGACGGTCGAAGAGGACGATCAGCTGCAGCTCCTCCCCGTCGCAGCGGCGCACTGCGCGCTGCAGCCCGGTCACGTCGATGAAGAGGTAGCGCTGCGGCAGGGCGAAGTATTCCTGCAACAGCCGGTAGCCCTGGAACGCCTGCGGCACCACCGGCAGGGCCGCGTCTTCGTCATCGAACCCGCAGGGGCGCAGGGCGTCGACGGGCAGCCGCTCGACCCAGTCGCGGCCGTTCTGGCAGGCGTAGACCGCGCAGGCGTTGCCGAGCAACTGCTCGTACAGGCGTACCGGCACTTCGTCGACGCCATTGAGGTAGAGCGGCAGGTGCTCCAGCGCCAGGCTGTTGAACGGGACTTCCACGCCGCTGCGCAGGGTCAGGCGCAGCGCGGCCTTGGCGCGTGGTTCGGCAGCGGCCAGGCGGCCGAGTTCGGCGGCCGGGTTGGCGATGTATTCGGCCTGGGCCACGCGCAGCGGCCACAGGGTCACCTCATGGGCGGTGCGGAATTCGCAGGGCGTCTGCCCTTCCTTGCCCAGCGGGGCGCGCAGCACGCTCTGCCGGGGCAGGCGGAAGCCGTCGTTGAGGGAGCCGTCGTCGGGGTTGGTCTGCATCTGCACCACGCACATCGACGGGGTCGGGGCGAGGTAGTGCGGGTAGGCGACTTCCAGCAGGTTGTGGGTGAAGGTCGGGTACTCGGCATCGAGCTTGAGCTGTACCCGCGCGGTGAGCCAGGCGAAGCCTTCGAGCAGGCGCTCGACGTAGGGATCGGCGCACTCCATGCCGGCCAGGCTCAGGCGGCTGGCGATCTTCGGGTAGTCGCGGGCGAACTCTGCGGCGCCCTCGCGGATGTGCTGCAACTCCTGGTTGTACAGCTCCAGCAGGCGCGGATTCATGGGCGCCTCCGCTGTTGCGCGGGCACCACGGAGACGTGGCCGGATTCCAGGTCCAGCTCGGTGCGCAGCAGCAGGGGCAGGGGCACGGGCTGTGCCCACAGGTCGCCCTCGATCTCGAAGCTCAGGGCATTGTGATTCATCTCGCCGGCGGCCTTGTGCGCGCGCACGCGCAGGGTGTGGCGCAGGATACGCGGCTCGAAGGTGGCGATGGCCTGGTGGATGAGGCCCTCCAGGGCCAGGACGTCGATGCTCGAGGCGCTGTTGCCGGCCAGTGGCGGCAGGCCGTAGTTCAGCACCGAGGTGCCGGCGGGCGTCTGGCGGCTGCGTTCGGGGTCGAGCAGGGCGGTGGAGTTGAGCAGCCACGCGAGGTCGCGCAGCACCGCCGCGCGCAGCTCATTGTGCGAGAAGGCGCGACGACCCGGCGCATCGTGCGGGGTGCCGGGGGCATCATCGGTGAGTCGGTCGAGCAGCGATGGCTGCAGGCGCTCGCGGGAAGTCAGGTCGGCTACCAACACAGGAATCCTGTACGCAGTGGCGGGGAGGGGGCTTGCGGCCCCCGGTACCCGCAGGCAAGCCCCCGGCGCTCAGGCGACGGGGGCATGCAGGCTTACTTCTTGACGTTCTGGCGGATGTTCCAGCCGTACTTGATCGGACCGCCGTCCTTGCCGCCGTCGGCTTTCTGCGGCTGGTAGTCCACCGAGACCTGGCCGAAGTTCAGCGAGACGGTCTCGGTGATGCGGTCATCGCCGCCCGAGCCACCGGTGTGCAGCGAGGTGACCAGCACTTCCTGCAGGGTGATGATCAGGTACTCGACCTGGTTGTCGCCGCCCGCCTTGCGCACGGTCAGCACGGCCTTGTCGATGTGCTTGCCGCTGGAGCAGTGCATCATCAGGTTCGGGGTGGCCTTGTCGACGTACTTGGTCAGGGTCAGGTCCTGGATGGATACCTTGCCCGCGCCACCGCCACCGCCGACGTGCATGTTGCCGGATTGGGTCATGCCCCAGCTCCAGTTCAGTACGTCGATTTCGTCCTTGTGAGTCTTGTCCATCGACTCGCCCTTGATGTCGCCGATCTTGATGAAGATATCGACAGCCATGTTTTCTCCTGTGGTGCAGTGACCGAATGGAAGGTGTCAGGGACGGCGCCGTTCCGACGGCGCCGCTTTGCAGAACCCGCGTCGCGCCCGATCAGGCGCCCTTGGCCGACGGCAGTTTGGAAACCAGCCGCAGCGACACTGTCAGCCCTTCGAGCTGATAGTGCGGACGCAGGAAGAACTTGGAGTTGTAGTAGCCGGGGTTGCCCTCGACTTCCTCGACCACCACTTCGGCGGCGGCCAGCGGGTGCTGGGCCTTGGTGGTCTCGGTGGAGTGCGCCGGGTCGCCATCGACGTAGTTGAGGATCCAGTCCTGCAACCAGCGCTGCATCTCGTCCTTCTCCTTGAAGGAGCCGATCTTGTCGCGAACGATGCACTTGAGGTAATGCGCGAAGCGGCAGGTCGCGAACAGGTAGGGCAGGCGCGCGGCCAGGTTGGCGTTGGCGGTGGCGTCCGGGTCGTCGTACTCGGCCGGCTTCTGCAGGGACTGCGCGCCGATGAATGCGGCAAAGTCGGTGTTCTTCTTGTGCAGCAGCGGCATGAAGCCGTTCTTCGCCAGCTCCGCCTCGCGGCGGTCGGAAATGGCGATCTCGGTGGGGCACTTCATGTCCACGCCACCGTCGTCGGTGGGGAAGGTGTGCGCCGGCAGGTTCGGCACTTCGCCGCCCGATTCCACGCCGCGGATGCGAGAGCACCAGCCGTAGTGCTTGAACGAGCGGTTGATGTTCACGGCCATGGCGTAGGCGGCGTTGGCCCAGGTGTACTTGCTGCTGTCGGCGCCGTCGGTGTTTTCTTCGAAGGCGAAGGCTTCCACCGGGTCGGTCTTCGCGCCGTAGGGCAGGCGCGCCAGGAAGCGCGGCATGGTCAGGCCGATGTAGCGCGAATCCTCGGACTCGCGCAGCGAGCGCCAGCCCGCGTATTCGGGGGTGGTGAAGATCTTGGTCAGGTCGCGCGGGTTCGACAGCTCCTGCCAGGAGCCCATGCCCAGCACGGTGGGCGAGGCGGCGGAGATGAACGGCGCGTGCATCGCCGCGCAGACCTTGGACAGCTCGCCGAGCAGCTCGACGTCCGGCGGCGACTGGTCGAAGTAGTAGTCGCCCACCAGGCAGCCGTAGGGCTCGCCGCCGAACTGGCCGTATTCTTCCTCGTACAGCTTCTTGAACACCGGGCTCTGGTCCCACGCGGTGCCCTTGAATTTCTTCAGGGTCTTGTGCAACTCGGGCTTGGCGATGTTGAGCACGCGGATCTTCAGCTGCTCGTCGCTCTCGGTGTTGGTCACCAGGTAATGCAGCCCGCGCCAGGCGCTTTCCACCTGCTGGAAGTTGGCGTGGTGGATGATCTGGTTGACCTGGGCGGTGAGCTTGGCATCGATGGCGGCGATGATCGACTCGATGGACTTGATCGCATCGTTGGAGATCAGGTCGGTCTGCGCCAGGGCCTGCTCGGCCAGGGTGCGCACGGCGGTTTCCACCGCTTCGCGGGCACGCTCGGTCTTGGGTTTGAACTCCTGCATCAGCAGGCTGGCGAATTCGCTGGTCTGCTCGCCGGCCGCCTGGATGGCCTGCTCTTCACGCATCATCTCGCTCATGGTGATCCTCCTCTGATCAGGCCTGGGGCTCGTTGTCCTGGGGTTTCGGCGCGCTGGCCAGGGCCTGCAGCAGGGCAGGGTCCTGGATGGCCTTCATGATGATTTCCTCGGCGCCGGTCTTGCCGTCCATGTAGGTCAGCAGGTTGGCCAGCTGGGTGCGTGCCTCCAGCAGTTGCTTGAGCGAGTCCACCTGGCGCGCCACGGCCGCCGGGCTGAAGTCGTCCATGCTCTGGAACGTGATGTCGACGCTCAGGTTGCCTTCGCCGGTCAGCTCGTTGGGGACATTGAACGCCACGCGCGGCTTCATGGCCTTGAGGCGCGAGTCGAAGTTGTCGACGTCGATCTCCAGGAACTTGCGCTCGGCCACCGGAGCCAGGGGCTCGGCCGGCTTGCCGGTGAGGTCGGCCATCACGCCCATGACGAAGGGCAGCTGGACCTTCTTCTCGGCGCCATAGAGCTCGACGTCGTATTCGATCTGTACCCGCGGGGCACGATTGCGTGCGATGAACTTCTGGGAACTGCTGTTGCTGGACATGGCTTCTCTCCTGGTCGCCTGACGCGACGCTGCGTGTCGGCCCGCGGGCCGTCATCGATTACGCGTGATCCCGTTTCCTGGCCGGTCAGGCCTGGTCCGCGTCGGGGCCGCGCAGGTTTTCGAACTGACTGATGCCGTCGGGAATCAGGTTGCGCACGATGCTGGCAAAGTCCGCATCGACCAGCGTCCGCGCCCGATTGAGCAGCACGGGCAGGGGGCTGGAAGGCTCGTGGCGGGCGTAGTACTCCAGCAGCCGGTCAAGGCTGCGACGCACATCGTCGCGGTTGCGGATTTCGCCGCTGGCGGGGGGCGCGCTCGGCGCGGCAGCCGCGGTGTCGGCATGGGGTTGCTGCGGCGCCGCCTCGTCGATGCCGTCAGCTGTGGGCTGCGTGCTGTCGCCGAGCACCTGCAGGGCCAGTTTCAGCGGCTGGCGCAGGGGCTGCAGGTCGACGCCGCGATCGGAACCGACCTGCTCGGCGACCTGGCGTTCGATGGCCTGGGCGGCCTCCAGCGCGCTCTGGATCGCCGCGCGGGTGGCTTCGAGTTCTGCCGGGTCGCTGTCGCGCAGGGCGCCATTGAGCTCATCGGCGCTCAGGGCTTCGTCGCTGGCCGGGAGCAGGCCGGCGGCGTTGAGCGCGGCGCGCAGCGTCACCGTGCCGAACACGCGCGAGCGCAGCAGCACGGCATTGCGCAGCAAGGCGAGGTTGGTGTCGCAGGTCAGGCCGGCGAGGGTGTTGACCCGCACGGTGGGGTCGTTGTCATCGTCGGCGTCCAGGCGCGGATAGAGTTCGGCCCAGTAGCGCGAGAGCAGTTCGCTGACCAGCGTCAGGCGAGCCGCGAGGCCTTCCAGACCTTCCAGCGCCAGGCTGCTCTGCACGAGAAAATGGGTGATGCGCAGGTCCTTGCTGCGTTGCAGCAGGCTGCTGCTGGCCTGCTCGATGGCGCGCCAGTCCGGCGGCTCGGCGGCCTGAACCACGTCACCCATGCTGCGCTCTGGGCGCCCCTGGGCATCGCGTTCGAGTTGCAGGAATTCGCTGTCGTATTCCAGGTCAACGCCACAGGGTGCGCTCTCTGAAATTGAGGCGAGCAAAAGCGATCCATCCACAGTAGTCGATCTCCCTATCGGTGTGGATTTGGCCGACAAAGTCCCCAGAAGTTTCCATGTTATTTCTGTGGGAAGTTGCCCTCAGTTAATATCACTGAGCCATCACATATTTGCGATGAAGTAGCCATTTTTGGTTTAGTAGTTGCTGTTGTCAAGGTAAGCTATTTACTCGTTACTGCAGTTGTGACCCGTACCAAAGAGTCGAGAAGTTCCTCGGCGATTCGTGTTTGCCGGCCACGGGAAGCAAGGATAAGATCGCGCGGTTTCCGCCGTCAGCCCTTCAGAATCAAGGGTTCGCGCTTGTAGGAAAAAAGTGTGGAACCCGCATGAGGGTTGGGTTGTCCCTGGATGGGACGACGGGAAGCGAAGCAGGCAGGGAGGCTACATGGCGCTGCGTTTGACCATCACCAGTTATCACAAGATCACCCCCGGCCAATGTCCCGAAATGACTTTGGATACCGGTGTGATGGCAATTGGCCGCAATTCCGATAATGACTGGGTATTGCCGGACCCTGCGCGCCTCGTGTCTTCGCGACATTGTCTCATTCAATATAAGGATGGGCGCTACTTCCTTACCGATAACAGCACGAACGGCGTCGAACTGGTCAATGCCGGAGTGCGCATGCGCCGTGGCAGCAGTGAACTTCTGGAAGATGGCGAAGTTATCCGTATCGGTGAGTACGAGATCCAGGCGCGCATCGAGGCCGGCCTGACGCAAGGCGCTTCGCCCTTTGCCGCGGCGGACTCGGCGAACAGCTTCGAGGCGCTGATGGCCGCCCACCAGTCGGCCCCCGCGCCGATCCCGGATACCCCATTCAGCCCATCGGCATCGGCGCATCTGCAGGGCGTTTCCCCGCAGGAAACCCTGCCCGACCTGTTCGATTTTCTCGCCCCCTCGACGCCAAGCCCTGCGCCGGTATCCGACCATGTGCCGGCGGAGCGCCACGATTTCCGTCCGCCCGCGGCAACCCTGCCGCCGCCCCCGGCCATGCCCACGCCAGCGCCCGGCGTACCCCAGCTGCCGGGCGCGGGTGGCGGCCTGATCCCCGAGGACTGGGACCTGCTGGGCGAAACACCCGCAGCAGGCAATCCCTTTGCTACGTTCGAGCCGGCGCCGCCATTGGGCGTGTCCATTCCTGAGCCATTGCAACCCGCCGACGTGCCGCCGGTCGAGCGACCTGCCGCGCCGGTTGCGGTGACCGAGCAAGCACCTCTCGCGACAAGCTCCGCCCCGGCGGAAAACCACGACGAGCTGCTGCAGGCCTTCCTGCGCGGCGCCGGCCTCGAGCGCCTGCGCCTGGACAATCGGCAGGCCGCTGCGCAGATGGAAGCCATCGGGCGCAGCTACCGGCTGATGGTGGAGGGGCTGATCGACGTATTGCGTGCGCGCAGCAGCCTGAAGGGCGAGTTCCGCATGCAGCAGACCCTGGTGCGCCCGGTGGAGAACAACCCGCTGAAGTTCGCTCCCAATGCCGACGAGGCGCTGCTCCTGCTGCTGCGCGGCGGCAGCCCGGCGTTCATGCCGGCCGACCAGGCGGTGCGCGATGGTTTCGACGACCTGCGTGCGCACCAACTGGCAGTGATGGCCGGGGTCGAGGCCGCAATCAAGCACCTGCTGGCCCGCTTCGAACCTCACGCCCTGGAGGCGCGAATGGGCAAGGGCGGCGGGCTGTCGAGCCTGTTGCCGGGCGCCCGCCAGGCGCAGAGCTGGCAGCAGTTCGTCGAGTTGTACGCGACCCTGTCACGGGAAGCCGAAGACGATTTCCAGGATCTGTTCGGCCGTGAATTCGGCCGCGCCTACGAGCAACACATCGCCCGCCTGCGCCACCCCTAGGCCGGTCGATCAGGGAAGAAACAAGCGCGTTACCGAGGAACAAGGATGATTCGAAAGGTTTTACTGGCGGCGGGCCTGGCCCTGCTGTGCAGTGGCTGTTCCAGCGATACGCCCAGCGTGTCGCCGGCGCCGGAGGAGGGCACCCGCCTGACGCTGCTGGTGCAGGCCGACAGCCGCCTCAACCCCACCCCTGACGGCCACAGTGCCCCGGTGCGCGTGCGCCTGCTGGAGCTGCGCAGTGCCGCGCTCTTCGAACGCGCCGACTACTTCAGCCTCGCCGAACAGGCCGCCAGCGTCCTGGGCGCTGATCTCGTTGCCCAGGAAGACTGGCTGCTGCAGCCGGGCGAACAGCGCGAGCTGACCCGCCGCCTGGAACCCGCCACCCGCCAGGTGGCGCTGATGGTCGGTTACCGCGACCTCGACCGCGCGCAATGGCGCAGCGTGCTCCAGCCCCTTGCCGGGCAAGCGAGCCGCTACCGCGTCGAACTGGGCGCCAACGCCGTTCGGGTGGTGGCCCTCGAACGACCTTCCCGTCCCGACACTCGCTAAACGGAGCCCCTATGTCCTGGAACAACCGCGTGATCTGGTCGGAAGGCATGTTCATCGGCACCCAGCATTTCCAGCAGCACGACCGCTACCTGGAAAGCCTCATCGACGCCCGCAGCCGGCCGCTGTCCGCCGCCGGCTGGGGCTTTTCGGAACTTCAGCTCGACGCCGGCCTGCTGGCCCAGGGCAAGCTGGCCATCGTCACGGCGCGTGGCCTGCTGCCTGACGGCACGCCGTTCAACATTCCCCAGGAAGACGTCGCTCCCGAACCGCTGGATATCGAGGACGGCCTGCGCGATGGGGTGATCTACCTCGCCCTGCCGCTGCGCCGCTCCGGCGTGCGCGACACGGTGGAGGCGGGCGAGCCCGCCGGTGGTGCGCGCTACCGCAGCCAGGTGCGCGAGGTGCGCGACGACAACGCCGCCTTCGAGAGCCGCATTCCGGTCGCGGTGGGCGAGCGCGCGCTGCGCCTGCTCACCGCCGCGGACGGCCTGCACGACTACGCCGCGCTGGGTGTGGCGCGGGTTCAGGAAAAACGCGCCGACCGCTCCCTGGTGCTGGACGAGCAGTACATACCGCCGCTGCTGGACGTCAGCGTGAGCAAGCCGCTGGCCGCTTTTCGCAGCGAGCTGCTGGGCCTGCTCCATCAGCGCGGTGAAGCGCTGGCCGGCCGGGTGGTTGCCTCCAGCGCCGGCGGTGCTTCGGAAATCGCCGACTTCATGTTGCTGCAACTGGTCAACCGCGCCGAACCGCTGGTGGCGCACCTGGCGCGCATCACGCCGTTGCATCCGGAGCGCCTGTTCAGCGAACTGCTGGCCCTGGCCGGCGAGTTCGCCACTTTTTCCAGCGCCGAGCGCCGCCCGGCGCAGTTCCCGGTGTACCAGCACGACGACCTGGTGATGAGCTTCACCCCGGTCATGCAGGCCCTGCGCGAGGCGCTGTCGATGCTCATCGACAGCAAGGCGGTGCCGATCCCGCTGGTCGAAAAGGCCTACGGCATCCACGTCGGCCTGCTCGCCGATCGCAGCCTGCTGGACACGGCGAGTTTCGTCCTCGTGGTGCGCGCCGACATGCCCGCGGAAACCCTGCGCGGCCGGTTCGGCCAGCAGAGCAAGATCGGCTCGGTGGAGCACATCCGCGACCTGGTCAACCTGCAGCTCCCCGGCATCGGCCTGCTGCCGTTACCGGTAGCCCCGCGGCAGATTCCCTTCCACGCCGGCTCCACCTACTACGAGCTCGACCGTGGCAGCGAGCACTGGAAGCAACTGGCGCAATCCGGTGGCTTCGCCTTCCATGTCGCCGGTGACTTCCCCGGCCTGAACCTGGCCTTCTGGGCGATCCGGGGATAAGCGATGAGCGTCAACAACGACGATTGGCCGAGCAGCAACGCCAGCCCCAATCCGCTGGGCAACGACCGCACCCAGTTCATGCCGCGGCCCGGTGGCCGCGCGCCGCAGCCCGCCGCGCCAGCGCCTGCCGCACCGCTGCCGGTAGCGGCTGCGCCCTTGCCGGCGGGGCAGGCCCAGGGCATGAACCCGCTGGAACAGGCCGCCGGGTCGCTGCTCAGCCTGCTGACCCGCCTGCGCAGCACCCTGGCGCACCCGGCACCGGCCAGCCTGCGCGCGCAACTGCTGGGCTACCTGCGCCAGTTCGAACAGCGCGCCGAGGCCGCCGGCGTCGCCCGCAACGAAGTGTTGCTGGCGCGTTACGCGCTGTGCACCGCGCTGGACGAGGCAGTGCTCAGCACGCCCTGGGGCAGCGCGAGCGAATGGGGCAAGCAGAGCCTGCTGATCACCGTGCACAACGAGGCCTGGGGCGGCGAAAAGGTGTTCCAGCTGCTGGAGCATTGCCTGCAGAGCCCGCGCGAGCGCATCGATCTGCTGGAGCTCCTGTACCTCTGCATGAGCCTGGGCTTCGAAGGCCGCTACCGGGTGATGCACGACGGCCGCAGCCAGCTCGAAGCGCTGCGCGAGCGCACCGCCGCGACCCTGCGGAGCGTGCGCGGCGAGCGTGAACGCGAGTTGTCGCCGCACTGGCAGGGCGTGCAGGTCATGCCCGATCGCCTGTCGCGCCTGGTGCCGCCGTGGGTCGGCCTGGCCATGGCGCTGGCGTTGCTGTTGCTGCTGCTGTTCGGCCTGCGCCTGAAGCTCGCCGCCGACGCCGAGCCGGTGTTCCGGCAGATCCACGCACTAGGTGAAGTACCGGTGCAGAGCATCGAACCCGCGGTAGTCAAGCCGCGCGTGGTGGAGCGTCCGCGCCTGGCGACCTTCCTGGCCGAGGATATCCGCGCCAACCGCGTGGCCGTGCAGGACGGTGTCGATCGCTCGGTGGTGACCATCCGCGGTGACGAACTGTTCGCCTCCGGCAGCGCCAGCATCAAGGACGATTTCCAGCCGCTGATGGGGCGCATCGCCGACGCCATCGGCAGGATCAACGGCCAGGTGCGCATTACCGGCCACAGCGACAACCGTCCCATCGCCACCCTGCGCTTCCCGTCGAACTGGGCACTTTCGCGGGCGCGCGCCGAGGAGGTGCTGCAGATCCTCGCGGCGCGCACCGGCCAGCCGCAACGCTTCAGCGCCGAGGGCCTGAGCGACACCGAGCCGGTGGCCTCCAATGCCACCGCCGAGGGACGGGCGAAGAACCGTCGGGTTGAAATCACGGTACTGGCGGAGGGCGTGGAGTGAAGTCGTTGTTCGGATTCGTCACCCGCTGGGTGATTCCCGTGCTCGGGCTGGCCGCCCTGAGCCTGATCATCTGGTTCATCGGCCCGCTGCTGACCGCCCTGGTGCCGGCCTGGCGCCGCTGGACGCTGATCGTCCTGCTGTTCGGCCTGTGGCTCGGCTGGCGTCTGTGGCGCCTGCTGCAGGCGCGCCGGCAGGAGCGACGCATGCTCGCCAGCCTGGCCGCCGAGACCGCGCCGGATGCGGCCAGCGTGGCCACCGCCGAGGAGCTGGCGACCTTGCGCCAGCGCATGGATGAGGCCCTGGCGCTGCTGAAAAAGGCGCGCCTGGGCGGCGCGGAGCGGCGCAACCTGTACCAGCTGCCCTGGTACGTGATCATCGGCCCGCCGGGTTCGGGCAAGACCACCGCGCTGGTCAATTCAGGCCTGAACTTCCCGCTCGCAGCGCAACTGGGCGCCGGCGCCATTCGCGGCGTGGGCGGCACCCGCCAGTGCGACTGGTGGTTCACCGATGAGGCCGTGCTGCTCGATACCGCCGGCCGCTACACCACCCAGGACAGCCATGCCCAGGTCGACAAGGCTGCCTGGCTCGGCTTCCTCGACCTGCTCAAGACCGAGCGCCCACGCCGCCCCATCGATGGCGCGTTCATCGCCATCAGCCTGGCGGACCTGCTGCAGGCCAGCGAGCAGGAGCGCGCGGCCCACGTGGTGGCGATCCGCGCGCGGGTGCAGGAGCTGTATACCCAGCTGGGCGTGCGTTTCCCGGTCTACGTGATGCTGACCAAGTGCGACCTGGTGCCCGGATTCATGGAGTTCTTCGACGACCTGGATCGAGAGGCGCGCGCCCAGGTGTGGGGCTTCACCTTCGCCCTGGACGACGGCCAGCAGGCCGGCGGGCCGCTGCAGGCCTTCGGCAGCGAGTTCGCCGCGCTCGAGCAGCGCCTCAACCAGCGCCTGGTCGAGCGCCTGCAGCAGGAGCGCGACCCCGCACGGCGCGACCTGATCTACGGCTTCCCGCAGCAGTTCGCCGCGCTCAAGGCGATGCTCGAGGAGTTTCTCGGCGGGGTGTTCAAGCCCAATGCCTTTGAAGAGCGCGCGCTGCTGCGCGGCCTGTACTTCACCAGCGGCACCCAGGAAGGCAGCCCCATCGACCGCCTGATCGGCGCCATGGCCCAGAGCATGAATCTGGACCGGCAACACCTGGCACGGCAGAACGGCAGTGGGCGCAGCTATTTCCTCCATCGCCTGTTCACCGACGTCGCCTTCGCCGAGCGCGGCCTGGTTGGCGTCGACCCGAAGGTCGAGCGGCGGCGCAAATGGGTGGCCATCGGCGCGCTGGCCGCCAGTGTGGCGCTGGTACTGGTGGTGGGCACGCTGTGGCTGCTCAGCTTCCGCGCCAACCAGGCCTACATCGCCCAGGTCGGGCAGAAGACCGCGCCGCTGGAACAGAGCGTACGCAGCCTGAGCCCGGCCCAGCGAGACGTGCTGGCGGTGCTGCCGCTGCTCGACGCGGTGCGCCATCTGGCCGGCGACCCGCCGGGCATGGCCGAAGGCCTGGGCCTGTACCAGGGCGACATGCTCGACGAGGAAGCCGGCAACGTGTACCGCCGCCTGCTGGTGGCGACCTTCGCCCCGCGCCTGGTCAGCCGCGTCGAGGAGCAACTGCGCAGCGGGGGCGGCTCGGACTACCTCTATGAAGGACTCAAGGCCTACCTGATGCTCGGCGACGGTTCGCACTACGACCCGGACTTCCTCAAGGCCTGGATCAGCCTGGATTGGGACCAGAGCCTGCCGCGCGACCTGCCGGTGGAGCAGCGCCAGGCGCTGAACACGCACCTGCAGGCCCTGTTCGAACGGCGCCCGCCGGATGCGCGCCTGGACCAGCGCCTGATCGACGAGCTGCGCCAGCAACTGCAACGCCTGCCGGTGGCGCAGCGTGTGTATGACCGGGTCAAGCGCCAGAAGCTGCCCGAAGGCGTTCAGGACTTCCGCCTCAGCGAGGCCGCCGGCCGTGACGCCGCCCTGGTGTTCGTGCGCAAGAGCGGCAAGCCGCTGGCCGAACCGCTGAGCGGCTTCTTCACCCTGCGCGGCTACCGCGAGGCCTTCCTGTTGGCCAGCGTCAACCAGGCCGGCGTGCTGGCAGAGGAGCAGTGGGTGCTGGGTCATTCGCTGAACGACGCCGAGGACGCCCTGACCCTGGCCGCCGAAGTGCGCCAGCTGTATTTCCAGGACTACGTGCGCCAGTGGGATGCGCTGCTGGCCGATATCGACTTCGTGCCCATCACGAGCGTGGCGCAGGCCGCCGACGTGCTGCGGGTGATCTCCGGGCCGACTTCGCCGTTGAAGAAGCTGTTGCTGGCGGTCGCCCATGAAACCGACCTGCAGCAGGCTGACCCGGCCGTCGCGGCGCAGGTGAAGAAGGCCGACGTCGGCGTCGACCAGCTCAAGCAGAAACTCGGCTCGCTACTGGGCCAGGCGCCCGAGGGCGCGGGTCCGGCAGCGCAGCCCGCGGGCCAGGACCCGGTCAGCGCACACTTTGCCGACCTCGCCGCACTGGTCAGCCAGGAGGGTGGTTCGTCCATGGCGATCGATGCGCTGCTGGCGGACATGAACGCGCTCTACGTGCAGGTCAGCGCCATGGTCGGCGCCAGTGGCGACGCGCTGCTGGGCGAGGCGAAGAACCAGGCCAGCGCCGCCGCCGCGCGCGTCAGCCTGGCCGCCGAGCGTCAGCCGCCGGTGGTGCAGGGGCTGGTCAAGTCGGTGGTCAGCTCGACCACCAACACCATGATGGGCGGCGTGCGCAACCAGCTGAACGCGGCCTGGACCAGCGAGGTGGTGAACGTCTGGCGGCAGTCCCTCAGCGGCCGCTATCCCTTGGTGCCGGGCAGTTCCCGCGACGCCACCCTCGACGATTTCGGCCAGTTCTTCGGCGTCGGCGGGGTGATGGACAACTACTTCCGCCGCTACCTGCAACCCTACGTCGATACCTCCAGCCCCACCTGGCGCTGGCAGCCGGGCGCGGCGCAGAAGCTGGGCATCGCGCCGGGCGTGCTGCAGACGTTCCAGCGCGCGGCACTGATCCGCGACGTGTATTTCCGTGGCGGCGGCCTGCAACCCAGCGTGCGCTTCGAACTCAAGCCGGTGACCATGGACGCCTCGGTCAGCCAGTTCCTGCTCGACCTGGACGGCCAGCAGCTGAGCTACGACCACGGTCCCAGTCGCCCGGTGGCCATGCAGTGGCCCAACCCCAACAGCATCGGCGCCGTGCGCCTGTCGGTGTCGCCGCCGTCGGCGGGCGGACGCTCGGCGCTGACCGTCGAAGGCCCGTGGGCATGGTTCCGCCTGCTCGACCAGTCCGAGCTGGTCGGCGGCGGCTCACCGGATCGCTTCAACCTGCGCCTGCGCGTGGACAGCGCGAGCATCGCCTACGAGCTGCGCGCCAACAGCGCCTTCAATCCCTTCAAGAGCCGCGCGGTAGCCGGCTTCAGCCTGCCGGAGCGGCTATGACGGCAGTGGGTTTCTACGGCAAGATCGCCAGCCGCGGCGACTTCGTCGGGCGCGGGTTGCCCGCCAGCTTCCAGCAACCCTGGGACGCCTGGCTCGCCGCCGGTCTGCAGGCCTGCCAGCGGCAACTGGGCGAGGCCTGGTTGCAGGCGTACCTGGTCAGCCCGTTGTGGCGCTTCGTCCTGGCGCCGGGCGTCTGTGGCGGCGCTGCGGCGGCGGGGGTGCTGATGCCCAGCATCGACCGCGTCGGGCGCTACTTCCCCCTGACTGTCGCCATCGTGCTGCCTGCGCACCAGTCGCTGTCGGCGACCCAGGCCGCCGACGGCTGGTTCGATGCCGTCGAGACGGCGCTGTTGGCCACGCTGGAGGAGGGCGCGCGTTTCGAGGATTTCGAAGCCGCGGTGCAGGCATTGCCGGACCTGCCGCAACAGCCTGCCGCCGCTTGCGGATCGCTGCCGGCAGCGCAGCGCATGGCGGCGCTGGATGCACCGGCACGCCTGGCGGCCTTGGCCGAGCGCGCCTGCGACGGTGCCAGCCTGTGGTGGGGCAACGGCTCGGAGCAGGTCGCGCCGGGTCTGCTGCGCTGCGACGGGCTGCCGGCCGCCGAGCGCTTCGCGGCGCTCCTGCTGGGCCGGGAGGCGTCGTGCTGATGGCAACGCTCGACTACCGTTCGGCGGCGCACAGCCATGTCGGCCTGGTCCGCCAGATCAACGAGGACGCCTACCTGGATCGCCCCGAGGACGGGCTCTGGGTGGTTGCCGACGGCATGGGCGGGCACGCGGCGGGCGACTACGTCAGCAGCCTGATCGTCGACTCGCTGCGGCGCATCGCGCCGGCCGGGTCGCTGCAGGACTACGAGGCGGCGCTGCGCCAGGGCCTGGCCCAGGTGAACGACGCGGTGCGCGAAGAAACCCGCCAGCGCGGCCTGAGCATGATGGGCAGCACCGTCGTGCTGCTGGCCGTGCGCGCGGACCGTGGCCTGTGCCTGTGGGCCGGCGACAGCCGCCTGTACCGTCTGCGCGACGGCGAGCTGAGCCCGATATCCCGCGACCACAGCTACGTGCAGGAGCTGCAGGACAGCGGCCTGCTCAGCGAGGCCGAGGCGCGGGTGCACCCGCGAGCGAACATCGTCACCCGTGCCATCGGCGTGCAGGACCCGCTCGAACTGTCCGCGCTGGAGGTTCAGATCCTCCCCGGCGACACCTGGCTGCTGTGCAGTGACGGGCTCACCCGTACCGCCGAGGACCACGAGATCCGCGAAGTGCTCGGGCACGCCGACCCCTACCAGGTGGTGCGCAGCCTGGTGCACCTGGGCCTGACCCGCGGCGCCCCGGACAACATCACCGCCATCGTCATCAAGGCAAGCGAACCCCTGGCATGAACCTGAAGATCCCCGGTTTCGACATCGACAGCGTGATCGGCGAAGGCGCCATGGCCACCGTCTACCTGGCCGTGCAGCGCTCGCTGGAGCGCAAGGTGGCGCTGAAGATCATGGCGCCCGCGCTGGCCGCCGACGCCTCCTTCTGCGAGCGCTTCCTGCGCGAAGGCAAGACCCTGGCGCGCCTGTCGCACCCGCACATCGTCACCGTGCACGACATCGGCAACGCCGGCGAGCACTACTACATGGCCATGGAATACCTGCCCAACGGCACCCTGCGCGAACGCATCGCCGCAGGGCTCAGCCCCGAGCAGGGCCTGGCCTATGTCCGGCAGATCGCCTCGGCGCTGGGCTACGCCCACGCCCAGGGCCTGATCCACCGTGACGTGAAGCCGGCGAACATCCTGTTCCGCGCGGACGGCACCGCCGTGCTGTCGGACTTCGGCATCGCCAAATCGCTGGATGACCGCACCCAGTTCACCCAGGCCGGTTTCGCCGTCGGCACGCCCAACTACATGAGCCCCGAGCAGGCGCGCGGCCTGGACATCGACGGGCGCGCCGACCTGTATTCGCTCGGCGTGGTGCTCTACGAAATCCTCGTGGGCGAGCTGCCGTACCTGGGCACCGATGCGCTGTCCACCGCCCTGGCGCACCTGACCCAGCCGCTGCCGGAGCTGCCGTTGCACCACGGCCGTTACCAGCACCTGCTGCAGCGCCTGCTGGCCAAGGAGCCGAGCGAACGCTTCGCCAGCGCCGGCGAGCTGCTCGCCGCTCTCGATGCGCTGCCTGCGTCCGACCTGGACGCCACCGTGGTGCGCCCGCTGCCAGTCGTCCCCATGGTGGTCACGGACCCGGTGCCGCTGGCCAAGCCGACGCCGACCGAGCTGGGCGGCTTGCAGGCGGTGTCCATCGACATTCCCCAGGCGTCGCCGGCAAGACCGCCGCTACCCCCGGTCACGCCGCAGGCAGCTGCCGGTGCCCGCGCGCCGCAACCACCCTCCGGGCAAGCGTCATCGGGCCAACGAAAAGGCCCGGTACTGGCGCTGCTCGCCGTCGCCGTTGCGGCGGCACTGGGTGTCGGTGGCGCCGGCTACTGGTGGCTCGGCCGCACGGCCAAGGCGCCAGTGGCTCTTGATCAGCAGAACGCCAGGGACAAGGCGCCGAGTCAGGCGCTCGCCAGCGACAAGCCGCAGGCTTCCGGCCTGCCGACCCAGGCCAGGGCGACCGACGACTCGGTGGCAGGCGCTCACCCGCTGCTCATTCCTGGCAAGAAGACGCTGTATCAGCGCGTGCTGGCCAAGCCCGGCGCGCGTCTTTATACCGAGCCGGGGCAGGGCGCCGGCCAGCCGTTGCCGGCGTTTTCCGTGCTGTACGTCTACGCCCGCCGCAGCGTGGCGGGCCAGGACTGGCAGCAGGTCAGCGCCGCCAGCGATGGCCGCGCGCTGGGCTGGCTGCCGGCAAGCGAGGGCGCCGACTGGAAGCAGAGCCTGGTGCTCAAGTTCACCGAACGCTCGGGCCGGGCGCCGGTGATGTTCCTGCGCCAGGACAGCTTGCTGGAACAACTGATCGCCGACCCCAACGCGGCACGCAGCCTGCTGCGCAAGGCCCAGGCCGACGCCAGCGACAACAGCCAGGTGCTGGCCCTGGAGCCGGCAACCCGCGCGGTGGCGCAGGATCGCTTCTACCTGCTGCCGATCTTCGAGTCGCGCGAGAGCATGGATGACAACGGGCAGATCGTGCAGATGCTCAAGGTCGCCTCCATCGACCCCGGCGGCCAGGCGGCCAGCACGCTGGAGGGCAAGCCGCTGAAGGCGGCCGCCCCCGACGCCTTCCGCACCGGCATCGTGCTGGTGGTGGACACCTCGGTGTCGATGCAGCCCTATATCGACCAGATCCGCGAGGTGGTGCGCAGCCTGCAGGGCAAGCTCGCCGAGCGCGGCGAACTCGACAGCGTCAGCTTCGGCCTGGTGGGCTTCCGCAACAACACGCAGAAGACGCCTGGCCTGGAGTACCTGAGCAGGACCCTGATCCCGCTGGAGGAAGGCCGCGACCCCGCGCGCTTCCTGCAACTGGCCGGGCAGATCAAGGCCACCACGGTATCCAGTCACTCGTTCAACGAGGACGCCTTCGCCGGCATCATGCAGGCGGTGGACGGCATGGACTGGAGCGGCTACGGCGGCCGGGTGGTGCTGGTGGTCAGCGACGCCGGCGCGCTGCGCAAGAGCGACCCCTACAGTTCGACGCGCATGAACGAGGCCGAAGTCCGCCAGGCCGCGCTGAACAAGCAGATCCACCTGTATGCCCTGCACCTGCTGACGCCGGCCGGGGCGAACAACCATGCGGCCGCGGAGCAGCAGTACCGCACCCTGACCGCCGACGCCAACCCGCGCATCGGCGACCTCTACGTACCGGTGCCAGGGGGCGATGTGCAGCGCTTCGGCCAGCGCCTGGACGAAATCGGCAGCGTGTTCGCCGACCTCGTCCACCAGGTGCGCGGCAATGCCCCCGGCGCTGCGCCGCAACTGGACGGCGCGCCGAGTCTTGCGCAGAAGTCGGCGGCCATCGGCTACGCCATGCACATGGACTTCCTCGGCCGCAGGACCCAGGCGCAGAGCCCGCAACTGGTCAGCGCCTGGACCGCCGACCGCGACCTGAGCAACCCGGCGCTGCCGGCCTTCCAGGTCTGCGTGCTGCTTACCCGCCTGCAACTCAACGAGCTGCAACAGTCGCTCAAGCTGATCGTCGATGCGGCGCGCAAGACCCAGACCTCGCCCAAGGACTTCTTCCAGGAAATCGCCAGCGCCAGTGCCTACATGAGCCGCGACCCCTCGGCGCTGCGCCAGGGCGGCAACCTGGCCAAGGGCGGCCTGCTGGGCGAGTACCTCGACGGCCTGCCGTACCGCAGCAAGGTCCTGGCCATGACCCAGGACCTCTGGCTGTCGCTGTCGGTGGCCGAGCAGCAGGACTTCATCGACGAACTGGAGTCGAAGATCCGGCTGTACGAAACCTTCCACAACGACACGGCCAACTGGGTTCGCTTCGGCGCCGCCGAACCGGGCGACGCCTTGTACCGTGTACCCCTGGCGACGCTGCCATGAGCCTGCTCAGCCTGCGTGGGGTGAGCAGTGTCCGCGGGCAGGGCGCGCAGCGCTTCCGCCTGGACGTGCCGTGCCTGGACCTCGCGCCCGGCCAGCGCCTGGCGCTGGTGGGGGCCAGCGGCAGCGGCAAGAGCACGCTGCTGGACCTGCTCTCGCTGGTGGCTCCGCCGCAACAGGCGACGCGCTTCGACTGGCGGGTGGGGGCGGGCGTCTACGCCATTGCCGATCTCTGGCGCGCCGGCCAGCGCAGCACTCTGGCCGCACTGCGCAGCCGCCACTGCGGCTACGTGCTGCAGACCGGCGGGCTGCTCGGTTATCTCAGCGTACGCGGCAATATCGAACTGCCGCGGCGTCTGCTGGGCCTGGCCGATGACGGCAGCGTCGAGCGCCTGGCGCGGCGCCTGGACATCCACGACCACCTGGAGAAAAAGCCTGCCGAGCTGTCGGTCGGCCAGCGCCAGCGAGTCGGTTGCGCCCGCGCCCTGGCGCACCGACCGGCACTGCTGCTGGCCGACGAGCCGACCGCCGCGCTGGACCCGCTCAACGCCCGCCAGGTGCTCGCGCTGTTCCTTGAGCAGGTGGGTGAACAGCAGGCCTGCTGCGTGATTGCGACCCACGACGAGGCGGCCGCGCGCGAGGCCGGTCTGCGCGTCCTGCGCCTGGATTGCCGGCGCGAGCCTGATGGCGGCGTCTGCGCAACCCTGGAGGAACACGCCTGATGCGCCTGTTCCTGGTCGCCAGCCTGGCCTGGCAGGATTACCGCAGCGACTGGCGCCTGTCCGCCTGCGCGGTGCTCGCCCTGGTGGCGGTGCTGGTGCCGCTGCTGGTGCTGTTCGGCCTGAAGTTCGGCCTGGTCGGCAGCCTCACCGAGCGCCTGCAGCGCGACCCGAGCGTGCGCGAGATCATCCCGCTGGGCGGTGGGCGCTTCGATGCGGCTTACGTCGCCGCGCTGGCGGCGCGCCCGGACGTGGCCTTCGCCGTGCCGCGCACCCGGCAGATCGCCGCCAGCGTGCAGCTGTCGCAGCCCGGCCGCGAGGCGCTGACCGCCGAGATGATCCCGACCGCCGCCGGCGACCCCCTGCTCGGCAGCCTGCCGGTGCCCGCGCAGTTGACCGAGGTGCTGCTCAGCTACACCGCGGCGCAGAAGCTCGGCGTGCGCGCCGGCGACACATTGCAGGCGCTGCTGACCCGGCAGAACGCCGGCCGCGACAGTTCCCGTGCGATGGCCGTGCAGGTGATCGGCGTGCTGCCGCTGGGGGCCTTCGGCCGCGATGGGTTGTTCGCCGCGCCGGCGCTGCTGGAGGCCGCCGAGGATTTCCGCGATGGCCGCGCGGTGCAGGCCTTCGGCTGGCCCGGCGAGGCCACCGGCGATCACGCGCAGCGTATCTACCCGGCGTTCCGGCTGTACGCCCGCAGCCTGGACGATGTCGAACCGCTGCGCCTGCATTTCGCCAAACAGGGCGTGGAGGTCTTCACCCAGGCCGCCGCCATCGAGCGGGTGCGCTCGCTGTCGCGCAACCTGACGCTGGTCTTCTGGCTGATCGCCGCCCTGGCCCTGGCGGGCGCCTTCGCCGCTATCTGTGCCGGCGCGCTGGCTGCGGTGCAGCGCAAGCGCCGCGAGCTGGCGGTGCTGCGGCTGGTGGGTTTCGGCACCTCGGCGCTGCTCGCCTTCGTGGTGTTGCAGGCGCTCTACAGCTCGGCCTTCGCCACCTTGCTGTCGGCGCTGGTGTACCGCCTGGCGCAGGGCGGGCTGAACCACCTGTTCGTGGCGCAGCCGGGCGAGCATGCCGCGCAATTGCTGCCCGTTCATTACCTCATTGCCGTCCTCGCCGTGCTCGCGGCCAGCCTGCTGGCGGCGCTGCTCGGCGGATGGCGGACCTGCCGTATCGATGCTGCTCAAGGAGTCAGAGATGTCTGAATGGCGCCGTGCTGTCCTGGCCTTGGCCCCCATTGCCCTTGCCGTCCAGTCCCTGCTGGCGGCGCCCTTCGTGCTGGCCGAGGAGGGCGACAAGCTGAACAATCCCAAGCCGCTGGCCGATGACGTGGCGCTGCCGCTGCCCTGTGGCGGCCAGATGGTGTTCCGTTACGTCTACGTACTGGCCAAGGGGGCGCTGGACGACCGCGAGGTCAACCTCGGCTATCCGTTCAGCGAGGGCGAACCCGGCTACAAGCAGTCGTTCATTTCCGGCTACCGCCGCGAGTACATCAACGGCCAGTTCAGCCTCGGCGACCTGCCGGCGGAATGGAGCAAGGCCATCGCCGGCCAGTTGCCCAAGGCGGGCAAGGGCGAGCCGCTCAAGCCGATGTTCTATTTCCTCGGCAAGTACGAGGTGACCGCGCGCCAGTACGCCCAGGTGATGGCCCAGGCCCAGGCGCTGGCCGAGGGGCTGGATGCGCCCGCCTGCGAGACACTGAACCTGCCCGAAGGGGTGGCCGGGCGCCTGCCGAAGGTGAAGCTGTCGCGTTTCGAGGCCGAGCGCTTTTCCGCTGTGTACAGCGCCTGGCTGATGAAGTACCAGCGCGACCGCCTGCCGGTCAGCGGCCGCGGCAAGAGCGAGGAAGATGGCGGCTTCGGCTTCGTCCGTCTGCCCACCGAGGTCGAGTGGGAGTTCGCCGCACGCGGTGCCCAGGCGGTATCGCGGCAGGAATTGGAGGCGCGGCTGTTCCCGCGCCGGGTCGAGGGCAGTGACAACGACGGACCGCTCGCCGACTGGGCCGTGTTCAACCAGGTGGCCGGCGGCACCGGCCAGGCGGCGCGCCTCATGCCCATCGGTACCCGGCAGCCGAATCCGATCGGCCTGTTCGATGTGATCGGCAATGCTGCCGAGATGGTCCAGGAGTCCTTCCAGCTGGTGCATGCCGGTCGCCTGCAGGGCACCTATGGCGGCTTCGTGGTCAAGGGCGGTAATTACCTGGAAGGCGAGGGCACGCTGTTCACCGGCATGCGTCGCGAGTACCCGCTGTTCGCCCCCGACGGCACCGAGCAGCGCAACGAGACCACCGGATTCCGCGTGGCCATCGGTGCGTTGTCGGCGCCGCGCTCGCGCTACCAGGAACTCTTCGAGCAATGGAAGAAGGAAGGGCGCCTGGCCGGGCTGACCGATGCCATCGACGACACCCAGGACCCGACCCAGCGCCTGGACGGCATCATCGCCGCGACCACCGACACGCACCTGCAGGCCGAACTGGGCACGATCAACGAGGAGCTCAAGCGCAACGTCGCGCTGATCGCCCGGCAGCGCGAAGAGGCTGCCGGCAACCTGATCCAGTCCTCGGCGCTGGTGGCTGAAACCATCAACAACTACAACATCCGCCTCACCAACCTGCGCAAGAGCCAGCAGCAGGCCGAGCAGGCCAAGGACGCCGCCAGCGCCAAGCTGTTCGGCCAGGCCATCGAGAACGGCAGCAGCGCGCTCAACGGCGCCGTAGCCATCTACATCGACAACCTGGCCACCGGCACGCGCTACACCGACGCGGTGATCCAGGCGCAGTTCCAGCGCATCAAGGAAGAACTCAATCGCAAGCCGGTGATCGGCAAGAGCCTGGTCACCCGCGCCACCCTGTTCGTCAGGCACGTCGGCCAGTACCGCCAGCAACAGCGCGCGGAACCGGAGGCGGTCCTGAAGGAATTGCTTGCATCGGCAGTACCGAAGCCATGACCACCGATGCCAGGCATGTACAGAAGGAACCCGGTCGGCGACCCGCCGTTCCGGGGTGGTCAAACCCCAGCAGAGAGCTCAGACATGCAATCGTTCGCTAATCCCGTCACCCTGCAACCGCGCCGCCGCGCGCTGTCGCTGGCCACCGCCAGCTTCACCTGTGTCGCTGTATTGCTCAGCGGCTGCTCCAGTTCGCCGGTCTCGCAGATCGGCAAGAGCACCAAGGTCGAGTACTACCCCAGCTGCTACGAGCCGGTGCAGCACCTGCGCGACACCGACTCCAACATGACCAAATCGGTCGCCACCGGCGCCGTGATCGGAGCTGTGGGTGGTGCGCTGACCGGCGCGCTGGTGGGCAACAGCGAAGACCGTGGTCGCAACGCTGCCATCGGCGCTGCCGGTGGTGCGCTGGTCGGCGGTGCCGCCGGTTACTACACCGAGAAGCAGAAGCAGATCACCGACGACCACCAGCGCCTGGGTTCCTATGCCGCCGACGCGGACAAGAGCGCCGCCGACATCGACCGCAGCGTGGCCTACGCCCAGGCCTCGCAGTCCTGCTACCAGCAGCAGTTCAGCGCCTTGCTGCAGCAGCGCAAGGCCGGGACCATCAAGGACGAGGAAGGCCGCAAGCGCCTGGCGGAAATCGTCGCCGGCCTCAAGGAGTCCAACGATCTGATCACCGCGGTCAGCGGCAAGGCCGGCGAAGACCTGAGCAACTACACCCAGGCCTACGAGAAGGACCTGCAGACCGTGGGCGTCAAGCGTGCCGACGTCGCCACCGTCGCCCAGGCCAGCAGCACCACCACTTCGCCCACCAAGACCAAGACCAAGACCAAGACCCAGCAGAAGAAACTGCCGGTCGTTCCGGCCGAGGCGGTCACCACCGAGCGCGCGCTGGGCGACGCCCAGGCCAAGCAGGTGAAGAGCCAGCAGGTGGCGGCGGCGGGTACCAGCCAGGTCAACGGCATGTGCAAGAACCCGGATATCGGCGACTGGGCGCCGGTTCCCTGCCCGAACGCGTAAGC
This sequence comes from Pseudomonas sp. DP-17, assembly GCF_022380625.1. Taxonomy (NCBI): domain Bacteria; kingdom Pseudomonadati; phylum Pseudomonadota; class Gammaproteobacteria; order Pseudomonadales; family Pseudomonadaceae; genus Pseudomonas; species Pseudomonas sp. DP-17. The sequence goes on from NZ_JAKSXG010000004.1 coordinate 448,460, forward strand.
CAGGGTGGCCGGCTCCTGCCGGCCGCCGTTCTTCCCCCCGCCGGGCCTGGCCCGGCGGGGGCTGTCACTGAACAAGGATGAGTCCTCGCGATGTCTGAACCTTCCGTTTCCCGCCCCGCTGAAGTCATGCGCGGCCTGCTGTTCGGCGTGATCGGTCTGGTCTGCCTGGCGATCGTCGCCTACGAGGTGGTCGACCGCGTGCAGTTCCTGCGCAACGCCCGCGTTGCCGATGGGCAGGTCGAGAGTCTCAACGCCGGCGGTTCGCACCCGCAGGTGGCCTTCACCACGGACGGCGGCCAGCGGATTTCCTATCCGCAGAACGGGCTGATCTTCGGCTATCAGCAGGGCCAGAGCGTTCGTGTGCTGTACCTGCCCGAGCGCGCCCAGGCCAGCGCCATCGTCGATGATTTCGGCGCCCTGTGGGGCATGACGGCCCTGCTCGGTCTGCTGGGCGCCGCCTTCGCCGGTGTCGGCCTGAATTCGCTGCTCAAGCGCCGGTAGGGCGCGTGTATTCGTTCAAAGGAATCTGAACCATGGAAAACTCGATCATCCCCATCAGCCTGCGCTCCAGCGCCTGGGAATACGTCACCGGCAGTAGCGGGGGCGTCAGTTTCATGTTCCTGGCCGGCGGGGGCGGCCAACTGGTGCTGAAGAACCCGCAGGGCCAGGAAGACAAGTTCTCCTTCGGCGGCGTGGGTGTGGGCGCGGGCTTCGGCGCTCGCCTGCCGAAGATCGGCAAGGTCAACCTGAACGTGCGCGGCAAGAGCGTGGGCGCCACCGGTGCCGCCGAGTCCTTCCCCAGCACGGGCCAGGTGTATGTCTCCGATGCGCTGCGTGACCGCGACCTGAGCCACGATGACATCACCGGCGCCTGCGCCTATATCGAGCTGGCAGGCGGCCTTGGCCTGGGCTACAGCGGTACGGCGGTGCTGTTCGGACTGGACGCCAAGCTCCTGGCATTGTCCATGGCAATGGCGACCATGCCGGCGTCCCAGGTGTGGGGCGGCTTCAACGTCCAGCGGCAGTTGCTCCAGTCGGCGCGGGGCGCGCTGTTCATGCGCGGCGTGACCGCCGGTCTGCAGGCCGGCGGCGGTGCGGCGGTGTATATCGGCGGGCTGTTCTAGGCCAGCCGCGCGACGGTCGGGTGCATTACCGGCGACAAAGCCCCGCCCTGGTGCTCGCCCGCCGAGCTGGAACTGGCGGGCAGGGCACGTTTCGTGCCCATTCGTCGGTTGACCCGCCCCGCAGCGGCCGGCGCCAGCATCACCGCGTATTTCCATCGCTTTGACGCGCAGGCATTGGGCGTGGCACACATCGGCTATCCCACCCATCCGTGAAGCGCGGGCTCGCCCGATGCGAGCCGGGCAAGCTTGCTGTCAGTCCGCAGCGACCACTGCTGCCTGGTTCCCTGGTTCGCCAACACAGGCTGCCGGCAGCGACCGCGGCCGCCGGGTGATCGCCGCCATTTTGAATTCGCCAGTGTGATTTCTGCCGATCGGCCTGCGTCAAGAATGCTGCCCCGTGCCGTCGTCTGGGGACTGATAACAGGGCCTTCCATGCAAACGCTGTTGAACGAGATCCTCGAAGAAGTTCGTCCCTTGATCGGCAAGGGCAAAGTGGCCGACTACATTCCCGCGCTGGCTGACGTGCCGCCGCAGCAGTTGGGCATCGCGGTTTATGGCAACGATGGCAGCTATCACTGTGCGGGCGACGCGATGGTGCCGTTTTCGGTGCAGAGCATTTCCAAGGTGTTCAGCCTGGTTCAGGCGATCGGCCACTCCGGCGAAGCCATCTGGGACCGGCTCGGCCATGAGCCCTCCGGCCAGCCGTTCAACTCGCTGGTGCAGTTGGAGTTCGAGCGCGGGCGCCCGCGCAACCCCTTTATCAATGCGGGTGCGCTGGTGATCTGCGATATCAACCAGTCGCGCTTCGCAGCCCCCATTTTGTCCATGCGCGACTTCGTTCGACGCCTGTCGGGCAATCCCCAAGTAACGATGGATGCCCGTGTCGCCGATTCGGAGTACCAGTTCCGCGCGCGCAACGCGGCCATGGCCTACCTGATGCAGTCATTCGGCAACTTCCATAACGAGGTCGAGACGGTACTGCGCAGTTATTTCAGTTACTGCGCACTGCAGATGAATTGCCTCGACCTGGCGCGAGCGTTCTGTTTCCTGGCCAACGACGGGTTCTGCAAGCACAGCGGTGAGCAGATCCTGACCCGGCGCCAGACCCAGCAGGTGAACTCGATCATGGCCACCAGCGGGCTGTATGACGAAGCGGGGAATTTCGCCTACCGCGTGGGATTGCCGGGCAAGAGTGGCGTGGGTGGCGGGATCGTGGCCATCGTGCCGGGCCAGTTCACCGTCTGCGTGTGGTCGCCGGAGCTGAATGCGGCGGGTAACTCCTACGCCGGCATGGCGGCGCTGGAGCTGCTGAGTTCGCGAATCGGCTGGTCGGTGTTCTGATTCACGGGCCAGTCCCCCGCGCAGGAGCGGGGACGTCCATTACGCACGTCTCACTTCGGATATCCTCCAGCCAGGCGATCCTGTCGTTCACGCTGCTGCCAGTCAGCGAGGGCGGGGCGAATAACCTCCAGATGCGCCCTGCCGTGGATCGTCAGGCGGGACGGCTCCTCGACCCGTAGCTCTGATGGGCCGCCCGGCAGGCGGCCTTTTTCATGCCTGCAGTGTTCCGCGATGTGGCGTCGTGTCCCGAAGCGATAAACTGGCGTCTATCGGCTGCGTACCGACTTCATTCCGTCTCGAATCGCAAGGACATCCATGACCGATATCGTCGACCTGTTCGACATCCAGTACTTCTGGAACCTGCTCGCCATCCTCTGGTTCCTGTTCTGCTGGATCGGCTACACCCGCTACGCCAAGACCAAGGCCCGCGACACGGCCTGCCTGGCCAGCGTGCTGCACCTCTACCGCCAGGACTGGATGCGCCGCGTGCTGCTGCGCGACAACCGCGTGGCGGACGCCAGCGTGATCGGCAATCTGGAGCGCAACGCCTCCTTCTTCGCGTCCAGCACCCTGATCATCCTGGCCGGTATCCTCACACTGCTGGGGTCGGCCGAGCGCACGATCTCGGTGCTGGCTGACCTGCCTTTCGTCACGGCGCCGACGCGTGGCCTCTCGGAGCTCAAGCTGCTGTGCCTGGCGGTGGTGTTCGTCTATGCCTTCTTCACTTTCAGCTGGTGCATGCGCCAGTACAATTTCGCCGCGGTGCTGATCGGCTCGGCGCCCATGGTGGGGGAGCGCAATGTCGGCGAACTGGAGCGCAAGTCCTTCGCTGAGCGCGCGGCGCGCGTGGTGTCGCTGGCGGCGCACCAGTTCAACCAGGGCCTGCGGACCTATTATTTCGGCCTGGCGATGCTGGCCTGGTTCATCAACCCCTGGATCTTCATGCTGGTGACGGCGGGTGTGGTGGGCGTGCTGTACCAGCGCGAGTTCCACTCCAACGTGCTGCATGTGATGGTCTATACGCCGACGCCGCAGGGCGATGCGCCACGGGACAACGACATTCCTCCCAGCGGCTGACAACCCAAAACCAGAAACGACAAGGCCCGCCATGAGCGGGCCTTGTTCTGTGCGGCAGAAAAGCGATTATTGCTTCTGCTCGCCGCCGGCGGGCTCCTGCGGCGCGGTGGCCGGGGCAGCCGGAGCAGCCGGGGAGGCTTCAGGCGCCGGCGGGGTGGTCGGCGCCGGGGTAGCCGGCTGCTCGGTCGCGGCGGGCGCGGCCGGGGCTTTGGGCTCTTCTTTCTTGTCGCAGGCGGCAAGGCCGAGGCCAGCGACGATCAGCAGAGCGAAGGGAAGGGTTTTTTTCATGCGGAGCCTCCATGTGTGGCTTTCCTGGTGTTAGCCCTTTGAGCCGAAGTAGTGTGAATTAGTTCAACGAATATTCCTGCGACCCACCATTGCATCGCTGCAGGAGTGACAACGAGCGGGGTATCATGCGCCCCCGTGCAGTCAATCGGTCACCCCTCCCATGTCCGAAAACCCACTCCTTGAGCGCGCCCAGCGCTTCCTGTCGGCGCTGCGCCACTGCCAGTTGCTGGGCATCAGCGCACACGCGGCGGATGCCTCCGGCCTGACTCTGCGGCTTCCCTACAGCCAAGCCATTGTCGGAAACCCGGAAACCGGCGTGATCCATGGCGGCGCCATCACCACGCTGATGGACACGACCTGCGGCATCTCCACAGTCTGCGTGCTGCCGCAGTTCGAGATCTGCCCGACCCTGGACCTGCGCATCGACTACATGCACCCGGCGCAACCGCACAAGGACGTCTTCGGGTTCGCCGAGTGCTATCGGGTCACCCCGAACATCATTTTCACCCGCGGCTACGCCTACCAGGACGACCCCTCGGAGCCCATCGCCCATGTGGTCGGCACCTTCATGCGGATGGGCAAGGCGGTTTCCGCCGGCGCCGTGAAGCGCGACGTCGAAGGGAGCCAGGGATGAGCACGGTGAACATCGAGGCCATGGTGCGCACGGCGCACGAGAGCAAGAACTACGATCCGCTGCTGGACATGATTCCCTACGCCCGCCTGCTCGGCATCCGCTGCCTGCGCCTGGGTGACGACGCGATCTTCCACCTGCCGGCCAACCCGGACAACATCGGCAACCCGACGCTGCCGGCCCTGCATGGCGGCGTGATCGCCGGCTTCATGGAGCAATCGGCGCTGCTCCACCTGCTGATGTTCATGGGCATCCCGCACATGCCCAAGATCATCGACTTTTCCATCGACTACCTGCGCGCCGGCCATTTCCGCGACACCTATGCGCAGTGCCAGGTGTGGCGCCAGGGCCGGCGAGTGGCCAACGTCGCCATCACCGCCTGGCAGACCACGCGCACCGAGCCGATTGCCACCGCCCGCGCGCACTTCAAGGTCGACGGCGCCTGAATGGACACGCTGCTCATCCTGCTCGGCCTGCTGCTGATTCTCGCCGGGTACGTCTGGCTGATCGCCCGTGCGTTCGAGCGCAGCCTGTTCTGGGGGCTTGCCAGCCTGCTGCCGCCCCTGGCGCTGTTATTCATGCTGATTCACTGGCGCCACGCCCGCAGCGCCGTTGCCCTCGGTGGCCTGGGCTGCATTCCGCTGGTGGTCGGCCTGACCCTGCTGGCCAGCCAGGACAGCGCGCGCCTGCAGGCCATCCTCAGCCTGGAGTGGCTCAGACCCGAACCGGTCGTGCAGCCTGAACTGGCTATCGACCTGCGTGGCGAACTCAACGGCAAACTCTTCGTACCCGAGCAGGCCGAATTCATCGATGGCGTGCTCAGCCTGCGCGAAGGGCAGGACTTCTATGCCCACCGCGAAATCCAGGTACGCCTGGCGGCGCCGGTCAGCGGGCCGATCCGGCTCGACGTGCTGCCTGACGACAAGGGCCGCCTGCCGGAAATTGAACTCAGCTGGCTCGCGCCAGGCCAGGACCTGCCCGAGGCGATACGCCTGCAGCGCGGCTACAGCCTGCATCTGGACCTGACGCCGAAGGCCCCCAATCGCCTGGAGGGTGCCTTCCACCTGGTGCTGCCGGCGCAAATGCAGACCACGCTATCGGGCCGTATCGAAGTCTTCACCGACCGACTGCGCTACCACGACGGGGAGGTGGATACTCGCTTCGACTCCCGCGATACCCTGCGTTACGTGCTGCAGGACTATCTGCAGCGCCGCTTCGCCCGCCGCGATGTCGTCATCAGCAGGATGCCCGCGCTGGATACCCAGCGAGCCGCCCAGGAGGTGCCGTTGACGGTCGAGGTAGGGGGCCAGTCGCAAGCCCTTCAGGTCACGCTGGAGAAGACCCCGACGCGTGGCTGGGGCGTGCGCGGCGACCGCTATCCGCGCCTGAAGGCGGTGAGCGCCGCCGCGCCGCCGGCGCCGTCCACTGTCGCAGCGCAAGCGAGCGCTCCTGTGCCGCAGGCAGTGGAAAGCGGCCGCCTTTCCCTGGAGCGCCTGCTGTCCGCTCCGCAGCGCTACGTCAATCGCGGTATGCGCGTGACCACCGAGCGCGGGCGAATCGCCGAAGGGGTTTTCGTCGGCCTCGATGCCGACGGCCGCATTGTCATCCGCCAGGTCATCGACGGGCCGGGTGAGGCCAGCTACACGCTGCGCCCCAGCGAAATCACCGACATCGAGCTGTCGGCGCGCTGACCCTGCGCCGGCGGCCCTGGCCGAGGAAGCGGCGAATTTTCGCCAACCCCTTGAATTGGTTCGGGAAGCCCCCATCTCGCTGACATCGGCCGCAAGACGCGGCATTTGTCACCTCGGAGCGAGAAACGATGAGCGCGGAGACTCAAAAAGAAACACTGGGCTTCCAGACTGAAGTGAAGCAACTGCTTCACCTGATGATTCACTCCCTGTATTCGAACAAGGAAATCTTCCTTCGCGAACTGATTTCCAATGCCTCCGACGCGGCCGACAAGCTGCGTTTCGAGGCGCTGGCCAAGCCGGAATTGCTCGAAGGCGGCGCCGAGCTGAAGATCCGTGTGAGCTTCGACAAGGACGCCAAGACCGTCACTCTCGAAGACAACGGCATCGGCATGAGCCGCGAGGAAGTGATCGCGCACCTGGGCACCATCGCCAAGTCCGGCACCGCTGATTTCCTGAAGAATCTTTCGGGCGACCAGAAGAAGGACTCACACCTGATCGGCCAGTTCGGCGTGGGCTTCTACAGCGCCTTCATCGTCGCCGACAAGGTGGACGTCTTCACCCGCCGTGCCGGCGCACCGGCCAGCGAAGGTGTGCATTGGTCCTCCAGGGGTGAAGGTGAGTTCGAAGTCGCGACCATCGAGAAGGCCGAACGCGGCACCCGCATCGTCCTGCACCTGAAGGACGGCGAGGACGAGTTCGCCGACGGCTGGCGTCTGCGCAACATCGTCAAGAAATACTCCGACCACATCGCGCTGCCCATCGAACTGCCGAAGGAGCACCACGGCGAGGACGCCGACAAGCCGGCGGAAACCGAGTGGGAAGTGGTCAACCGTGCCAGCGCCCTGTGGACCCGTCCGCGCACCGAGGTGAAGGACGAGGAATACCAGGAGTTCTACAAGCACATCGCACACGACTTCGAGAACCCGCTGACCTGGAGCCACAACAAGGTCGAGGGCAAGCTCGAGTACACCTCGCTGCTCTACGTCCCGGCCCGTGCGCCGTTCGACCTTTACCACCGCGAGGCCCCGCGCGGCCTGAAGCTGTACGTGCAGCGCGTGTTCATCATGGACCAGGCCGACCAGTTCCTGCCGCTGTACCTGCGCTTCATCAAGGGCGTGGTGGACTCCAACGACCTGTCGCTGAACGTCTCCCGCGAGATCCTGCAGTCCGGCCCCATCGTCGATTCGATGAAATCGGCGCTGACCAAGCGCTCGCTGGACATGCTGGAGAAACTCGCCAGCAGCGACGCCGAAGCCTACAAGGGCTTCTGGAAGAACTTCGGCCAGGTGCTGAAGGAAGGCCCGGCCGAGGACTTCGCCAACAAGGACAAGATCGCCGGCCTGCTGCGCTTCTCTTCCACCAGCGACGAGAGCGGTGAGCAGAGCGTTTCCCTGGCCGACTACATCGGTCGCCTGAAGGAAGGCCAGGACAAGATCTACTACCTCACCGGCGAGAGCTTCGCCCAGGTGAAGAACAGCCCGCACCTGGAAGTCTTCCGCAAGAAAGGCATCGAAGTGCTGCTGCTCACCGACCGCATCGACGAATGGCTGATGAGCTACCTGCCCGAGTTCGACGGCAAGCAGTTCGTCGACGTCGCTCGTGGCGACCTGGACCTGGGCAAGCTGGATTCCGAAGAGGACAAGAAGGCCCAGGAAGAGATCGCCAAGGCGAAGGAAGGCCTGGCCGAGCGCCTGAAGGCCGCGCTGGGCGATGAAGTCGCCGAGGTGCGCGTGTCCCACCGCCTGACCGATTCGCCGGCGATCCTCGCTATCGGCGAGCAGGACCTGGGCCTGCAGATGCGTCAGATCCTCGAGGCCAGCGGGCAGAAGGTGCCGGAATCCAAGCCGATCTTCGAGTTCAACCCGGCCCACCCGCTGATCGAGAAGCTCGACGCGGAAGCCGACGAAGACCGCTTCGGCGAGCTGACCCACATCCTCTTCGACCAGGCCGCGCTGGCCGCGGGGGACAGCCTGAAGGACCCGGCCGCCTACGTGCGCCGCCTGAACAAGCTGCTGGTGGAGCTTTCCGCCTGAGCGCTGTGAAGGCTTGAACAGACGCCACGATTTCAGTGCTGGGATCGTGGCGTTTTTCATTGAGCCTGGATATGAAAGATCCCGTGCAAGGAAGATCCACTGCTCGGAAAGCTGATTCTGTGCCGATGCAAGCATCTGCGCCGTAAAGGGAGAAGGGAATGACACAACCCGTCGGGAGAACCACCGGGGCCTTCGCAGGCTTCGATCTGGAGGGCTTCTGGGACGATGGCGACTACTCGGCCAGCCATTACACCGAGCCAGCCCCCAGCGACGAACTGATTGCGCAGATCGAGGCCGAGTGCGGCTACCGCTTGCCGGACGCCTACGTGGAGCTGGCCCGGCTGCGCAATGGTGGCGCTGTCGAGCGCTGCTGCTACCCGATGGATGAGCCGACCGGCTGGGCCGAGGACCACATCGCCATCACCGGCCTCTATGCCATCGGGCGCACGGCAATCTATTCGCTGTGTGGCGACCTCGGGTCGGCCTTCATGCGTGCCGAATGGGGCTATCCGGACATCGGCATCGCCATTGCCAATACCCCCAGCGCCGGGCACGAAATGATCATGCTCGACTACCGCCAGTGCGGGCCGCAGGGGGAGCCACGGGTCGTGCATGTCGACCAGGAAGCCGACTTTGCGATTACCGAGGTCGCGCCGGACTTCGCGACCTTCATCCGCGGGTTGGTCAGCGAGGAGGAGTTCAACGACGACGCGGAAACTCTCGAGGCCGACCTCGCCACGGTGCAGCGCGGCACGCTGTCGCCCATTCTGCGCCGCGCGCTGGATGCCGCGGCGGATGAGCTGCCCGATGGCGAGCGGTACATTCGCCGCCTGGCCGAGCGGATCGTGCGCGCCAAGGGCTTTTTCGCCCTGCATGCCGACGCGGATTCGCAACTGATGTACGACGCCATGTTCTGGCTGTTCTCCCAGCTCAAGCTTGCCGAATCTTACGAAGACTTCCATGACTGCTCCCGGGAGCAGAGCGATTACCGGCGCCCCTGCTACACGCTGATGCTGACCACCCGCTATGTGGCCGACCCTTACGGGTTCTGCACGGGCGGCTATGCCCCCGGCTTCCTGAGTGACTGGTGGGAGGCGCGGCTTGCTGCCGGCAGCATCGTTCACTGCGAAGGGGGTTACCGTTTCGCCGCGGATTACGCGGCCCGGCTGGTTGGCACACTGCTGGCGATAGACGAACCGTCAGGACAGCTCAGCGATATCGGAGAGTAAGGATGCGCTCAGAGCAGAAGTTCGACTGGAAAGCCCTCGAAGACGCTGCCGTGGATCATCTGGTCAGCGCGGTGCGGCGGATTCGCCAGACCCATCCGCATGAGACGGTCTATGGCGCGATGTTTCATGAGTTCTACGGCGACGGCACGGTCCTCTATTGGCCTATGGTGACGGTCGGTACGCAAGAGGTCCTGGCTCAGGTGGCCGCGGATTACGGCGATGATGGCGAGGACTTGCGCTGGTCCGGCCCGGACCTGAGCCAGTATGCCGAAGACCATGGCTTCGAGCCGGGCGAGGAACAGGATCGTTGGGCGACGCAGTGCGCCGAGTTCGCCCAGGCCATGGCGAAGGGCAGCTTCAGCGCCTGGGAGGAGGTCTATGAACGCTTCCTGCACTGCTTCCCCCGTGCGGCCAGGCGCGCCCGTGCCCAGTTGCTCAGGGAGGGCCTGGTCGAAAAGCGCTTCATTGCCGTTGCCACGGATGAAGCGGGGGATCTGGTGCCGTTGAGCCTGACCCGTGCGCAGTTGCTGCGGCACTTCCCGATGTACGACGAGGCTGAGCGCGAACGTACGCGCATCGCGGCATTGCCGCTTGCGGAACAGGTCGCAGAAGTGGTGCCGCAAGCGGTCCGAGCTGCTGCCCCGGGGCCGTTGCTCGGCGAGTACGACGCACTCGTCCGCGCCCTGGGCGAAGTCGCGGTACCGGCGCTGCTCGACGTCGTCGCCGGGCGCAGCGCTGGCGAGGGTTGGCAGGCGAGCATGCTGCTTGCCGAGATCAATCACTCCACGCCCGAGGTGATCAGCACGCTCGCAACCACCCTGTGCAACGCAGCGGCCAACGAAAGCGAACGTGCCTGGGCCGCGTCAGCCCTGGCACGCCTCGACCGCATGGATCTGATTGCCGCGCATCTGGGCGCGCTGCCCACCGAGGTGGCAGCGCGTGGGCTCAGCGCTCCCTACCGCTCCTTCCGGGATCGTGGCAGACACCGTCCCCTTGACTACCGCCCACTTGAAGCTGTGCTGGCGCAGCACCCGGACATTGCGCCAGCAGTCGCCGAGGCATTGGCGCCTGGCTGTGGCTTCTGCACGCTTGAAGCCGACGAAGTGGCGGCGGCGCAGCAGGGTTTGGCCTCGAAGTGGTCCTTCATCCGCGAACATGCCCGTGCAGTGCTGGAGGCGTTCGAGCAGCAGTGATGCTCAGCGCACGACAAGGCAAACGGCTGGGAAGAGTCCTCGTGGAGTTCCTTGCCAGGCCGGACGCTACCCGAAAATCTGGACGGACCCTCCCGCGCAGCGCTGGACGGAACAGGAAGGACGCTTCCGGGAACTGCCCGACTTCGATCCTGTCTGCGTCACCATGCGGCGATATGTGTGGGTCAGCATCCATTGAAGGATGGCGGCCGAGGCCTTCTACCGGGCCTCCGGTTGCCGTTTGCCCTGAATGGATCACTCGTCGATCCCGGGCTTGTCGCACAGCGAGACGCTCGGTTCGCTATATTTCTCCGGCATTCACTAGAGGACTACCCCAATGAGTCAGATCAGCGTGCAACCGGTTGCCTACAGCCAGGACGGCGTGTCCTTCGAGGGCCAGCTGGTATTCGATGCTGCCAGCAAGGCGCCGCGCCCCGGCCTGCTGATGGCGCCCAACTGGATGGGCGTCAGCCAGGGCGCCGTGGATATCGCGAAGAAAGTCGCCGAGCGCGGCTACGTAGTGCTGGTGGCCGACCTCTATGGCAAGGACATCCGCCCCAATGGCACGGAGCAGGCGGCGGCCGCCATGATGCCACTGAAGAATGACCGCGCGTTGCTGCGCAAGCGTATGCAGCTTTCGCTCGCCACCCTGCTGGAGCAGGCCGGCAAGGCGCCGCTGGATACCAGCCGGCTGGCCACCTTCGGCTTCTGCTTCGGCGGTTGTTGCGCGCTGGAACTGGCTCGCGATGGCGCGCCGCTGGCGGCTGCCGTGTCCTTCCACGGTACCCTGGATACGCCGAACCCGGCCGATGCGAAGAACATCAAGGGCTCGGTGCTGGTCCTCGACGGCGCCATCGACCCCTTCGTGCCGCGTGAGCAACTGGCCGACTTCGCCAGGGAAATGATCGACGCCCAGGTCGACTGGGCCCTGACCAGCTACGGCGGTGCCGCGCATTCCTTCACCGATCCGCATGCGCAGATCCCCGGCAAGATGCAATACGACGCCAAGGTGGCACGCCGTGCCTTCGCCGCCATGTTCGACCTGCTGGAAGAGCGCTTCGGCGCCTGACCCGATCGGGGAGGGCGTTGCGCCGCTCCCCGTGCCGGCCTCAACGCAGCCTGGCGGCCTTGAACTCGAGGTCCGGCCAGGCGGGCAGGCCGGCGAAATCCTCTCGCAGATAGCGTGCCAGCGCGATGAGCTGCTCGTTGTTCAGGCTGTTGCGGAACGCCGGCATGTAGCCCAGCTCAGGGCGGGCGGGATCGCCGATGCCATCCAGGATCACTTTCAGCAGGTTGTCCGGCGTGGCCGCGTACAGGTTGCTGCTCACCGCCAGCGAGGGCCTGACGCCATTGAGACGCGGGCTGTCGCCGTCGTGGTGGCACGCCATGCAGGCGCCGTTGAACAGACGTCCACCGCTGCCACTGACGGGCTGCAGGGTGCCGTAGGTACGCTGCTCCAGCTCGACGGCCTGCTGCTCTGGCGAGAAGTCTGCCGCCTGCTCCGGCAGGAAGGTCGCCAGGTAGCGCGCCATCGCCTGCAGGTCGGCATCCGGCTGCTGGGCGAGCCCGGCGGCCACCGGCGCCATGGGGCCGGCAGCGGCTCCGTGATAGCGCGAGAAGCCGTTGCGCAGGTAGTCGTACAGGGTGGCCTGGGTCCAGGCAATGGCAGGCTTGCTGGCGCCGTTCAGCGGCGGGACCTGCCAGCCATCCACTGTCGCGCCGGCGAAGCGACTCTTGCCGGTGCGCTCGGCGCCCAGCGAGTTGCGAGGCGAGTGGCAGGCGCTGCAATGGCCCAGTCCTTCCACCAGGTAGGCGCCGCGATTCCAGGCTGCGTCGCGATGGGGTTGCGGCTGGAAGGGCCCCTTTTCGAAGAACAGGAAATTCCAGCCCGCCAGGATCCGACGCTGGCTGTAAGGGAAGGGCAGGCGATTATCCGGCGGTTCCGCTGACACCGCCGGGCGGCTCATCAGGTAGGCGTAGAGGTCGCGCAGGTCTTCGTCGCCGACGCGGGTGAACGCGGTGTAGGGGAAGGCCGGGTAGAGGTAGTCGCCCTCGCGCGCGATGCCTTCGCGCATGGCCCGCCTGAAGGCTTCGAAGGACCAGACGCCGATTCCAGTGTTGCGATCCGGGGTGAGGTTGGAGGAATAGAGCGTGCCGAACGGCGTGGCCATGGCGCGGCCCCCCGCCAGCGGAGCGCCGCCGTCGCGGGTGTGGCACACCGCGCAGTCGCCAAGCGCCGCCAGTTGCTGGCCACGGGCGGTGGCTTCAGCGCCGAAGCTGGCCGGCTCGGGTGGGTCGATGGGCGCGATGCTTGGCTGCCAAGTGAGAAACAGGCCTGCCGCGACAAGGCCGACAAGCCCGCCGATGACGGCCAGTGAGGCGTTTTTCATGAGGGTTGCTTCTCCTGCAGTGCGGCGCGAACCCGCTCAGGGGTGAACGGCGGGCGGGTGAAGCGCACGCCGGTTGCATCGTGCAGGGCATTGGCGATGGCGGCGGCGCTGGGCACGGAAGTGGATTCCCCGGCCCCCAGCGGCGGCGTGCCGGGGCGGTCGAGCAGCAGCGCGGTGATCCTCGGGACCTGGGGGAAGCCGAGGATCGGGTATCCACCCCATTCCAGGCTGGTGACACCGCGGCGGTCGAAAGTGGCGTACTCCATCAACGCGCGGCTGGTGGCCTGGATCACGTTGCCATGGACCTGGTGGCGCACTCCATCGGGATTGACCATCTGCCCGCAATCCTGGGCCACATGCACGTCCGTCACTCGGACGGCACCGGTGTGCGGCTCGACCTCGACGTCCACTATCCAGGCCGCCCAGGCCGAACCGAACCCCGGGAAGGCGCTGTGGAAGTAGCGTGCATAGGCGAAGCCGCGCCCGACCAGCAGGTTGCCCTGGCGCGCCTGCGGGTTGGGCGAAACGCGCGGCTGCCAGTGGGCGGAGGTGGCCAGGGCGTTGATCAGCGCCACCGCGCGTTCGTCGTGCAGGTAGCGCAGGCGGAACTCGATGGGATCGGCGCCGGCCATCTGCGCCAGCTCGTCGATGTAGGACTCGTGGGCGAAAACGTTGGGTAGTGCGGAGACGCCGCGCATCCACGACGCGCGGACGATGGGCGCGGCGTCATTGCAGACCACCCGAAGGTGTGGGTAGGCGTATTGCGGGACGGCGGTGCGGTCGCCCATCTGCGTCACCTGGGGCTTCATGTCCACCCGCGAGGTGAGCAGCAGCGCCAGGTTGATGCCGTTGTTGGAGGGGTAGCAGGTGGCGAAGTCGTAGGCGGCCACGTTGCCATCCTTGTCCAGCCCTCCGCGTACTTCGATCAGTTGCGCCGACCCCTTGGGCTCCCAGCCATGTTCCTGTTCGCGCATCAGCTGCACGCGCACCGGCCGGCCGACTGCCATGGCGAGCAGCGCGGCGTCGGCGGCCACGTCATCGGCGCAGTTGCGCCCATAGCAGCCGGACGCCTCCATCCGTATGACTTCGACCTGCTCGGGCGGCATGCCCAGCAGTGTCGCCAGGTCGGCGCGCAGGTCGTGGGGGTTCTGGCTGCCGGACCAGACCTTCATGACGCCGTCCTCGAAATTCGCCAGCGCACAGGACGGGCCGATGGAAGCGTGCTGCTGGTAGGGCCAGACGTAGGTGCGTTGCAGCGGGCGCTCGACCTGCTTGAGCACCGCTTCCATCTGCGCATCGTCCTGCAACAGGCGAGGCTGCCTGGGATGGGCGCGCAGGGTCGTTTCCAGGTCATCGAGGCCGAGCGGCGGCAGGTCGCTCCAGCTCTTCCAGCGGACCTTCAGCGCCCGCGCAATGCGGATCGCCTGTTCCTCGCGCTCGGCCACCACGCCGATGAAGTCGCCTACCACCACCAGGCGGACGAAACCCGGCAGGTGAGCGATAGATTGTTCATCCACCTCCACCAGGCTCCTGCCCAGCGGTGCGTTGACGTCGGCGCCGGTATAGGGCGGGCGTACCACGCGGCCATGGAGCATCCCCGGCAGGCGCATGTCGTGCACGTAGGTCAGCTCGCCGGTGACCTTGGCCGGAATATCCAGGCGCGGCACCGAATGGCCGACCACCCGGTAGTCGCTATGGGACTTGAGTGGCGCGCTGGCATCGATCTTCAGCTCGAATCGCTCGCCACGCAGCAGTTCGCCGTAACCGATACGCCGGGTCGGTTTGCGCTGGACGAAGATTTCCCCGTCCTCGCAGCCAAGCTGGCGGATGTCGGTCTTCAGGTACTGGGCCGCGCGCTGCATGAGGAATTCCCGCGCCTCGGCTGCCGCACGGCGCAACGGAATGGCGCTGACCTGCAGGCTGGAACTGGCAATGGTCGGGCCCTGGTCGGGCGTATAGCGGGTGTCGCCCAGCAGCAGGCTCACCTGCTTGACGTCGACGTTCAGCTCCTCTGCAACTATCTGGCTCAATGCGGTGCGGATACCGGTGCCGAGGTCGACATGGCCGCAGGCGGCGGTAATGGTGCCGTTGCCGGCGATGGCGATGAAGCTGTCGACCTGATCCAGCGGCAGGGGAAGCGCGGGGGTGGGCTGTGCCAGCAGCGGGCGCGGCAACTGCACGCTGACCAGCAGCACGCCGCCCGCTTTGAGAAAATCGCGACGACTGAAGCGATTCATGCCGGGCTCTCCTGCCCGTCGTCGCCAGCGCGGCCGGCGGCACGCCGCACGGCGTTGAGGATTTCCACATGGGTACCGCAGCGGCACAGGTTGTAGGCCAGCTCCTGGCGAATCTGGTCGTCGCTCGGATTGGGATGGCGGGCAAGCAGGGCGGCGCTGGTCATGATCATGCCGTTGGTGCAGTAGCCGCACTGCGCGGCCTGTTCGGCGATGAAGGCCTGCTGGACCGGGTGCGGAGCTTCGCGCGTACCCAGGCCTTCCAGCGTGGTGACCTGCCGGCCCACGGCCGCACTGACCGGCGTGATGCAGGAGCGGGTGGCGACGCCGTCGAGGTGGACGGTGCAGGCGCCGCACTCGCCCAGGCCGCAGCCGAACTTGGGCCCGTTGAGCTGCAGGTCGTTGCGCAGCACGTACAGCAGAGGCGTGTCGGCCGCCACGGCAAGCTGCCGGGTCTGGCCGTTGACGACCAGCGAGAGGGGATCAGCCACGGGGTGGGCTCCTTCCTGAAAGAGTCTGACCGACACCGCGACCAAGGCCGATGGTGCAGGGAAAAGGAAGGAAGTCTTCGGGAGCGGCCTGACGTGAGCTAGGGCGTGCAGGCCGAAAGGACTGTAGGAATCAGGTGATAGGGCGCAAGCGCTGCGCCCCGTCAAGAGTCTTCAGGCGTGGCCAGCGGAGGCCGCGGAAGGCAGGTCGGCGCGGTAACCGCGTGCTCCGAACCAGACGATGTACAGGTAGCAGACCAGCGGGACGGCGAATGAGGGCAACAGGCCGATACGGTCGGCGAAGAAGGCTTGCACCAGCGGCATCACGGCGCCGCCGACTATCGCCATGCAGAGCAGGCCCGAACCTTTGCTGGTGAGGTTGCCCAGGCCCTCCAGCGCCAGGGAGAAGATGGTCGGGAACATGATCGAGTTGAACAGGCCGATCAGGATCAGCGCCCACATCGCCAGATGCCCGCCCACGCTCAGCGCGATGCCGATCAGCACGGCGATGGCCACGGCATTGAATGCCAGCAGGCGGTTCGGCGCGATGCTGCGCATCAGCGCGCTGCCGATGAAGCGCCCGACCATGGCGCCGCCCCAGTAGAACGACAGGTATTTGCCGGCCTGCTCGGCGGGCAGCCCGGCGATGTCCGGCTGGCCCATCAGACTGACGAGGTAGCTGCCGATGGAAACCTCGGCGCCGACGTAGCAGAAGATCGCGATGACCCCGAATACCAGGTGCCGATGGGCGAAGATCGACTGGCGAGAGGCCACGCCGTCAGTGGGCTCGCCGTGATGGATCTGCGGCAGTCGGAACAGGGCGATCAGCACGGCAATGATAAACAGCAGGCCGGCCAGCACCAGGTAGGGCGTCTTCACCGAGTCCGCTTCGCTGGCGGCGGAGCTGCCGATCTGCGAGGCGGCTCCTGCACCGATGGCGAGGATGGTCAGCGAACCGACCAGCGGGCCGACCGTGGTGCCCAGGGAGTTGAACGCCTGGGTGAGGTTCAGCCGGCTGGCTGCGGTGGACGCCGGGCCCAGCACGTTGACATAGGGGTTGGCGGCAACCTGCAGCAGGGTGATGCCCGAAGCGAGGATGAACAGCGCGGCGAGGAAGAACGGATAGGACTGCGCGCTGGCCGCCGGGTAGAACAGCAGGCAGCCGACGCCAGCGGTGGCCAGGCCGACGATGATCCCGCGTTTGTAGCCGACCATTTCCACCAGCCGCCCGGAGGGGAAGGACATGACGAAATAGGCGCCGAAGAAGCAGAACTGGATCAGCGAAGCCTGAACATAGGACAGGGTGAAGACCGCCTTGAGGTGCGGCACGAGGATATCGTTCAGCGAAGTGATCAGGCCCCACATGAAGAACAGCAGGGTCAACACGGTGAGGGCGCTGGTGTGGCGGTTGGCGGTCGACTGGTCCATCACGGACTCCTTGGGCCAGATGTAGCGGGCTTGCCATCGGCAAGGGTTCGGGGGCGCGATGCTGCGGCAAGCCGCTGCGCGAGTCCTCAAGCATTCGCCGCTTTCGATGGCAAGGCGGCGATTTCTGATCGATTTCTCTGTATGGCTAGCGCGGCAGTTCGATGCGTTCCGACTCGCCCGGTACCCTCGGCCAGTCGTGGGCGGCCCAGCGGGCGCGGGCGCTGTCGATCCGCTCGGGATCGCTGGCGACGAAGTTCCAGTTCATCCGCCTCGGCCCGTCCAACGGGTCGCCGCCGATGATCACCGCGTGGCAGTCGCCACAGGCGCTGAGGGTGAAGGCCTCGCCCTCCGGCAGGACGACCAGCTGCTGCAGCGGCAGCGCCTCGTCGTCCAGCAGCGCATCGCCTTCGATCAGGTATAGCGCGCGCTCGGGATGTTCGTCGGGGATCGCCAGGGTCGCCCCGGCGCTGAGCTGCAGGTCGGCATAGAGCGTCTTGGAGCGCACCGGCACCGGCGACTCCAGGCAGAAGCCTGTGCCTGCGATCATGCGGATGCGCACACCCAGGCTGTCGCTCTCCGGCAGGCTGGCGCTGGCGTGGTGGCTGTAGCTGGGCTCACAGTCCTCCAGCGCGCGTGGCAGGGCCAGCCAGACCTGCAGGCCGTGCAGGCGCGAGCCACTGTGCAGCAGGTCGGCCGGGGTCCGCTCGACGTGGGCGACGCCGCGCCCGGCGGTCATCCAGCTGACGTCGCCGGGCAGCACGAGCTGGTCCGAGCCGAGGCTGTCCTTGTGCTGCACCTGGCCCTCGAACAGGTAGGTGAGGGTGGACAGGCCGATGTGCGGATGCTGGCGGATGTCCATGCCGTGCGCCGGCGCGAAGCGGTTTTCGAGCATATGGTCGAAGAACACGAAGGGGCCGACATTGCGGCGCTGGGCCGAGGGCAGGGGGCGCAGGATGGGCATGCCTTCGACGTCTTCGGCGCGGGGGCGGATGGTTAGCAGGTTGTCGCTCATGATGCTGTCCAGTGGTCCGATTCACGCATGATAGCCGCTTGGCACGGCGCCGAGCGGCCTCGCTTCAAGCTGTCATCAGCCTGTCACGCCCATGTCATAGCCTCGCGCGGACCCCAACAAGGAGCGCGACATGTCCATTTCCCGCCTGCCAGCAGTCCTGGCTCTCTCCCTGGCTTGTACCTTTGCCTCCTCGGCTTTCGCCGAAGTGCGCGTCAACGGCCCGGTGGAGTACGGCGTCTTCGTCAGCCAGTACAAGGATTACCAGCCGGGCGAGCGTGTGCTCAGCCGCAGCGAGCAGGAGATCGAAGCCACTACCCGCGTGCCCGCCAAGCTGGGCACCAAGTTCGGCATGCGCTACCAGCTCAGCGGCAAGCAGGAAGGCGATACCCCGCTGACCCTGCTGTACTTCACCCCCGGCGTGGTGACTCCGGACGGCCAGCGCCACGACAAGCTCGAAGTCGTACAGAAGCTGGTGGTGGGCGCGCCCACCGACGTGATGGCCTACCAGTTCACTGAGAATCATGAAGTCGTGCAGGGCCAATGGCGCTTCATGGTCTTCCAGGGCGACCGGTTGCTGGCGGAAAAGACCTTCACCGTGGAATAAGTCTCGAAGTACGGCCCCTCGGTCGTAACTTCTGTGTGAAAAAAGCCCGGCTATTTGCCGGGCTTTTCTTTGCTTACTGAATGACGCGGATGACATCTGCGGATTGGCAGCAGGGAAACAGTTTGTTACTTTGCCTGCACGATAGTCCCAACTCCCGCGTGCGAGCCAGAAGAGGAGAGGGGGCCAAAGCGTCCGCAAGCGCTCTGGCAGGAGTGTTACTGCACGATGGCCCGGCATGTCCGGAGCCGTCGGCAGCCGAGAAACGAATAAGAACAGCGCCGGCCGCAATGACCGGGGCGATAAATCTTGGCCATGGAGGTAATGCTGTCTATGAACAGTCGATTGGGTGCGCGCTCGTCCATTTTCTGGGCACCGCGCAAAGCGGGGGCGGTGATGGGGCTTCTGCCGCTGCTGGTGGCAGGGTCGGCCCAGGCCCTGGAGTTCAAGCTGGCCGAGAACGAGATCACCGGCTCGCTGGACAGCACGCTGTCCTACGGCGCGATGTGGCGCGTGCAGGGCCGCGAGAAGAGCAACATCACCGATATCAATGCCGACGACGGCAACCGCAACTTCGATACCGGGCTGGTTTCCCAGGTCTTCAAGCTCACCTCCGACCTCTCGGCCAAGTACCAGAACTACGGCCTGTTCATGCGCGGCACTGCCTACTACGACACGCAGATCATGGACAAGCGCAACGACTACTACGACACCACCAACGGCGTGGAACGTCCCAGCCAGTCGTTCCCGCAGGACGATCACTTCACCGATGACACCCGCCACATCGCCGGGCGCAAGGCCGAGCTGCTGGATGCCTACCTGTCCGGCAGCTGGGACGTCGCCGAGCATCCGCTGACCGGCCGCGTCGGCCGCCAGGTGCTGAACTGGGGCGAGGGCGTGTTCTACCGGGGCGGCATCAACACCATCAACCCGGTGGACGCCGCGCGCTTCCACCTGCCGGGCTCCGAGCTCAAGGAAGTGCTGGTGCCGACCGAGGCGCTGAGCCTCAACTTCGGCCTGACCGACGACCTGTCCATGGAGACCTTCTACCAGTGGAAGTGGAAGGAAACCCGCCTCGACTCGGTAGGTACCTACTTCTCCGACACCGACCTCTTCAGCGACGGCGGCAACACCGCCTACACCACGGAAGACAACCCGCTGATCAAGGAACTGCTGGCCGGTTATCCCACGGTTGCCTCCCTCGGGCTGCTGGGCAACGGGCCACATGGGCCGAACGCCTACCTGAACCCCAATACCGGGACCTTCAAGGTGGCCAATGTCGGCAAGGACATCGAGGCCCGTGACAGCGGCCAGTTCGGCGTCGCCTTCCGCTACATCGCCGAGGAACTCAACTCCACCGAGTTCGGCTTCTACTTCGTCAATTACCACGCCAAGGAGCCGCAGATCGCGGTGGACCTGCGCGGCTACCAGGGCGTCGACGTCGACGCGCTGAACTCGCTGCTCGGCCCGCTCGGCCTCGGCGAGGCCGTGCCGGGCCTGGCGACGCTGGACATGGCGAGCAACGCCGAGGCCCGTCGCGACTACGTCGAAGACATCCGCATGTACGGCTTCAGCTTCAACACCACCCTGGGCGATGCCTCGGTGTCCGGCGAGATCGCCTACCGGCCGAACATGCCGATCAGCATCTCCGCCACCGACGACCTGCTGGGCGACCTGCTGACCCAGGGCGTACTCGGCCAGACCAACCTGTTCGATGCCAACACGCCGGCCGGCCAGGCCTGCGCACCGGTGGCCGGCAAGCAGCTGTGCCGTGGCGAGCTATTCGAGAACTACGAGCGCGCCGAGACCTACAACATCTCGCTGTCGACCATCTACAACTTCGGCCCGCACCTGAGCTTCGATTCGATGACCGGCGTCGCCGAACTGGCCTCCGAACACATTCGAGGCAGCAGCCTGAAATACACCGCCTGGGATGGCAGCGAGCGCAAGTTCGTCGGCGCCCAGGACAAGGCCTACGTCGGTGGCAATGGCGACGACGTGCAGATCAGCCGCGACAGCTACGGCTACACCCTGTTGCTCACCGGCAGCTGGAACGACGTCTACGCTGGCGTGAAGCTGTCGCCCTACGCCGTCTACCAGGAGGATTTCAGCGGCAACTCCGACCGCACCGGCAACTTCATCGAGGGCCGCAAGGCCTACACCCTCGGTATCGACGCCAGCTACCTGAACACCTTCGAGGTCGGCACCCAGTACACCAACTACTACGGCGCCGGCTCCAGCAACTCCATGCGCGACCGCGACAACGTCTCGATCACCGCGAAATACTCGTTCTGATCCGGAGAGAACCATGTACAAGAAGAGTTCCCTGATCGTCCTTGCCACGTTGACTGCCCTGGCCGTCACCGATGCGCGTGCCGCCGTCCCGGCCGACCAGGCCGCCCAGTTGAAAAGCAGCCTGACCCCCATGGGCGCGGAGAAGGCCGGCAACGCCGCCGGCAGCATTCCCGCCTGGAGCGGTGGCCTGACTTCGGCGCCCGCCGGCTACAAGGGACCCGGGGCGCACCATGTCGACCCGTTCGCTGGCGAGAAGCCCAGGTTCGTCATCACCAAGGCCAACCTCGACCAGTACAAGGCGAACCTGACGCCGGGGCAGATCGCGCTGTTCAACGCCTACCCGGACACCTACCAGATGCCGGTCTACCAGACCCACCGCACCGGCTCGGCGCCGCAGTGGATCTACGACAACATCTACAAGAACGCCACCAGCGCCAAGCTGGTCGAAGGCGGCAACGGCTTCTCCGATGCCTACGGCGGCGTGCCGTTCCCGATCCCGCAGAGCGGCGTGGAAGCGGTGTGGAACCACATTGCCCGCTATCGCGGCACCTACATCGTGCGCCGCTCCTCCCAGGCCGGCGTGCAGCGCAACGGCGCCTATGCGCTGGTGACCTCGCAGGACGAAGCGCTGTTCCGCTTCTACGACCCCAAGGGCAGCTTCGAGAAGCTCGGCAACACCCTGTTCTACTACATGACCTTCACCACCGCCCCGGCCCGCCTGGCCGGTAACGGCGCGCTGGTGCAGGAGACCCTCGACCAGGTCAAGGAGCCGCGCCAGGCCTGGGGTTACAACCCTGGCCAGCGCCGCGTGCGCCGCGCCCCGACGCTGGCCTACGACACCCCCATCGAAGATTCCGATGGCCTGCGTACCGCCGACGACACCGACATGTACAACGGCGCGCCGGACCGCTACGACTGGACCCTGGTAGGCAAGAAGGAAATCTACATCCCCTACAACAACTACCAGATCACCAGCCCGGAGGTTAAGTACAAGGACCTGCTCACTCCCGGCCACGTCAATCCCAAGTACACCCGCTACGAGCTGCACCGCGTGTGGGTGGTGGACGGCAAGCTGAAGCCCGGTGCGCGGCACATCTACTCGCGCCGCACCCTGTACCTCGACGAGGACAGCTGGGGCGCCGCCGTGGTCGACCAGTATGACGGCCGCGGCGAGCTGTGGCGGGTGTCGCTGGCCTACCTGAAGAGTTTCTACGAGCAACCGATGGTGTGGACCGCGCTGGACACCTTCCATGACCTCCAGGCGCACCGCTACAGCATCCAGTGGCTGGACAACGAGGAGCCCGGCACCGCCGATTTCAGCCAGCCAGCGCCGGACGATTCAAACTTCAGCCCCTCGGCGCTGCGCCGCAAGGCATCGCGCTGAGCGTGTGAACGACAAAGGCCCCGAAAGGGGCCTTCTTTTTCTGTCGTGGGTTCGCTGGATCAAGAGCCCCTCTCCCTGAAGGCAGAGGGGACTGTTCGGCGCAGGTTGAAACGATGGCATCAGCCGGCGCAGTCGGCTCCCTCTCCCTTCGGAGCGGGGCGCGCAGCCAGGGCGGGGAGAGGGAAAAGGCGCCCGCACGGACTCGCAGGAAAAAGACACTCCGAAGCCACGCGAAAGCACCTCGTCTAACAACGATGCTCACGCCATCGGCGGCAAGCGCCGCTTCACCGGGCTCTTCTTGACGATGGCGGTGTTGGTCTCGGCGAAGCCGTTGAGGTGGTCGAGAATTTCGTCCAGCTGCTCCATGGAGCGCACGCACATCCGTGCGTAGAAGCAGTCCTCACCGGTGACCTTGTCGCACTCGGTGAACTCGGGAATCGCCAGGATCTGTTTCTCCACGTCCTGCAGTTTTCCCGGCAGCGGGCGCACCCGGACTATGGCTTGCAGGTGGTAGCCAAAGGCGCGTGGATCGACGTTCACCGTGTAGCCGGTGATCACCTGGCGCTCCTCCAGCTTGCGCAGGCGCTCGGCAACGCTGGGGGAGCTCAGGCCGCTGACCTGGGCCAGGGCCTTGAGGGATAGGCGCGAGTCTTCCATCAGCGCGGCGATCAACAGTTGGTCGATGTCGTCGGTCATCTCGGTCTCGAAAGGTGAAGTTGGCGAATTGCCTTGATAGTAAAGGTAAACATTAGGATTTGCCTGCATTAGGCGATGGAGTGCACGAATCCCCCCGTTCATACTGGTCACCAACAAGCGGAGGTGAACCATGAACGAAGGAATCAGGCGCGGCACCCTGGAAATGATCAGCGCCATGCTGATCTGCGGCACCATCGGCTGGCTGGTGGTGGTTTCCGGCCAGCCGGTGCTGGATGTGGTGTTCTGGCGCTGCGTGTTCGGCGCCGCGACGCTCCTGGTGATCTGCGCGGCCATGGGCTTGCTGCGGCCCGGCGTCCTCACCCGTGCCACTTTCGGCCTGGCGCTGCTCAGCGGCGCGGCGATCGTCGGCAACTGGGTGCTGCTGTTCGGCTCCTACTCGCGGGCATCGATTGCCATCGGCACGGCGGTCTATAACGTGCAGCCGTTCCTGCTGGTGTTGCTCGGCGCGCTGTTCCTCGGCGAGAAGGTGACCGCGCAAAAGCTCGCCTGGCTTGGCCTTTCCTTCATCGGCATGCTCGCCATCGTCAGCGCGCACGGCGAAGCGGGGCAGGTGGGTAGCGACTATCTGGGTGGCATCGCCCTGGCCCTCGGTGCGGCGGCGCTGTATGCAGTGGCGGCGTTGATCATCAAGCGCTTGACCGGCGTACCGCCGCACCTGATCGCACTGATCCAGGCGGTGACCGGCGTCCTGCTGCTGGCGCCCTGGGCGAACCTCTCTCCACTGCCGCAGGCCCCCACAGCCTGGGCCAGCCTGGCGACGCTGGGCATCGTGCACACCGGCATCATGTACGTGCTGCTCTATGGCGCGATCCAGAAACTGCCCACGGCGCTGACCGGCGCACTCTCGTTCATTTACCCGATCGCCGCGATCTTCGTCGACTGGTTCGCCTTCGGCCACCGCCTGACTCCGTTGCAGTGGCTGGGCGTGGTCGCCATCCTGCTGGCTGCCGCCGGCATGCAACGCGGCTGGAGCCTGAACCTGCGACGCCTGGCCTGGCGCTGAAATCCATGCTTGCCTGACAATGCCGGGGAACCTGTGCCGACGGGCGCAGGTCCTGTAGGCGGCGGAAATCAAGCAAGGAACGGACTATGACTGCGGCTGCCCTGACGGCAGATTCATCCGGCCTGAAAAGGCCTTCACCACGACTCATGCACCTGCTGGGCCTGGCCGCGCTGCTGGCGCTGGCCGGCTGCGGCACTCGCGCACCCAGCGTGCCGGAGCCCACCCCGGAAGAGGTACGCGGCACATTGGCCAGGCTGATTCCGGCTGGCGCGTCCGACCGCCAGGGCTGGGCGAAGGACATCCAGGTCGCGTTCACCACCCAGCGCATTCCGGCAACCACCGAAAACCTTTGCTCGGTGGTGGCGATCACCGAGCAGGAGTCCAATTTCAAGGCCGACCCGCCGGTACCGGGCCTGGGCAAGATCGCCCGCGCCGAGATCGACCGGCGTGCGAGCAAGGTGCATGTGCCGGGTTTCCTCATCGATACCGCGCTGGCGCTGAAATCGCCGAACGGCCGCACCTACAGCCAGCGCCTGGCGAGCGCGAAAACCGAGCGGGAGCTGAGCGCGATCTTCGATGACTTCATCGGTGGCGTACCGCTGGGCCAGCAACTGTTCGGCCGCTTCAACCCGGTGCATACCGGCGGACCGATGCAGGTCAGCATCGAGTTCGCCCAGACCCACGCCGACGGCTATCCGTACCCGGTGGACGGCAGTATCCGCCGCGAGGTGTTCACTCGTCGCGGCGGCATGTACTTCGGAGTTGCCCACCTGCTCGGTTACCCGGTGAACTACCCCCGCCAGCTGTACCGATTCGCCGACTTCAACGCCGGCTGGTACGCCAGCCGCAACGCGGCGTTCCAGCGTGTGGTGTCAGACCTGACCGGTATCACCCTGGCACTGGATGGCGACCTGATCCTCTACGGCAGCTATGACGCCGGCAGCACCGAGAAGGCGGTGCGCACCCTGGCGCCGAAACTGGGCATGAGCGAGCGGGAAATCCGCCACGACCTGGAGCTGGGCGACAAGCCGGAGTTCACGAAGTCGGAGCTCTACACCAAGGTCTTCGCGCTGGCCGAACGCTCCGCGGGCAAGCCGATGCCGCGGGCGATGCTGCCGGGCATCACGCTGCACAGCCCGAAGATCACCCGCCAGCTCACCACGGCCTGGTTCGCCCAGCGCGTGGACGAGCGCTACCAGCGTTGCCTGAGGCGCGCGCCGAAGAACTGAATCAGTCGCCCTCGGCAGGCTGACAGATACCGTTGGCGCCCTTCTTGCCGGTGTAGGAAACCGAGGCTGTGCCATCGGGGTTGATGCTGATGGAAATCGTCACCCCCGAGCCCTTGGCTTCGTAGTAGTTGTCGTTGACCACCTTGAGCCTGGCTTCCTGGCCATTGATGTAGACCGGTCCGCCCTCGTCGGAGTGGACCTGGATATTCATCGGGCAGTCGTAATTGAGCATGGGGATGGCGGCAAAGACGGGCTGCACGACGATCAGCGACAGCGTGGCGATCAGTAGCGATTTCATGGCGTCTCCCGGATGAATGCATGCATGGCGCGGGGCCCTGCGGACATGCTCAGCTTAGTGCAGGCGTCGCCCGGCGCTACAACGCCAGCCGGTCTCGCTGGCGCTTGGCCATTTATCCGCCACTGGATTGAACCTGCCCCGGGGTGGATATGTCAGAGCCAGTCTGAAACCTGGGAAGGGGCTGAAATGCTGTTCGTAGTCATGCTGGGGGGACGCCATCCGCGCGCGCGGATCGAAGTCCATGACGTGGCCTTCGTCATTGGCGACAACCTGAAATCCACCTATCCGCAATTGCGCGAGGCCTGGTTCGGCAGCCCGGATGGCCTGCATATCGACTCCTGGCTGGAGGTGGACGGCGTCGAGGCGTACCGCGTCGAGTTCAGCGCGGCGATGCCGGCGCCGGGCGAACTGCGATTGTTCTTCGTTAACCTGGGTGGCTACGAACTGGGCAGTTTCGGCGAGGCGCACCAGTACGTGCTGGTGGCTGCGCGCGACGCGGCTGACGCCAAGGTGCGCGCCAAGCGGCGCATGCCGCGCAGCTGGGACAAGGCGCATACCGACGCGGTGATCGACGTCGACGACTGCATTGCCATCGACCAGGTCGGCGGGCGCTACGTGCACCTGGTGGAGGGCGAGAGCCGCGGCATCGTACAGCGCAGCGACTACATCGTGTTGTGAGCCTTCATGGTGCTGACACGGCCCTGTCATAAAACCTGACGTATAAGGGGCGCACAGCCGACCCCGTGCCGAGGTAACAATGACCGAGAAACGCCGAGTCCTGTTCGTCTGCGTTGCCAACGATGCCCGCTCGCCGATGGCCGAGGCGCTGCTGCGGCATACCGATGGCGAGCACTTCGAAGCCTTCAGCGCTGGCATCCACCCGACCGCCATCGACCCGCGTGCGCGCAATGTGCTGGAGCACGCAGGTATCTCCGCCGAAGGCCTGCGCAGCAAGTCGATAGACGAGTTCCGCGGCCAGCACTTCGATTACCTGATCGACCTGTGCGACAAGTCCACCGACGAGGGCGACGAGCTGCCAAGTTCCAGCGAGGTGATCGTGTGGAACTTCAGCGACCCGGCCCACAGCGAACAGCACGACCCGTTCCGCCACACCCTGCAGGAAATCAGTGATCGCCTGAAGCTCTTCGAAATGGTGAAGAACCGCGAGTGAAGTTTCCGGCGAGGACTAAGCAAAAAGCCCGCGCGGATGCGGGCTTTTTGCTTCGTAGGCCACAGGATTTCGCCGTTGCCGGGGGAGGATGACCGGCGGATTCCCGTAGAGATGGGGCGCTGGTCCTTCAGCGCAAGTGCATTCTGGCTGCCCCGCATGACAGGGTGGTGACCATCCCGTGAACGCTCCATGGCCATGCGCTGTCACTGCTGTATCACTCGCCGGCATGAGCACTATCAATCCCGACAAGTGGCCAGGCGCAGGGTGCGTCGATAGAGTCATGGTCAAAGTCATGTCCGCGGCGTTGCTTGCAGGCGTCCGCGTGACCCGAATTGGAGTGCTTATGAAGTCCCTGTCAGATATTGCCTTCTCCATGCTCGACCTGGTGCCCGTGCGTGACCAGGGCACCGCTGCCGAGGCGCTGCACAATGCCGTCGAGGTTGCCCGTCACGTCGAGCGCCTGGGCTTTACCCGCTACTGGCTGGCGGAGCACCACAACATGGACGGCATCGCCAGTTCGGCCACTGCGGTGCTGATTGGCCACATTGCCGGCAAGACCGAGCGCATCCGTGTCGGCTCAGGCGGGGTGATGCTGCCCAATCACCCGCCGCTGGTGGTGGCGGAAAATTTCGGCACCCTGGAGACCCTCTATCCCGGTCGTATCGACCTGGGGCTGGGCCGTGCGCCCGGCGCCGACCAGGCGACCATGCGCGCGCTGCGCCGCGATCGCCTGGGCGATGGCGCGGACTTCCCCGAGCAGGTTGCCGAACTGGAAATGCTCCTCGGCCCGCGCCGCTCCCAGCAGTCACTGCTGGCGATTCCGGGGGAGGGCACCAACGTGCCGATCTGGCTGCTGGGCTCCAGCCTGTTCAGCGCCCATCTGGCCGCGCAGAAAGGCCTGCCCTATGCCTTCGCTTCGCACTTCGCGCCGCGCTACCTGCATGACGCGCTGCGCATCTACCGCGAGAACTTCCAGCCCTCGGCGGTGCTCGACAAGCCCTATGCCATGATCGGCGTACCGCTGGTGGCCGCGCCGACCGACGAGGAAGCCGAATACCTGGCGACCACGGCCTTCCAGCGGGTACTGGCGCTGATCCGTGGCGACAGCCTGAAGCAGAAGCCGCCGGTGAAAAGCATGGCTGGCCTGTGGCTGCCCCACGAGCAGGACGCGGTGGGCAATTTCTTCGGCCTGGCGGTGATCGGCGGGCCGGAGAAGGTGCGCAGCCGCCTGGAGATTCTGCTGGAGCAGACCGGCGTGGACGAAATCATCTTCACCAGCGACATCTACGACCACGAACTGCGCCTGCGCTCGCTGGAGATCGTGGCCGGCCTGCGCTGATTTCCACCTGCAGGAGCTCGCGATCGCGCGTATGGCCGCTCCTAAAGGGAGATACGGCGTCCGAGAACGGCGTAGGAGCGGACTCTGCCCGCGATGGTGTCCGGTGCGATGCGGGCCAATCGCGGACGCAGTCCGTTCCTACCCATCCGCCTGCATCGGCAGAACCCTGAGGCAGCAAATGGGGCAGGCCTCAGGCCTCCCCGTCGTCCTTCTTCTTCAGCAGGTCCGCCAGCCCGGCCAATCCCTTGTGGGTGACCTTCGGCCCCTTGGCGCCGGCGTCGTTGCTGTTCTGGTAGTGCAGGTCCACCTGCCGCTGGTGTTCGTTGTCGTGGCAGAACAGGCACAGCAACTCCCAGTTGGAGCCATCCTCGGGGTTGTTGTCGTGGTTGTGGTCGCGGTGGTGGACGGTCAGCTCGCGCAGGCGTACGCCGCTGAACTCGCGGGCGCAGCGGCCACAGATCCAGGGGTACATCTTCAGGGCTTTTTCGCGGTAGCTGGTTTCGCGGCGGCGCTGGGCTTCGGCGAGGACGGCGTCGACTTTGCTGGTGGGCTGGTTCATGGCTCGTGGAAGAGAGTGTGGAGTCGGACTTCCAGCATAAGTCCGCTGCCGCGCGCTGGCTACGGCCTGGGCGTGTCCGGCCGCGACCAGATCCACAGATTGCCAACCGCCATGCCGAGGATCACCGCGTACAGCCAGAGGCCATGGGGCAGGGTGATCAGCATGATCGCCAGGGCTGCAAGCATCGCCAGGCTGGCGCTGATCTTGGCGCGGCGGGCGACGGCGCGGCCGTTGCGCCAGTTGTGCAGGATGGGGCCGAACAGCCGGTGGTTCTCCAGCCAGGCGGACAGGCGCGGCGAACTCTTCGACGCGGCCCAGGCGGCGAGCAGGACGAACTCGGTGGTCGGCAACCCCGGCACCACCAATCCCACCATGCCCACGCCGAGGCTGGTGTACGCCAGCAATGCAAATGCCACTCGCGCCAGCCGCGAGCGCGCGGGGCCGAAGGGATTGGCGCGCGCCGCATCACCAGGCGCGCGCTCGAGAGCGTCAGACGGCGGCGGGAGCACTGTCGTAGCTGTGTTGCAGCAGGTGGGAGAAGCGCTCGAAAGCGGCGATGGCGCCGGCTTCGGCTTCACGCTCTTCGGCCTCGCTCAGCTCCAGGGCGTCGAGGGTACGGGTGAAGCGTTTCCAACCCTCGGCACGGCCGCCTTCGGGCTCGCCCAGGTGGCGCGCGCCAGTGTTCTCGTCCAGGCCCAGAGCGGCGACGCGCTTGATCAGGAAGGCAGCGCCGAGCTTGGAGCCTTCGGAAACGAACAGCCAGCCCAGGGCATGGGCCCGGGTCGGGTTGCTGACGGCGCCGGCGACCGGGCCGGGGACTTCGGTGTCGAGGTCGGCCAGGTCCAGGCGGGCCTGTTCGGCGCGGCAGCGCTGTGGCAGGTCGGGGAAGATCCTGCCCAGCTCGGCATCCTGGTACAGGGCCTGCAGCTCGGACTGGAACAGGTACTGGGCGACCACGAAGCGGGCGAAACGCTCGCGGCTGGAGAAGGGCTCGCGGGCCTTGACGGCGCGGTCGAGCCGCTCGTGGGGAGCATGGGTCAGCGCATTCAGGCGCTGCGAGCGCAGGGCGGGGAGTTCCACGGTGGTCATGTCCAATTCCTTGAAATTACACGGCTTTGTAGACGAGACGAATCAGCGTTGGGAAAGCGTAAAGATTGTCGGATGTTCAATGGGTGATGCCGCATCGAAGCGGGTTCGCGAGCAAGCTCGCTCCTACAGGGTTTGATGCTCTTCGTAGGAGCGAGCTTGCTCGCGAACAGAGCTGGCACGGGGTTCATCAGTAATCCCGGGCCAGTCAGTGCATCAGATGTCCCACACCAGATTGATCGCGAAGTTGCGGCCCGGCTGGGTCAGGCGGTCGAGGTTGGCCGGGGCCAGTACCGAGGCTTCGCCGACGCCGTCGTAGCCGCGCACGTCATCCCACAGCCAGTACTTCTTGTCGGTGAGGTTGTACAGGCCTGCGTTGAGGGTCAGGTCGTCGGTCAGCTTGTAGTAGCCGGTCAGGTCGAGGATGCCGAAGCCCGGGGTCTTGAACTGGCTGCTGGTGCCGTCCGGGGCGTTGAACTGGCTGTCATCCACGCGATCCTTGCGCTTGACCAGGGTCCAGTCGAGCAGGGCGCCGTAGCGGCCGGCCTGCTCGTCGTAGCCCAGGCCGAATACGCCGGTGAGCGGGTTGACGCTGTTGATCGGTTCGCCGGTGTCCTTGTTGCGGCCGTAGGCGTAGGCCACCGAGCCCTTGGTGTAGAGGCCCTGCGGAGCGCCGAACGGGCCCAGTTCCAGACGGCCTTTCACTTCCACGCCCTTGATGATCGCGTGCTTGATGTTGTTGCTGGTGAAGGTCGGTTCGTCGTAGCCAGGGGTGATGGCATCTTCGTTGATGAAGTCGCGGTACTTGTTATAGAAGACCGCCACGTCGAACGAGCCTTCCTCGAAGTTGCCGCGCAGGCCGGTCTCGTAGCTCTGGCTGCGTTCCGGGTCCAGGTCCGGGTTGGGCTCCACGCGGTAGCCGCTGGTGGGGTTGTCGAAGCGGCCGTACAGCGCCTTGGCGGTCGGGGTGCGGAAGCCCTGGGCGTACTGGCCGTACCACAGGTAGTTGTCGTTGAACGCGTAGGTTACGCCGAGCTTGGGCGAGAGCTGGTGCCAGCTCTTGCTCTCGCTGCTGACGTCGCCTTCGCCGCTCTGGTCGACCGTGCGCAGGAACTCCTCGGTGATGTGCGGTTTCAGGCGGGTGTGGTCGTAACGCAGACCGGGCAGGAAGGTCCAGTCGTTCCAGCGGATCTCGTCCTGGGCGAAGAGGGCATAGGTGTCGATGGTCGGATCGGGGAAATCGCTGCTGCGGGCCAGTCGGTCGGAAGCGACCGAGCTCGGGCCGCCGACGGTGGTGCAGGTACGGCTGACGGCCAGGCAGGTGGCATCGCCTTCGCGGTAGCCGGTGACCTTCTGGCGCTTGAGGGTGGTGCCGTAGGTCAACAGGTGGTCGGTGTCGCCCAGGGCGAAGGCCTTGTCCATCTGCAGGTCCAGTACCCACTGGCGCTCCTTGTACTGGGTCTCGCGGGTCCGCAGCACCTGGCGGGTGATGGGGTAGTAGAACTCGTCGGTGCTCTGGTCGGTCTTGGCGATCTGGTAGTTGAAGGTCCACTTCAGGTGATCGGCCACCGCGCTGTCCAGCAGCATCTGGTGTTCCAGGCCATAGCGCTCGCGGGTGATGGTGTCGTTGCCGGTGCGCCACTGGTACATGCCGCCGGGCAGAACGGAGTCCGGGATGGTCGGCGCACCGTTGAAGTACGGGCCGCCGTAGGCGCTCTTCTGGTCGGTGTCGACGTCGTCCTTGTACTTCTCGTAGACCAGGCCGAAGCGGCTGCCTTCGGCGTAGTTCCAACCCAGCTTGGCCAGTACGTTGGTGGTGCGCACGTCCTCGGGGTTGGCTTCGGTGCGCGACAGCCCGGTACCGCCGGTGCTGCCATAGGACTCGGTCTCGTGGCCGTTGCGCTGGCTCAGGTGCAGCAGGCCGTCGAAATCGTCGTGGCGGCCGGCGACGGTAGCAGAGGTCAGCCAGCTGTCATCGGCGGAGCTGTAGCCGGTCTTCAGGCGCGCGCCGACGTCCTGGCCATCCTTGATGATGTCGTCCGGGTCGAGGGTGAAGTAGCTCACCGCGCCACCGATGGCGTTGCTGCCGTACAGGGCCGAGGCCGGGCCACGGAGGATTTCCACGCGCTTGATGATCTCCGGGTCGACGTAGTTGCGCTCGGTCTGCGCATAGGGGCCGTTGAAGAAGCTGTTGGGAATCTCGACGCCATCGACCTGCGTCAGCACGCGGTCGCCGTCGATGCCACGGATGTTGTAGCCGGTGATGCCGGCACGGTTGCCGGTGCCGCCGACGGAGACGCCGGGCATGTCGCGCACCAGCTCCTTGATGCTGTTGACGTTCTTGCGGTCCAGATCCTCGCGGCCGACGACGTTCACCGTTGAGGGCACCGAGGTGACGCTCTGCGCCTGGCGGGTGGCGGTGACGGTGAGCGGCTGCATCTCGGCGACGGAGGAGAGGTTGCGCTCCAGCACCACGTTGCGCGGGCCGAGCTGGCGCACGGTGAGGCCGGTGCCGCCGAGCAGGGTCTTCAGCGCGCGCTCCGCCGGCAGGCGGCCGCTGACGCCCGGAGATACCACGCCATCGGCCAGGTCGCCGGCAACGCCAACCTGCCAGCCGGTCACCGCGCTGAACTGGTTCAGTGCCTGGGGCAGCGGCTGACGGGCGATGTCGAAGCTGTAGCCGGCCTGGGTCTGGCTGGCTTCGGCGGCCAGGGCGGAAGTGGCCGGCAGGCTGGCGAGTCCGATGGACAGGGCGAGCAGCGAGATGCTGGCCGGGGCGCAAAGCCGGCGCAGAGGGGCACGCGAAGAAGCAATGGTCATCGAAGGGCTCTCTTAGTCAGTCTTTGTTCGCATTCGTAAATGCGAATCTATTGCATTGGCTTCTGACTAAACGAACGAGCCTTTCGGATCGCGTAAAAATACTTCTATCGGGTGCGGGCTATCAGTTGAGGATCAGCAGTTTCGGGTATTCGTGCAGCTCGGCGGAGGTGATCTGCGCCAGCGAACGGGCCACGCCCAGCGGGTCGTCCAGGCGCCAGTTGCCGGTGACGCTGAGGTTCTCCAGGCGCTCGTTGGTATTGACGATCCAGCCGGGGTAATAACGGCGCAGCTCGGCCAGCACCTGGCTGAGCGGGCAGTTCTCGAACACCATGCGGCCCTTCACCCAGGCCAGCTGGGATTGGGCCTCGGCGCCGTGCTGGCGTTCGCCGAAGCCCTGCGGGCCGACGCGGATACTGTCGCCAGCGCCGAGGCTGACGCGGGCGTCGTCCTGGCGTGTGCGCAGGTCCACTTCGCCGCGCTGCACGCTGACTTCCGCCTCGTTGCCCACGTAGCGCACGGCGAATGCGGTCCCACGCACGGTGACCTGCACCGGCCCGGCTTCCACCTCGAAGGGGCGGCTGCGGTCATGGGCGATGTCGAAGAAGGCTTCGCCGCGGTAGAGGCGGGCGATGCGCTGCTGGTCATCGACCTTGCTGGAGAGCGCGGTATCAGTGTTGAGCAGCACATTGGAGCCGTCGGCCAGCTGGACTTTCTGGCGTTCGCCGACCGCGGTGAGGTGGTCCGCGCGCAGGCGTGTCAGCAGATCGCCCTGGACCACGACGCCGATGGCGAGCATCACTGCGGCAGCCGTGGCGAGGGGTTTCCAGAAACGGCGCGGGCGATGGACCGGTCGGGCCTTTTCCTGCGCCAGCCTGCGCTCCAGGCGCGCGGCGGCGACCGGCAGCAACGGCGACTGCCACGCTTCGCGCACGCGCTGGTATGCGCGCGCGTTGTCTTCGCTGGCGGCGAGCCAGGCATCGAAGCGCGAGCGGCTGGCGGCGTCCATGTCGTCCTCGAGGACAAGCCAGTCGAGGGCTTCGGCCACTGCCTGCTCGTCTGGCTGTGGGGAGTGGGGCAAGGAGCGATCCTCGGGGCGGTGCCGGGGCAGTGAGCCGCGCATTGTTGTCGAATCGAGCGGCGAACGGTAGTCCGTCATACCGTTTCCTCGAGGCGGCTGACCAGTCCGACGCAGATCGCCATGATCAGTTTCAGCTCCTTCTGCACCGTGCTGGGCGAGATGTCGAGCTGCTCGGCGATCTCCGCGTAGCCGCAGCCGTGCAGGCGGCTGAGGATGAAGATGCGCTGCTGGCGCCCGCTGAGTTGCTCGAGTGTGGCGCCCAGTCTTTCCAGCAGCTTCTGCGCGTGCAATTGATCCTCGGCGCTGGAACCGGGCGCTGGCACGGCCTGCAACACGTCGAAAGGCACATCCTCGAGCAGGGTCCGCGACTGCATGCGCCGGTGGCGCAGGTGGTCCAGGGCAAGGTTACGGCCGGTCTGGAAAAGGAAGGGTTCCAGGTGATCGATGCGGCGTTCGAGCAGGGTGCGGGCGACGCGCAGGTAGGTTTCCTGCACTAGGTCTTCGGCGATGCTCGGATTCTTCACCATCCGTACGAGCGTGCGCAGCAAGGGCAGGCGCTGGGCCAGGAAGACCGCGTCGAGGTTGGAAGTGCTCACAAGGGCGTCCAGCAGGAATAATTATCAAATGATAATTAATATTATTAAGATGGAGCAGATGGCACAAGCCCACGCCGGGTTCCGGATGGGTGCGGCCCAACGAAAAAAGGGCGAGGCGCGCGGGGCGCCTCGCCCATCCCTCAGCCGGCCGGTGAGGGGGAAGCGGGACTCAGGAACGCACCGGGCGTGCGTTCAGACGGGAGTTGGCGCTGGTGGGCTGCACCGGGACGACTGCTTCCGGACGGCTGTTCCAGTGCGGGATCAGGATGCCGGCGGCGATCAGCGCGGTGACGGTGAAGCCGATGAACACGGTGTAGGTATCGAAGTAGCCCGGCAGCAGGCCGCCGAGAATCGCGCCGATGGAGCCGCAGCCGTTGACGAAGCCTGCCGCGGTGCCGGCCGCTTCGCCGGTGCCGAAGTCCACCGCGGCTGCGCCGCTGATCATCGAGTCCGGCCCGTACAGGGTCAGGCCCATCATGAACAGCAGGGCCAGCACGACCAGACTGCTGCCGGTCTGCATGGCGGGGACGAACAGGGCGAGGCAAACGGTGAGGGCGAGCAGGCTGATCACGCAGGCCGGCATGCGTCGTGCGCCGAATAGGCGGTCGGAGGCGTAGCCGATCAGGATCGGTCCGAGCAGCCCGGCGACCTCGAAGGCCGACGGCAGGATCGCCGCGCCCACCTTGCCCAGCCCCGGCATGCGCTCGTAGACGATCACCGGGCCCCACAGCAGGATCGCGTAGCGCGCCGGCTTGAGCAGGAAATAGGCCAGGCCCAGGGTCAGCACGGTGCGATTGCGCAGCACCTTGCCAAGGATGCGCAGGGATTTGCCGTTCTCGCCCTCGTGCCTGAAGCCGGCGTAGTTCACCGCCTCGGGCTGCTGCACGTCGGCTTCCACCGGCGGCAGGCCGACATCCTGCGGGCGGTTGCGTTGCAGCAGGAGGAACAGGACGGCCACTGCTCCGACCACAGCGGCGGTGGAGTAGAACGCTGCATGCCAGGTGCCGAATACTTCATAGGCCCACCAGCCGGCGAAGGGCGAGGCGACCAGCCCGCCGAAGGCGTAACAGGTGCTCCACAGCCCGAGCACCCGGCCGCGCTCATGGGTGGCGAAGAAGCTGCCGATGTTCTTGCACAGCCCCGACCAGCCGGTGGATTGCGCCAGGCCCTGGACCACCATGCAGGTGGCGAAGATCGGCAGGGTGGCGAAGCTGCCCATCACCAGGGCGGCAGCGGCGGAGATCAGCAGGCCGCCGAACACCACCACGCGCGGGCCGTAGCGGTCGGCGAAGACGCCCCAGGTGAACTGGCCAACGGCGTAGGCCGTGAGGTAGATGGCGTCGAGGTTGGCCATCGCGATCTTGTCGAGATGGAAGCTGGGGTCTTCGGCGATGCCGAGCTTGGCCACCGAGAAGGCTTTGCGGGTGAAGTAGAAGGCCGCATAGGCCAGCCAGGTGATGGCGAAGATCTGCCATTTCCAGCGCGCCAGGGAGGCGCGCGGCGAAGCGGTGCCGTGAGGGTTGAGCATGGTCTGACCTCGTTGTTGTTGTGCTGTGCCGGCAGTCAGTGAGTAACGCCTGTTTCTTGTTGTTGTTCTGGAAGCACGTCGCGCCGTCTTTGCGGTGCGGGTCAGAATCGCTGCAGCTGTTCTGTGCCGCCGTTCCTCGCAGGTGTTGGGAAGCGGCGGTGGAGCGATGGAAACAATTTCGAATAAATAACTGAAATCGATTTATCAGATTTCAAAAATAAGCTGGGCTTGTATGACAGAGCGCCATGACGCTAGTGTTCTGCGCGAATGACCTTTCAGTCGCGTTCTGTCCGATGGCGGATGACGGGTCATAACCTTCCCGCAGAGGCGCGCCCATGTCCGTTTCCCACGCCCAGCTCAAGGCCTTCCATGCCGTCGCGGTGCACGGCAGTTTCACCCGCGCCGCCGAGCGCCTGTTCCTCACCCAGCCGGCGGTGTCCGACCAGGTGCGCAAGCTGGAGGAGCGCTACGGCGTGTTGTTGTTCCACCGCAACAAGCGTTCGGTGCGCCTGACCGAACTGGGCGAACGCCTGCTGGCGGTGACCCAGCGGCTTTTCGTGATCGAGGCCGAAGCGCAGGAACTGCTGCAGGAGTCCAGCGCGCTGCAGACCGGCAGCCTGACCCTGGCGGTGGATGCGCCGGTACATGTGCTGCCGCAGATCGCGCGCTTCTGCCAGCGCCATCCGGGCATCCGGGTGAAGCTGGAGACGGGCAACACCGACGAATCCCTGCAGCGCCTGTTCGACTACCAGGCGGACCTGGCGTTGCTGGGGCGCGAGGTGCAGGACGAGCGCTTGCTGACCTTCACCCTGCGCAGTGACCCCATAGTCGCTTTCGTGGGCCGCAGCCATCCCTGGGCCGGGCGCGAGTCCATCGAACTGGCTGACCTCGACGACACGCCGCTGGTCGTGCGCGAGCAGGGCTCGGTGACCCGGCAGATGCTCGAAGCGGAAATGGCCCGCGCCGGCCTGCGCATCCGCCCGGCCATCGAAGTGGAAGGTCGCGAGGCCTCGCTGGAAGCGGTGGCGGTGGGGATTGGCGTCGGCGTGGTGTCCGCCGCCGAACTGGGCGCGGATGCCCGCGTGCATGCGCTGCCGATCCTCGATTGCCAGTGGCGGATGAGCGAGACCCTGGTGTGCCTGCGTGAGCAGAGCACGCGGCGGATCGTGGCGACCTTTCTCGATCTGGTGAAGGAAGATTTGCCTGTCTGAGGGGAAGGTATGCTCAACGACCTGTTCGCGGCATCAAGCTGCACGGATACCCCCTCTCCCTTCAGGGAGAGGGCTGGGGAGAGGGGCCGATGCTTCCCCGCAGCTCCGCTAGAGTGCTTGACTCCTTTCCCCCTCCCTAACCCTCCCCCGCAAGCGGGAGAGGGGACCGCTCGGCAGGCGCGGCTGCGCTGGCGTTAGCCGGAAGAGGTGTTGGCTTATCAGGTTCAACCCTCCGCCAACTCCAGGAACGCACTCACCACCCGCAACCCCCGGCGCCGTTCCAGGCAGCCGATGGCGTGGCGGTTGAGCAGCCCATCGCCGCTCAGCGGAATCGCCTTCACCCGCGGGTCCGGGCTGACCTCCAGTGATGACACGATGCCGATTCCCAGCTCCGCCGCCACCGCTTCGGTGACCGCCTCGCGACTGTCCAGTTCCAGCAGCACGCGGGGCTCCACCGAGGCCGTTGAGCAGGCTGCATCGAAGGTCCGGCGGGTAATCGAATCGGGCTCGCGCAGCACCATGATCTGCTGGTCCAGCTCGCCCAGCGGCAGCTCGCCAGCGTGCCCGCTCCAGGCATGGCTGGCCGGCACCAGGGCGCAGATGCGCGACTCCACCAGTTCGCGCAGGAACAGCCCGGCGCGCGGCTCCACCTCGGTCAGCACGGCGATATCGACGTGCTCGTCCATCAGCGCGGCGAGGGTTTCCTGGGCGTTGCCCAGGCGCAGGTTGACGGTGATACCGGGGTAGCGTGCGCGCAGCCGGGCGAGCATCGGCATCACCAGGTGCGGGCCGTCGGCAGCGACCTCGATGCGTCCGGCCACCAGTTCGCGGCTGGCGTCGAGCATGGCCTCGGCTTCCTCTTCCAGGGCGAACAGCGTGCGACTAATGGCCGAAAGGCGTACGCCATCTTCTGTCAGCTCTACACCACGCGCAGTGCGGCGGAACAGGTTGACCTGGTAGTGCTCCTCCAGCGCCTTCACATGCCCGGTCACCGCCGGCTGGCTGATGAACAGGCGCTCGGCGGCGCGGGTGAAGCTGCGTTCGCGGGCGACGGCGTCGAAGGCGCGGAGCTGGAAAAGGTTCATGAGGTATATGTCCGGCTTATGTGGTGCATCGTGATAAACAATTTGAACGATATCTACCCGGCCGGCAAGTTATGCCCAGGCCGCCGCGAACCCGCCGGCCCAACCGAATTCAGCCCTGACGACGTTCCCAACACAGAGGAATCGAGCATGAGCACTGCCGAGCGAGCCCCCATCCTGCTGACTCCCGGTCCGCTGACCACGTCCCCCCGCACCCGCCGCGCCATGATGGTCGACTGGGGGTCGTGGGACCGCGACTTCAACGACCTGACCGCCGATGTCTGCAAGCGCCTGCTGGCGATCATCCACGGCGAGGCGACCCACACCTGCGTGCCCCTGCAGGGCAGCGGCACCTTCTCCGTCGAGGCCGCCATCGGCACCCTGGTGCCGCGTGACGGCAAGGTGCTGGTGCTGATCAACGGCGCCTATGGCAAGCGCCTGGCGAAGATCTGCCAGGTGATCGGCCGCGAATTCAGCACCTTTGAAACCGAAGAAGACGTGCCGACCACCGCGGCCGACGTCGACCGCCTGCTCAGCGCGGACCCGAGTGTCACCCATGTCGCGCTGATCCACTGTGAAACCAGCACCGGCATCCTCAACCCGCTGGGCGACATCGCCAAGGTCATCGAGTCCCACGGCAAGCGGCTGATCATCGATGCCATGAGCTCCTTCGGCGCGCTGGACATCGACGCCCGGCAGATTCCCTTCGATGCGCTGATCGCCGCGTCCGGCAAATGCCTGGAAGGTGTGCCGGGCATGGGCTTCGTCTTCGCCCGCAGCACCGCCCTTAACGCCAGTGCCGGCAACTGCCACTCGTTGTCCATGGACCTGCAGGACCAGCACGCCTACATGGCCAAGACCGGCCAGTGGCGCTTCACCCCGCCGACCCACGTGGTGGCCGCGCTGCACGAAGCGCTGAGCCAGTACGAGGAGGAGGGCGGTCTCGCCGCCCGTCATCAGCGCTACGCAAACAATTGCCAGACTCTGCTGGCGGAGATGGCCGGGCTCGGGTTCCGCAGCTTCCTGCCGGCCGAGATCCAGGCGCCGATCATCGTCACCTTCCATGCCCCGCGCGACGCCCGTTACAGCTTTACCGAGTTCTACAACCGGGTGCGCGAGAAGGGCTTCATCCTCTACCCGGGCAAGCTGACCCAGGTGGAAACCTTCCGCGTCGGTTGCATCGGCCAGGTCGACGCCAGCGGCATGCGCGCCGCCGTCGCGGCCGTCGCCGAGACGCTGAAGGAAATGGAAGTCTTCGAAATCTGACGCCCGCCCGAATTCTCACAGGATTGAACGCCATGAATTACCAGCAACCCCAGCAACTGCAAGCCGTCATCCTCGACTGGGCCGGCACCGTGGTCGACTTCGGCTCCTTCGCGCCGACCCAGATCTTCGTCGAGGCCTTCGCCGAGTTCGGCGTGCAGGTCAGCCTGGAAGAAGCCCGTGGCCCGATGGGCATGGGCAAGTGGGACCACATCCGCACCCTGTGCGACATCCCGGCCATCGCCGAGCGCTACAAGGCCAGGTTCGGCCGCGTGCCGAGCGACGACGACGTCACCGCCATCTACGAGCGTTTCATGCCGCTGCAGATCGAGAAGATCGCCGAGCATTCGGCGCTGATTCCCGGCGCGCTGGACGCCATAGCCACACTGCGCAGACAGGGGCTGAAGATCGGCTCCTGCTCCGGCTACCCAGCGGTGGTGATGGAGAAGGTCGTCGCCCTGGCCAAGACCAACGGCTACGTCGCCGACCACGTGGTCGCCACCGATGAAGTGCCCAACGGTCGTCCGCATCCGGCGCAGGCGCTGGCCAACGTGATCGCCCTGGGCATCAACGACGTAGCGGCCTGCGTGAAGGTCGACG
Source organism: Pseudomonas sp. DP-17 (assembly GCF_022380625.1). NCBI lineage: Bacteria > Pseudomonadati > Pseudomonadota > Gammaproteobacteria > Pseudomonadales > Pseudomonadaceae > Pseudomonas > Pseudomonas sp. DP-17. The sequence continues at coordinate 488,476 of NZ_JAKSXG010000004.1, forward strand.
ACACCTGGCCGGGCATCCTCGAAGGCCGCAGCGCCGGCATGTGGACCGTGGCGCTGACCTGCTCGGGCAACGCGCTGGGCCTGACCTATGACCAGTACAAGGCGCTGCCGGCGGAGAAGCTGGAGCAGGAGCGCCGCCGCATCGGGCAGATGTTCGAGGGGGCGCGTCCGCATTATCTGATCGACACCATTGTCGATCTGCCGGCGGTGATTGCCGATATCAATGCGCGCCTGGCGCGGGGTGAGATGCCGCAAAGCAGCTGACGCTCGATATGAATGAAAAGGCCCGCTTAGTGCGGGCCTTTCTTGTGTTGGGGTTGGGTGTTTCTGCGTCGCTCTGGAGCGTGCTGATGTCTTCGGTTTCGCCCCCTCGGGCGAGTTACTTTGGCAAACGACGGATGGCCGCCCCGCCCAAAGTAACCAAAGGTCTTGCCCCGGACATCCGGCTTTTCGCTTAGGCGAAAAATTCCCTCGTTGAACGGGGCATTCGGCGCGGGCGGACGTTTCTCTGGAAGTTTTAAAAGCCAAAGCCAAAGCCAAAGCCGCGGCAGCGGAATGCTCGCTTTCGTAGGAGCGGACTCCGTCCGCGATGATCTCGCCCAGCGCCTTGATGGCCTGGAGTGGCGGGAAGCCCATCGCGGACGGAGTCCGCTCCTACACAACGGCAAACGCCTGAGTCGACCTTTAGGACGTGCCACGCCTGCGATCAGCGCCGACAGGCGCGTCTTTCAGCAGGATTCAGTTCACGACGTTGCGAACAAACCGCACCAGCACATCCCCATGGTTCTGGTAGGAAAACGGCTGGTTGCTCTTGAACACATGGAAGCCACCGGCCTCGACCTCCACCGTCTCCTCGGCGAGGACGATGGTCAACCGGCCTTCGATCACGTAGGCCATGTCGTACCAGCCCTCGGCGTCGGGCTCGGCGTTGTAGGTGTCGCCAGGGGCGAGTGTCCAGTGCCAGAGTTCGGCCTGGCGCGAAGCAGGGGTGCTGGCGAGGAGGGTGCCCCGGCTGTCGGGCTGCCTGCCGCCCCAGGCGACGGCGTCGACGCGGGTCAGGCCGCCGGTGGACGGCGGCCGCACCAGGTCGGCAAAGGTGACTTTCAAGGCCGCGGCGATACGGTCAAGGGTGGCGAGGCTGACGTTGGTGTCGCCGCCTTCGATGCCAACCAGCATCCGCCGGCTGACGCCCGAGGCCTTCGCCAGGGCGTCCTGGCTGAGGCCGGCGTCGCGGCGGTGGGTCTTCACGTTATCGGCAACGTGCACCAGCACGCTGGGGCGGTCGGAAGATGTGGGCAGTATATTGCTCATTCTGGCCTTTTTGCGCATTATGTTGCGCATAACAGTCAATCAAGATTTCCCCATCGTTGCAACGCCTGATCAGGTCCGCATCATGCCTCGCTCCCGCTTTCTTTCTACTGTCTTCCCCATCGCCATCCTGATCGTCTCGATGGCTTCGATCCAGACCGGCGCTTCCGTGGCCAAAAGCCTGTTCCCGGTCCTCGGCGCGGAGGGTGTCACCTCCATGCGGCTTATCTTCGCCGCGATCATCCTGTTGGCGATCCTGCGTCCGTGGCGCACTTCGTTGCGCGGCAAACCGCTCAAGCCGCTGTTCATCTATGGCCTCAACCTGGGCCTGATGAACCTGATGTTCTACATGGCGCTGCAGAGCATTCCGCTGGGCGTCGCCGTGGCGCTGGAGTTCACCGGGCCGCTGGCGGTGGCGCTGTTCTATTCGCGCAAGCCGCTGGACTTCCTCTGGATCGCCCTGGCCGTGGTTGGCCTGGGGCTGTTGCTGCCGATTGCCGACTTCGGCGCCGGTATCGATCCCAAGGGCGCCGCGCTGGCGCTGGGGGCGGGCGTGTGCTGGGGGCTGTACATCATCTTCGGCCAGCGCGCCGGCAGTGACCTGGGCGCGCAGGGCGCGGCGCTGGGCATCACCATCGCCGCCGTCTGCATGGCACCCATCGGCTTCGCCCACAGCGGCACGGCGCTGCTGGATGTCAGCCTGTTCCCCGCGCTGCTGGGAGTGGCGATCCTCTCCAGCGCCTTGCCCTATACCCTCGAGATGGTCGCCCTGACCCGTCTGCCGGCGCGCACCTTCGGCACCCTGATGAGCATCGAGCCGGCGTTCGGCGCGCTGTCCGGCCTGGTGTTCCTCGGCGAGCAACTGACGTCGCACCAGTGGATCGCCATCGGCGCCATCATCGTCGCCTCTGTGGGCACTACGCTGAGCAGCCGGCCGAAGCCGGCGCTGGTCACCGACTGAGCGCGAAAGAGGCTGTTCGCAGGATGGGTGGAGCGAAGCGATACCCATGCAGTCCGTGCACGAAATTGGTGGGTATCGCTGCGCTCCACCCATCCTACCCGTTGCTTTTCCTGCAGGATTTCCCCAAGTAAAAGCCGCCCTCGGGCGGCTTTTTGCGTCATGGGACGTTCGTTATCCCGCTGTGCGCATTTCCTTCAGCACGATCTGCCGCCTGGCGCTGCGCGACAGGCGGATGCACAGCATCACCGCCGCGCAGGTCAGGCCGACGATCAGGCCTTCCCACAGGCCGCGCGGGCCGGTGGGTTCCTGCAGCCAGTGGGCGAGGCCCAGGCTGTAGCCCACCGGCAGGCCGATGCCCCAGTAGGCGAACAGCGTCATGATCATGGTCGCGCGGGTGTCCTGGTATCCGCGCAGTGCACCGGCGGCGGTGACCTGTACGGCGTCGGAGAACTGGAACAGCGCCGAGAACACCAGCAGAGTAGCGGCCAGCGCCAGGACCTCTGGGTCCTGGGTATAGAGCCCGGCGATGTGTTCGCGCATCAGGAACATGCCACTGGCGGAAACGCAGGCGTACGCCAGCGCCGCTCCCATGCCCACGCCCGCGGCGAAGCGCGCATCGCGCGGTGCGCCGGCGCCCAGGGACTGCCCCACGCGCACGGTCACGGCCATGGCCAGCGAGTAGGGAATCATGAACACCAGCGCGCTGAAGTTCAGCGCCACCTGGTGGCCCGCCACGACCTTTTCGCCGAGTTCGCCGATCAGCAGGGCGATCACCGAGAAGATGCTGGACTCGGCGAACACCGCGATGCCGATCGGCAGGCCGACCGCCACCAGGCTGCCGATTACCTTGGGCTGCGGCAGTTCCCAATGGCTGAACAGTTGGCTCGGCTTGTAGACCTTGGCCCCGTTCACCCAGACCAGCATGCCCAGCAGCATGAACCACATCACCGAGCCGGTGGCCCAGCCGCAGCCGGGGCCGCCCAGGGCCGGGAAGCCGAGGTGGCCGTAGATCAGCACGTAGTTGATCGGGATGTTCAGCATCAGCCCGCAGATGCCCAGCACCATGCTCGGCCGGGTGCGCCCCAGGCCGTCGCTGAAGCAGCGCAGCACGTGGTACAGCGCCACCGCCGGCAGGCCGCAGGCGATGCCGCGCAGGTAGAAGCAGCTGGGCTCGATCAGGGCTTCCTCGACCTTCATCGCCCGCAGGATCGGCTCGGACAGCAGCCATAGCGTCGCCCCCGCCAGCGGGCCGACCAGCAACGCCAGCCACAGCGCCTGGCGCACCAGCGGGCCGGTGCCGGCCTGGTCGCCCGCGCCATAGCGCTGGGCCACCTTGGCGGTGGTGGCGAGCAGGGTGCCGGTCATCAGCAGGAAGACCGGAATCCAGATCGAATTGCCCAGCGCCACCGCGGCCAGGTCGCGCGGCCCCACGCTGCCGGCCATCACCGCATCGACGAAGCCCATGGCGGTGGTCGCCAACTGGGCGATCATGATGGGCGCTGCGAGGGTCAGCAGCTCCTTGAGTTCGGTGGCGGTGCGCCGTCCACGGGAGACGGGCTGGGCGAGGCTGGTCACGGCTATCCTTGGCGATGGAAATTGGCAGGAAGCCGGCCAGTTTAAGGGCTGACGGGCCAGTCAGGAAGTCCTGCCTGCGCTGCGCGCGACCGCACGCAGGGCTGAAGGATCGGCGCTGACGTAGGGCGCATAACGCGCCAGGTTATGCGCCCTACATGGCTGTGCGGGACCGCGCGCAGCAGCGCTGGTAAAGTAGCCGGTGCCGATTTCTGGAGCCTGCCCATGCGTATCCTTGCCGATGAAAATATTCCCCTGGTCGAAGCCTTCTTCGGGGCCCATGGCGACATCCGTCGCCTGCCCGGCCGCGGCATCGACCGTGCCGCCCTGGGCGACGCCGAAGTCCTGCTGGTTCGCTCGGTGACCGATGTCAGCCGCGAGCTGCTCGAGGGTAGCCAGGTGAAGTTCGTCGGCACCTGCACCATCGGCACTGATCACCTGGACCTCGATTACTTCGCCGAGGCCGGTATCGCCTGGTCCAGCGCGCCGGGTTGCAACGCCCGCGGCGTGGTGGACTGGGTGCTGGGCAGCCTGCTGGCCCTGGCCGAAGTGCATGGCGCCAGGCTTGCCGAACGCCGCTATGGCGTGATCGGCGCGGGGCAGGTGGGTGGTCGCCTGGTGGATGTGCTGCGTGGGCTGGGCTGGGATGTGCGTGTCTGCGACCCGCCGCGCGCCGCCGCCGAAGGTGGCGACTTCCGCAGTCTGGAGGAAGTGCTGCGCGAGTGCGACGTGATCAGCCTGCACACGCCGCTGACCCGCGACGGCGAAAACCCGACGCGCCACCTGATCGACGCCGCTCGCCTCACGACGCTGCGCCCGGGCACCTGGCTGATCAACGCCAGCCGGGGTGGGGTGATCGACAACACGGCGCTGCGCATCCACCTGGAGTCCGGCGCCGATATCGACGTGGCGCTGGATGTCTGGGAGGGCGAGCCGGAAGTGAACGTGCAGCTGGCGCAACACTGCCGCATCGCCACTCCGCACATCGCCGGCTACAGCCTGGATGGCAAGCTGCGCGGCACCGCGCAGATCTACGAGGCATTCTGCGCCTGGCAGCGCTGCGAGCCGGCCGTCGTCCTCGACGACCTGTTGCCCGCGCAATGGCTGGCCGAGTTGAGCCTGAAGGAAGAATGCGACCCGGACTGGGCGCTGGCGATGCTCTGCCGCGCGGTCTACGACCCGCGCAGCGACGACGCCAATTTTCGCCGCAGCCTGCAGGGGGACACCCAGACTCGGCGGGCGGCCTTCGACGCGCTGCGCAAGCACTACCCGCCGCGCCGGGAGATCACCGGGTTGTGGGTGGACATCCAGGGCGATTCGCCGCGCCTGGAAAGCCTGCTGACCGCGCTGGGCGCCAACCGGGTCGGGGAATAGGGCGGACGCGCCTGCTCAGCGGCGCGGTGGCTCGCAGGTCTTGTCCAGCTCCTGGCAGGCGCGCTGGATCATGTCTTCGGTGATGGGCACTTCGCGGCCCTGGGCATCGATGATCGAACCGCCGACCGGCTGCTGCGGATGACGCGGGGTGGGACGGGGAGTGGTTTCACGTTGGGTTTGCAGGCTCATGGCCAATCTCCTCTACATCAGGTGCGTTGCAGTCTAGGCAGATCAGATGAAAGCCCGGTGACAGAGGCTGCCCAGGGCAGCGCCGGAGAATCGTCACCGAAGACAGACGACAGGTTGCCTCGCAGATTGCGTGCCAATCACGAGGTCCCCAGTCACCTGCTTGTCGTTATAGTTCGTGGAGTTGCCGTTTCCCTGGTCCGACCCGGCCTTGCGCCGGTAGTTCGAAGAAGTTTCCCTTGAGGTTGAGTATGGACAGGATTCGCATAGGGCTGATCATCAATCCGCTGGCCGGTATCGGCGGCCCGACCGCGCTCAAGGGCAGTGACGGCGTCGTCGAGCTGGCTCTGGCGCGTGGCGCCGAACCACGGGCGGCAGAGCGCACGCGTGTAGCCCTGGAGCACCTGCTGCCGGTGCGCGAGCGCCTGGAGTTCCTCACCTTCCCCGGCCCGATGGGCGCCGACCTGCTGGCGGACATAGGCTTTGCCCATCGCCTGGTGGGTGCCCTGGAGCAGGCGCAGAGCAGCGCGGCTGATACCCGTCACGCCGTGCAGGCGCTGCAGGAGGCCGGTGTGGCGCTGATCCTCTTCGCCGGCGGCGACGGCACCGCACGCGACGTGGCCGAGGTCGCCCGCGAAGGCCAGCCGGTGCTGGGCATTCCCGCCGGGGTGAAGATCCATTCCGGGGTCTACGCCATCAGCCCGCGCGCCGCCGGGGAACTGGCGCGGCGCCTCGTGGATGGCGGGCTGGTGCGCCTGACCCAGGGCGAAGTGCGCGACCTCGACGAGGCCGCGCTGCGCGAGGGGCGCGTCGCCGCGCGCTGGTATGCCGAGCTGACGGTGCCCGAGGAAGGCCACTTCATGCAGCACGTGAAGCAGGCCGGCATGGAGACCGAGGAACTGGTGCTGGCCGACCTCGCCGCCTGGCTGGAGGACAGCTGGGAGGACGATGTGCGCTACGTCTTCGGTCCCGGCTCGACGCTGCACGGGCTGGCCGCCGACCTGCAACTGGAGACCACGCTGCTGGGCGTCGACGTGATCGAGAACGGCGAAGTGATTGCCCGCGACGTCACCGAAACGCAGCTGTTCGAGCTGGTGGACGGGCATTCCGCCTTCCTGCTGGTGACCGCCATCGGCGGGCAGGGGCACATACTCGGGCGCGGCAACCAGCAGATCAGCCCGCGCGTGCTGCGCGCCATCGGTATCGAGCGGCTGCGGGTGATCGCCACCAAACGCAAGCTTGCCACCCTCGAAGGCCGGCCGCTGCTGGTGGACAGCGGTGACGCCGAGCTGGACGCGAGCTTTCCCGCGGCGGTGCGGGTGTGGGCCGGCTACAAGGAAGAACTGCTCTATCCGCTGGGGTGGGAGAGTGAAGCCTGACGAGATGGTCGTGCCTACGGGGCTGGCACGCTCGGCTCACTCTGCCGTTGGGACAGGGCTGGGATGAGGGAGAGTGTGGAGCGGGTTTCCCCGGGGGAAAAGACAGTGGCTCCTGCGCACGGTGGTGCACGCCGGCAAGGCTGATCTAGACTCCCTCGCTTCGTGAACGTGGACGGAAGGGCGGGTCATGCATAGGGGCGGTTGTCTGTGCGGTGCGGTGCGCTACGAAATCAGCGGCGAGCTGGCGCCCATCCAGGTCTGCCATTGCAGCCAGTGCCGCAAGGCGCAGGGCGGGCCGTTCGCCACCAACCTCCCGGTGGACCGCGCGGCGTTCCGCCTGCTCAGCGGCGAGTCGGAACTGGCCGGGTATCGCGCGACGCCGGAAAAACTACGGGTGTTCTGCCGCCTCTGTGGCTCGCCAATCTACAGCGCCCGCGATGCGCTGCCGAAAACTTTGCGGGTGCGTGCGGGAACCCTCGACGAGCCGGTGCGGACAAAGCTCGAAGCACATTACTACGTCGACTCCCGTGCCGGTTGGTGGCCGCTGGAGGACAATCTGCCCCGCCACGGCGGTGCAAAGCCGGGTTGAAGGAGCTGGCGCCGCCAGCAGTCAGGGAGTAACAGGTTCAGTGGCAATGGAACGGACATTTCGCGTGCTGGTGTTGGGCGGTTACGGCAACTTCGGCAGCCTGATCGTGCGCCGCCTGAGCGACATCGACGGCATCCGCGTGCTGGTGGGCGGGCGCGACCAGCGCCGCGCCAATGAACTGGCCGCGCAGGTGGGCGGCGAGGCGGTGTGCCTGGACATGAACCAGCCGACGCTGGCCGGTCGCCTCAATGAACTGAAGGTCGACCTGGTGATTTCCACTGCCGGACCGTTCCAGGGCCAGGACTACCGCGTCGCCCGCGCCGCCATCGGTGCCCGCGCGCATTACGTCGACCTGGCCGATGCCCGCCAGTTCGTCTGCGGCATCCACGAACTCGACCGTGCTGCGCGCAGCGCCGGGGTGCTGGTGTGCAGTGGCGCCAGTTCGGTGCCCGCCCTGGCGGCCTCGGTGATCGACGACCTGTTGCCACGTTTCCAGCGCCTGGACAGCATCCACCACGGCATCAGCTCGTCGGCGAAGATTCCCGGGCAGGCCACGGTATCCGCGGTGCTGGGCTACTGCGGCAAGCCGCTGCGCCAGTGGCGCCAGGGCCGCTGGCAGGACGTGCATGGTTGGCAGGGGCTCAATCGCCATTGTTTTCCCGCGCCGCTGGGCTCGCGCTGGCTGGCCCACTGCGACGTGCCGGACCTCGACCTCTTCCCACGGCGTTATCCCGGCGTGCAGGACGTGCGCTTCTCCGCGGGCCTTGGCCTGAGCCTCACCCAGTTCGGCACCTGGGGCCTTTCCTGGCTGGTGCGCGCCGGGCTGGTGAAGGATGCGGCACGCCTGGGCGCCGGCCTGCACCGCATGGCCGTGGCGATGGAGCCCTTGGGCGACGGGCGCAGTGGCATGTTCGTCCACCTGCAGGGCGTCGATGGCGACGGCAAGCCGCTGGCATTGTGCTGGGAGATGCTGGCGCAGCAAGACCACGGCCCGAACATTCCCTGCATGGCGGCGGTGGCGCTGGCGCGCAAGCTCGCCGCCGGGCAACTGCGTCAGCGCGGAGCGACCCCCTGTGTCGGCCTGCTCACCACGGACGAATACGTGGCCGAACTCGAAGGGTTGGATATCTCCCACGGCTTGCGCGAGCTGGCCGTGCACTGACGGCGGAGTGTTTCCCTGGCAACAGTCGATCAGCAGCGCTGTTGCCTGGGTGACACGGAGCATCCGCCAGAACGGGCTGAAGTGCCCGAAAATCATACATTTCCCTGTTGGTACGGCCCTTGCTCAAGGCCTCTGTACCTAGCGCAACAGTCAACAGGGAAAACCCATGACCAGCCCCATCAGAGTGGTCGCCGTCTCCGGCGGCACCTATCGCCCCTCGCGCACCCTGGTGCTCACCCAGGCCGTGCTCGACGCCCTCGCCGAACGGCTTCCGGTAGAAGCCCGGCTCATCGAACTGGCCGACATCGCCCGCCCGCTGGGCGCCGCACTGTCGCGCCAGGAGCTCTGCGCAGAGCTTGAAGCCACGCTGCGCGAGATCGAGACCGCCGACCTGCTGGTGGTAGCCTCGCCGGTCTACCGCGGCTCCTATCCGGGCCTGCTCAAGCACCTGTTCGACCTGGTGGACATGAACGCCCTGATCGACACCCCGGTGCTGCTCGCCGCCACCGGCGGCAGCGAGCGCCACGCGCTGGTTCTCGACCACCAGCTGCGCCCGCTGTTCAGCTTCTTCCAGTCGATCACGCTACCCATCGGCGTGTACGCCAGCGAAGGGGACTTCGCCAACTACCAGATCACCAGCGACACCCTGCGCGCGCGCATCCAGCTGGCCGCCGAGCGCGCCGCGCCGCTGTTCGCCCGCCCGCAACTGCGCAAGACTGCCTGAGGAGCCCGCGATGAACGTGTTCTGGTTCCTGCCAACCCACGGCGACGGCCACTTCCTCGGCACCAGCGAGGGTGCGCGCCCGGTGTCGCTGCCGTATCTCAAACAGATCGCCCAGGCCGCCGATTCCCTCGGCTATTACGGCGTGCTGATTCCCACCGGCCGCTCCTGCGAGGATTCCTGGGTGGTCGCCTCGGCCCTGGCGCCGCTCACCGAGCGCCTGCGCTACCTGGTGGCGATCCGTCCGGGAATCATCTCGCCCACCGTGTCCGCGCGCATGGCTGCGACCCTGGACCGGCTGTCCGGCGGCCGGCTGCTGATCAACGTGGTCACCGGAGGCGACCCGGATGAGAACCGTGGCGACGGCATCCACCTCAGCCACGCCGAGCGCTATGAAGTCACCGACGAATTCCTGCGCATCTGGCGGCGAGTGCTGCAGGGCGAATCCGTGGACTTCAAGGGCAAGCACCTGCAGGTGGAGAACGCCAAGGCGCTCTATCCGCCGATCCAGAAGCCTTACCCGCCGTTGTATTTCGGTGGCTCCTCGGCCGAGGCCCATGACCTGGCCGCCGAACAGGTGGACGTCTACCTGACCTGGGGCGAGCCGCCGCAAGCGGTCGCGCAGAAGATCGCCGACGTACGCGAGAAGGCGGCAAAACAGGGGCGCACCGTCAAATTCGGCATTCGCCTGCACGTGATCGTTCGCCAGACCGCCGAGGAGGCCTGGCAGGCCGCCGACAAGCTGATTGCCAACATCTCCGACGAGACCATCGCCAACGCGCAGAAATCCTTCGCCCGCTTCGACTCCGAAGGCCAGCGGCGCATGGCCGCGCTGCACGGCGGCCGCCGTGACCAGCTGGAGATCTACCCCAACCTCTGGGCCGGTGTCGGCCTGGTGCGTGGCGGCGCCGGTACCGCGCTGGTGGGCGACCCGCAGCAGGTCGCCGAGCGCATCAAGGAGTACGCGGACCTGGGGATCGACAGCTTCATCTTCTCCGGCTACCCGCACCTGGAAGAGGCCTACCGTTTCGCCGAACTGGTCTTCCCGCTGCTGCCCGAGCCCTATGCGAGCCTCGCCGGCCGCGGCGTGACCAACCTCACCGGGCCGTTCGGCGAGATGATCGCCAACGATGTGTTGCCTGGGCGCAAGGCCGGTTGAGTTCCCCTGATGTGCCGGGCAGGAGCCTGGCACATCCCGAATCGATAGAAGAGGAAGCGAGCGTGAACGCCAATACGCGGCTCGACGTACAGACACCCGGGCAAATGGCCCAACGCCTGGCCGCCGGTTTCGCCGAAACCGCCGCCGAGCGCGACATCCGTGGCGGTACGCCGAAGGCCGAGCGCGATGCGCTGCGCCAGAGCGGCCTGCTGTCGCTGATCATCCCTACCGAGTACGGTGGCCTGGGCGCCGACTGGAGCACAACGCTGGACGTCGTGCGCCAGTTTGCCGTGGTCGACAGCTCCATCGCACACGTGTTCGGCTTCCAGCACCTGATGCTGGCCACCGTGCGGCTGTTCTCCCGCCCCGAGCAGTGGCAGCCATGGTTCGAGCTGACGGCGCGCAACCAATGGTTCTGGGGCAATGCGCTGAACCCGCTGGACACCCGCACCGTGTCGCGCACCTTCGCCGGCTGGCGGGAATTCTCCGGGCGCAAGAGCTTCTGCTCCGGCGCGCTGGATTCGCAGATGCTCATCGCCTCGGCGCTGGACGGCGAGGGCGGCAAGCTGCTGATCGCCGCCATCCCCACGGCGCGCAGCGGCATCAGCCTGGCCCATGACTGGGACAACATGGGCCAGCGCCAGACCGACAGCGGCAGCGCTACCTTCGAGCGGGTGCGGGTGGAGGAGAGCGAGCTGCTGCTCGATCCGGGACCGCTGAGCACGCCGTTCGCCTGCCTGCGCCCGCTGATCGCCCAGCTGATCTTCACCCATGTCTTCCTCGGCATTGCCGAGGGCGCGTTCGAAGAGGCGCGGCAGTACACGCTCAAGGAGGCCCGCCCATGGTTCCGTTCCAACGCCGCCACAGTGGGTGAGGACCCGTACGTGCTCGGGCATTACGGCGAGTTCTGGGTCGGTCTGGAAAGCACCCGCCTGCTGGTGCGCCGTGCCGCCCAATTGCTCGACGAAGCCTGGAGCAGAGGCGCCGCTCTGGACGCCGAGGAGCGCGGCCGGCTGGCCGTTGCCATCGCCACCGCCAAGGTCGCGGCGACCCGCAACGGCCTGGAAATCTGCAACCGCCTGTTCGAAGTCACCGGCGCCCGCTCCACCCATGCCGCGCTGCGCATCGACCGCTACTGGCGCAACCTGCGCACCCAGACCCTGCACGACCCGGTGGACTACAAGGTCCGCGAGCTGGGCGACTGGGCGCTGAACCAGCAACTGCCGCAACCGACTTTCTACTCATGAACGCGACCACACCCGAGGGTCTGTTGACCCTGCCCAAATCCCCCGCGCTGGCCACCTCCATCCGTGCCACCGCCCAGGTCTTCGAAGACCCCAAATCCCAGGCGCTGCTCGACCACCTGCAGCAGGTCGCGCCCAGCGAGGCCAGCGTGCTGATCATCGGCGAGACCGGCACGGGCAAGGAACTGGTGGCGCGGCACATCCACAACCTCAGCGCGCGGCGAGGCGGGCCCTTCGTGGCGGTGAACTGCGGGGCCTTCTCCGAATCCCTGGTGGAGGCCGAACTGTTCGGCCACGAGAAGGGCGCCTTCACCGGCGCGCTGGCGGCCAAGGCCGGCTGGTTCGAGGAAGCCAATGGCGGCACGCTGTTCCTCGACGAGATCGGCGATCTGCCGATGCCGATCCAGGTCAAGCTGCTGCGTGTGCTGCAGGAACGCGAAGTGGTGCGCCTGGGTTCGCGCAAGAGCATCCCGATAAACGTGCGGGTGCTGGCGGCCACCAACGTGCAACTGGAGAAGGCGATCAACGCCGGGCATTTCCGCGAGGACCTGTACTACCGCCTCAACGTCGTCAGTCTGGAGCTGTCGCCGCTGCGCGAGCGGCCCGGCGACATCCTCCCGCTGACCCGCCACTTCATCGCCGAGTACAGCCGGCGCCTGGGGTACGGGCAGAGCCAACTGAGCGCCGAGGCCGCGCAGAAGCTGCGCAGCTATTCGTGGCCGGGGAACATTCGCGAGCTGGAAAACGTCATCCACCACACGCTGCTGATCTGCCGCGACGGCGTGGTGCGCGCAGAGGACCTGCACCTGTCCAACCTGCGCATCGAGCGCAGCGAGGAGCCAAGGCTGGAATCCCTGGGCGCCGAGCAGATTCTCCAGCAGGCCTTCCAGCGGCTGTTCGAGGAGCAGGGCGGCAACCTGCATGCGCGGGTGGAAGATGCGTTGCTGCGCGCGGCCTATCGCTTCTGCCATTGCAACCAGGTGCATACCGCCAACCTGCTCGGTCTGAGCCGCAACGTCACGCGCACGCGGCTGATCGAGATTGGCGAGCTGGTGGTGAACAAGCGCCGGGGCGCGACGGTGATCGACCCGCAGCGGGGCGTGCGGCTGTCCATCTAGCTCGCTCTGGTCGGGCCCGTCTATTTGGAGGTATTCGCCATGGGCCACTGATCCACGGCAACGAAACGGGCCAGTGGCCAGCCTAGACTCCGGGACCGCCCATCCCTCGCCAAAGGAGTCACCCATGCACGTGGACATCGCCATCGTCGGCGCCGGCCCCGCCGGGCTTTGCCTGGCCCGCTCGCTGTCGGGCAACGGCCTGTCGATCCTGCTGATCGACCGTCAGCCGCTGGCCGCGGTGTCCGAGCCCGCCGAGGACGGCCGCGAGATCGCGCTGACCCACGCCTCCCGCGCCGAACTGCAGCGGCTGGGGATGTGGTCGCGGATCGACCCCGAGGACGTCTCGCCGCTGCGCGATGCCCAGGTGCTCAATGGCCCTTCGCTGTTCACCCTGCGCATCGAGGCCGAGCAGGCTGGTGCGCAACAGCTGGGGTATTTCGTCTCCAACCAGATGATCCGCCGCGCTGCCTTCGACGCGGTGCACGAGTGCGCGGATGTCTCGCTGGTCTGCGGGCGCGCCTTGCGTTCGCTGCAGGTCCGCCAGGACGGCGTGGCGCTGACCCTGGACGACGACAGTCGCGTCCATGCGCGCCTGCTGGTGGCGGCCGACAGCCGCTTCTCCGAAACCCGCCGCATGCTGGGTATCGGCGCGAGCATGGAGGACTTCGGCAAGACCATGATGGTCTGCCGCATGGCCCATGAGAAACCGCACCACAACGTCGCCTGGGAATGGTTCGGCTACGGCCAGACCCTGGCGCTGCTGCCGATCAATGGCGACCGTTCCTCGGTGGTGCTGACCCTGCCGCAACGCGAGATGGCGCCGCTGCTGGAACTGGACGAGCAGGCCTTCGCCCGCGAGATGGAGCGCCGTTTCGACCGCCGTCTGGGCGGCATGGAGTTGCTCGGCGCGCGTCACAGCTATCCGCTGGTGGGGGTGTACTCGGACCGTTTCGTCGGCCCGCGCAGCGCGCTGATCGGCGATGCCGCCGTCGGCATGCACCCGGTCACCGCCCACGGCTTCAACTTCGGCCTGCAGAGCCAGCGCCGGCTGGCGAATGAAATCCTCGCGACCCATCGCCGGGGCGGCGATATCGGCGGCACCTGGCCATTGCGCCGCTACGCCATGGCGCACCGCCTGGCGACCTGGCCGCTGTACCAGGCCACGCGGCTGATCGTCGGCATGTACACCGACCCGCGCCCGCCAGTTCGTCTGCTGCGCAATGCCGGCCTGCGCCTGGCGCAGAACCTGCCGCCGCTGCGCACGGCGATTGCAAAACACCTGACTCAGGGCGCGTAAGCGCGAACCAGATGCCGGCCCGTGATGCGGCCTGGAAACGATCGCGGACGGAGTCCGCTCCTACGCGGGGTTCACCGGCTGCGTGGGAGCGGACTCCGTCCGCGATGGCTGTCAGCGCACTCCGATCCTCGACAGAAAACGCTGCACCGGCCGGCCCCGGCTCGGATCGCCCCAGCGCGAGAGCTCTTCGATATCCAGCCAGAGTTTGCTTTGCCACTCCAGCACGCTGATCTGCCGGGTTTCCCAGGGCAGCTGGGAGCGCCTGGGTGAGTCGTGGCGGTCATCGAATTCGCTGCGCAGAGCGGGCACGACGGTGCGGCTGATCCATTGCCGCAACATGCGCTGCTCCGGGTGCGGGAAGTAGACCAGCAGCGCATAGACGGCGCATTCGCTGATCAGCTCGACGGGGATTTCATTGCCGGCTTGGGTACGGATGAAGGATTCGCGCCACTGGTCTTCATCCAGTCGGCGGCGGAAGCGTTGTTCGTTGTACTGGCCCATGAGGCGAGCGAGGTCGGCGGTGACGAACCAGGCCTGGTCGTCGATCAGCGTGGCGCGTAATGGGCGGTTGTGGCGGATGAAAACGGAAGGGAAGAAACCGTCGTCCATGGTGAAGCTCCTCTGCATGAGTTGAGAGCTGCCACACCAGTCGCCAAACAGGGGAGGCAGACCGCACGGGGTTGGCGAACCGGTGCAAGAGGACCCGGCAGACCCGAAGGTCTCCCCGCGCGGTCCACCATGGAAGGCCGAACGGGGCACTGAAAGTGCAGCGTCCAGCCGTAGGCGTGCTGGCACTGTCAGTGCCAACCGCCTAATGGCGCTTTACCGCGCCTCTTGCATACCGGGTCGCCAAACCCGAGTCACGGAGTTGACCGCGACCGGCGCACTCTAGCGGGCAAAACTTCATCGGGCAATCCGAGAATCCTGTAGGAGTCGACGGCGCTGCGCTGCAGATGGCGTCTGTGCTTCTGCGCCGCTTAGGCATGCTCGCGGACTTCTGGTTTCGCCCCCTCGGGCGACCTCCTTTGGCAAACGACCCAAAGGAGGCAAAGGTCTTGCCCCGTCATCCGGTTTTTCGCTTGGGGCGAAAAATGCCCTCGTTGAAGCGCAGTTGCAGGGGCACGCTGCGAAGGGCCATCCCTGGCCCATCGCAGCTCTCGCGGCATCCATGCCGCTCAACCCCTGAAACTCCACTTCAACGAGGCCTCCTGAAAGGGGCAGGTCGGAGTGCGCGGACGTTTCTCTGGAAATCGTCAAAGAGCAAAAGACGGAAAGCGATGCCGCTCAATCCCTGAAACCCCACTTCAAC
Organism: Pseudomonas sp. DP-17; assembly: GCF_022380625.1. Classification (NCBI taxonomy): domain Bacteria; kingdom Pseudomonadati; phylum Pseudomonadota; class Gammaproteobacteria; order Pseudomonadales; family Pseudomonadaceae; genus Pseudomonas; species Pseudomonas sp. DP-17. The sequence continues at coordinate 503,854 of NZ_JAKSXG010000004.1, forward strand.
GAGGCCTCCTGAAAGGGGCAGGTCGGAGTGCGCAGACGTTTCTCTGGAAATCGTCAAAGAGCAAAAGACGGAAAGCGATGCCGCTCAATCCCTGAAACCCCACTTCAACGAGGCCTCCTGAAAGGGGCAGGTCGGAGTGCGCGGACGTTTCTCTGGAAGTCGTCAAAGAGCAAAAGACGGAAAGCGATGCCGCTCAATCCCTGAAACCCCACTTCAACGAGGCCTCCTGAAAGGGGCTGGCCGGAGTGCGCAGATGTTTTGCTGGAAGTCTTTTAGAGCCAAAGCCCAAGCCGGGATATTGCTGGTACGAGGTCGATACCGCGCGGAATGGATCGCACGCCGGTTGTGCCGGCTGACGCTATTGTTTCAAGCCGCTCCGAACAGTCCCCTCTCCCGCTTGCGGGAGAGGGTTAGGGAGAGGGGCTCTTGGCAGAGAAGGCGATGACTTCCCAAAGCGAGGTGCGACAACCCGCCCCTGAGCACCGACGCACAAGGCTGTCAGAATTCGAAGTTCACCCGCTCACAGAAGCGGGGACCTCCTGCGTGCGAATCCATAACAGAACAAATCCAGGGGGCAGCATGGCCATTACTTCCAGCGATATCTGCAATGCCGCCGACGGGCTCTCCGGCTTCGTCGGCTTCAACCTCAAGACCGGCAAGTACATCGTGCGTTTCAGCGAGGACTCCTTTGGCATGGACGTCGCCGAGGACAGCATTCGCCCGGCCTGCGAATTCGTCTGGGCGCAGAAGCACGGCGCGGTGATGACCCTGAGCCGCGAGTGCCTGCAGATCCTCGCCGAACAGAACATCCATGATCGCCTGAACCTCAACGAGGCCTTGCTCACCTACCTGCGCCGCACCGACCTGCCGGAGATCGCCGCCGAGCGCCGCCTGAAGTAATCGCCACGCCCGGCGTCGGGCGTTGCAGGGGCGGGGGACGCCGAAAATCGCGAAGCCGGGGAGGGATTCGCGGGCCCGCTCCTGCGGGGCACGGAGGCACAGGATCGATACGGGCGGGCTCCGTCCGCGATGGTCACCGGCGCGATGCGGGCCAATCGCGGACGGAGTCCGCTTGTACGCTCGGGTTATGCCGTCCTGCGGCTCAGAGGAACATCCCGCCCGAAGCCTCCACGCGCTGGCCGTTGATCCAGCGGCCGCCCTCGGAGAGCAGGGTGGTGATGGCGCCGCCTATGTCGTCCGGCAGGCCGACACGGCCCAGAGCGGTGCTGGCGGCGATCTGCTGGTTCAACTGGGCGTTGTCGCGCACCTGGCCGCCGCCGAAATCGGTCTCGATGGCGCCGGGGGCCAGGATGTTCACGGCGATGCCGCGCGCGCCCAGTTCTTTCGCCTGGTACTTGGTCAAGGTTTCCATGGCGCCCTTCATGGTCGCGTAAGCCGCGTAGCCGGGCAGCGAGAAGCGTGTCAGGCCGCTGGATACGTTGAGGATGCGTCCACCGTCGGCGATCAGCGGCAGCAGCTTCTGGGTCAGGAAGAACGGGCCCTTGAGCTGGATGTTCATCAGCTGGTCGAACATCTCCTCGCTGGTCTCGGCGAAGCTGGCGTTAAGGCCGATGCCGGCGTTGTTCACCAGGAAGTCGAAGCTGTCGCGACCGAAAGTTTCGCCCAGCGCGGCGCGCACCTGCTCGGCGAAGGCGGCGAATGCGCTGCTGTCGCCCACGTCCAGTTGCAGCATCAGCGCGCGGCCGCCGTGCTGCTGGATTTCTGCGGCGACGGCCTGGGCTTCGTCGGCCTGGCTGCGGTAGGTGCCGATGATGTCGACGCCGGCGGCGGCGAGGTGCAGGGCGGCGTTGCGGCCAAGGCCACGGCTGGCGCCGGTGATGAGTGCGATCTTGCGGGTCATGGCGTTTTTCCTTCGTTGCTTGGGAGAGCGGGTGGGGGGGTGAGAAGAAGCTTATTGTTCGTTTGGTTGGTGATAAATCAGGCAGAATCGGAAAGAATAGTCGGCACGGCCGAACAATAGACCTGTCGGCGCCCCCTCACGTGAAGACCACGCCATGATCCGTCCCGAGCTCCTGCGCACCTTCGTCCGCGTCACCGAACTGGCCAGTTTCACCCAGGCTGGCGAGCAGCTCGGCCTGCCGCGTTCCACGGTTTCGGAGCACATCCAGGCGTTGGAGGAACTGCTCGGCACGCGGCTGTTGCAACGCACCACGCGCCGCGTCACCGCGACCCAGGACGGCCTGGTGCTCTACGAGCGCAGCAAGGACATGCTCGCCCAGCTCGACGAACTCCAGAGCCTGTTCCAGCAGAACGATGAGGCCCTGGGAGGGCGCTTGCGCGTGGACATGCCGACGGTGATGGCGCGCAAGCTGGTGATGCCACGCCTGGGCGAATTCCTCGCGCGGCACCCGGCGCTGGAGCTGGAAGTGAGCTGCACGGACCGACGCGTCGACCTGGTGCGCGAGGGCTTCGATTGTGTGGTGCGGGTCGGCGCGGTGAACGACCCGTCGGTGGTGGCGCGCACCCTCGGACAGTTCCCGCAGGTGAGCTGCGCCAGCCCGTCATATCTCGCCAGGCACGGTACGCCGCAATCGCTGGAAGACCTCGCCGGACACCAACTGATCCACTACGTGACGGTGCTGGGCGCGCGGCCGCCGGGCTTCGAATACCTGCACAACAACGAGGTGCGCTACGTGCCGATGGGCGGAGCGTTGTCGGTGAACAATGCCGAGGCCTACGAGAGCGCGGCCATGGGCGGGCTGGGGATCATCCAGGTGCCGATCCATGGTGTGCTCGATGACCTGGAGGCGGGGCGGCTGGTGCAGATACTGAGGGACGTGCCGCTGCCCCCCATGGAAATCTCCCTGCTTTATGCCCACCGCCGCCTGCCGCAGCGGGTGCGGGTGTTCATGCAGTGGTTGGCGCAGCTGCTGGGCGAGCCGGGTGTATTGGGCGCGCCCGTGAACGCCCGGCCCTAGCTCGCCGAGTCCGAATTCAGGATCATCTCGCAGACGTCGACGCGCACGAGGTCCGCATCCTTCATCGCCAGCACGTCGGTCCTGACGTTGAAGGGGGAGGCCGCTGGGCTTTGCTGCCGTCCTGGATGGCCTGCAGGATGTCCTGCTTGAACTGCCGCCACGGGGGGAGGCGGTAACCACGGCGTCGCGCTGGGCGTCGGGGAACGGATCGGGGGCGAAGCCCGGCACGTCCATTTCCACCCCGGCGCAGACCCGGCCGATATCCGGCTTCATGTGCTGCGGGACGCCGGACGTGGTGTGCAGCGCGATGGCGGTCCACAGCGTGTCGACATCGCTCTCGGCGATGCCGTGGCTGCGCAGGAGCTGTGCCGCGTAATCGGCGCCGTCCACTTCGACGCGCTTTCACTGGCTGCAGCGCAGCATCAGGCTTATGTCGTGGAACATCGCGCCGGCGTAGAGCAACCCGGCATCCAGCTTCAGTGCCCTGGGGGCCTGACTCGGGTACCGGGCGGTTTGCGAGCAAGCGTGTTCCTGCAGGAACTCCGGAACCGGGTCTAGACGAACTGCGCCGCCGCGTAGCCCGAGGCCCAGGCCCACTGGAAGTTGAAGCCGCCCAGGTGGCCGGTGACGTCCAGCACTTCGCCGACGAAGTACAGGCCAGGGGATTTCAGCGACTCCAGGGTCTTGGACGACACCTCGCGGGTATCCACGCCCCCCAGGGTGACTTCCGCTGTGCGATAGCCCTCGGTGCCGGCGGGCACCAGTTGCCAGTCGCCCAGGCGTTCGGCGATGGCCTTCAGCTCGCCCGGCGTGTATTGCTTCATGGGCTTGGAGACGAACCACTGCTCGGCCAGCAGGCCGGCCATCTTCTTGGTGAACAGCTCGCCCAGCAGCGTCTTCAGCTCGCTGTTGGGTCGCTCGCGCTGCTGCTGGGCCAGCCAGGCGGGCAGGTCGATGCGCGGCAGCAGGTCGATGCTGATGGTGTCGCCAGGCTGCCAGTAGGAGGAAATCTGCAGGATCGCCGGGCCACTGAGGCCACGGTGGGTGAACAGGATGTTCTCGACGAAGCTCTGGCCGTTGCAGCTGACCCGGCAGTCCTCCACCGAGGTGCCCGACAGTTCGGTACACAGAGTCTTGAGCTGCGGATCGGTGATGGTGAAGGGCACCAGGCCGGCGCGGGTCGGCAGCACGTTGTGGCCGAACTGGCGGGCGATCTGGTAGCCGAAGCCGGTGGCGCCCAGGGTCGGGATGGACAAGCCGCCGGTGGCGATCACCAGGGATTCGCAGCGGGCGGCTCCGAGGCTGGTCTGCAGCTGGTAGCCGCCTTCGTCGAGGCGGGCGATCTCGCTCACCGAGGTATCCAGGCGCAGGTCGACGCCGGCCTGTTCGCACTCGTCCAGCAGTAGCCCGAGGATGTCGCTGGACTTGTTATCGCAGAACAGCTGGCCGAGCTTCTTCTCGTGGTAGGGCACGCCGTGCTTGGCCACCAGGGCGATGAAGTCCCACTGGGTGAAGCGCGCCAGCGCGGACTTGCAGAAATGCGGGTTGTGCGAGAGGAAGTTGCTCGGCTCGCAGTACAGGTTTGTGAAGTTGCAACGCCCACCACCGGACATGAGGATCTTCTTGCCGGCCTTGTTGGCGTGATCGATCAAGAGGACCTGCCGACCGCGCGCGGCGGCGCTCATGGCGCACATCAGTCCCGCGGCGCCGGCGCCGATGATGATGACCTGGGATCTGAGCACGGTGGATTCCTCGTGGACGAGCGCCTGGGCGGCGCAAAGCCGCGCATCTTACCCCAAGGGCGGCGGCGCGGGCTGCCCGTGTCCGACCGCGTGTCGATTGCCGTCTACCGCATGGGCAGGCTTCCCGACCGGTGCCGGGCAGGTCGGGATATCCCCGGGGCGTGTTTGTCCGGATAATGCCGGCCCGTTCGCTTTCTACTTTTTCGTGGTAATGCCCGCATGGAAATCAAGGTCAATTTTCTCGACAACCTCCGACTCGAAGCCAAGTTCGACGACTTCACGGTGATTGCCGACCAGCCCATCCGCTACAAGGGCGACGGTTCGGCGCCGGGTCCGTTCGACTACTTCCTGGCTTCCTCGGCGCTGTGCGCGGCTTACTTCGTCAAGCTCTACTGTCAGACCCGCGACATCCCCACGGAGAATATCCGCCTGTCGCAGAACAACATCGTCGACCCGGAGAACCGCTACAAGCAGATCTTCAAGATCCAGGTGGAACTGCCGGCGGACATCTCCGAGAAGGACCGCCAGGGCATCCTGCGCTCCATCGACCGCTGCACGGTGAAGAAGGTGGTGCAGACCGGCCCGGACTTCGTCATCGAGGAAGTGGAGAACCTCGATGCCGACGCCCAGGCGCTGCTGATGCCCAGCACCGGTGCGGGTGCCAGCACCTACATCCAGGGCAAGGACCTGCCGCTGGAGCAGACCATCGCCAACATGTCGGAAATCCTCGCCGGCCTGGGCATGAAGATCGAGATCGCCTCCTGGCGCAACATCGTGCCCAACGTCTGGTCGCTGCATATCCGCGACGCGCAGTCGCCGATGTGCTTCACCAACGGCAAGGGCGCCACCAAGGAAAGCGCGCTGGCTTCGGCGCTGGGCGAGTTCATCGAACGGCTGAACTGCAATTTCTTCTACAACGACCAGTTCTGGGGCGAGGAGATCGCCAACGCACCGTTCGTGCATTATCCCGATGAGCGCTGGTTCCAGCCCGGCCCCAAGGATGTGCTGCCGGAGGAAATCCTCGACGAGCATTGCCTGGAGATCTACAACCCGGACGGCGAGCTGCGCGGCTCGCACCTCTACGACACCAACTCGGGCAACACCGAGCGCGGCATCTGCTCGCTGCCGTTCGTGCGCCAGTCCGACGGCGAGACGGTGTACTTCCCGTCCAACCTGATCGAGAACCTCTACCTGTCCAACGGCATGAGCGCCGGCAACACCCTGGCCGAGGCGCAGGTGCAGTGCCTGTCGGAAATCTTCGAGCGCGCGGTGAAGCGTGAAATCCTCGAAGGCGAACTGGCGCTGCCGGACGTGCCGCAGGAAGTGCTGGCCAAGTACCCGGGCGTCGTCGCCGGCATCAAGGGCCTGGAGGAGCAGGGCTTTCCGGTGCTGGTCAAGGATGCATCGCTGGGCGGCGAGTTCCCGGTGATGTGCGTGACCCTGATGAACCCGCGCACCGGCGGCGTGTTCGCCTCCTTCGGCGCCCACCCAAGCTTCGAAGTGGCGCTGGAGCGCAGCCTGACCGAACTGCTCCAGGGCCGCAGCTTCGAGGGCCTGAACGACCTGCCGCGGCCGACCTTCGAAAGCCAGGCGGTGACCGAGCCGAACAATTTCGTCGAGCACTTCATCGACTCCAGCGGTGTGGTGTCGTGGCGTTTCTTCAGTGCCAGGGCCGACTTCGAGTTCGTCGAGTGGGACTTCTCCGGCCACGGCGACGACTCCAACGTGCAGGAAGCACAGACCCTGTTCGGCATCCTCGAAGAGCAGGGCAAGGAGGTCTACATGGCGGTGTACGAGCACTTGGGCGCCACCGCCTGCCGCATCCTGGTGCCGGGCTACTCGGAAATCTACCCGGTGGAAGACCTGATCTGGGACAACACCAACAAGGCGCTGGCGTTCCGCGCGGACATCCTCAACCTGCACAGCCTCAACATCGTTCGTCTCAAGTCGCTGCTCAAGCGCCTGGACAGCTGCGAGGTGGACGACTACACCGACATCACCACGCTGATCGGCATCGAGTTCGACGACAACACGGTCTGGGGCCAGTTGACCATCCTCGAGCTCAAGCTGCTGATCAACCTGGCCGTGAAGCGTTTCGAGAATGCCAAGGAACTGGTGGAAATGTTCCTCCAGTACAACGACAACACCGTCGAGCGCGGGCTGTTCTACCAGGCGCTCAATGCGGCGCTGGAAGTGCACCTGGACGAGGAACTGGAGATGGCCGACTTCGAGGCCAATTTCCGTCGCATGTTCGGCAACGAGCGCATGGACGCGGTGCTCGGCTCGCTGGACGGCAGCGTGCGCTTCTACGGCCTGACGCCCACCAGCCTGAAGCTGGAAGGCCTCGACAAGCACCTGCGCCTGATCGAGAGCTACAAGAAGCTGCACCAGGCACGGGCCAGGGCAGTAGCGCGCTGATCTGGCTGGCGTGTTACCCGCGCTCCTGCGTAGGGGCAGCGATGTTCGTAGGATGGCGTGGAGCGAAGCGATACCCATCGATTCCGATGCGCGAACAGCATGGGTATCGCTTCGCTCCACCCATCCTACGGGCTGTATGCAAGGGGCACCTTCGGGTGCCTTTTTCGTTTGCAGGGATTCTTGGCGACGGACTCGGCCTACCGCTCGACCGGTCGTCCGGTAAGGCGCGAAAGTCCGCCTAGACTTGTCGATTCCGTCGTCGCCCAGGCGACCAAGCTGCATGCCGGTCATGCCGACCGCGCGTGGATCAGGAGAGCCATCATGTCCAGCCTGCAACGCGTCACCCCCTGCCTGTGGTTCGACGGCAAGGCCGAGGAAGCGGCCGAGTTCTATACCGGGATATTCCCCAACTCGCGGATCGTCCAGACCGCCTATTACCCCGAGGCCGAGAAGGATCGCCACGGTGGAGTGCCCGGCTCGGTGCTGACAGTGGAGTTCGAGCTCGACGGCCAGACCTTCATCGCGCTGAACGGCGGGCCGGCCTTCAACTTCACCGAGGCGCTGTCGCTGCAGGTGATGTGCGACAGCCAGAAGGAAATCGACCACTTCTGGGACAAGCTCGGCGCCGGCGGCCCGGTGGAAGCGCAGATCTGCGGCTGGCTGAAGGACCGCTACGGGGTGTCCTGGCAGATCTGCCCGCGCCATGTCGGCGACATGGTCGCCGACCCGGACAAGGCCAAGGCCAGCCGCACGCTGCAGGCAGTGATGGGGATGAAGAAGCTGGACATGGCCGCCATCGAGCGCGCCCATGCCGGCAACTGAGCGCGAGCACTGAGCGAGGGGGCGTCCGGCATGTTCAGCCATATCACCGTCGGCACCAACGACCTGCCGCGCGCCATTGAGTTCTACGGCAAGGTGTTGGGCGCGCTGGGGATCGTCCTCAAGGCGCACCGCCACCAACCGGAGCGGGCGATCTTCGTCCATCCGGATAGCGACGTGGCGTTCTGCGTCTACGAGCCCATCGACGGTGCGCCAGCCAGCGTCGGCAATGGCAGCCTGGTGGCTTTCGAGGCGCGCACGCGGCACCAGGTCGACAGCTTCCATGCGTGCGCCGTGCAACTGGGCGGCGTGGACGAAGGACCACCGGGGCTGCGCCTGAACTACTCGCCGACCTACTACGGCGCCTATGTGCGCGACCTCGACGGCAATAAGCTGTGCTGCGTCTGCCATCTGCCGGAGTAAGGCGCCGGGCGCGAAATTTCGAACCCGCAAGCGCAACGGCACGTCCAACCTCCTGAGCGTCGCAGTCAACCGGCACGCACCGCTTGCCCGGCTGCGGCATAGCCAAGCGGCGAGGGTGCGCTCGCCGTACCGGGAGGAACTGCGATGGTCACTCACTACAAGGTCAAGGGCCACCTGGCCTGCGGGCATGCCGGCAAGCACCTGGAAGCCACCAGCGAGCTGAACCGGGTGAAGTGCCGCAGCTGCCGCAATACCGAGGTTTACAAGGAAGCCCGCAAAACTGCCCGCAACGCCGCACGCCGCGCCCAGCGCAAGGCTCGCGCCGAGGCGGTGCACAACGACTGGCGCAGCCATTGGGAGAAACGCCTCGCCGCTTTACCAGGCAGCCAGCGCCTGCCACGGGGGTTCCACGGCCAGCCGCTGGTTTGAGTCGCGCCCGGGTGAAATAGAACACCGGGGCGGTGCAGTCAGGGGCAAGGTGAGAAACGCAGATCGCAGGGCGCATAACGCGCCAGCGTTATCCGCCGTCATGGGCACGGCGGATAATCCGTTCCGGATTATTCGCCCTACGTCGGGCCCCCTGTAGGAGCGAGCTTGCTCGCGAACAGCCCTCACGCCGGGCTCCACTGACGCCCATTCGAAGAGCGTGGTGCGCAGCCAGGGTCAGGGGGAGGGCTGTCGATCCTGCAGTCCCTGCATGTCCTGGCAATCCGCTCGGGAAAGTCGTGCTAGCATCTGCCCCGGCCCCGAATCCTCCTGCGGCGCTGGCAACCCGTCGGCGCCGCCATCCCTCATAGAAGGACCCAAGCAATGGCTCAAGTCACCCTCAAGGGCAATCCGGTTTCCGTCGACGGCAAGCTGCCGAGCAAAGGCGAGCAGGCTCCGGCCCTGTCGCTGGTCGCCGGCAACCTGTCCGACGTCACCCTGGAAACCTACGCCGGCAAGCGCAAGGTGCTGAACATCTTCCCCAGCGTCGACACCCCGACCTGCGCCACCTCCGTGCGCAAGTTCAACGCCGAGGCGAGCAAGCTGGCCAACACCGTGGTGCTGTGCATCTCCGCTGACCTGCCGTTCGCCCAGGCGCGCTTCTGCGGCGCCGAAGGCCTGGAGAACGTGGTGAACCTGTCCACCCTGCGTGGCCGCGAGTTCCTCGCCAACTACGGCGTGGCCATCGCCGACGGCCCGCTGGCCGGCCTGGCCGCCCGCGCAGTCGTGGTGCTGGACGAGCAGAACAAGGTGCTGCACAGCGAGCTGGTCGGCGAGATCGCCGACGAGCCGAACTACGCTGCCGCCATCGCCGCCCTGGCCTGATGACGCGGCGCTCGTGAGAGCGCCGGGCCGGTTCGTCAGGACCGGCCCCAATGGCGCGGGAACCTCCCGCGCCATTTCCGGGTCGCAATGCCCCGGCAATTCGTAACTCCCGGTAAATCAAAGGTAAATAGCGGGTAAAGAGACTTTGCCTGCGGCCTGGCTGTGCTTATCGTTCAGCCTCGGTATTCTCGCTTCTTTGCGCCAAGCCCCCTTTTCAAAAGACAGAGCCCCATGACTGCAAGCAACGGATCGCCCTCGAAACTCCGCAAACTGTGCCCCTGGCTCATCACCGCGCTGCTGTTCGCCGCGGTGGTGGGGCTGATCATGTGGTTGCACTCGACGTCGACCGGTGCGCCGGCGGCCCAGGGCGGGCGCGGCGGGCGACCGGGACCGGGGCAGATGGCCGCGGGGCAGGGCGGCGCTGCGGTGACCGTCAGCGTCGCGCCGGTGGTCAAGGGGGATCTGCCGGTGCACTACCACGCGCTGGGCACGGTGACCGCCTACAACACCGTCAACGTCCGCGCGCGGGTCAGCGGCCAGCTCGTCAAGGTGCCGTTCCAGGAAGGCCAGGAAGTGAAGGCCGGCGACGTCCTCGCGGTGATCGACCCGCGCCCGTTCCAGGCGGCGCTGGACCAGGCCCAGGGAACCCTGCTGCAGAACCAGGCGCAGCTGAAGAACGCACAGATTGACCTGGCCCGCTACAAGGGCCTGTACGCCGAGGACTCCATCGCCAAGCAGACCCTGGACACCCAGGAAGCGCAGGTCCGCCAGTATGAAGGCACCCTGAAGACCAACCAGGGTCAGGTCGCCGACGCCAAGCTCAACCTCGAATTCACCCAGGTGCGCGCGCCCATCTCCGGCCGCGTCGGCCTGCGCCAGGTGGACGTGGGCAACCTGGTCACTTCCGGCGACACCACGCCACTGGTGGTGATCACCCAGGTCAAGCCGATCTCCGTGGTGTTCAGCCTGCCGCAGCAGCAACTGGGCACCATCGCCCGCGAGCTCTACAGCGGTAAGCCGGTGCCGGTGGAGGCGCTGGACCGCAACCAGAACCAGACCCTCGCCACCGGCGTATTGAAGACCCTGGACAACCAGATCGATACCACCACCGGCACCGTCAAGCTCAAGGCCGGTTTCGAGAACGCCGACCACAAATTGTTCCCCAACCAGTTCGTCAACGTGCGCCTGCTCGCCGAGACCCTGCCGGGCGTGCTGACCATTCCGGCCAACGCCGTTCAGCGCGGCAACGATGGCACCTACGTCTACCTGGTCGGCGAGGAGAACAAGGCCAAGCGGCAACTGGTCACCCTGGGCACCAGCGAGAGCGAGCGCGTGGTGGTCACCGAGGGCCTGAAGGAGGGCGACCGCGTCGTCGTCGAAGGCACCGACCGCCTGCGCGACGGCACCCGCATGAACATCGCCAGCTCCGACGAGAAGGCCCGCGCGGCCGCGACGGAAGAGGGCGACAAGTCCACCGCCAAGCCGTTCGGCTCGGACACTGCGGTCCAGGACAGCGGTAAGAGCGAATGAACCCGTCCCGCCTGTTCATCCTGCGGCCGGTCGCCACCACGCTCCTGATGGTGGCAATCCTGCTGTCGGGGATCATCGCCTACCGCTTCCTGCCGATCTCGGCCCTGCCGGAAGTGGACTACCCGACCATCCAGGTGGTGACCCTGTACCCCGGCGCCAGCCCGGACATCATGACCTCCTCGGTGACCGCGCCGCTGGAGAACCAGCTGGGACAGATCCCGGGCCTGAACGAGATGTCCTCCACCAGCTCCGGCGGCGCCTCGGTGATCACCTTGCAGTTCAGCCTGCAGATCAACCTCGACGTGGCCGAGCAGGAAGTCCAGGCGGCGATCAACACTGCGCAGAGCCTGTTGCCCAAGGACCTGCCGAACCAGCCGGTGTACAGCAAGGTGAACCCGGCGGACGCGCCGATCCTGACCCTGGCGGTGATGTCCCCGGACATGCCGCTGCCGCAGATCCAGGACCTGGTGGACACGCGCCTTGCGCAGAAGATTTCGCAGATATCCGGCGTCGGCCTGGTCAGCATCAGCGGCGGCCAGCGCCCGGCCGTGCGCATCCGCGCCAACCCCGGTGCCCTCGCCGCTGCCGGCCTGAGCCTGCAGGACCTGCAGACCACCGTCACCAACAACAACCTCAACGGGCCCAAGGGCAGCTTCGACGGCCCGACCCGTTCCTCGACCCTGGACGCCAACGACCAGCTCAAGTCCGCCGACGCCTACCGCGATCTGATCATCGCTTACAAGAACGGCTCGCCGTTGCGCGTACGTGACGTGGCGAGCGTGGAGGACGACGCCGAAAACGTGCGCCTGGCCGCCTGGGCCAACACCTCGCCGGCCGTGGTGCTGAACATCCAGCGCCAGCCGGGTGCCAACGTCATCGAGGTGGTCGACAGCATCAAGAAGATGCTCCCGCAGTTGCAGGCGACCCTGCCGGGCAGCCTGGAAGTGACGGTGCTCACCGACCGCACCACGACCATCCGCGCCTCGGTGGCGGACGTGCAGTTCGAACTGTTCCTCGCCGTCTGCCTGGTGGTGATGGTCACCTTCCTGTTCCTGCGCAACATCTCCGCCACGCTGATCCCCAGCTTCGCCGTGCCGCTGTCGCTGATCGGCACCTTCGGCGTGATGTACCTGGCCGGTTTCTCGATCAACAACCTGACGCTGATGGCGCTGACCATCGCCACTGGCTTCGTGGTGGACGACGCCATCGTCATGGTGGAAAACATCGCGCGTTACCTGGAAAAGGGCGACCCGCCGTTGGAGGCCGCGCTCAAGGGCTCCAGGCAGATCGGCTTCACCATCATCTCGCTGACCTTCTCGCTGATCGCCGTACTGATTCCGCTGCTGTTCATGGGCGACGTGGCCGGCCGGCTGTTCCGCGAATTCGCCATCACCCTGGCGGTGGCGATTCTCATATCGGGCTTCGTTTCCCTGACCCTGACGCCGATGCTCAGCGCCAAGCTGCTGCGCCACGTCGAACCGCAGAAGGAAGGGCGTTTCGCCCGCGCTGCCGGGCGCTTCATCGACAAGATGATCGAGCGCTACGCAGCCGCCCTGCGTGTGGTGCTGCGCCACCAGCCGCTGACCCTGCTGGTGGCCATCGCCACCGTGGTGCTCACCGCGCTGCTGTACATCTTCATGCCCAAGGGCTTCTTCCCGGTGCAGGACACCGGGGTGATCCAGGGTATCGCCGAGGCTCCCCAGTCGATCTCCTTCCAGGCCATGGCGAGCCGCCAGCAGGACCTGGCGCAGATCGTACTGAAGGACCCGGCGGTGGAAAGCCTGTCCTCGTTCATCGGGGTCGACGGCACCAACGCCACGCTCAACACCGGGCGCCTGCTGATCAACCTCAAGCCCCACGCCGAGCGCGACGTGACCGCCAGCGAGGTGATCCACCGCCTGCAGCCGGAGCTGGACCGGATCGCCGGCATCAAGCTGTACATGCAGCCGGTGCAGGACCTGACCATCGAAGACCGGATTGCCCGCACGCAGTACCAGTTCACCCTGCAGGACGCCGACCCCGACGTGCTCGCCGACTGGGTGCCGCGCCTGGTGGACCGCCTGCAGCAGTTGCCGGAGCTGGCCGACGTGGCCACCGACTGGCAGGACAAGGGCCTGCAGGCCTACATCAACATCGACCGCGACACCGCTTCGCGCCTGGGCGTGAGCCTGTCGAGCATCGACAGCGTGCTCTACAACGCCTTCGGCCAGCGGCTGATTTCCACCATCTTCACCCAGGCCACGCAGTACCGCGTGGTGCTGGAGGTGGCGCCGGAATTCCAGATCGGCCCGCAGTCGCTGGAGAACCTCTACGTGCCGTCCAGCGACGGCACCCAGGTGCGCCTGTCGAGTCTGGCCCGTGTGGAGGAGCGTCACACCTTGCTGGCGGTCAACCACATCGCCCAGTTCCCGGCCGCGACCATCTCCTTCAACCTGGCCAAGGGCGTTGCCCTCGGCGAGGCGGTGCAGGCGATCCGCGACGTCGAGGCCCAGATGGACATGCCGGTCAGCCTGCAGGGCAGCTTCCGCGGTGCGGCGCAGGCCTTCGAGGCCTCGCTGTCCAACACCCTGCTGCTGGTGCTGGCTTCCATCGTCACCATGTACATCGTGCTGGGCATCCTCTACGAGAGCTTCATCCACCCGGTGACCATCCTTTCCACGCTGCCTTCGGCAGGCGTGGGCGCGCTGCTGGCGCTGATGCTCTCGGGGCAGGACATCGGCATCGTGGCGATCATCGGCATCATCCTCTTGATCGGTATCGTCAAGAAGAACGCGATCATGATGATCGACTTCGCCCTGGACGCCGAACGCAACGAGGGCAAGCCGCCCCATGAGGCGATCTACCAGGCATGCCTGCTGCGCTTCCGGCCGATCCTGATGACCACCATGGCTGCGCTGCTGGGCGCCTTGCCGCTGATGCTCGCCGGCGGTGCCGGCGCCGAGCTGCGCCAGCCGCTGGGCGTCACCATGGTCGGCGGCCTGCTGGTCAGCCAGTTGCTCACCCTGTTCACCACGCCGGTGATCTACCTGTACTTCGATCGCCTCGCCACGCGCTGGGCCAACTGGCGGCAGCGCCATGGCCTGGACGTGAACAGCATCGACCCGGCGGAGCGCGGCTGATGGGCGGCCTGTCGCGCCTGTTCATCCTGCGCCCGGTCGCCACCTGCCTGCTGACCCTGGCGCTGATGCTGGCCGGTGCGTTGTCGTTCAGCCTGCTGCCGGTGGCGCCGCTGCCCAACGTCGATTTCCCGACCATCCTGGTACAGGCCTCGCTGCCCGGCGCCAGCCCGGAGACCATGGCCTCCACGGTGGCGACGCCGCTGGAGCGCTCGCTGGGGCGCATCGCCGGGGTCACCGACATGACCTCCAGCAGCTCCCTGGGCAACACCACCATCATCATCCAGTTCGACCTGTCCAAGGACATCGACGGCGCCGCGCGCGAGGTGCAGTCGGCGATCAACGCGGCCATGAGCCTGCTGCCCTCGGGCATGCCTAACAACCCGACGTACCGCAAGGCGAATCCGTCGGACATGCCGATCATGATCCTGACGCTGACCTCGGACACCTACACCCGCGGGCAGATGTACGACCTGGCCTCGACCATCGTCTCGCCCAAGCTGGCGCAGGTGAAAGGGGTGGGGCAGGTGAGCATCGGCGGGTCCTCGCTGCCGGCGGTGCGCGTCGACGTCAACCCGGACCAGCTCAGCCAGTACGGCATCTCCCTGGACACGGTGCGCAACGCCATCAACAACACCAACGCCGACGGCCCCAAGGGCTCGCTGGAGTTCGGTGAACGGCACTGGCAGGTGGACTCCAACGACCAGCTGCGCAAGGCCAGCGAGTACGCCCCGCTGATCGTCCATTACAACGCCGAGACCGGCGCGGCGGTGCGCCTGAAGGACGTCGCCACGGTCACCGACTCGGTGGAAGACGTGCGCAACGCCGGCTTCTCCGACGACCTGCCGGCGGTGCTGCTGATCATCACCCGCCAGCCCGGTGCCAACATCATCGAGGCCACCGATGCCATCCACGAGCAGCTGCCGATCATCCAGGACGTGCTCGGCCCACAGGTGAAACTGTCGGTGATGGATGACCGCAGCCCGTCGATCCGTTCCTCGCTGGAAGAGGCCGAGCTGACCCTGATCATCTCCGTGGTGCTGGTGATCCTGGTGGTCTACCTGTTCCTGCGCAACGGCCGCGCCACGCTGATCCCCAGCCTCGCGGTGCCGGTGTCGCTGGTGGGCACCTTCGCCGTCATGTACCTGTGCGGCTTCTCGCTGAACAACCTGTCGCTGATGGCGCTGATCATCGCCACCGGCTTCGTGGTGGATGACGCCATCGTCGTGGTGGAGAACATCGCCCGGCGCATCGAGGAGGGCGACCCGCCGATCCAGGCGGCGATCCGTGGCGCTCGGGAAGTGAGCTTCACCGTGCTGTCGATGACCCTGTCGCTGGTGGCGGTGTTCATCCCGCTGCTGCTCATGGGTGGCATCACCGGGCGGCTGTTCCGCGAATTCTCGGTGACCCTGGCGGCGGCCATCCTGGTGTCGCTGGTGGTGTCCCTGACACTGACGCCGATGCTCTGCGCGCGCCTGCTCAAGCCGGTCGAGCGGGGGCCGAAGAAGGCCTCGGTGGAGCGCCAGAGCAACCGCTATTTCGTCGCCTTCATGCAGCGCTACCGCGCCAGCCTGAGCTGGGCGCTGGAGCACTCGCGGCTGATGGTGATGATCATGCTCGGCTGCATTGCGCTTAACCTTTACCTGTTCGTGGTGGTGCCCAAGGGCTTCCTGCCGCAGCAGGACTCCGGGCGCCTGCGTGGCTTCGCGGTGGCCGACCAGAGCATCTCGTTCCAGGCGCTGGACAAGAAGATGGCGGAGTTTCGTCGGATACTCTCCGAGGATCCCGGCGTGGAAAACGTCGTGGGCTTCGTCGGCGGCGGCAAGTGGCAGTCGAGCAATACCGGCTCCTTCTTCGTTACCCTGAAGGACATCACCGAACGCGATTCAGCGGAAACCATCGTCAACCGCCTGCGCAAGAAGCTGGCGGAGGTGCCCGGCGCCAACCTGTTCCTGGTTGCCGGCCAGGACGTGCGCATCGGCGGTCGTCAGGGCAACGCGCAATACGACTTCACCCTGCGCAGCGATGACCTCACGCTGCTGCGCGAATGGGCACCCAAGGTGGAGGCGGCGATGAACAAGGTGCCGCAGATCGTCGACGTGAACAGCGACGCCCAGGACAAGGGCGTGCAGAGCCGCCTGGTGATCGACCGCGACCGCGCGGCGAGCCTGGGGGTGAACGTCGCCGAGGTGGACGCTGTGCTGAACAACTCCTACGGCCAGCGCCAGGTCTCGACCATCTTCAACCCGCTGAACCAGTACCACGTGGTGATGGAAGTCGCCCAGCCGTACCAGGAAACGCCCGAGGAGCTGCGCCAGGTCTACGTGATCAACAGCGAAGGCCAGCGCATCCCGCTCTCGGCCTTCACCCACATCGAGCCGAGCCGCGCGCCGCTGGAGGTCAACCACCAGGGCCAGTTCGCAGCGACCACCTTCTCCTTCAACCTGGCGCAGGGGGCACAGATCGGCCCGGCCCGCGACGCCATCCTGGCGGCGGTGGAACCCCTCCACCTGCCGATGGAAATCCAGGCCACCTTCGAAGGCAACGCCGGCGCGGTGCAGGACACGCAGAACGACATGCCCTGGCTGATCCTGCTGGCGTTGGTGTCGGTCTACATCGTGCTGGGCATCCTCTACGAGAGCTACGTGCACCCGCTGACCATCCTCTCGACCCTGCCTTCGGCGGGCGTCGGCGCGCTGCTCACGCTGATGCTGTTCCGCACCGAGTTGTCGTTGATCGCGCTGATCGGGGTGATTCTGCTGATCGGCATCGTGAAGAAGAACGCGATCATGATGATCGACTTCGCCCTGGACGCCGAACGTACCCAGGGCCTGTCACCCAAGGATGCGATCCTGGAGGCGGCGATGAAGCGCTTCCGGCCGATCATGATGACCACCCTGGCTGCCATTCTCGGCGCCTTGCCGCTGATTTTCGGCATCGGCGGCGACGCCGCGCTGCGCCGCCCGCTGGGCATGACCATCGTCGGCGGCCTGATCGGCAGCCAGTTGCTGACCCTGTACACCACCCCCGTCGTCTACCTCTACCTCGACCGCCTGCGCCATTGGGTCAACAAGAAGCGTGGCGTGCGCACCGACGGCGCCCTGGAGACACCCGTATGATCCGTTCCCGTTCCCTGCTCACTCCGCTGGCCTTGGCGCTGGCCGTGGCCCTGGCCGGTTGCGCCATCGGCCCGGACTACCAGCGCCCCGAGCTGACGGTGCCGGCCAGCTTCAAGGAGGGCGAGGGCTGGCAACTGGCCAAGCCGCAGGACGGTTTCAACCACGGCGCCTGGTGGGAGCTGTACGGCGACGCCACGCTGAACGACCTGCAGACCCGCCTGGTCGCCGCCAACCAGACCCTGGCGCAATCGCTGGCGTCCTACCGCCAGGCCCAGGCGCTGGCCAAGGGCGCGCGCTCGTCGTTCTTCCCCACCATCAGCGCCGACGTCGGCAAGACGCGCTCCGGGCAAGGCACCGGCAGCGGCGGCAGCGTGCGCCTGCCCGACGGCTCCACCGTCAGCAGTGGTGGCGGCAGCAGTTCGATCAGCAACAGCTACTCGGCGAGCCTGGGCGTGAGCTGGGAGCTGGACCTGTGGGGCAAGCTGCGTCGCCAGCTGGAAGCCGACAACGCGAGCATGGACGCCAGTGCGGCGGACCTCGCCAACTCGCGGCTTTCCCTGCAATCGCAGCTGGCCCAGAACTACCTGCAACTGCGCGTGATGGACCAGCAGATCAAGCTGCTCAACGACACGGTCACCGCCTACCAGCGTTCGCTCAAGCTCACCGAGAACCAGTACAACGCCGGCATCGTCACCAAGGCTGACGTCGCCCAGGCGCGCACCCAGCTGAAAAGCACCGAGGCCCAGGCGATTGACCTGAAGTACCAGCGTGCGCAGCTGGAACACGCCATCGCGGTGCTGGTCGGCGTGCCGCCGGCGCAGTTCTCCCTGGCCGCCGTGGACGGCGTGCCGAGCCTGCCGAATGTACCGGCGCTGCTGCCGTCGGAGCTGCTGCAACGTCGCCCGGACGTGGCCTCCGCCGAGCGCCAGGTGATCTCCGCCAACGCCAAGATCGGCGTGGCCAAGGCCGCCTGGTTCCCCGACCTGACGCTCACCGCCGCCGGCGGCTACCGCAGCGGCAGCTTCCAGAACTGGATCGAAACGCCCAACCGCTACTGGTCCATCGGCCCGCAGTTCGCCATGACCCTGTTCGATGGCGGGCTGATCGCCTCCCAGGTCGAGCAGGCCGAGGCGAGCTACGACCAGACCGTGGCCAGCTACCGGCAGACCGTGCTGGACAGCTTCCGCGAGGTCGAGGACTACATGGTCCAGCTCAAGGTGCTGGAAGAAGAGAGCGGCGTGCAGCAGCAAGCGCTGGACTCCGCCCGCGAGGCGCTGCGCCTGACCACCAACCAGTACAAGGCCGGCACCATCGACTACAGCGACGTGGTCACCACCCAGACCAGCGCGCTCTCCAACGAGCGCACATTGCTGACCCTCACCGGCAGTCGCTTGACTGCCAGCGTGCAGCTGATCGCCGCGCTGGGCGGCGGTTGGGATGCGGCGAAGATCGCCGAGGAAGGGCAGGCGACGCGGGACTGAGCCGCGTCAGTCGTCGACCAGGGCGCTGAGGGGAATGCGGAAACGGTTTTCCCCATCCAGCGATTTGATGCCGCGCGGCTGTGCGGTGCTGACCAGCGCCGTGCCGTCGACGCGGTCGAGCACTTCGCAATCGATGCGGCCAACGGCCGGAAGGCGGTCGTCGTGGCTGCCGGTACGCAGCATCGCGCGGGGCTTGAGGAAGCGCCAGTCGCGCCCGACGGCATCGACCAGGCGGCACTCAGCCCAGCCAGGGAAACACTCCTCGGTGTAGCGCACTATCTCGACCAGCAGGCTGGGCATCGTTGGGATTCATCCGGTGGCGGAAGGGGGTCAGCCGTTGAAGCGGCGGGCAGTGGTGAAGCTACGTTCCCAGTAGTTGTTGTTCAGCGAATCCATGCGGATACGTTCGCCGGAACTGGGCGCGTGAATGAACTGGTTGTTGCCGATATACAGCCCGACATGGCTGACGCTGCCGCGCCCGTTGCGGTTGAAGAACACCGCATCGCCGGGCTTGAGGTCGCTGCGGCCAACACGTTTGCTTTCGCTCACGATCATCTCGCTGGTGGTGCGCGGTAACTTCAGGCCCGCTTCGGTGCTGAACAGGTAGACCAGCAACCCGCTGCAGTCGAAGCCATTGGCGACCGTGGTGCCGCCATGCCGGTAGGGCACGCCGATCAGCTGCCGGGCACGCGCCACGACGCGCGAATTGCTGGTGACCGGCGCCTTGTGCACGCCCGATTGCAGCGGACGCTTCAGCTCCCGGTGCAGGCGGACATTGTTGCGGTTGACCACCTTCGCATGGCTGGCACGGGACAGGCTGGAGGTCGCCTTGTGCGGCGCCGTGCGCTTTGTCTCGCGGGCTTCTGCGTGAGTAACGGTCAGGGTGAGCAACAGGGTGGTGCCCAGCAGGGTGAGGAAACGCATCTTGGGTACATCGTGTGACTAGGTAGCGGAACGGGGCGCTATCTTAGAAATCTCCTGTGTTGCGTTAACGTGGGGAAACTGCAAAGCCGTGTAGGCATTTTCCGATTAGTACCTCGAGAGGTGACGCGTGTTCGCCGGCTAGCCGGATCTTCCGGTGAAGCGTCGGGCGGTCGTGTAGCTGCGCTGCCAGTAGCGGTTGTCCAGCGAGTCGATGCGGATGGTCTTGCCGGTGCGTGGTGCGTGGATGAAACGGCCACCACCGATGTACAGGCCCACGTGGCTGACACGCCCCGTGCCGTCATGATTGAAGAACACCGCATCGCCCGGCTGCAGCTCATCCTGGTCCACGGCATTGCGCTTTTGCGCGATCATCGAGGTGGTGGTGCGCGGAAGCTTGCGGTTTGCGATGGTGCTGTACAGGTAGACGATCAGGCCGCTGCAATCGAAGCCGGACTCTTCGCTTTCACCGCCCCAGCGGTAGGGCGTGCCGATCAGTTCATGGGCGCGCTCGATGATGCGTGAGGTGACTCGCGGGCTCAGGGGCCCCTTTGCCTGTGGGTAGGAGACCAGGAGCGATTCCCGGGAGAGGCTCGATATCTTCAGGTTCCGTCGCGCGCGTCGGATCTGTGCGCGCTGTTCGATACCGCGTGCGGAAAAGCCCGCAGCCTGGTAGGTCCGGTCGATGGCGGCGTTGTCGTAGCGACGCCAACTGGGTGTGTCGTAGTCATCGGCCAGGGCGAACGGCGCACCCAGGATGCAGAAGAGATAAAGCGTCAGCCAGCGGAGAGGGCGCACGTCGGGTCACCTCGAGGTGAACGGTGGGGACGGGCGCCATCCTAGAAATGGCTAGTGCAAGTCTATGTAGGAAACTTCCAGTAGATTTGAAGGTGAATTCCAGGGTGGATAATCGGTCGCCACTCAGCGTGCGAACAACTGGCCGATGTCCTTGAAAGCCTTGAATTCCAGGGCATTGCCGCAGGGGTCGAAGAGGAACAGCGTCGCCTGTTCGCCCACCTGGCCCTGGAAGCGCACATGGGGTTCGATGACGAACTGCGTGCCGCGCTCGCGCAGCCTTTGCGCCAGGCGCTCCCAGTCTTCCCAGGGCAGCACCACGCCGAAGTGCGGTACCGGCACGTCATGGCCATCGACGGCGTTGGTATGCGCCGCCTCCTGGCTCGCGGTGCGCGGATGTTCATGGATCACCAACTGGTGGCCGAAGAAATCGAAGTCCACCCACTGGTCGCTGCTGCGACCTTCGGCAAGGCCGAACACCTCGCCGTAGAAACGCCGCGCCAGGGCGAGGTCGTAAACGGGAATGGCCAGGTGGAAGGGCGATAGCGCCATGGACGTGCTCCCTGTCAGGTTCAGGCCGGTACGGCCAGCAGGCGGGTGATGGTGGCCTTGGCCGCGTTCATCTGGCCGTCGCGGGCGAGGCGGGTGAACTCCAGCAGGGCATGCTCGTGCTCGGCGAGGTCATCGAGGATGTCGCGGTCGTCGTCGTCGCCCTGGTCGGCCAGCTTGTCGTAGCGTTGCACATAGGGTTCCACCAGCACTTCGAGCTTCTCCAGGGTCTGTGGCCAGTCGAGCCCGTGCCAGTCGGCGGCGCGCTGGCGGCCCTGGGCGGCGGCGTGCGCGGTGTCGCCCAGCGGTAGCCCATGGCGCTGCAGCAGCCGCGCCATGCGCAGACCGGTCTGGCGCTCCAGTCTTGCCAGCAGGAGCATCGAGGACGCCCCCTCCGGCAGTTGCTCGGCCAGGCCGAGGAAGAAGTTTTCACCGCGGACTTCGCCCAGGTAGGCGGCCTGCAGTTCACTGGCTTGTCGGTGCATGCGTCGGTCCCCCTTTGCTGAATGGGGACCAGCCTAGACGATGTGCGCCGGGCATCGAACCCGGCATGTCGTGTCTGGGCCAGAACGGGTCGCTCAGCGTTCGAAGCCGTATTCGCGCTCGACCCGGCTGATGCGCACGCGGAAGGCGCTGTACCAGTCGCGGCGGCCGGCCCGCTGGGCCATGCGGTGTTCGGCCTGCTGCTTCCACTGGCGGATCGCGGCTTCATCGCGCCAATACGATACGGTGATGCCCAGGCCATCGGCACCGCGAGCCGATTCGACGCCCAGGAAGCCGTCCTGCTGCGCGGCCAGCTCCAGCATGCGTTCGGCAGTGGCGCCGTAGCCTTCGTCCTGTTCGCTGCGGTAGGAGGTGAAGGTCACGGCGAAATAGGGCGGTTGCGGTGTAGTGGCGATCATGCGGGGCTCCCGGTACGGCTGAACTGGTGACGGAATGCGGCAGACAGGAGCGCTTCGGCCAGCGGCACGGCGATACCGGCCAGGGCCTTGCGTTCGGGCTGGAACAAGGTGGCGACGAAGAACGGATGGTCGGTGGCTTCCAGCGCGCGGATGCTGCCGTCCTCGCCATGAGCGCAGGCCCGCAGCGAGCCGCCGAACAGTGCGTCCTGGAACGCAGGGTTCACCCCGTAGCTGCAGCGATAGCCTTCGCGGATTTCCGGCAGGCCGTAAATCGCCGCCAGATGCGAGCCGGGGGCCAGACGGATGGTCTCGCTGACTTCCACCAGCGGACAGGGCAGTGCCTGCACCACGGGGCGCGCGGCTTCCGGGTCCATCTCGGCATGGGCCGCGTCGCTCCAGCCAAGGACATTGCGGGCGCGCTCCAGCAAGGCATGCTGGAAGCCGCCGCAGGTGCCAAGGAAGGGCACCCCGTTCTCGCGGGCGAAGGTGATGGCCCGCAGGGCGCCTTCGGTGTTCAGGTAAGGGCTGCCGGGGATGCACCAGAAAGCGGAATAGGGCTCGAGCTCCAGGCCCTGGGCAAGGCGCGGGGTATCGAGCCAGTCCACGCGCAGGGTGCCCGAATGCGGCAGCAGCGATTGCTGCAAGGCCAGGGGAATCGCCCAGTGGGCGGTGACACGGCTGTCGCGGTCGCCGATCAGGCCTATGCGCAGTGCTTTACGACGTTTTCCCATCCTGTGTTCCCCCGGCGTCGTGGCCCCATTGGCGGGCCCATGGCAGGCAATTTATAGTTGCGCAGGCGCAATCGAAAATGGGCGATTACGCAAGCTTGGAGTGCGTCGATGCAATACCGTCTGGAATACGCCGATCTGGCCCTGGTACTCGCGCTGGTGCGCGGCGGCAGCCTTGCGCGCGCTGCGGAATTGCTCGAGGTAGACGTGTCCACCGTATTCCGCGCCGTGCGCCGGCTGGAGAAGGCGCTGGGTACCGCGCTGTTCGAGAAGGGTCGCAACGGCTACCTGGCCACCGCCACCGCACAGCAGCTGGCGACCCAGGCCGAACTGGCGGAACAGGCGCTGGAGGCGGCTCGCCTGGGCCTGGAACAGGGCCATGACGTGCTCAGCGGCACCGTGCGCCTGACCTGTTCCGACACCGTGCTGCAGGGGCTGTTGCTGCCGGCCCTGGCGCGCTTCATGAAGCGCTACCCGGCGCTTAACCTGGAACTGACCACCTCCAACGCCTTCGCCAACCTCAGCCGCCGCGACGCCGACATTGCCCTGCGCCTGACCAATGCGCCGCCGGAACATCTGGTCGGACGCAAGCTGGGCGAGGTGCACTACGTCCTCTGCGCGCACCGCGATTATCTGGTGGAGCAGGGCGACCGGCCGTGGCAGGACATGAGCTGGATCGCCCCGGACGACTTCCTGCCCGACCACTCCAGCGTCGCCTGGCGCCGCCAGGCATTCCCCACGGTCCTGCCGGCCTATCGCTGCAACAGCATGCTGTCGGTCCTCGATCTCTGCCGCGCCGGATTGGGGTTGGCCGCGCTGCCGGCATTCCTGCTGCGCCCGGACGACGGGTTGCAGGTGCTGGCGCCGGAGCTGCCTGGCTGCACCATCCACCTCTGGCTGCTGACCCGGCCCGATTGCCGGGCCCTGCGGGCAGTGGTGACGCTGTTCGAGGAATTGGCCGGGAGCATTCGTCTGCCCGCCTGAATGCAAGGACCCCGCTCGTGAGCGGGGTCCTTCTTGTGCTGCTTACCAGTGACGGTAGTGGCCCGGCGGGCCGTAGTAGCCGGGGCCGTAATAGCGCGGCGGACCATAGTAGCGGGGCGGCCCGTAGTAACGCGGGCCGGGCACCACCACGACCGGGCGGTAGACCGGCTGGTACACGGGTTGGTAGACCGGCACCGGCTGGTAATACACCGGTGGCGGCGGGTAATAGGCCACCGGAGGCGGGGGAGCGTAATAGGGCGCCGGCGCGGGCTGAGAACCGGCGACCACTGCACCCCCGACAACCGCACCGACTACGGCGCCTATTGCAGCGGCATCGGTGTTGCTGTTGGCCGCGGCCTGGCCGGCGAGGGCGAGGCCAGCGCAGAGCAGGGCGATCTGGGGGAGACGTTGAAGCATGATGCACCTCCTGAGGAACCCGGTGAGAAACCAGGTATCTATGAGACATCGGCCCCGAAGGAATCGTAACGCCGCCGGTGTAAAGGTTGTGTAAATGGCGCCGTACGGCTCTACGACATGCCTTGCGTGTATCAGCCTGCAATACATCCACGCGCTGCCTCGGCCCACGGGCTGGTAAGGTGGCGCCTTTCGCGTTTTTTCCACGAAGAACCAGGGAGACCTTTCATGCCCTTGAACCGAGTGACCTTGCTGTCGCTTCTCGCTGTCGCCGCACTTGCCGGGTGCAGCTCCAAGGATTCCTCGTCCGATGCCGCCCAGCCGGCCGCGGACGACTCGCCGGCCATGACCGGCACCTGCAACGCCAAGGCGGTGCAGTCGATCGTCGGCAAGGTGGTCAACCCCACCCTGACCGAGGAAGCCCGTCGCGACGCGGGCGCCAGCGTCGCCCGCGTGCTCACCCCGCACCAGCCGGTGACCATGGAGTACAACTCGCAGCGCCTGAACATCGATGTCGACGACAACCAGGTGGTGAAGCAGGTCTCCTGCGGCTGAGTCCTTCGCCTGACTGCGCCCATGAAAAAGCCCCGCCTAGGCGGGGCTTTTTCATGGGCGTTGGCCATCAGCGGTTGGCGGGCTTCTTGATCACGCGCAGCGCCTGGCTGGACTGGTTGACGCATTCCTCGTAGTTGCCGGCCTTCTTCGCTTCCTCGGCCTTGGCGAGGTACTCATGGACCGCGTTGACCTTCACGCCGGTGGCGTTCGGGCTGGCGGTCTTGAGAAAGTCGTTGATCTGCTGCAGGTTGCCGTCGCACAGCGCGCTGTCGGCGAAAGCCGGTACGGAAAACGCCAGGGCGAGCAGAAGGGCGTACTTTTTCATGCGGGTTCTCCTTGCATCTCGAATGCCGAATCGAAGAAGTTCGAAATTACGTTAGCCTGCTAACTACCGACAAGCGAATGTCCCACGAATTCATTTCAGTTCTGATGCTGGTCAAGAAAAGCCCGATCTCCGTGTCGCCGGTCAGATGGCGCTGAACTTCCGCTCCAGGCCCTGGCTGCGAAACTGCTCGATCACGTAGTCGACGAAGACCCGCGTCTTGGCCGGCAGCAGTTTCTGCGCCGCGTAGTACAGGGCAGTGTTGCCGGCGTCCACGTACCAGTCCGGCAGCACGCGCTGCAGCCGGCCGTCGTCCAGGTAGGGCACGGCGTGCTGCATGCTCACCAGGGTCACTCCCAGGCCCATCAAGGCGGCGACGCAGGCGGCTTCCGGGTCGCTGAAGGTCATCCGCTCCTTCAGCGCGATCGGCGCCTGGGCCTGCTGGCGGTTGGTCAACGGCCAGGGGCGCACGCGACCGGTCTGCGGCGAGCGGATGCGGATGCCGTCGTGGCTCGGCAGGTCGGAGGGGTAGCGGATCGCCGGGCGGCTCTTCAGGTAGGCGGGGGAGGCCAGCAGCACCAGGTGCGCCGGGCACAGTTTGCGCGCCACCACGCCGGGCGGCAGCTCGAAGCCGCCGCCGATGGCCGCGTCGAAGCCTTCGGCGATGAGGTCGACCTGGCGGTTGTCGAAGTGCCAGTCCGGGCGGATCGCCGGGTAGCGCCCGAGGAAGTCGCCCAGCAGCGGCAGGATGTAGTCGCGGCCGAACACCAGCCCCATGCTCACCTTCAACATGCCGCTGGGCTGGCCGTCGGCGCTGGCCAGGTTGGCGATTGCGCTCTGCAGGCTGGCGAGGCCGCCGCTGGCCTCAAGGAGAAATCGCTCGCCCGATTCGGTCAGGGCCAGGCTGCGGGTACTACGCTGAAACAGCCGCACGCCCAGGTTGTTCTCCAGCCGCGCCACGTTCTTGCTCACCGCCGCCGGGGTCAGGCCCAGGCGCCGCGCGGCCGCGGCGAAGCTGCCGGCTTCGGCGCTGCGGACGAAGCACTCGATACTGATCAGGCTTTCCATGGGTGGTATTCCGGACATTTGGTATCGACTGAATATAGCGATTGCTGGCTACCGAGTAACGAGTTCCAGAGAGAAACTGAGCCCGTCGAACTTACTCCCCCACTACTTTCGGAGATTCACAATGACCACCACCACCCAATCCCTCCAAGGCAAGGTCGCATTCGTCCAAGGCGGTTCCCGCGGTATCGGCGCCGCCATCGTGCAGCGCCTGGCTCAGGAAGGTGCCGCCGTGGCCTTCACCTACGTCAGCTCGGCGCAGAAGGCCGAAGACCTCGCCGCCAGCATCGAAGCCGCCGGCGGCCGCGCCCTGGCGCTGAAGGCCGATAGCGGCGACGCGGCCTCCGTGCAGAGCGCCATCGACACCGCGGCCCAGCGCCTGGGCGGTATCGACATCCTGGTGAACAATGCCGGCGTGCTGGCCATCGCCCCGGTGGAAGAGTTCAGCCTGGAAGACCTCGACCGCACCCTGGCGGTGAACGTGCGCAGCGTCTTCGTCGCCACCCAGGCCGCCGCGCGGCACATGGGGCAGGGCGGGCGCGTCATCACCATCGGCAGCACCAACGCCGATCGCATGCCCTTCGGTGGTGGCGCCGTCTATGCCATGAGCAAGTCGGCCATCGTCGGCCTGACCAAGGGCCTGGCCCGCGACCTCGGCCCGCGCGGCATCACCGTGAACAACGTGCAGCCCGGCCCGGTGGACACCGACATGAACCCGGCGGACAGCGACTTCGCGGCCTCCCTGATGGACCTGATGGCGGTAGGGCGTTACGGCCGTGCGGAAGAAGTCGCCGCCTTCGTCGCCTACCTGGCGGGCCCGGAAGCCGGCTACATCACCGGCGCCAGCCTGACCATCGACGGTGGTTTCGGCGCCTGATTGGCCGTTGATGACCGCAGCGCGGCCGGGCTCAGGCCCGGTCGCGGCTCTGGATATTCCAGTGCCCGGAGGTGGCGGCGAGCTTTTCCGACAGCATCTCCACCTGTTCATACAGACGCAGGGTGAGCCAGTAGAAGCCCTGCTTCTCGAAGGAGTCGGTCAGGTTGTGCGGCCGCGCCGGCAGGTTGTCCAGGCCCTGGCAGGCCTGCACCAGCTTGCTGGTACGGCTGAACTTCAAGGCGTGGGCCGATTGCAGCAGCAGGCGGGCGATGATCTGCCGGTGCGCGTCGAGGCTGCTTGGCACCGGTTCTATCTCCCCGGCCTGGGCGGCGAACTGCCGCGAGGCGATCAGCGACTCCAGCGTGCCCATGATCGCGCGGTGGATGCGCTGGAGGATTTCCAGCTCGCGCAGCGGCATCGCGGTCTCCTTCGACACCGGCCCCAGGTGAGCGCGAGACGCCACCAGACGGTGATCCAGTTCCTCCAGCTGGCGGGCGAAGTGTTCGGGCGTGAAGTCGTGGTTGGACGACAACTGCCCGTACATCCGCGCGCAGGCCCGCAGGTTGTCCGAGAGCAGGTAGCGCCAGACGTAGACTGCCCGCAACGGGTAGATCTGCGAGAACAGCAGGACCACGGCGACGCCGATCAGCACGTTGGCCGAACGCCACAGGCCTTCGGTGAAGCCGGTTTCACCTGGGCCGGCGACGATGCACATAGTGATCCCGGCCAGCAGAGCCACGTAGCCGGGCCGACGGATCGCGAAGAAGGCCGAGGCGGCCCCCAGCACGGACATCAGCAGGTAGGTGAGGGTGAGCGATCGGGTCTGGTCGTAGATCGCGATCACGCACAAGCCCAGCGCCGCGCCGGCCAGGGTGCCCATTACCCGCTCGTAGGACTTGCCGCGGATCGTCCCCTGGTGCACCAGCCCGCCCATCACCACCAGCACCGTCACCGAGGCCCAGAGACCGTGGGGCAGCTTCAGCGCGCTGGTGATCAGCATCGAGGCGAACAGCGCGAGGCCGACCCGCACGCAATGGATCCAGGCGGCATAGCGATAGCGGGTATAGGGGTTGGCCAGGCGGCGGAAGGGCAGGCTGAGGATCGAGGGTTGCTTCGCCAAGGGCGGCTCCGATGGTGATGGTCGGGGAAAGGGTAGCCGTTTCGGCCGGAGTGGACCTGCGATGGATCATCCGCAGGCCCGCCGAACGGCGCTCAAGGCGGCTGCGGGCACGCCGATAGAAAATCCACCGCAAGCGCTGGTTCCGCTTCATCGGTGTTCGCTAGAATCCCGGACTTTTGCGCGCAGGGACCGCGTGAGTCCATCAGCCCGTGAGTCCATCAGAGAGTCCCCATGCTTGCCGGTAGTTACGATCCCGCCCTCGTCCTGATTTCGCTGTGCGTCGCCATGCTGGCGTCCTACACGGCCCTGGATCTGGCCGGGCGCATCGCGACCACCCGCGGCTGGCCGGTGCTGCTGTGGATCAGTGGCGGCGGGGTGGCGATGGGCATCGGCGTTTGGTCGATGCACTTCATCGGCATGCTCGCCTTCAGCCTGCCGATCCCGCTGGGCTATGACCTCACCCTGACCCTGCTGTCGCTGGCCATCGCGGTGCTCAGCTCCGGCTTTGCCCTGGCCCTGGTCAGCCAGGACCGCCTGCCGCTCTGGCAACTGGTCTGCGGCGCCTTGGCCATGGGCACAGGGATCAGTTGCATGCATTACCTGGGCATGTACGCGATGCTCATGCAGCCGGGTATCGACTACGACCCGACGCTGTTCGGCCTGTCCCTGGTGATCGCCGTGGCGGCTTCCGGTGCTGCGCTATGGATTGCCTTCAAGCTGCGGCAGAACACGCCCTACGTGCGCCTGGCCCGTGCTGGCGCGGCGCTGGTGATGGGTGTGGCCATCGTCGGCATGCACTACACCGGCATGGCCGCCGCGCGCTTTCCCGAGGGCAGTTTCTGTGGCGCGTCACCCAATGGCCTGGACAGCGACTGGCTGGCGCTGCTGATCATCATCGTCACCCTGGCGGTGATCGGCATCGCGCTGCTCACCTCGGTACTGGACGCACGCCTGGAGTCGCGCACGGCGCAGCTCACCTCGTCGCTGGCGCAGGCCAACCAGGAGTTGACCCAGCTCGCTCTGCACGACAACCTCACGCGCCTGCCCAACCGCATCCTGCTGGAGGATCGCATCGAGCAGATGATCGGCAAGGTGCAGCGTGGCGGCGGGCATTTCGCGCTGATGTTCCTCGATCTCGACGGCTTCAAGCCGGTCAACGATGCCTTCGGCCACCATGTTGGCGACCTGTTGCTCAAGGCTGTGGCCCAGCGCCTGCGCGACAGCCTGCGCAGCGAAGACACGGTGGCGCGCATCGGCGGTGACGAATTCGTGGTGCTCGCCGAACTGGCCGAGGCCGAAGACGCGGTGACCGTCGCCGGGCAGCAGATCAGTCTGCTGGCCCAGCCGTTCCAGGTAGCCGGGCAGGAGCTGCGCATCGCCGCCAGTATCGGTATCACGCTGTATCCGGGCGACGGTTCCACCCAGCAGGAACTGCTGCGCAACGCCGACGCGGCGATGTACCACGCCAAGGGCAATGGCAAGAACGGCTACAGCTTCTTCGAGCAGTCGATGAACACCAATGCGCGCAACCACCTGCAGTTGCTGCACGACCTGCGCGCGGCGCTGGATCGCCGCGAATTCACCCTGCATTACCAGCCCAAGTTCGCCGCCAGCGGCGAGCCCATCGGCGCCGAGGCGCTCCTGCGCTGGCAGCACCCGCAGCGCGGCCTGCTGATGCCCGATACCTTCATTACCCTGGCCGAGCGCACCGGGCTGATCATTCCCATCGGCGACTGGGTGCTGGATGAGGCCTGCCGGCAGATGCGCGAGTGGTACCTGCAGGGCCACGAAAACTGGCGCGTGGCGGTGAACCTCTCGGCACTGCAGTTCTGCCATGCCGCCCTGGTGCAGTCGGTGGCCGACGCACTGCAGCGCCACCAGTTGCCGGCGCGCTGCCTGACCCTGGAGATCACCGAGACCACGGCGATGCGCGATGCCGATTCCAGCCTGGAAATCCTCGGCAGGCTGTCGGACATGGGCGTGGACCTGTCCATCGACGACTTCGGCACCGGCTACTCCAGCCTGCTGTACCTCAAGCGCCTGCCGGCCAACGAGCTGAAGATCGACCGCGGCTTCGTCCGCGACCTGGAACAGGACAGCGACGACGCCGCCATCGTCTCGGCCATCGTTGCCCTGGGCCAGGCGCTGGACCTGCGGATCGTTGCCGAAGGGGTGGAAACCTCCGGCCAGCAGACCTTCCTCACCCGGCTGGGCTGCGACTCGCTGCAGGGTTTCCTGCTCGGCAAGCCGGTGCCGGCCGAGCAATTCCTCGAGCGTCTCGGCGCTCCGGCCTGAGCCCGACGCTACACGGCTACCGCTGCCAGTTGCG
The DNA here is from genome assembly GCF_022380625.1 of Pseudomonas sp. DP-17. Classification (NCBI taxonomy): domain Bacteria; kingdom Pseudomonadati; phylum Pseudomonadota; class Gammaproteobacteria; order Pseudomonadales; family Pseudomonadaceae; genus Pseudomonas; species Pseudomonas sp. DP-17. Next base: position 534,313 of record NZ_JAKSXG010000004.1, read on the forward strand.
CGCACAGCTCGCGCAATTGCTCGCACAGGCTGCGACCGGCACTGCCCAGTTCCGGGCGCGCATAAAGCGCCAGTTCCAGTCCCTCGATGGGTGCGAAACCTTCCTCGGCGGTCAGCACGCGGTGACCCTCATGGCGGCCGCGCAAAGGCAGCAGGCTGACGCCCATGCCTGCCGCTACCGCCGCTGAAAGACTGGCCAGGCTGGCGCTGCTGTAGCTGATGCGCCAGCGCCGGCCGCTGGCTTCCAGGGCGTGGATCATCTCCTGGCGATACAGCGCCCCCAATGGGAACACCACCAGCGGCAGTGGGTCGCGGGCGGCGGCAGGGGTTGCCGCGCTGTCCTGCCAGGCCAGGGGTTCGGGCCAGTGGGCGAGGCAGTCGCTGTCCGCGCCCCATTGCTTGACCAGCGCCAGGTCCAGCTCGCCGCCGCGGTACTGGCGCAGCAGCTCCTGACTGAGGCCGCTGGACACCTCCAGGCGCAGCCGCGGCCGTTCGGCACTGAAGGCCGCCAGCAACGGCATCATCCGTTCGCCGGCAAAGTCCTCCGGCATCCCCAGGCGCAACACGCCCTCGCTGTGCTCGCTGCTCAGCGCCTCGCGCGCTTCCGAGCCCAGTTCGAGAATACGCCGGGCATAACCCAGCAGCCTTTCCCCCTGTTCGGTGGGCAGCACCTGGCGCTGGCTGCGGTCCAGCAGGCGGCAGTCCAGGCTCTGCTCCAGCCGCAGGATCTGCTGGCTGACGGTGGACTGGGTGAGGTGCAGCAACTCGGCGGCGCGGGTGAAGTTGCCGGCATCCACCACCATCACGAAGCTGCGCAGCAGGTTCGGATCAAGCATTTCGATTCCCACTGAAAGTCATGTTTCTATTTAATTTCAGCATAGAGCATCCCTTCGTCATACTGCATGCCTCGATGAGAGGCACGACAGCCAACACGGGGGAGCGCCGATGGATATGCCGACTGTTCAGACCGAGGACGTGCACGGCCGCGCCGCCGCAGACGCGCTGCTGGGCGCGGCCAGTCACGGGCGCGACGCCGAGGTGGCGGCTCTGCTCAAACGCGGCGTACCCGTGGATGTCAGCGACGGGCAGGGGAATACGCCGCTGTTGCTCGCCACCGCTGGCAACCGTGTGGAAGTTGCACGGCTGCTGATTGCCGCTGGTGCCGACGTCAACCGGCAGAACCGCCTCCACGACAGCGCCTACCTGCTGGCCGGTGCGGCCGGGCGTCTGGAAATCCTTCAGCTGACCCTGGCCCACGGCGCCGACCTGCGCAGCACCAACCGCTACGGCGGCACGGCGCTGATCCCGGCCTGCGAGCGCGGCCATGTGGAGGTGGTAGCGATGCTGCTCCAGGCCGGCGTCGACCCCGATCACGTCAACAAGCTGGGCTGGACCGGGCTGCTCGAAGCCATCCTGCTCAGCGACGGCGGCCCGCGCCACCAGGCCATCGTCAAACTACTCATAGAAGCCGGGGCGAACCTGAACCTGGCCGACAACGACGGCGTCACGCCGCTGCAACACGCCCGCCAGCGCAACCAGACCCGCATCGCCAGGATGCTGGAAGCCGCTGGCGCGCATTGATCGAACCGATTCGCTGGAAACTGCCATGTCACACGAAGTCTTCATGCGCGAGGCCCTGCAACTGGCCCGCGACAACATCGAGGCCGGTGGCCGCCCGTTTGGCGCCGTGCTGGTCAAGGACCGGCGGGTGATCGCCCGCGCCGCCAATTCCATTCACCTGGATTTCGACCCCACCGCCCACGCCGAGCTGCTGGCGATCCGCCGCGCCTCGGCGGCGCTGGGCAGCTCGCGCCTGGAGGGCTGCGTGATCTACGCCAGCGGCCACCCCTGCCCGATGTGCCTGGCGGCCATGCACCTGTGCGGCGTGGAGGGCGCGTACTTTGCCTACTCCAATGACGATGGGGAGCCCTTCGGCCTGTCCACCTCGGCGGTCTATCAGCAGATGACGCAGCCGCCGCAGTGGCAATCCGTACCACTGCGCCTTCTGCGTCCAAGCGGCGAGGACGGTCTGTACAACGCTTGGCAGGAACACCACTCATGAGCCGTGGCATGGCCCTGCCGGCGCAGGAAGAAGCGGCGGGGCAGAGCAGCCACGCCGGCTGGATCGGCCTGCTGGTGATAGTCGCGCTGGGCATCAACCTGCGGCCGATCCTCACCTCCATCGGCCCGCTGCTGGCCGACATCCACGACGCCACCGGCCTGGGCTTCCAGGGCCTGTCGATGCTGACGGTGCTGCCGGTGCTGTGCATGGGCCTGTTCGCCCTGGGCCTGCCGTGGGTCGGCCCGCGCCTGGGCGAGAGCCGGGGCATGGTGCTCGGCCTGCTGGCCATCGGCGCGGCGTGCTTCTGGCGGCTGCTGCTGGACAGCGGTTTCGCCCTGATCGCCAGCGCGGTGCTGGCGGGCTGTGGCGTAGCGGTGATCCAGGCGTTCGTGCCCGGCGTGATCAAGCGCTGGTTCCCGCACAAGGTGCCGTCCGCCATGGGCCTGTATTCGGCATCGCTGATGGCCGGCGGCGGTAGCGCGGCGGTACTGGCGCCGGTGGTGTCGGAGCACTTCCACCGCTGGCAGGACGGTCTCGGCGCCTGGCTGCTGCTGGCCCTTGTCGGCCTGCTGCTGTGGACGGTGGCGCGCCCGCGCGAGACGCCGGTGGCTGCGCCGCCGCGGCAGAAGGCCCAGCACTATTTCGGCAGCCGCCGCGCCTGGCTGCTGGCGCTGTATTTCGGTCTGATCAACGGCGGCTACACCAGCATGGTGGCCTGGCTGCCGGTGTATTACCGCCAGCTCGGCTGGACGGCCCAGGCCAGTGGCCAGCTGATCGGCCTGATGACCATCTTCCAGGTGATCGCCGCGCTGACCATCCCGCTGCTGATCCGCCGTTCGCTGGACCGTCGTGGCTGGCTGTGCCTGTGCCTGCTGATCCAGCTCGCCGGGTTCATCGGGCTGATCTGCGCGCCACTGCACCTGCCGGGCATCTGGGTGGCGATGATCGGCTACGGCCTGGGCGCCTGCTTCGCGCTGAGCCTGACCCTGACCCTGGATCACCTCGCCGACGCTGGCGCGGCCGGGCGGCTGGCGGCCTTCGTGCAGGGCATCGGCTTCATCGTCACCGGCATCGTGCCCTACGTCACCGGCGCTCTGCGCGACAGCACCGGCAGTTTCCAGGCGTCCTGGATCCTGCTGGCGGTGTCGGTGGTGCTGATGCTGGGCGTGACCCTGCGCTTCTCCCCCAGGGGCTACGCGCGGGCAATGGAGAAATAGGCGAAGTTCAACGTTGTCGGAAGCCAATCGCGGACGGAGTCCGCTCCTACGAATGGTGAAGGCCTGCGTAGGAGCGGACTTCGTCCGCGATGGCTTTCAGGCGGCCGGGATGCCTAGACCGACGTCGCTATATAGATGCGGTAGCCGATGATCGACAGCATGCTCAGCGTGCCGACCCACATCAGGAACACGCCCACCGGGCGATGGCGGATGGTGAAGCCGATGCCCAGCATGAACATCCCGAAGACGATGATGGCGAGGGTGATGAAGAGGGACGTGGGGTCCAGCGGGATGAAATGGGCAGTGGCGTCCACGGCATGTCCTTGTCTGAATTATCCGATATGGAAAGTCTAGGCCAGAGCAGGGCCGAACTCCTTTGATCCCTGGCAAGCCGGCCCGGATCATAACGGCACGGGGCGCTCAGCCCAAGCTCAGGCCTCCAGCAGGAGGCGGCCCTTGCCGGTAAGGGTCAGCTGCAGGCCACGCAGTTCGGCGAATCCGAGGTGAACCAGCAGCCGCTTCAGTCGAGGGTGGATGACATCGCCGCGCCTGATTCCGAGGAGCAGTTGGCGCAGCTCGGCGTTGCTGGACGGGGGTGGGCTTCTCTCGACCTCGTTGTTGAGCACTGCGCGGCTTCCCTGATTCCTGACGTCAGTGAATTCTGAATTCGAACCAGCTTCAGCTTATTTTCGTTTGCTATCGGAAAATACTGATCGATATCTAGGTTTCTGACAGATTCTCTAACCGGCGTCCTTTTGCACTTGCTTTCGCACGGCAGAAAGTGACGCGCTGCGCGGGAACCACAGGGCGGCGGGCATAAAAAAGCCCCACGGTCCGGAGCGTCAGACCGCAGGGCCAGAACGGTCGAGAGATTCCCGACCGGGGAGGACCGGTCAGGCCGCCGGCGTCGGCTGCCAGCCGCCGCCAAGGGCCTTGTAGATCGCCACGATGCCGCGATACACGTCGACTTCCGCCAGGGCCTGGGCGTCCTCGGCGGCCAATTGCTCGCGCTCGGCGTCCAGCAGATTGAGGAAGTCCACGGTGCCTTCGCGGTATTGCAGGCCGGCCTGCTCGGCGGCGTTGCGGCTGGCTTCGGACTGGCGCACCAGTGACACCAGGCGTTGCTGGCGCTTGCCGTAGTCGCTGAAGGCGTTCGACGACTCCTCCAGGGCCAGCAGCACCTGCTGCTCGTAGGTCGCCAGGGCGCCGTCGGCATCGGCCTTGGAGGCGCGCAGGCGGGCCCGCACGCTGCCCAGGTCGAAAGCCGCCCAGGTGATGCTCGGTGCCACGCCCCAGGCGCTGGCGGCGGACGAGCCGATCTGCGAACCCCGGCCGGCGGTGTAGCCCAGGAAGCCGCCGAGACTGACTTTCGGGAACAGGTCGGCGGTGGCTACGCCCACGTCCGCGGTGGCGGCCGCGAGGCGGCGTTCGGCGGAGGCGACGTCCGGCCGGCGGCGCAGCAGCTCGCCTGGGTCGCCAATCGGCAGGGCCTTGGCGATGGCCGGCAGCTTCTTCGGCGAAAGGTCCACGGAGAGCGCGTCCGGGCGCTGGCCGAGGAGGGTGGCGATGCGGTTGCGCTGGCGCACTTCCTCGGCCTGCAATTGCGGCACGCTGGCTTCGGTGGAAGCCAGGCGGGCTTCGGCGCGTTGCACGTCCAGCTCGCTGCCGACACCGGCGTCGCGTAGCTGGATGGTCAGGTCGCGGGACTCGCGCTGGTTTTCCAGGTTGCTCCTGGCGATGTTCTCGCGCAGTTGCGCACCGCGCAGTTGTCCGTAGGCATCGGCCAGCTCGGCGATCAGGCTGACCTGCAGCTGCTGCAGGTCGGCGACCATGGCTTCGCTCTGCGCGTCGCTGGATTCCAGCTGGCGGCGCACGCGGCCGAACAGGTCGACTTCCCAGATCATGTCCAGGCCCAGGTCGTAGCGCTCCTGGTTGACCCGGTCCTCGGTCTGGCCGGGCACCTGGCCCTTGCCGACCTGGCCTTCGGCGCGGCTGGTGACCGTGGGGAAGCGGTCATTGGCCACGTCGTCGCGGATTGCCCGCGAAGCCAGCACGCGGGCATAGGCCACGCGCAGCTCGCGGTTTTCCTTCAGCGCCTGGTCGACCAGCTGGGTCAGCACCGGATCGTCGAACTGCTTCCACCAGGCGTCTTCGAAGCGGCTGCGGTCGTAGTCCTGTGCCTGGGCGTTGCTGTCCAGTTGGGCCGGCGCGGTGTCCGGCTTCTGGTAGTCGGGGCCGACCATGCACGCGCTGAGGGCCAGCGCGAGCAGGGTGGGCACGAACAGTTTCACTGCACTCTTGCTCAGAGCATTGATGGTCATGACGCTCATGCCTGATGGGCCTCGCTGTTGTTAGGTTGGCTCTGGGCGATGCGCGCTCGCTGCGCCTGTTTCTTCGCTTCGCGGGCTTCCATGAAGCGGCGGATCAGCACATAGAAGACCGGAGTCAGCAGCAGGCCGAAGAAGGTCACGCCGAGCATCCCGGAGAACACCGCGACACCCATGGCATGGCGCATTTCGGCGCCGGCGCCGGACGACAGTACCAGGGGCACCACGCCCATGATGAAGGCGATGGAAGTCATCAGGATCGGCCGCAGACGCAGGCGGCAGGCTTCCAGTACCGCGCTCAGGCGGTCCATGCCTTCATCCTGTTTGTCCTTGGCGAACTCGACGATCAGGATCGCGTTCTTGCACGCCAGGCCCACCAGTACGATCAGGCCGATCTGGGTGAAGATGTTGTTGTCGCCACCGGACAGGATCACGCCGGCGATGGCCGACAGCAGGGTCATCGGCACGATCAGGATCACCGCCAGCGGCAGGCCCCAGCTTTCATACAGCGCGGCCAGCACCAGGAAGGCGAGCAGCACGCAGAGCGGGAACACGTAGATCGCGGAGTTGCCGGCGAGGATCTGCTGGTAGGTCAGCTCGGTCCATTCGTAGGTCATGCCGTTGGGCAGCTCCTGCTTGAGCAGGCGCTCGATGGCGGCCTCGGCCTGGCCGGAGCTGTAGCCCGGTGCGGCGGCGCCGTTGATCTCGGCGGTGATGAAGCCGTTGTAGTGCATCACCCGGTCGGGACCTGCGGTGTCGCTGATCTTGATGAAGGTGGCCAGCGGGACCATTTCACCCAGGTTGTTGCGCACCTTCAGCTGGCCGATCTGCTCGGGTTCGAGACGGAACTGCTGCTCGCCCTGGACGTTCACCTGATAGGTGCGGCCGAAGCGGTTGAAGTCGTTCGCGTACAGCGAGCCCAGGTAGACCTGCAGGGTGTCGAAGATGTCGCTGATCGCAACCCCGTGGGTCTTGGCCTTCTCGCGGTCGATGGCAGCATCCACCTGCGGCACGTTCACCTGGTAGCTGGTGAACACCGACATGGGGTTGAGCTCCGGCAGCGCGCGGGCCTTGTTGAGGATGTTCTGGGTCTGTGCGTAGAGCTCCTCGTAACCGGCGTTGCCACGGTCCTCGATCTGCAGGCGGAAGCCGCCTATGGTTCCCAGCCCCTGTACCGGCGGCGGCGGGAAGATCGCGATGTAGGCGTCCTGGATATCCGCGAACTGCTTGTTCAGCTCGGCGGCGATCTCGTTGGCCGACATGCCCGGGCCTTTACGCTCGCTGAAGTCCTTGAGCGGGGTGAAGACGATGCCGCTGTTGGGGCTGTTGGTGAAACCGTTGATCGACAGGCCCGGGAAGGACACGGTGTGCTCGATGCCGGGGTGCTTGCCGGCGATGTCCGACATGCGCTTGATCACCGCTTCGGTGCGATCCAGCGTGGCGGCGTCGGGCAGTTGTGCGAAGGCCACCAGGTACTGTTTGTCCTGTTGCGGCACGAAGCCGGTCGGGGTGCTGGAGAAGCCCAGGTAGGTCAGGCCGATCAGTCCCGCGTAGAGAATCAGCGCAATCGAACTGCCACGCAGCACGCGGGTGACGGTACCGACATAGCCGTGGCTGGCGCGGTCGAAGAAGCGGTTGAACGGACGGAACAGCCAGCCGCCCAGCAGCTTGTCGAGCAGCACCGAGAAGCGGTCCTTCGGCTCGTGGTGTCCCTTGAGCAGCACGGCGGACAGCGCCGGCGACAGGGTCAGCGAGTTGAACGCGGAGATCACCGTCGATATTGCGATGGTCAGGGCGAACTGCCGGTAGAACTGCCCGGTGAGGCCGGAGATGAACGCGGTGGGAATGAACACGGCGCACAGCACCAGCGCGGTGGCGATGATTGGTCCGGTCACTTCCTTCATGGCGCGCTTGGTCGCCTCGACGGGCGTGAGGCCGAGCCCGATGTTCCGCTCGACGTTCTCCACCACCACGATGGCGTCGTCCACCACGATGCCGATGGCCAGTACCAGGCCGAACAGCGACAGCGCGTTGAGCGAGAAGCCGAAGGCGTGCATCACTGCGAAGGTACCGATCAGCGACACCGGCACGGCGGCCAGCGGGATGATCGAGGCGCGCCAGGTCTGCAGGAACAGCACGACCACCAGCACCACCAGGATCAGGGCTTCGAAGAGGGTGTGCACCACCGCCTCGATGGAGCCACGGACGAAGATGGTCGGGTCATAGACGATGGAGTAGTCCACGCCCTGGGGGAAGTCCTTCTTCAGCTCGGCCATCTTCTCGCGCACCAGGTTGGAGATGGCGATGGCATTGGAGCCGGGACGCTGGAAGATCGGGATGGCGACCGCCGGCTGGTTGTCCAGCAGCGAGCGCAGGGCGTACTGGCTGGAGCCGAGCTCGACCCGGGCGATGTCCTTCAGGCGGGTGATCTCGCCGTCCGGGCCGCTGCGGATGATGATGTTCTCGAACTCTTCCTCGGTGACCAGGCGACCCTGGGTGTTGATCGACAGCTGGAAGCTGGTGTCGGTAGGCGCCGGCGGGGCGCCGAGCGCACCGGCGGCGACCTGGCGGTTCTGCTCGCGGATCGCGGCGACCACGTCGGTGGCGGTCAGATTGCGCGAGGCGACCTTGTTCGGATCCAGCCATACGCGCAGGGAGTAGTCGCCCATGCCGAACAGCTGCACGTCGCCCACGCCCTCCAGGCGCGCCAGCTCATCCTTGATGTTGAGGATGGCGTAGTTGGACAGGTAGAGCATGTCGTAGCGGTTATCCGGCGAGGTCAGGTGCACGACCATGGTCAGGTCGGGCGAGGCCTTGTCGACAGTGATGCCGATACGGGTGACTTCCTCGGGCAGCTTGGGCTGCGTGCGGGTCACGCGGTTCTGCACCTGCACCTGCGCATTGTCCAGGTCGGTGCCCAGGGCGAAGGTGATGGTCAGGGTCATCTTGCCGTCGGCGGTGGACTGCGAGGACATGTAGAGCATGTTCTCGACGCCGGTGATGGCCTGTTCCAGCGGCGCGGCAACGGTCTCGCCGATCACCTTGGGGTTGGCCCCGGGGAAGTTGGCGCGCACCACCACGGTGGGCGGCACCACCTCGGGGTATTCGCTGATCGGTAGCTGGAACAGCGAGATGGCCCCGCCGATCAGGATGATCAGCGAGAGCACGGCGGCGAAGATCGGCCGCTGGATGAAGAATTGGGAAAAGTTCATGGCTGGTTCCTGTCGCGAACGCATCGTTCGCCAAACCCGGGACAAAGGTCACCCAAGGCCCTGGTGGGACAGGGCCCGGTACATCAGTTCATGGATTACGGGTTGCGGGTCAGCCGCGCGGAGCACCCGGCTTGGCGGATTTCTCGGCGACTTTCGGCGCCTCGAAGCTCTCCAGCGCGCGACGCTGGTTCTCGAGGTTGGCGAGGGTTTCCTTGCTGGCCATCTCCACGCCCTGGGCATCGACCTGGGCGCCGGGGCGAACCCGTTGCAGGCCGTTGACCACGATGCGGTCACCCTTCACCAGGCCGCTGCGGACAATGCGCAGGCCTTCGAGTTTCGGGCCCAGCTCGATGCCGCGGTATTGCACCTTGCTGTCCTTGTCGAGCACCAGCACGAACTTCTTGCCCAGGTCCGTGCCGACCGCTTCGTCCTTGATCAGCGCGGCGGGGTAGGTGCCGCTGCCGACCAGCTTGATGCGGGCGTACAGGCCGGGGGTGAACTGGTTGGCGGCGTTGTCGAACACGGCGCGGCCACGGATGGTGCCGGTCTTGGGGTTGACCTGGTTGTCGAGGAAGTCCAGGCGGCCCTGGTGGGGGAAGCCATCCTCGCCGGTCAGGCCCAGGTACACCGGGCTGGTGCCACGGGCGTCCGGGCCGCCCTTGCGGGCGAGGTCGACGTATTTCAGGTAGACGCGTTCGTCGGCGTCGAAGTAGGCGTAGACCTTGTCGGTGGAGACCAGGGTGGTCAGCAGGGTCTGGCCGCTGTTGACCAGGTTGCCGGCAGTGACTTCGGCGCGCGAGACGCGGCCGTCGATGGGCGCGGTGATCTGGGTGAAGGACAGGTTCAGGCGGGCATTGTCCAGTTCCGCCTGGGTCGCGGCGACCACCGCCTTGGCTTCGGCGGCGGCGGCGCTGCGGGCGTCGGCCAGTTCCGCGGAGATGGCGTTGGTGGCGCGCAGGCGTACGCCACGGGCATCTTCGTTGACGGTGCGGGTCTGGTTGGCGCGAGCCTGTTGCAGCTGGGCTTCCAGGCGATGCACCTCGGCCTGGAACGGCCGCGGGTCGATCTGGAACAGCAGGTCGCCTTTCTTCACCAGCGCGCCTTCACGGAAGGCGACGCGGTCGATGTAGCCGGAGACGCGTGGACGCAGTTCGACGGATTCCGGCGCCTCCAGGCGGCCGGTGAACTCGTCCCATTCGTTGATCGGTTGTTCGATGACGTCCGCCACGCTGACCTTGGGGGCGGCCATGTTCTGTGCCGCCTCCTGGCCCTTGCCGCACGCGCTGAGAACCAGCACGGCGGCCAACGCCAACGGAATACGCAAGGTGTTCAGATTTCGCTCCATGGAAAAGACTCCGGCGATCTAATTGGTTTTGGGATTTCTGATGGAGCGGAGTCTGCGCAAGGGGGCGCTCGGGAACTAATCGAACGAGTGCATTTTGATTATCACGTGGAGTGATAAAAGCCTTTGCGCCATGCGCATGAATAGATAGAAGGAATGGGCACGCAGATTGCCCGCAAGCAGCGTTACGTAGGGCGAATAACGCCTCGGGCGTTATCCGCCGCGTCGGTGCCGGCGGATAACCCGTTCCGGGTTATGCGCCCTGCAGGCGGGATACGGAGGGAGTTGCGTCAGAGGCTGTCGGGGTCACCCACGAACATGGTGATGCGCGAGCGCAGCCAGCGCTCGGCCGGGTCCTGGTCCTGGGCGCCGCGCCAGACCATGGAGAGTTCGGCCAGACGTGTGGGGAAGGGCGGCTCCTCGGCGCGCAGGCCGCCGGCGGCGGTCAGCGCCAGGGCCACGTACTCGGGCACGGTGGCGATGATGTCGGTGCCGGCCAGCAACTGGGCGAGGCCGACGAACTGCGGCACGGCCAGCACCACCTGGCGCTTGCGGTCCATCTCGGCGAGGGTCTGGTCGACGAAGCCGTCCAGGTCGCCGGCATAGGACACCAGCGCGTGCGGGCGCGCGCAGTAGTCGTCGAGGGTCAGCGCGCCGGGGATCGAGTCGGCGCGCAGGATCTTCCAGGTGCTGCGGCGCAGGGTCTTGCGCTTGGCGTTGGCCGGCAGCTCGTCGGTGTAGCTCACGCCAACGGAGATTTCCCCGGAGGACAGCAGCTGCGGCATCAACAGGTAGTTGGCGCGGCGCACCACCAGAGTGATGCCCGGTGCCTCGGAACGCAGGCGGCGCAGCAGCGGCGGCAGCAGACCGAACTCCACGTCATCGGACAGGCCGATGCGGAACACCGCCTTGCTGGTGGCCGGGTCGAAGTCGGCGGCGCGGCTCAGGGCGGTGGAGATGGAGTCCAGCGCTGGCGAGAGGTGGCCGAAGATTTCCTGCGCCCGCGCGGTGGGCTCCATGCTGCGCCCGGTGCGTACGAACAGCGGATCGTCGAACAGACCGCGCAGGCGCGCCAGGGCCGCGCTGATCGCCGGCTGGCCGAGGAAAAGCTTCTCCGCGGCGCGGGTCACGCTGCGCTCATGCATCAGCGTCTCGAAAACGATCAACAGGTTGAGGTCAACCTTGCGGAGGTCGTTGCGGTTCATGGGGACTCCCTGGCGATGGGGGAAAAGTGAGGCCGAGCGTGTCCTGAGTCAAGTCTGTCAGATAAGTCCTTGATCAATTTCCACTTTTTTAATGAGAATCTCGCCCAGGCGATGTGGTCTGACTCTGTATGAACAGAGCCACCGCTGCCTCGTGGACAGCCCCGGCGCAGAGCCTTGCGGCCGCGCCGGACAAGGCTTTCAAGGCGGGCCGAATCATCGCCATTTATGTCAACTATCAACGGTGAACGGTGGCGTCACCCCTAAAGCCCGGATAGAGTCCGTGGCTATGAGCACTATTAAGGCGAGGTATGTGATGTCCCGCATGATCCGTTTCCACCAGTTCGGTGACGCCTCGGTCCTGAAGATCGAGGAAATGCCGACCCCGCAACCGGGGCCGGGTGAAGTGCTGGTCCGTACCCAGGCACTGGGGGTCAGTTGGCGCGACGTGCTCTGGCGGCAGAACCTCGCCCCGGATCAGGCCAAGCTGCCGGCGGGCATCGGTTATGAACTCTCCGGCATCGTCGAAGCCGTGGGCGAGGGCGTGGAAGACCTCGAGCCCGGCGTGGCGGTGGCCAGTTTCCCGGCGAACTCGCCGAACCTGTACCCGGCCTGGGGCGACCACGTCATCGTGCCGCGCACCTCGCTGACCCGTTATCCCGAGGTGTTGAGCCCGGTCGAAGCCGCGGTGCACTACACCGGCCTGCTGTATTCGTACTTCGCCCTGGTGGAGTTGGCGCAGATCAAGCCCGGCCAGCGTGTGTTGATCACCGAGGCCGGTCATTGCCTGGCTCCGCAGGCGGTGCAGCTGGCCAAGGCGCTCGGCGCCCAGGTGATCGCCACCACCAGCCACGAGGAAACCCGTGAGTTCCTCAAGGGCCTGGGTGCGGACAAGATCATCTACACCGAGGAGCAGGACCTGGTGCTGGAAGTCGAGCGCTTCACCAAGGGTGAAGGCGTGGAGATCGTCCTCGACCAGTGCGCCGGCCCGCAGATGAAACTGCTGGGTGACGTGGCCGCACAGCGCGGCAAGCTGATCCTCTACGGCATCAACGGTGGCAATGACGCAGCCTTCCCGGCTTGCGCGGCGTTCAAGAAGCACCTGCAGTTCTACCGTCACTGCGTGCTGGACTTCACCGGGCAACCGGAGATCGGCCTGACCCGCAACGACGAAGCCGTGCAACGGGCGCTGACCGCGATCAACCAGATGACCGCCGACCAGCTGCTCAAGCCGAGCATCGACCGGGTGTTCGACTTCGCCCAGTACCGCGACGCCAACTACTACATGGAAACCTGCCCGGGCGGCGGCCGTGTGGTGATGAAGATGCCGGAGTGATCCGTCATCCGTAGCTGAAAGAGCCACTCTTCGGAGTGGCTTTTTTATGCGCACGGCCTTTCCGGCCTCCTTGTAGGAGCGAGCTTGCTCGCGAACCCTCGTGTTGCTGCGGTGCGGCCTGAAGCCGATCGCGGACGGAGTCCGCCCCTACAAAAGCAGCACCGTGCGTGGCGGGAGGGTAGGAGCGGACTCCGTCCGCGATTGCTCGCCGGCTACGCGATTCACATCCCGTCACACCCTGCGCAGAATCAGGCAAGCCTCAAGAGAACCAGGCAAACCGCTCGGCACCTTCCTCGCGTATCGTCGCGGCACCCGCCTGCGCTTGCGCCTAGGCTTAATCCATTGCGTGTCGAAGCCGTTGCGCTTCGCTCCTGTGACCACCCGCATTCCATCACCCGGCTTTTCATATCCAGAATAAAGAGGTGAACCTCCTGATGATTACCGTGAACCTGAACGGCAAGGACCACGAGCTCGACGCCCCCGGCGAGATGCCGCTGCTCTGGGCCATCCGCGACGTCGCCGGGCTGACCGGCACCAAGTACGGCTGCGGCATGGCGCTGTGCGGCGCCTGCACCGTGCACATCGATGGCCAGCCGACGCGTTCCTGCGTCACCCCGCTGGCAGCGGTGGCCGGCAAGAAGATCACTACCATCGAGGCGGTGGCCGAGCAGGCTGCCGGCAAGGCTGTGCAGGAAGCCTGGCGTAAGCTCGATGTGGTGCAGTGCGGCTACTGCCAGTCCGGCCAGATCATGTCGGCCACCGCGTTGCTGGCCTCGAACAAGAAGCCCAGCGACGCCGACATCGATGCCGCCATGAGCGGCAACATCTGCCGCTGCGCCACCTATGCGCGGATCCGCGCGGCGATCCACGACGCCGCCCAGACCCTGGCTTGAGGACCGAAGTCATGCTCGAACCCCGAATCGACGAAAAGCCGGCGCAGCCCGGCAGCATCCTCAACGTCAGCCGTCGCAGCTTCCTGCGCGGCGCCGGTGGCCTGGCCCTGGGCATCTATTTCGCGCCGCTGCTGGGTAAGCTGGGTGACGCCCAGGCGGCCAGCGATTTCGAACCGAACGCTTTCGTCCGCATTGCCCCGGACGGCACCGTTACCGTGATCGCCAAACACGTGGAAATGGGCCAGGGCAGCTACACCGGCCTGGCTACCCTGGTGGCCGAGGAACTGGACGCCGACTGGAGCCACGTGCAGGTCGAAGGCGCACCGGCGGACGCCAAGCGCTACGCCAACCTGGCCTTCGGCAACCTGCAGGGCACCGGCGGCAGCAATGCCATGGCCAACTCCTTCGAACAGATGCGCAAGGCCGGCGCCAGCGCCCGCGCCATGCTGGTGGGGGCAGCGGCGGAGCAGTGGAAGGTACCGGCGGCGCAGATCGAGGTGCACGACGGCGTCGTCACCCATCCGGCTTCCGGGCACAAGGCGAGCTTCGGCGAGTTGGCCGAGGCCGCGGCGAAGCAGCCGGTGCCGGCGGATGTGAAGCTGAAGGACCCGACGGACTTCAAGCTGATCGGCCAGGTCAAGCTGCCGCGCAAGGACAGCCCGTCGAAGACCGACGGCACCGCGCAGTTCACCCAGGACGTGCATCTGCCGGACATGCTGGTGGCGGTGGTCGCCCACCCGCCGCGCTTCGGCGGGGTGCCGGCGAAGATCGACGCAAGCAAGGCCAAGGCCGTGCCCGGTGTGGTGGAGGTGGTGCAGTTCCCCGGCAGCGAGCGGCGCTTTGCTGGCGTCGCGGTGCTGGCGAAGAACACCTGGGCCGCGCGCCAGGGGCGTGACGCGCTGCAGGTCGAGTGGGACGAAAGCAAGGCCTTCAAGATGGGCAGCAAGGAAATCTTCGCCCAGTACCGTGACATGGCCAGCAAGCCGGGCCTCGTGGCGCGCAACGAGGGCGACATCGGCAAGGCGCTGGAGAAGCCGGCGCACCTGATCGAGGCCGAATACCAGTTCCCCTATCTCGCCCACGCCGCCATGGAGCCGCTGAACTGCCTGGTCTTCCTCAAGGAAGACAGCTGCCAGATCTGGAACGGCGAACAGTGGCAGACCGGCGACCAGGGGGCCGTGGCGCAACTGCTGGGCCTGCAGCCCGAGCAGGTGAGCATCACCCAGTTGTACGCCGGCGGCAGCTTCGGCCGCCGCGCCAATCCGCATTCGGACTACGTGCTGGAGGCCGCAGCGATTGCCCAGGCCGCCCGCGCACAGGGCGTGAAGGTGCCGATCAAGATGGTCTGGACCCGCGAGGACGACACCCGTGGCGGCTATTACCGTCCAGCCTTCCTGCACCGCGCGCGGCTGGCGGTGGATGCCCAGGGCAACCTGGTGGGCTGGGAGCAGCGGCTGGTGGGGCAGTCCTTCATCGTCGGCACGCCGTTCGAGAAGTTCATGGTCAAGGACGGCGTCGACAAGATCGCCGTGGAGGGGGCCGCCGATCTGCCCTACGCCGTGCCCAACCTGCGCGTCGAGCAGGCGCTGGCGGACAACGTCACGGTGCCGACCCAATGGTGGCGCTCGGTGGGCCACACCCACACGGCGTTCTCCACCGAGACGCTGATCGATGAAGCCGCCATCGCCGCCAAGCAGGACCCGTATGAGTTCCGCCGCAGGCTGCTGGAGAAGCACCCACGGCATCGCGGCGCGCTGGAACTGGTGGCGCAGCGGGCGAACTGGCTGGCGCCGCTGGAAAAGGGCAAGGACGGTGAGCAGCGCGGCCGCGGCATCGCCGTGCACGAGTCGTTCGGCAGCTTCGTCGCCCAGGTGGTGGAAGTGACCTGCAAGGCCGACAAGAGCTTCAAGGTCGATCGCGTGGTCTGCGCGGTGGATTGCGGCCTGGCGATCAACCCCGACGTGATCAAGGCACAGATGGAAGGCGGCATCGGCTTCGCCCTGTCGGCGGCATTGCACAGTGCCATCACCCTGACCGACGGCAAAGTCGACCAGTCCAACTTCCACGACTTCCAGGTCCTGCGGATCAATGAGATGCCGGTGGTGGAGGTGCACATCGTGCCGTCGGCCGAGCCGCCAACCGGTGTTGGCGAGCCCGGCGTGCCGCCCCTGGCGCCGGCGCTGGCCAATGCGCTGTTCGCGGCGACCGGTAAGCGTATCCGCACCTTGCCGATCGGCAATCAGTTGCAGGCCTGAGTCCCGCCCCCGAAGGCAAATGCCCCGCATGAGCGGGGCATTTGCCGTTCAGGGTCTAAGCTTTCCTGAGATCAGGCGACCAGGGCCTGCCGTTCGTGCGCCTCGCGGATCAGCTCGCGCAGTACCCGGCGTTCTTCGGGCAGGGTGGTGGCGTTGTGCAGGGCAAGTCCGCCTTCCTCGTCGGTGACGGCGACCTGGGTCTCGAAGTGCAATTGCACCTCGTCCAGGGTGATGTAGGTGATGCGGTACGCCTCGTCGGTGCTGTGCATGGTCGCAGGCTCGATGTGGGAGGGCGCAGGCCCGATGGACGCATCGTCGCGCTGAGCCGGCGAGGGCGGAAGTGAAACGCCGTGATGGTGAACATCACGAAAGACGATGGTGCCGGCGAAGTTTTCCGGCATCTGTCATGCAGGACGGGTATCCTGCGCGGGCGTGCCCACACCGGGCACTTTGTAAATCGAATTGGAGCAGTGACATGAGCCGCGACAAGCAGCTTTTCCCGGAAGACGAAATCGGCGATGCCCTGTGGGCCCTGCAGGAAGACGGCGAAGACCTCTCCCTCGAGCATGAGGTGGAGTTCGCGGTGATCTTCCCGGACGAGCAGTCCGCCCTGGACTTCGCCATCATGCTGCTGCAGAACGGGCAGAAGGTGGCGTACTCCGAGTACGACGGCAACGACAAGCTGCCCTGGCAGGTCCTGGCCTATCCGGTGATGGAACTCTCCTACGAGCACATCAGTGGCTACGCGGCGCTGCTGTCCGAGCACTCCGCCGACCTGGGCGGCCAGATGGACGGCTGGTCGGCGCTCTGATCGGCTGATGCGGCACAGGAAACGGCGCCTTCGGGCGCCGTTTTTTATGCACCTGGCGCCGAGTCCCACAGGCGGACTCTGTCGTTCGGAACCGGACGGACAGGATCAGGCGCGCTCGGCGACAGGCGCGCGCACCTTGGCCAGCAGGATCAGGGCGATGCCGCCCAGCACCGCCAACGACACCAGCGCCAGGCGCAGGCTGATCGCCTCGCCCAGCAGCACGGCACCGGAAAGGGCGGCCAGGATCGGCACGCTCAATTGCACCGACGCGCCCTGGATGGCCGACAGGCCCGGCAGCGCGCTGTACCAGATGGCATAGCCGATCCCCGAGGCCACCGCGCCGGATAGCGCGGCGTAGACGACGCCGGGGGTGTCCAGCCGCAAATCGGCGTGAAACAACAGCGCCAGCACCGCGGCAAGGGCAATGGCGCGCACGAAGTTGCCGGTAGTGGTCGCCAGCGGATCGCTGCCCTTGCGCCCGAGCAGCGAGTACAGCCCCCAGGCCACGCCTGACAGCAGCATCAGCAGCGCCCCCGCCAGAGGCGGCGCGCTGGCGCTGGGCAGCAACTGCACCAGCAGTCCGCCCAGGGCCAGCAGGAAGCCCACCAACGCCTGCCCCCGCAGACTTTCGCCGCGCAGCAGGCCGACCAGGATCATGGTCACCTGCACCGCGCCGAACAGCAGCAGCGCGCCGGTGCCGGCATCCAGTTGTACGTAGGCGTAGGAGAAGGCCGCGGCATAGACGAACAACGCCGCTGCCGCACGCCAGTTGCCGCCCTCGCCGGCCACGCGGCGGCGCAGTTTCAGCAGCAGCGCGAGCACCAGGGCGCCCGAGAAGATGCGGATGCCGGTAAAGCTCACCGCGTCGATGCTGGTGGCCTTCAGGGCCAGGCGGCAAAGGAGGGAGTTGCCGGCGAAGGCGATCATCGCCAGGCCGCTCAGGCTCAGGGTGCGGGTGGAGGGCATCGAGGGGTTCCCGGTAGCGGTCGCAACGGCACTTTATGAATCGGCGGGCCTCGCTTCAACGACGAAGGTAGGCGGCGAAGTCGATATCGCCCGCGCAGAGGATGGCCTGTACGCGGTTGTGCACTTTCAGCTTGCGCAGGATGGCGGAGACGTGGGCCTTCACCGTGGTTTCGGCAATCTCCAGGTTGTACGCGATCTGCTTGTTCGATTCGCCCTTGGTCATCCGTTCCAGCACCAGCAACTGTTTGCGGGTCAAGGCCTGCAGCAGTTCCGGCGGGATGCTGTGGTCGTCCTGGCCGCTGCGCCGCGGCGAGGATTTCTGCGTGCGGATGATGTCCGACGGCAGGTAGACGTTGCCATTGAGGATCTGCTCGATGGCCTCGGTCATCTGCACCCGTGGCGAGGACTTGGTGATGAAGCCGACGGCGCCGTAGGTGATGGCCTGCAGGACGACCTGCTTGTCCTGCTCGGCGGAGACGATCACCACCGGGATGGTCGGCGCTTCGTTGCGCAGGCTCATCAGGCCGTTCAGGCCATGCATGCCGGGCATATTGAGGTCGAGCAGGATCAGGTCGAGATCGTCGTGTTCCTGGGTCAGGCCCAGGGCGCTGTCGAGGTCGGCGGTCTCCATCACTTCGCTGCCAGGAAAGCCATCGGCGATGACGTTGTGGATGGCTTCGCGGAACAGCGGGTGATCGTCGGCGATCAGGATCTTGTACATGGCCTACACCTCGTTGTTGTCGTTATGGGTGGCGAGCGGCTTGCGGTCGCAGGCTACTACAGGTGTCACGGAAGCTGGTGTCACGGAAGCAGGTGTCACGGAAGGGGTTGCGGTTGTGCATCCTGCAGGGGCAGCCCGGCCTGTTCCCAGGCGTCGATACCGTCACGGTACCAGTAGAGGCTGGCGTAGCCCAGCGCATGTGCGCGGCGGATGGCATTCCAGCTCATCCAGCAGTCGGAGCGGCAGTAGAAGACCAGTGGGCGCTTGGCATCCCCCTCGGTGAGATGGGAGAGATTCCGCTCGAAGTAGGCCTGCCACTGCGGCTCCAGGCTACCGGTGCCGACGTTGGCCAGCCAGAGGCTGCCGGGCAGGTTGCGGTGTTTTTCGTCCTCGACGAACTGGCCGTTGAGCCAGGTGCGGCGGTAGACATCCACCAGCCGGGTCCGCGGCTCGCGTTTGAGCAGCGCCTGCAGGGCCGCGGTGTCGAGGGTGGTGGCGTGGTCGGCGGAAGGCGGAGTCGGGCTGCGGTACTGGGCCTGGCGGTAACCGTCGGCAGAGAACAGCGGCGTTTCCTCGGCCTGGGCGGTCGCAAGCGTGAGGGGCAGGCTGAGCAGGCAGGCGGCCAGGCAGCCGGGCACAGCAATAGCAAGGCGAGGCATGGCGGAGTCTCTGTTGGTTCTTCTTGTAGTAGCCATTAGATGCCGGCTGTGCGGCTTTGGAAATTCGACGTCCGGAGGGGCGAACCGGTACCAAAGTAGTAGGTTTCACCCCTTGCGCAGGGCGGCATGCTGCGGGTTGAAGGTCAACACCGCGAGGCTGGCGAAGAGCAGCGTCAGGCCCAGGCAGATGCCGGTGGCGGGCAGGTTGAAGCGCTCGTACAGCGCGAAGCGCACCAGCTCGACGGCGTGGCTGAACGGGTTCAGCGCGCACAGCCAGTAGAGCCACTGGCTGGCCTCGCGCATCTTCCACAGTGGGTAGAGGGCGGAGGAAAGGAAGAACAGCGGGAAGATGACGAAATTCATCACCCCGGCGAAGTTCTCCAGCTGGCGGATGCCGTTGGACAGCAGCAGCCCCAGTGCGCCTAGCAGCAGGGCGGCCAGCAGCAGTGCCGGCAGCGCTGCCACCAGTCCCATGGCCGGCGGCTGCACGCCATACAGCCAGGCAATGAGCAGGAAGGCATAGACCTGCAGCAGCGACACCAGGGCAGTCGCCAACAGTTTGCTGGCGAGCAGGAAGGCGCGCGGCAGCGGGCTGGTCAGCAGCACGCGCATGCTGCCCATCTCGCGGTCGTAGACCATCGACAGCGAACCCTGCATGCCGTTGAACAGCAGGATCATGCAGCACAGCCCCGGCACGATGTAGGTCTCGTAGGTGACGTAGGTGTCGTACGGCTCGATGATCGAGATGCCCAGCGCGGCGCGAAAGCCTGCGGCGAACACCAGCAGCCAGAGCAGCGGGCGGACCAGCGCGCTGAGAAAGCGCGAGCGTTGCAGGACGAAGCGCAGCCATTCGCGCATGACGATGCCGCACAGGCATTGCCAGTAGGCGGCGGGGCCGAAGCGCGAATTCTCCAGGGCGCTCATGCGCAGGCCTCCAGGCGGGTCAGGCGCTCGAAGGCGCGCTCCAGGTTGCCGGCGTCCGGGGCGCAGACGTCTCGCGCCTCGCCACGGGCAACCAGCCGGCCGCGGTAGAGCACCAGCAGCGCATCATCGTTGCGGACTTCATCGAGCAGGTGGGTGGCCCAGAGCACCGCCAGCCCATCTTCCCGACACAGGCGGCGCACGTGTTCATTGAGCGCCTGGCGCGCCGCCGGGTCGAGGCCGATGCTGGCTTCGTCGAGCAGCAGGAGGCGAGGGCGATGCAGCAGGGCGCGGGCGATTTCCACCCGACGGCGATGCCCGCCATTGAGCGCGCGGACCTTGTCGCGGCGGCGTTCCAGCAGTTGCTGGCGGGCCAGTTCGGCGTCGATCCGCTCGTTCGCCACGCTGCGCGGCAGGCCGTGCAGGGCGGCGTGGTAGCGCAGGTTCTGCTCCACGCTCAGGTCCAGGTCCAGGGTGCTCTGCTGGAACACCACGCCCAGCTCCCGCAGTGCCAGGCGCGGCTGGCGGCGAAGGCTGCAGCCGAGCACGTCGATCTCGCCCTGCTGCAGGTCGTAGAGGCGGGTGAGCAGGGCGACCAGGGTGGACTTGCCGGCGCCGTTGGGTCCCAGCAGGGCGGTGAAGCGCCCGGCGGGCAGCTCGAATTCCAGGCCGTCGAGGGCGCGGCGCGGGCCGTAGGAGAAGCCGAGGTCGCGGACCGCCAGCGCATTCATGCTGAGTGCGTTCGTGGTGGGCGCGTTCATGGCGTCACCACCACGCCCCACGGGTAGCGGCCGACCTTGATCGACTTGGCGACCTTGCGCGAGGCCACGTCGATCACCGAGACGTCGCCGCTGACGCCGTTGGTGGCCAGCAGGGTCTTCTCGTCCGGGGTAAAGGCCAGGTGCCAGACGCGACGGCCCACCAGCAGGTAGTCGAGCACTTCGAAGGTCTTCGCATCCACCACCGCCACATGGTTGGCCGGGCCGAGGGCAACGAAGGCCAGCTTGCCGTCGGCGGTCAGCTGCACGCCAACCGGCTGCACCTTGTCCGGGTGTACGCCCTGGATGGCGAAGCGCAGGGTCTTGAGAATCTTGCGGCTGGCGGTATCGACCACGCTGACGGTGCCGCCGATCTCCGCCGAGACCCAGACCTGCGAGCCATCGTGGGTGAACTCGGCATGGCGCGGGCGCTGATCCACCAGCGTGCTGTCCACCAGCTTCTGGGTCGAGGTGTCGATCCAGTGCAGCATGTTGGTGGTCTCGCTGGTGTTCACCGCCCACTTGCCGTCGGGGCTTACCGCCATGCCTTCGGGCTCGACGCCGACGTCGATCTGCCCGAGTACCTGGGCGGTCTGGGTGTCGACCACGGTGACCAGCGCATCGTCCTCGTTGGAGACATACAGCCAGCGGTCATTGGGGTGCAGGGCGAACTGCTCGGGGTCGGCGCCCGAAGGCAGCTGCCTGATGATCTTGCGCGTGGCGAGGTCGATCACCTGCACGGTGTCCGAGTCGCTCGCGCAGACATAGAGCAGCTTGTTGTCGTGGGACAGCGCGAGCCCGCGCGGGCGCTTGCCGGTGTCGATGCTGCCGGTGACGGTCATGCTGTCCAGGTCAATGACGCTGAGGTTGTTGTCCTTCTCGTTGGAGACGTAGGCGGTGGCGGCGAAGGCCGGCGAGGCAAGGCTGAGCGCAATGGACAGGGCAAGCAGGCGGTGCATGGGCAAGGTCCTCGTGGACGGTTCTTGTCAGGGCTTTGCGTCGGCGAGATGGCACTGGCTTTCCGGTGCGTCGAGGCCGAGGCTGTCGAGTTCGCTGGCAGGGTGCAGGAAGCCTTCCTGCGGCGAGGTGCTGACCAGCGCACGCGGTTGCACCAGCGGGATCGGCTGGCGCAGCTGGCCGTCCCAGGGGCGGAAGCCGAGCTTGTAGCCCTTGAAGCCATCGAGCGGCAGGTCCGGGGAGAGCGAGAGCTTGCGGACCGCCATGGGCTCGGCGTCGCGCAGGCGGGTAACGGCGCTGGCGATGCTGCGCACGGCGATCCAGGCGGCGAAGTCGCGATCGTTCATCCAGCGCCCGGCGTGTTCCTCGAAGCGTTTTTGCAACTGCGCAGCGCCGTAGGTTTCCACGGTCTTGTGCCAGCCGGTGGCGACCAGCCCCTGGGTGCCGGCCACGGGGCGCGGCAGCCAGGTGTTGTAGGGCACGTACTCGCCGAAATCGCCATGTTCGTCGGCCACCAGCACGGCGTCGTAGTCCTCGCCGGACTGGGTGAACAGCGCCATGTCGGCCTGGGCGCTGCGACGCTGGTCGTTGTCGAAGGTGAAGGGTTTTTCTTCGACTATCTTTGCGCCGAAACGCTTGGCCGAACGGCGCAGGGCGGCCGCGTAGGCGGCGTCCTCGGGACGCTGGCCGACGATCAGCAGCCAGCGCGTCCACTTGCGCAGCACCAGGAACTGGGTGAGGGCGTCGGTCAGCATCAGCCGGCTGGGCAGGGTGTGCAGCACGTTGAGCGCGCACTGGCTGGCGCGCAGCTCGTCATCGGCGGCGCCGGCATTGAACAGCAGGCTGTCCGGCAGTGCGGCGGCCACCTGGCGCAGGGTGTCGGCCGGTGCGTTGACCACGAACAGGCGCAGGCCGGCATCGTGCAGGCGCCTGGCTTCCGCCAGCAGCTTTTCAGGGGTGTCGGTACGGACGGCTTGCAGGCTGTAGCGGTGCTTGAGGAAGCGCCCGGTGCTGTTGCTGTCGGTGATCGCCAGCTCTGCGCCGCGCAGGCCTGCGTCGGTGGGTTCGGCAATGACGTTGGACAGCAGCGGCCCAGGATCGGGCGTATAGCCCAGGTAGCCGATGCGGACTTCCAGCGCCGGCGCATCCTCGGCATGCGCGTCGAGGCTGGAAGCGGCTGCGCAGACGACTGCGAGCAGATAGGCCAGGCCGTGCAGGACGAACAGGCGCATGGGGCGACTCCTTTTCCGGGCCGACATGTTCTTGTGCGGCCAGCATAGGAAGCGCCGGGGGTGCGGCAAATATGCAGAAAGTACCGATGGGGCAATACCAAGGTAGTAGATTGCGCGCCGCATCTGCGGCCTAGGATGGCGCTACAAGAACCAGAAGAGGAGCGTCGCCATGCGTATCGCCGTCACTCTCGTCCTGCCGATCCTGCTGATGCTCAGCCTGTTCGGCTTCGATTTCCTCTATACCCGCAATGGCTACCTGCCGGCGGCGGAACTGCGCGCGCCGGCTGCGCCGATGGGCTGTTTCACGCCCTGCCGCAGCGCGCCTTGACGACCTGCGCTCTGCTCTTCAGTGCGACCCTTTCAGCGGAGCCTGTGCCTTGGACCCAGGCTTGACGAACCGCGCCCAGGTGCCGGTTGACCCTGTGGTGCGTCTACCCAGGCGATCGGGTGCGGCAAATCTGGCCGAACGGTCAGCGCGGTGGCGCGCAATGGCCGGGCAGCCTTCACGCTGCTGAGATCGTTTCGTCATTGACCTTATAGGAAAACGGTCGATGGGCGGCGTCAATATATTGCTAGCGTTACAAATTGGAGCGCCAACCGACTGTTTTATAAAGTTTTTCAAAATAATGGCGCCAAGGAAGGGAGCATGCTCGAGGCAGCCACGAATCTTCGTCGCCTGCTGGTGGTCGATCCGTGCGACGATTGCCGCAGGCTTTTACCCGGACTACGAGCGGCAGGATGGGAGGTGGACAGCTGCGAGCTGGACAATGCCGGCAATCGCGGCTGCGACGTCGGCCTGTTGCGCCTGCAACCCTGGCACCTGGAGCGCCGGGAGTCGGTCAAGGAACTCATCAGTCGTAGCGGCACGGAGTGGATAGCCGTGCTCAGCTCCGACACCTTGCCGCTCCATGAAGTGGGTGATTTCGTCAGCGAATGGTTCTTCGATTTCCATACCCTGCCTTTTGACGTGGCGCGTGTGCAGGTCACGCTCGGCCGCGCCTTCGGCATGGCGCGCCTGCGGGGTCGGGGCAGCATGCACAGCGATGAGCACGAACACGAACTGCTCGGCGAGAGCCGCGACGTTCGCGAGCTGCGCAAGCTGTTGGCGAAATTCGCGCCGACCGAGTCTCCCGTGCTGATACGCGGCGAGAGCGGTACCGGCAAGGAACTGGTGGCGCGCACGCTGCATCGCCAGTCGCGACGGGCGATCCGCCCGTTTGTGGCGATCAACTGCGGGGCGATGCCGGAGACGCTGATCCAGTCCGAACTGTTCGGCCACGAGAAGGGCGCGTTCACCGGGGCGCACCAGCGCAAGATCGGCCGCTTCGAACAGGCCAACGGCGGTACGCTGTTCCTCGACGAGGTGGGCGACCTGCCGCTGGAGCTGCAGGCCAACCTGCTGCGCGTTTTGCAGGAGAAGCAGATCGAGCGGGTCGGCGGCAGCCAGCCAATCGATGTCGACGTGCGGGTGCTGGCGGCGACCCACGTCGACCTGGAACAGGCGATCCGCGCCGGGCAGTTTCGCGAGGACCTCTACTACCGGCTCAATGTCCTGCAGGTGTCGACCTCGCCGCTGCGCGAGCGCAATGGCGACCTGGCGCTGCTGGCCAACCACTTCGCCCACCTTTATAGCGTGGAGACCGGCCGTCGCCCCAGGCGCTTCTCGGATGACGCGCTGGCGGCAATGGCCGAGCACAATTGGCCGGGCAACGTGCGCGAGCTGGCGAACCGGGTGCGGCGTGGCCTGGTGCTCGCCGAAGGGCGACAGATCGAGGCGCGCGACCTGGGCCTGGAGCGGGAAAAAGGCCGCTCGGCGCACCTGCCCCTGGTGACCCTGGAGGAATACAAGCTCGGCGCGGAGCGCCAGGCCATGTGCGATGCACTCGCCCGGCACGGTGACAACCTCAGCGTGGCGGCGCGGATGCTGGGCATCTCGCGGCCGACTTTCTATCGCTTGTTGCACAAGCATCAGCTGCGCTAGTGCGGGGTGGCCTGGCACGGCGGGCGGACGTGTTCGCTCCGCCGCTGCGGCTATGCCTACGGCAAATGCCTCACGGCGGAGCATAAACATGGGAGGGAGTGCAGCGAGACCCATCGACTCCGGGGCACCGACAGCAGGGGTATTGGCAAGCTCGCTCCTGACATCCCGCTACTTTCGGATAGACCCGCCGCGACCCAAGTAGCATGGGGCGCGCCCCGGCCGCTTCGTAGAATGCCCCTGTCGATATCCTGACTGGGCGTACGCCATGCACGAAACACAAGGAGTCGTTCGCGGCATGTCCAGCGCCCGCGACGTCGAGGCGGTCGCCCAGGACCTGGCGCGCCAGCTGATCCATCCCAACCTCGGCTTCGTGCTGTTCTTCTGCTCCGCCGAGTACGACCTGCCGGCGCTGGCTGCCGCCCTGGAGCAGTATTTTGGCGGTATCGACCTGGCCGGCTGTACCACTGCGGGGGAGATCACTCCGCAGGGCTACGGCCGCGGCTGCGTCACCGCCGTGGGCTTCGACTTGCGCAGCTTCGCCGTCTCCTGCGCGCTGGTGGACGAAATGGAGCGCTTCAGCCTGATCGACGCGCAGCAGATGGTCGAGTCGCTGGTGGCGGACTGCCGCAGCGCAGGGCTGGCGCCGATCAAGGACCACAGTTTCGCCCTGACCCTGCTCGACGGCCTTTCCAGCCGCGAGGAGGTGGTGCTCGCCGCGCTCAGCGCCGCGCTCGGCGCCATTCCGCATTTCGGCGGCTCGGCCGGCGACGACAACCACCTGACCCACACCCACGTCTACTACCAGGGCCAGTTCCACACCGGCGCGGCGGTGGTGGTGCTGTTCAACACCTGGCTGGATTTCGAGGTGTTCACCACCCACCACGTGCTGCCCAGTGAAGAGAAACTGGTGGTCACCCGCGCCGACAGCGACAGCCGCCGCGTGCTGGAGCTCAACGCCGAGCCGGCCGCGCTGGAGTTCGCCCGGCTGGTCGGGGTGCCGCTGGAACAGCTGGACTTCTCGCTGTTCCCGGCACATCCACTGGCGGTGCGGGTGCGCGACCAGTACTACGTGCGCTCGATCCAGCAGATCAACGACGACCTCAGCCTGACTTTCTATTGCGCGGTGGAGAACGGCATCGTCCTCACCGCCATGAGCACCGGCCCGCTGCTGCCGGGGCTGCAGGCGCAGTTCCAGCGTTTGCACGAACGCCTCGGCCCGCCGCTGCTGACCATCGGCTGCGACTGCTTCCTGCGCCGCCTGGAGCTGGAGGTGGCCGGCGATACCGAGCCTACCGCCGAGTTTCTCCGAAGCCAGCAGGTGATCGGCTTCAATACCTACGGGGAGCAATTCAATGGCATGCATATCAACCAGACCTTCACCGGTGTCGCCATTGGCCGTCCTCGGGGCAATGCCGGACGCTGAGCTGCGCGCGCGCATCGAGGAACTGGAGCGCGACAACCACAAGCTGCAGCGGATCAACGCGGCGCTGATCGAACGCGTCGAATCGGCCACCTCGCGGGGCGACAACGCCTATGGCGCCTTCCAGCACTCGGTGGTGCTGGCCGAACAGGTGCGCGAGCGCACCGATGCGCTGAGCGAGGCGATGGTCGAGCTGAAATCCAGCAACCAGTTGCTCAGCGATGCCCGCCTGCGCGCGGAAACCGCACACCAGCACCTGCTCGACGCCATCGAGAGCATCTCCGATGCCTTCGTGCTGTTCGACCCGCAACAGCGCATCGTCCTGTACAACGAGCGCTTCCGTGCCTTCTGGGCGCAGACCCGCGCCCGCGTCGGTGCGGGAACGCGGCTGAGCGAGGTGCGTCGATTGGCGCAGAGCAGCGGCCTGATCGTCGAGGAGCAGCGCAGCAGCGATGACGAACACACCCTCTATCGCCTGCGCAACGAGCGCTGGGTGCGCGTTACCGAGCGGCCGACCCGCGACGGCGGGCTGGTGGTGCTCTACAGCGACATCACCGAGATCAAGCAGAGCGAAATGGTCCGCCGCGAGCAGGCGGTGGCGCAGAAGTCGCACCTGCTGCAGCGCGCCGTGGACAACCTGTCCCAGGGCGTGGCGATGGTCGGCGCCGATGGCGCGCTGGAGCTGTGGAACCGGCGATTCCTGGAGCTTTGCGGGCTGGCGCCGATCGAGGCGCATCGGCCCTTCGCCGAGGTCATGGCCGACAGCGAACTGCCGTTGCTGACTCCGCGCAGCCGCCCGCGCAAGGGCGAGGCGGAGGGCGTGATCGAGCAACGGCTGTTCGACGGGCGCATGCTGGAAATCCGCACCCACGCGCTGCCCACCGGCGGCTTCGTCAACACTTTCACCGACATCACCGAGCGCTACCGGCATGCCGAGGCGCTACGCGAAAGCGAGCGCTGGATCCGCCTGATCACCGATCAGGTGCCGGCGCTGATCGCCTACCTGACTGCCGACCTCGACTACGACTTCACCAACAAGGTCTACGAGGAATGGTACCGCTGGCCCAGCGGCTCGATGCTCGGGCGCAACCTGCGCGAGGTGCATAGCGCCGAGCACTGCCAGCGCCTGGAGCCGTACTTCGAGCGCGCACTGTCGGGCGAGAGCGTCACCTTCGAGATCGCCGAGACCAACCTCGCCGGGCAGGAGCGCTACATGCAGCGCTCCTACGTGCCCAATCGCCAGGCCGACGGCACCGTGACGGGCCTGTTCGTGCTGATCCGCGACATCACCGAGCGCCGCCGCACCGCAGAAGCCTTGCACCAGGCCTACCAGAACCTCGAACAACGGGTGCGTGAACGCACCGCCGAACTGACCAGCCTGAACGACCAGCTCAAGCGCGAGATCGACGAGCGCAGCCAGGTCGAGGCGCGCCTGCGTGAGGCCAAGCGCGACGCCGAGCAGGCCAACCTGTCAAAGACCAAGTTCCTCGCCGCCGTCAGCCACGACCTGCTGCAGCCGCTGAACGCCGCGCGCCTGTTTACCAGCGCGCTGCAGGAGCGCAGTGGCGAGGCGCTGGTGCGCAACATCAGCCAGTCGCTGGAGGATGTGGAGACGCTGCTGGGCACCCTGGTGGACATCTCCAAGCTGGACGCCGGGGTGATCAAGCCGGACATCGCCTCGTTCGACGTCAGCGAACTGCTCGGCAACCTCGCCGCCGAATACCGCCAGGTGGCCGCCAGCGAAGGCCTGGCGCTGGACTTCGTGCCGTGCGGCGCGCAGGTGCGCAGCGATATCCAGCTGCTGGCGCGGATCCTGCGCAACCTGCTGACCAACGCCATTCGCTACACACCCTCGGGCCGGGTGCTGCTGGGTTGCCGGCGACGTCGGCAAAGCTTGTGGATCGAGGTCTGGGACACCGGTGTGGGCATCGCCGCCGACAAGCTGGGCGAGATATTCCAGGAGTTCAAGCGCGGCGATGTGCAGCGTTTCCATCAGGATCGCGGGTTGGGGCTGGGCCTGGCCATCGTCGAGAAGATCGCGCGCATGCTCGGTCATCGCATCCAGGTGGAGTCGGTGCCGGGCAAGGGCTCGCGCTTCGCCATCGAAGTTCCGCTGGCGCGCCGTGTGGCCCGCGTGGCTCCGGAGCCGGAGCGCACCGCCGACGACCTGGTGGAACGCCTGCGCGGCTCCCGCGTGTGGGTGCTGGATAACGACGCCTCGATCTGCGCCGGCATGCGTACGCTGCTGGAAACCTGGGGCTGCCAGGTGGTGACGGCGCTGTCGGAAGAAGACCTGGCGCGCCAGGTGGACAACTTCCACGCCGAGTCGGACCTGCTGATAGTCGACTACCACCTCGACGACGGGCTGAACGGGGTCGATGCGGTGGCCTCGATCAACGCCCGCCGCGGCACGCCGCTACCGGCGCTGATGATCACTGCGAACTACAGCAATGAGCTGAAGCAGCAGGTGCGCGAACTGGGCCACACGCTGATGCACAAACCGGTGCGGCCGATGAAGCTGAAGACGGCGCTGTGCCACCTGATCGATAGCACACACTAGCGAGCGCTGCCGCAGGGTGGGGCACCTTGTTCAGCCAGACCGCTGAAAAGGCCCGTGCGCAGCGGGCTTTTTCACACCGGTGAAGCTCACTCCGGCAATGGCGCCTGCCGTGCCACCTGGCGCAGCGCCTGCTCGTAGTAGTCGGTGCTCTGCGCGCCGGAGATCAGCTGCCGGCCATTGAGGATCACCGCCGGCACCGCGCGGATGCCGTGGCTGGTGTAGAAGTCCTCCTCGGCCACCACTTCGTCGGCGTAGGCGTCGCTGTCGAGGATCTCCCGCGCGCGCACGGCGTCCAGGCCGACGCTGATGGCCACTTCCAGCAGCACTTCCGGGTCGCTCGGGTCGCGTCCTTCGCCGAAGTAGGCATGCAGCAGCGCCTGTTTGAGGGCGATGTCGCGGTGCGACTCACCCGCCCAGTGCAGCAGGCGATGGGCATCGAAGGTGTTGTAGATGCGGCTGCGCTTCTTGAGGTCGAAGTGCACGCCGACTTCCTCGCCCATGGAGCGCAGGTGCTCCTGGTTGCGGGCGATGTCCTCGGCGCTGCTGCCGTACTTGCGCTGCAGGTGCTCCACCAGGTCTTCCCCTTCGGCGGGCATGTCGGCGTTGAGCTCGAAGGGCTTGATGCGCAGTTCCACCCTCAGCTCGCCGTCCACCCGGCGGATGGCTTCCAGCAGGCCGTTGAGGCCGATGGCGCACCAGGGGCAGACCACGTCGGAGACGAAATCGATGGTGATGGCGTCGCTCATGGGGCGAACTCCGGCAAATGGGCGAGCTTCCAGCATGGACCCGAATGGCGGTTGCGTTCCAGTGGCGAGACGGCCGGGCGATGTTCTTGCCTACCGGCTGGCTCTGGATAGGGTGCGACGTCCCTGTCGCATGGGGATGTCAGAAATCGACGGTCATCGACAGCTTCAGGGTGCGCGGATCGCCCTGGGTCAGGTAGCCGCCGATGGTGGAGGCCCAGTACGACTTGTTGGCGACGTTCTCCAGGTTGGCGCGCAGGGTCACGTCGCGCTCGTCCACCTTGAAGGCATAGCGGGCGCCGAGGTCGACGCGGGTCCAGGCCGGGATGCTCAGGTCGTTGGCAGCGTCCAGGTACTGGCCGCCGGTGCGCAGCACGCGGCCGTTGAGGGCGGCGCCCTGGAGGCCGGGAACGTCCCAGTCGGCGCCCAGGTTGTACTGGAAGGTCGGCACGCCCACGGCGCGGTTGCCGTCGGTCTTGCCGCCCGCGGTGTTCTTCAGCTCGGTGTCGATCCAGGTGCCGCCGGCCAGCAGGCGCAGGCCGTCGACGGGCTCGCCGAAGAGGTTCAGCTCGATGCCACGGTTTTCCTGCTCGCCATCGACGCTGAAGATCTTCGAATCCGGGTCAGTGGTGCTGAACGGCTGCTCGATGCGGTAGAAGGCCAGGTTGCCGCCGTAGCTGCCGAAGTCCAGCTTGGCGCCCACTTCCACCTGCTTGGAACGGTTCGGCGCGAAGACTTCGCCGAAGTTCGATGCACTGCTGGGCGCGGTCGGCCCTGCGGCCAGGCCTTCGATACGGTTGGCGTAGAGCGACAGGTACTCGGTGGGCTTCACCACCAGGCCGTAGACCGGCGTGGTGATCGACTCGTCGTAGCTGGCGGTGCGCTTGCCGACATAGTTCCAGCCGTCGGTACCGATGCTCTGCCGGCGCACGCCGACGGTCAGCAGCACACGGTCATCGAGCAAGCCCAGGGTGTCGGCGGCGGCCAGGCTCCTGTTCAGCGTCTTGCCGACGATGCCCGGATCGCTGTAGTCGCCGCCGCTCAGGGTCGGCGCGGGCTTGGGCGTCTGCACCGGATTGTAGATGTCGGTGGGGTAGCGCTTGGTGATCATGGTGTAGGCGCTGCGCTGTTCGGCCCAGATGCCGGCGACGCTGAGGTTCATCTGGTGGCTGACCGGCCCGGTGGCGAAGTGACCGTTCAGGCCGGCCATGGCGCTCTTGTTGTCCTCGTCGTGGGTGGCGTCCATCATGCCGCCGCCCGCGGCGCCGTTGTTGTCGCTGAGGGTCAGGGCCGAGTAGGCGCCGTTCTCGCGGGTGTGCTTGGCGCCGCCAGAGAGGTAGGCGGTCCAGTTGTCGTTGAGGTCATATTCGGCGCGGAACATGCCGAAGGTGTCTTCGAGCTGCGAATAGCTCCAGGACTGCGCGTAGTTGTCGTCGGCGTCCGGCGCGTGGGGGATGCTGGTGACGCCGGTGCCGACATAGACCACCGGGCGGCCCTGGTTGATGCGCTGCTTCTGGTAGCCGAAGTCGGTCATCAGGCGCAGTCGCTCGCCACGGTAGTCGAGATTGACGGTGGCCAGCTTGTAGCGCTGGTTCTCGTCGTCGACGCCGGTCTCGCCCTCGCGCTGGGCGAGGTTGATCCGCGCGCCGAAGCGGTTGTCCTCGCCGAAGCGCTGGCCCAGGTCCAGGTGCTCGCCGATCTGGTTGTCGCTGCCGTAGCCCAGGGTCACGCTGCGGGTGGGGACATCCTCGGCGCGCTTGGTCTGCAGGTTGACCGCGCCACCGATGCCGGAGCCGCTGGGCGTCACGCCGTTGATGAAGGCGTTGGGCCCCTTGAACAGCTCGACGCGCTCCAGCGACTCGGTGCCGATGATCTGCCGCGGGGTAACGCCATACAGGCCATTGAGCGAGACATCGTCGGTGCTCAGCGGCAGGCCGCGGATGACGAAGATCTGCGAGAAGTTGCCGTAGCCGTTGCCCTGGCGCACCGAGGCGTCGTTGAGCAGCACGTCGCCAACGGTCTGTGCCTGGGTGTCCTGGATGGTCCTGGCGGTGTAGCTGGCGAAGCTGAAGGGCACATCCTGGATGTCCTGGTTGCCCAGCATGCCCAACTGCGCGCCGCGGGCGACCTGGCCGCCGGCATAGGCGGGCGGCAGTTCGCCGCGTAGCTGCGCGGCGCCGCTGACGGTGGTGGCGTCCATTTCCAGGGCGCCGCTGCCATCGGGGGCGGCCTCTACGCCATAGCCGCTGTTCTTGCGCACCAGGCGGTAGCCGCTGCCTTGCAGCAGGTGTTCCAGACCCTCCTCGGGCGCGAAGCTGCCCTTGAGTCCCGCGCTCTGCTGGCGGTTCAGTGCCTGCGCCTCGAAGGCCAGCGGCACGCCGGCCTGGGCGGCGAAACGTGCCAGTACCTCGCCCAGCGGGCCGGGGGCGATGTCGTACTGGCGCTGCTGGCTGGCGGCTTCGGCGGCCTGGGTGGGCAGCACCACGCCACCGGTCAGGGCCAGGCCGACGGCCAGGGCGAGGGAGTGCGGGCGAAGGCGGGAGCGGAGGAGCATGGAGTGTTCCTGTCGGCGAAAGAGGTTGTCTTCCTCTTCACCGGGCGAGAGCGAAAAAGGTGTCAGGGGTGAGTGAATTTTTTTCAGACGGTGTTTTGGCAGAACGAGTGAAGTGAGGCGGCTTTTGTAGGATGGATGGAGCCTGAGCGATACCCATGCTGTCGGCGGCGGGCCCGATGGGTATCGCTCCGCTCCACGCCATCCTACGGACGCGCCCAACGCGATCGATCGCATTGAGGCGGAATCAGCTCATGCAGGCTCCACGGTGACCCAATAGCGCGTCAGCCGCCGCAGTTTCACCGGCAGCATGTCCGCCAGCAGCGCCAGTCCTGCGTCGCTGTCGCCAACAGGAATCGCCCCGGTCACCCGCAGGTCGGCCAAGCGTGGGTCGCAGCGCAGGAAGCCGCTGCGGTAGCGGCCCAGTTCGCCCAGCAGGTGATCCAGGCGCATGCCCTGGGCCAGCAACATGCCGTTCTCCCAGGCGCTGGCATTGGCGTCCGCCGTCTGCAGGGACTGGAATCCCTGTGCCCCGAAGACCAGCTGCTGGCCGGCGCTGACGACCTGGCTGGCGTACCCCGGCAGTTCGACGCTGACCTCCTTGTCCAGCACCGCGACCCGGCACGCATCGCCCAGATCGCGCAGGCTGAAGCGTGCGGTGGATGTGCGCAGCAGGCCGTGGCGGCCGTCGACGAGGAAGGGGCGCGGGTCGGGCAGGGCGTCGACGAGGATTTCCCCTTCGAGGAGGCGCAGGCGTCGCTCGCGGGCATTGAAGGCTACGTTCACCGCGCTGTCGGTATTCAGGGTCAGCTGGCTGCCATCAGGCAGGCGCAGGTGCTTGCGCTCGCCCACGGCAGTGCGCAGGTCAGCGTTCCACTCCGCCCAGGGCATCTGCCGCGCCGCCAGCCAGGCGGCGGGCGCCACGGCCAGCAGCACGCCCAGGCGGTTGAGCATCTGCCGGCGGCTCAGGCCCGTGCGTTGCAGGCTGTTGCGGCCCAGGCCCGGCGGCAGCTGGCGCAGGCCCAGCAGGGCTTCGGCGCGGCGCCAGGCCTCGGCGTGCTGGGCGCTGCGCGCGCGCCATTGCTCGATGGCCTGCAAGTCGGCATTGCTGGCCGGGTGTTCATTGAGGCGCACCAGCCAGTCTGCGGCTTCGCCGAGGATGCCGGGGTCCAGCGGTTGCTCGCGCATCAGGCGACGCTCAGGCAGGCGACGAAACCGGCACGCATATAGCGCTTTACGCTG
Organism: Pseudomonas sp. DP-17; assembly: GCF_022380625.1. NCBI lineage: Bacteria > Pseudomonadati > Pseudomonadota > Gammaproteobacteria > Pseudomonadales > Pseudomonadaceae > Pseudomonas > Pseudomonas sp. DP-17. The sequence goes on from NZ_JAKSXG010000004.1 coordinate 567,680, forward strand.
GCCAGGGACACGCCCAGGCGCTCGGCGATCACCGGGTAGGTCAGGCCGTCCAATTGCGACAGCAGGAAGGCCTCGCGGGTCAGCGCTGGCAGTTCGCTCAGGGCGGCGTCGATGCGTTCCAGTGCCTCGAGGATCAGCTCGCGGGTTTCCGGGCCGGGCGCCAGCTCTTCGGGCAGCGCGGCGACGCTTTCCAGGTAGGCGCGCTCGATCTCCTGGCGCCGCCAGCGGTCCACCAGCAGGCCCTTGGCGATGTGGGTGAGGAGGGCGCGCGGGCGTTCGCCGAGGTCTTCCAGTGGCCGTCGCAGCAGGCGCAGGAAGGTGTCATGGGCCAGGTCGGCGGCATCCCAGGCGTTGCCCAGCCTGCCGCGCAGCCACTGCTGGAGCCAGCCGTTGTGCTCGTTGTAGAGAGTGTGCAGATGCTGCGGGGACGGGATTTTGACGAGGGCCACAGTGCGTGCGTCAGATTGTCATTTGAGAATGCCTATCATTTTAGGGTTTTCCCGTCTCCCAACGCAATGCCGCAGCGACGCAGCCGGTCGGACTGCGACATCCGCGACCGCGCGACACTGGAATTGCCACGAAGACGCGCTACCTTGAGCCTGTTGCGCTCAGAAATTTCTGACGCTTCACTTCCTTTCGCCGTCCCGCGCAGGCAACGGACCCGCAGCAGCAGGCCCGGCAGTCACCCAGCAGATACGGAGCACACCATGGCTCGCACCACGCCCATCGAGCTTTACCGCAACATCGGCATCGTCGCCCACGTCGACGCCGGCAAGACCACGACCACCGAGCGCATCCTTTTCTACACCGGTGTGAACCACAAGATGGGCGAGGTGCACGACGGCGCGGCGACCATGGACTGGATGGTGCAGGAACAGGAGCGCGGCATCACCATTACCTCGGCGGCCACCACGGCCTTCTGGCAGGGCTCGTCCAAGCAGTACCCCAACAAGTACCGCTTCAACATCATCGACACCCCCGGCCACGTCGATTTCACCATTGAGGTGGAGCGCTCCCTGCGCGTGCTCGACGGCGCGGTGGTGGTGTTCAGCGGCGCCGACGGCGTCGAGCCGCAGTCCGAGACGGTCTGGCGCCAGGCCAACAAGTACCACGTGCCGCGCCTGGCCTACGTCAACAAGATGGACCGCCAGGGCGCCGACTTCCTCCGCGTGGTGGCGCAGATCAAGCAGCGCCTGGGGCATACCCCGGTGCCGATCCAGCTGGCCATCGGCTCGGAAGAAACCTTTTCCGGTCAGATCGACCTGGTGAAGATGAAGGCCATCGTCTGGAACGATGCCGACCAGGGCACCAGCTACACCGAGGAACCCATCCCGGCCGAGTTGCAGGCGCTGGCGGACGAGTGGCGCGCGCACATGGTCGAGGCCGCCGCCGAGGCCAACGACGAGCTGATGAACAAATACCTCGAAGGCCAGGAACTGACCGTCGAGGAAATCAAGGCCGGCCTGCGCCAGCGCACCCTGGCCAACGAGATCGTCCCGGCGGTGCTGGGCTCCTCGTTCAAGAACAAGGGCGTGCCGCTGGTGCTCGACGCGGTGATCGACTACCTGCCGGCGCCCACGGAAATCCCGGCGATCAACGGCACCGACCCGGACGACGAAGAGAAGCACCTGGAGCGCCACGCCGACGACAGCGAGCCGTTCTCCGCGCTGGCCTTCAAGATCGCCACCGACCCCTTCGTCGGCACCCTGACCTTCGCCCGCGTGTATTCCGGCGTGCTCAGCAGCGGCGACGCCGTGCTCAACTCGGTGAAGATCAAGAAGGAGCGCGTCGGCCGGATGGTGCAGATGCACGCCAACCAGCGCGAGGAGATCAAGGAAGTGCGCGCCGGCGACATCGCCGCGCTGATCGGAATGAAGGACGTCACCACCGGCGACACCCTGTGCTCCATCGACAAGCCGATCATCCTCGAACGCATGGACTTCCCCGACCCGGTGATCTCCGTGGCCGTGGAGCCCAAGACCAAGGCCGACCAGGAGAAGATGGGCATCGCCCTGTCCAAGCTGGCCCAGGAAGACCCCTCGTTCCGCGTCAAGACCGACGAGGAAACCGGGCAGACCATCATCTCCGGCATGGGCGAGCTGCACCTGGACATCATCGTCGACCGCATGCGCCGCGAGTTCAACGTCGAGGCCAACATCGGCAAGCCGCAGGTGGCCTACCGCGAGGCGATCCGCAAGAAGTGCGAGATCGAGGGCAAGTTTGTCCGCCAGTCCGGCGGCCGTGGCCAGTTCGGTCACTGCTGGATTCGCTTCGAGCCGGGCGACGAGGGCAAGGATGGGCTGGAGTTCGTCAACGAGGTGGTCGGCGGCGTGATCCCGCGCGAATTCATCCCGGCGATCCAGAAGGGCATCGAGGAACAGATGCAGAACGGCGTGCTCGCCGGCTACCCGCTGATCGGCCTGAAGGCCTCGGTGTTCGACGGCTCCTACCACGACGTCGACTCCAGCGAGATGGCGTTCAAGATCGCCGCCTCCATGGCCACCAAGCAGCTCTCGCAGAAGGGCGGCGCGGTGCTGCTGGAGCCGGTGATGAAGGTCGAGGTGGTGACGCCGGAGGACTACATGGGCGACGTGATGGGCGACCTCAACCGCCGGCGCGGGCTGATCCAGGGCATGGAAGATACGCCAGCCGGCAAGGTCATCCGCGCCGAGGTGCCGCTGGGCGAAATGTTCGGCTATGCCACCGACGTGCGCTCGATGTCCCAGGGGCGTGCCAGCTACTCGATGGAGTTCACCAAGTACGCCGAGGCGCCGGCGAACATTGCCGAGGCGATCATCAAGAAGGCCAACGGCTGAGGCTCCTTCCTGAACCGACAACGGCGCCCGCGGGCGCCATTGTCGTTGGTGGTCTCCGGCATGGCGGCTTTTCGTAGGGCGGATAACTCGCCAGCGTTATCCGCCGCGTACCTATCGGCGGATAACCCGTTCCGGGTTATGCGCCCTACGGTGCTGAGCCAGCAACAGCACCTTCGGGCGCCATTGTTATTCCACTGACGCGTTCAACGTTTCCAGAATCCACGCGGGCCGTTCGGCTTGTCCTCGATGCGGGTGAAGGTCGGCAGGTCGTCCAGCGGCACCCAGACCTCGCCCTGCCAGTCGAGCACGTTGACGTAGCCGTCCAGCCAGACCAGGCGCATGCGGCGCGGCTGGTGCGGGTTGGTCTGGTACTGGTCGCGCAGCAGGGGGATCACCTCTTCCCGGAACCAGCGGCCGAGGGTGCGGTTCTCCGGGTGGCTGTGGCGGTACAGCGCCTTGTACAGGGCCGGCTCGCTGATGACCTCGGCAGGTTCTTCGTTGCCGCTCTGGCTGAGCAGGCGGACCTCGCGCACTTCGTCTTCCTCCAGACGGCGTGCGAGCACCGTGGGATGGTGCAGGCCGATCAGGCGCGCCACGTCGGTGCCGACGAACCACGGCTGGTTGTCGATCATCAGCGCCCGTAGCGGGCGGTTGTGGCGCAGGAAGGTAGTGGCGGTGAGTGCGGGTAAGACATCCATGGCGGGTACTCCGGTTCGACAGGGGAACCGCCATCCCTGGAAGGGAGGCGGACCGCGTGGGGGTGAAGAACCGGGAACATAGGAACCGGCAGGCCCGAGAGCCTCCCCACGCGGTCCACCATCAAGCTGCTGCAGTTTCCTACAGTTGCGTGGGGGCCTACAAAAACGATTCGCTGTTTTCGTATGCACCATTGGCAAGGTCGCGCCTATATTCCGTCAGGTCTTCACACCCGGCCACGGGATTGACCGTGGCGGACTGGAATCTAGCGACGGCCCTTGTAGGCCCACAAGGCGGTTTGCCGGTGGGAAATTTCGAGAGCATGAAGGCTTTTCGTAGGGCGCATAACGCGCCAGCGTTATCCGCCGTAGGATCATCGGCGGATAACCCGTTCCGGGTTATGTGCCCTACGGTGCCGGCCTTACCGGTGAGTCACGGAGGTAGGATGGGTGGAGCTTGCGATACCCATGCTGCACGGTACGTCGCCATCGATGGGTATCGCTGCGCTCCACCCATCCTACGAAAAGCGTCGCACCTTGTTTACGACGGATCCGCCAACGGCAACCCGAAGCAGAACATCGCCCCGCACGGCTCGACGTTCTGGGCCCAGATATCGCCGCGATGCCGCGAGACGATGCTCTGGCACAGCGCAAGGCCAATGCCGTTGCCGCTCACCTTCGAGGTGAAGAAGCCGTCGAACAGCCGCTCCCTGGCCCCGGCATCGATGCCGGGGCCCTGGTCGAGCACGCAAAGCCGTGCGCTGTCACCCTCGCGAGAGGTGCGGATGCGCAGCAGGCGGCGCTCTTCCGGGAGGTTGAGCATCTCCTCGATGGCGTTGAAGGCGAGGTTGAGGATCACCTGGCCGACCAGCACCTTCTCGCAGCTCACCCACAGCGGTTCGTCGCAGCGCTCCAGTACCACGCGCACGTTGCTTGGCTGGGCCTTGAGGCTGATGAAGTAGAGCGTCTCGCCGAGCAGTTCGTTGAGGTCGATGCGCTGCTCGGCCTGCTCCAGTTTCACCACGTATTCGCGCACGCTCTTGATGATCAGCGAGGCGTGCTCGATCTGCCGCACCGCATTGTCCAGGCCCCAGGCGGCGGAGGCTTCGGCCTTCTGTTCGCGGTCCAGGCGGATCAGCGCGCCCTCGATGAAGTTGCGCGTGGCCGCCAGCGGCTGGCTGAGTTCGTGGGCAATCGCCAGGGCCATCTCGCCCATGGCGTTGTAGCGCGCCAGGTATTCCAGTTTCTGGTCGCTCTGGCGCTGTGCCTGGGCGGCGCGGACCTGGTCGGTGACGTCGCGGAACAGCAGCAGGTGGCCGACCAGGTCGTCTTCGATCTCGATGTAGCGGCAGGTCGCGTGGTGCCAGCGCCATTCGCCATCCAGGCGTTGCAACTGGTAGCTGACGGAGTAGGGCTCGCGGCTGGGCGGCTGCATCGCCAGGTGGTGTTCCAGGCGCGGGCGCGTGGCGCTGTCGCAGCGGCCGAGGAAGTTGTGCGCCATCCAGTCGTCCTGAGTGCCGCCCAGCAGGGGCAGGGCGGATTCGCTGAGGAAACGCAGGTTGCCGTCCGCATCCAGTACCGCCACGCCTTCGGCGAGGTCCTGCATGAAGGCCTTCAGGCGGCTCTCGAAACGTTGCAGGTCGCGCTCGACCTGCTTCTCCTTCGAGATATCGCGGAACTGCACCATCAGCACGTCGCGCTCTTGAAGAGGCACGCGGGTGGCAACGGCTTCGGAGAGGATTTCCACGCCCTGCTTGGAGCGGTAGCACCACTCGATGGTGCGCTGGCCGGTGCGCGCGGCGCCTTCCAGCCAGCGCAGGCCGACCGAGCGGCGGTACTGCGGGGCCTTGGCGGTCATGTCCGGTGCCTTGAGCGGCACCAGCTCTTCGAGGGTGAAGCCCAGCACGGCCAGCGCGGCGTTGTTCGCCCAGAGGATTTCCTTGGTCTGCACGTCATGGAGGATCACGCACAGCGGCATGGCCTGGAGCAGGGCGAGGAAGTCGTCGGGCTTGGGCTGGAACATCATGCGGGACTCTTTGGGCAGTGCTGTCTTTATACCGCGCAGCGTAACGCGAAGGGACTGCGGAGTAACTCGCCGCCGACTAGGGGATTCCTTTAGGCATGGGGCTGCACGCCCCAATAGTTGGGCGGGTAGGGCGGTTCATACACTGGCCCCAACGACGACCGACCCGCATCGAACGGGCCGGCCCTACAAGAACAACCGGAGATGACGCCATGTTGCGTGCCGCCCTCGCCGAACCGCTCGATGCGGACGGCCGTGCCCTCGAATTCCAGCGCGTGCTCGACGAAGTCCGCCAACGCCGCGACGAGTTCGACAGCCGCTCCCACGTTCCCCGCGACATGATCGAACGCTTCCGCGACGTGGGCATCTACCGCGCCGCGACCCCGCGCTGCTTCGGCGGCGACGCGCTGCCGCCGGCGCAGTTCCTGCGCCTGGTCGAACGCATCGCCGAAGCCGACGGCTCCGCCGGCTGGGTGGCCAGCTTCGGTAGCGCCAGCACCTACCTCACCGCACTGCCGCGCCACACCCTCGCCGAGCTCTATGCCGACGGCCCGGACCTGGTGTTCGCCGGCGGCCTGTTCCCGATCCAGCCGGCCACGCAGGTGGAAGGCGGCTGGCGCGTCAGCGGCACCTGGAAGTTCGCCAGCGGCTGCAAGGGCGCCGATGTGCTCGGTGTGGGTATCGGCATCGGCGGCCCGGGCGGCAAGCCGCGTACCGCGCTGCTGCGCGCCAGGGACGTGGAGATCGTCGAGAACTGGAACGTGGTCGGCCTCAAGGGCACTGGCAGCCACGACTTGAAGCTGGACAACGCCTTCGTCGCGGACGACTGGACCTTCATCCGCGGCGGCGAATCGAACATCGACGAGCCGCTGTACCGCTACCCGACTATCGCCTACGCCGCCCAGGTGCTCGCCGTGGTCAACCTCGGCCTGGCCCGCGCGGCGCTGGACGAGATCACCCGCATGGCGTCTTCCAGCGGCGTGACCGGCGCGCCCAAGCTGGGTGATCGGGCCTACGTACGCATCGAGATCGGCAAGGCCGAAGCCGAATTGCAGGCCGCGCGCGGCTTCTTCTATGACGCCACCGAGACCGTCTGGGATTCCATCCTCGCCGGCAACGCCGTGACGCCCGAGCAGGTCAGTCAGCTGCGCCTGGCCGCTGTGCACGTATCCCGCGCCGGCGCTGACGTGGTGCGCCGCGCCTACAGCCTGGCCGGCACCACGGCGATCTACCTCAACCACCCGCTGCAACGCTACCTGCGCGACGCCATGGTGGTGACCCAGCACGCCTTCCTCAGCGATGGCATGTACGACGGCGCCGGCGCGGTGCTGCTCGATGTGCCGCCGTTCCCCGGATACATCTGATTCGACCCCATAAGAACAAGGACCCAGAAACATGACTCGTCCGACCACCGAACCCTTGCGCGTATTGTTCTGCATCGGCATCGCCCAACCGTTCTTCGACCTGCCCACCGGTGAAGGCATCACCGTGTGGAAAGGCTTCTCGCAGATGATGAGCGACCTCGGCGCGCTGCCGGGCATGAACGTGCTCGGCGTGCTGGATGACGACCGCCTGATGGTCGGCCCGTCCACCACCTCGCCGTGGACCGTCTACATCATGGCCGACGTCGATTGCCACCAGACTGTGATCGACGCCTGCAACCTGTTCCGCACCACCCCGGTGGGCGAGTACAGCCTGTGGAAGTACGCCAAGGTCGAGGCGCGCATCGGCCGCCCGCTGACCATCCCCGAAGCCGCGCGGACCTGAGCCATGAGCAGCCTGAGCATGGCCGAGCTGAACCGCCGCCTGGAGACCCTCGAAGGGGAAAGCCAGGTGCGCCGGCTGATGGCCCGCTACATGGACCTCTGCGACGTGCCGCACGCGCCGGTGGCGATGAGCGAGCTGGCCGAGCTGTTCAGCGAGGATGCGGTGTGGGAAGGCATCGGCACTTCCACGGCGCAGACCTTCGGCCATCACCAGGGCCGCGAAGCCATCGCCGCGTTCGTCTTCAGCTATCTGCCGCCGTCGCCGCACTTCACGCTGAACCTGCACTTCCTCACCAGCGAGTCGATCCGCGTCGACGGTCGCACCGCGCGCGGGCAGTGGATCATGCAGCAGCTCTCGACCTATGCCGAGGGCCACACCGAGCTGTTCGGCACGCGCCTGGACATCGACTTCCGCGAGATCGACGGGCGCTGGCAGATCAGCCACTTCCGTACCCAGCGCCTGTCGCAACGCCTGCTGGGCCAAGTCGAGGAGGGCCGCGCATGAGCACCTTCGTCAGCGAATTCATTCTCGGTAGTGGCGACAAGCGCGTCGCGGTCAAGGACAGCATCGACATCGCCGGCCACCCGACCCGTTGCGGCACCCGCGCGCTGGCCGATGCCGCACCCGCCGAGCGCAATGCCTTCGTGGTCGATGCCGTGCTGAACGCCGGCTGGCAGATCGTCGGCAAGACCAACCTTCACGAACTGGCCTTCGGCGTCACCGGCATCAACGACTGGACCGGTACGCCGATCAACCCGATGGCGCCGGACCGCGTGCCCGGCGGCTCGTCCAGCGGTTCCGCGTCCGCCGTGGCGGCGGGCCTGGCGGACATCGCGCTGGGTTCCGACACCGGCGGTTCGGTCCGTGTGCCGGCGGCCTGCTGCGGCATCGCCGGGCTGAAGCCGACCTTCGGCCGCGTCAGCCGCGACGGCGTGCACCCGGCGCAGAGCAGCCTGGATTGCGTCGGCCCGTTTGCCGCCAACATGGCCGACCTGATCGCCGCCATGCAGGTCATCTGCCCCGGTTTCGGCGAGGTGCAGCTGCCGGGCGAGGGCGCCCGCGTGGCCTTCCTTGAAGTGCCGTCCGCACCGCACATCCAGGCTTGCCTGGGGGCCGCCGCCGACCGTGCCGGCTGGCGCCGCAGCCACCTGTTCCTCGGCGAGTTCGAGGCGGCCTTCCAGGCCGGGCTGGTGGTGATCAATCACGAAAACTGGGCCGCCTACGCGGCGCTGACCGGCAAGGGGCTGATCGGCGCCGACGTCGAGCAGCGCCTGCTGCTGGCCAGCCGCACCACCGACGCCGAGCGCGCCGAGGCGGAGAAGGTGCGCGAGCACTTCACCCGCGCCATCGACGCCGCGCTGGAGGATTTCGAAGTCCTGCTGCTGCCGACCATGCCCGACCTGCCGCCGCTGCTCAGCGATGCGCGCAACGGCAAGTCGGTGGCCGGCATGACGCCCCTGGTGCGGCCTTTCAACCTCAGCGGACACCCGGCGCTGACCGTGCCGGTGGACCTGGATTGCGGCGGGCTGAAAGTCGGCCTGCAGATCGTCGGCCGCAAGGGCGACGACGAACGCGTGTGCGCCTTCGGTGCGCAACTCGAACACAGCCTGGCCGCCACGCGGCCTGCGCCAAAACATAAGAAATCGGCATGAGGAGATGGGCATGAGCGCTCACGAATACCGGCTGATCGCCCGGTCGCGCAGCGTCGAAGAGCTGGTTGGCGACGACCGCGTCGATGTTTCGCTGTACAACGACCTGCAACTGTTCGAAGCGGAGATGGACAAGATCTTCTACCGCACCTGGGTGTGGGTCGCCCACGAAAGCGAAGTGCGCAACGCCGGTGACTTCAAGACCACCAGCGTCGGTCGCCGCCCGGTCATCGTGGTGCGCGACAAGAAGGGCAACATCAACGTCCTGGAAAACCGTTGCCGCCACCGTGGCGCCACCGTCTGCGAGAAGCACAAGGGCAATGCCACCGGCTTCACCTGCCCGTACCACAGCTGGTCCTACGCACTGGACGGCAAGCTGCGCGCGCTGCCGTACCCGGATGGCTACGAGGACATCCTCGACAAGTCCGAGCTGCCGCTGACCAGCCTGCGCGTGGAGAGCTACGCCGGCATGGTGTTCGCCACCTACAACGACGAGATCGAGCCGCTGGAAGACTTCCTCGGCGGGGCGAAGCACTGGATGGACCTGTTCATGAAGCAGGGCGCCGGCTACCCGATCAAGACCCAGGGCGAACACAAGTTCACCTTCAAGGGCAACTGGAAGATCCAGCTGGAAAACACCACCGACGGCTACCACTTCCCCATCGTGCACAAGTCGTTCATGTCCTCGGTGGATGAAGAGACCGAGGAGATGCTCTCGTTCATGAGCGACGAGCAGGCGGTCACCCACGCCCTGGGCAACGGCCACAGCGTGATGGTGATGGTTCCCGAGCACGTCGACCTCGACCAGGACGATGGCACCGAGCAGCTGCAGGAGCGCTTCGCCCACGTCACCGAGGAACTGTCGAAGACCATGGAGCCTGCACAGGTGCGCCGCATCGTCCGCTCGCTGCATGGCGCCGGCTTCAACCTCAACCTGTTCCCCAACGTGGCCATGTCCATGTCGTTCTTCCGCGTGCTGCGGCCGATCTCCGTCACCGAGACCGAGATTCGCCACGTCGCCCTGGGCATGGACGGCGGCCCGGAAATCGCCAACCGCGAGCGCATGCGCATCCACGAGCACTTCCAGGGCCCGTTCGGCTTCGGCAGCCCGGATGACGCCGAGGCCTGGGATCGCGTTCAGCGTGGCTCCTATGCCGGCGTCGACGCGCCGATCCTGGTCAACCGTGGCCTGAACCGCGAAGTGGTTGCCGAGAACGGCGACAAGGTCTCCCACGCCACCGACGAAGGCGGCATGCGCGAGGCGTACCAGATGTGGAAAAGGATGATGAGCCAATGAGCAACGACACCCTGAACGGCTTCTCCGGCCCGCTGGCCAAGGCCATCGAATTCGTCTGGCGCGAAGCCGAGCTGCTTGACCGCAAGGACTACGCGCAGTGGTCGCAGCTGTGGAGCGAAGACGGCGTCTACGTGGTGCCGATCGACGGTGAGGACGATGACTTCGCCTCGCGCCTGAACTACGTCTTCGACGACGCACGCATGCGTGCGCTGCGCATCGAACGCCTCACCGGCGGCCATTCGCCGTCGGCGGTGGATGCGGCGAAGACCGTGCGCACGGTTTCGCGCTTTTCCCTGGTGGAAGCGGCGGGCGATCTGGTCGAGGTGAACTCGGCGCAGGTGCTCTACGCCTACAAGCGCGGTGTGGCGACGCCTTTCATTGCCGACCTGAACCACCGCATCCGCTTCGTCGACGGCCAGCCGCGACTGGAGCGCAAGGTGATCCGCCTGATCAACGCCGAAGACGCGCTCAACGCGCTCGGCTTCCTGCTCTGAGGGCCGCGCCATGCAACGAGTAGCCCTGGTAACTGGCGCCGCGCGCGGGCTTGGTGAAGTCATCGCGCGCCGCCTGCACGCCGCCGGCCTGCGCGTGGCGCTGGCCGACCTCAACGAGGAGGCGGTGCAGCGCCTGGCCGACGAACTCGACCCGGAGGGCCAGACAGCCCTCGGCTTGAAGCTGGATGCGCGGGAGAAGGCCGACTTCGAACTTGCCCGCGATCTGATCGCCCAGCGCTGGGGCGGCACCGACATCCTGGTGAACAACGCCGGGATGTCCAAGGTGGCCGCGTTGATGGACATCAGCCCGGAGGACTTCGATGCCTCCATGGCAGTGAACCTGCGCGGCACCTTCGTCGCCTGCCAGGTGTTCGGCACTCACTTCGCCGCGCGCGGCTTCGGCCGCATCGTCAACATCGCCTCGCTGGCCGGGCAGAACGGCGGTACCGCCACCGGCGGCCACTACGCGGCGGCCAAGGGCGGCGTGGCGACCCTGACCAAGGTGTTCGCCCGCGAACTCTCGGGGCAGGGCGTGACGGTCAACGCCATCTCGCCGGGGCCGCTGGACTTGCCGGTGGTCTACGAGAGCGTGGCGCCCGAGCGCCTGGAGCAGATCCTCAAGACCATCCCCGCCGGCCGCCTGGGCGACCCGACCTTCATCGCCGACAGCGTACTGCTGCTCTGTGCGGAGAACGCCGGGTCGGTGACCGGGGCGTGCTGGGATATCAATGGTGGGTTGTTCATGCGCTGAGGGTTTGGGTTGGACGGACGGCGAATAACGCTGCGCGTTATGCGCCCTTCGCTTGGCCTGAGCTTGAGTGGGGGAACTGAAGCGCCTCTCTCCCTAACCCTCTCCCGCAAGCGGGAGAGGGGACTGATCGGCAGCGCTGGAAACACCGCGCGCTCCAGACACTGTGAACCGCTCTCTCCCTGCAAAAGAGGGGACCTTACGGCGCAGGATGGCACTACCGCGCCAGCCGGCACGGACCACTCCCTCTCCCTTCAGGGATAGGGCGGGGGAGAGGGAACAACCGTCCACTCCCAGATTTTCCGAGCGAGCCCCGGCCCGCTCCATTAACCAACCGAAACACCCGTCCGCTCGTCACAAAGAGGCCGGGGAAAGGGGCCACAGAGCCCGCACCCAATGCCTTGCAGGTAACGCCATGATGAAGGTCAGAATCGAAAGGATCGTCGAGGAAGCGCAGGACATCCGCTCCTTCCGCCTCGTACGTTGTGATGGCCAGCCGTTCGACGCCTACGAGCCGGGCGCCCACGTCGACGTCACCGGGCCCACCGGGGTGACGCGCCAGTACTCGCTGTGCAGCCCTCCGGATGACCGTGCCGCCTACCTGGTGGCGGTGAAGAAGGAGGGCGCTTCCCGTGGCGGCTCCAGCGCGCTGCACGATGTGCAGGAAGGCGCCGAGCTGGATATCGGCGCGCCGCGCAACCTGTTCCGCCTGGCAGCGGAAGCTCAGGAACACGTACTGTTCGCCGCCGGCATCGGCGTCACGCCGCTGCTGAGCATGGCCTACCGCCTGAACGCCAGGGGCGAACCCTATCGCCTGCACTACTTCGCCCGTTCCGCCGAGCACGCGGCCTTCGTCGAACTGCTGAGCAGTGACGCGTTCGCTGGCAAGGTGGAGCTGCACTACGGCGTCGAACCCGCCGACCTCGACCGTGTGCTGGGCGAATGCCTGGGGCGCGCGTCACGACACGCGCACGTCTACACCTGCGGGCCGGCGCCGTTCATGAACAAGGTGGTGGAGATCGCCGCGCGCAGCCGTCCGGATGACGCCATCCACCTGGAGCACTTCCAGGCCGACCCGGCCGCCAACGCGGCGCCGGCCGGCTCCTTCGAAGTGGAGCTGGCCAGTTCCGGCGTGGTGCTTCAGGTACCGGCGGACTCGACGCTGGTGGACGTACTGCAGGCCCACGGCTGCGACATCGACACCGAGTGCCGCGAAGGCATCTGCGGCACCTGCATCGTCGAAGTGCTGGAGGGCGAGCCGGAGCACCGCGACAACTGCCTGTCGAACAAGGAGAAGGCCGCCAACAAGCAGATCTGCGCCTGCGTCTCGCGGGCCAGATCCGCGCGCCTGGTGCTCGACCTGTAAGCCTGACCGCTCTGCGTAGGATGGCGTGGAGCGAAGCGATACCCATCATTCTGCTGCATCCGGCAGCATGGGTATCGCAAGCTCCACCCATCCTACGGACCCCGGCGTCCTACAGGGAAAGATCGGCGCGCGGTGGCAGCGCCGGCAATTCGTCTGGCAGACAGCGACAGTCGCGCGCCGTCGGCGCTTGCTAGCCTCCGACGACGAATCCCTCGTTCGGAGATCCCATGCCTGCGCTGATTGCGCGCCTGGCGCTCGGCTGCCTGCTGCCGGTCGCCGTCCTGCTCGGGCTCGGCGCCATGCCGGGGCTCGGCTATGCCTGGGATTTCGCCAACGCCGCCGGGTTGCTCGGTGGCTGCCTGCTGGGGCTGCTCTTCGTCATCGGTGGACGCCCTCAGCCTCGCCCGCTCTATGAGGGCAAGTTCTTCCTGCGCCTGCACCGCGACCTGGGCTTTGTCGCCATCGCATTGCTGCTGGTACACATCGTCGTGCTGCTGGTCGATGAACCCCTGCTGATCGAAGACCTGCTTCCCTCCGCACCGGGCTACATGCTGGCCGGGTTAGCGTCGGCGATCCTGATGCTGGTACTGGCGGTTTCCAGCCTGAATCGCGTGCGTCCACGCTGGAGCAGCAGTGCGGCGTCGTTCCGTCGCTGGCACTACGGTGGCAGCCTGTTCGCCCTGGTGCTGATGGCCGTGCACGTGCTTGGCGCGGGTTACTACAGTGGCGGAGTCTGGAAGGGCGCCTTGCTGGTAGCGCTGTTGCTGGTGGTGGCCGTCTGGCCGCGCCTGCCAAAACCTGGCAACGGCATCAGCGGTCGTAAGCGAAATACCGCGCAAAGGGCCACCTGGTTCGCGCTAGCGGCCAGCATCGTGATCGTCGGGATGTCGGCGCTCTACAGCCTGCTGGCGAATGTGGAGCTGCCACTGTGAAGCGAACCTGGATCGGTCTTTGCGTCGCCGCTGGCGTGGCGCTGTCGGCGGGGGCATGGTTTGCCCACCAGCACTGGCAGCAAGGCCGCCCGCTGATGCCGCTGGCGGTCCCCCATGAGCCGCACGCTTCGGTGAACTGCATCACCTGCCACCACGACTACAAGGACCAGTCGCCTTCGGTTTCCGGCAACCGCACCTGCATCCTCTGCCACAAGCAGAGCCCGGCGCTGGCCGTGCGCATCGAAGCGGACTTCCATCAGCTCTGCCAGAGCTGCCATCTAGAACGCTTGCAAGCCTTCCACGCCAGCGGGCCGGTGCGCAGCTGCCAGGCGTGCCACCGAGACTCAACGGAGAAATCCAAACCGTAGGGTGCATAACGCCTGAGGCTTCTCCACGCTACGGAGCTGAACGTGGCCGCTTTTGTAGGATGGCGTCGAGCGCAGCGATACCCATCAGTAGTCCGTGCCCGGCAGCATGGGTATCGCAAGCTCCACCCATCCTACGTATTCCTGCGCGAGCCCGAACGGGCAGAAGTAAAAGCCCGGCGTAATGCCGGGCTCTTTTCAGCTGCGATACAGCACCGGCCGCCGCAGGTGCACATAGCTGTATCCCTCGCGCGCCAGGGCAATGCGCTGCGGGTCCAGCTCGGCCACCAGCAGTTCCTCGCTGTGTTTGGCCTTGGTCAGCACCTGGCCATCCGGGGCAACGATGCTGCTCAGGCCGCAGTACTCGATCTCCTCCTCGTTGCCCACGTAGTTGGCGTAGGCAAGGAACACCTGGTTCTCGTACGCGCGAGTCGGCACCAATACCTGGGCGACGAACTCGTAGGGACGCATGTTGGCGGTGGGCACCAGCACCAGGTCGGCGCCGGCCATTGCCAGGCTGCGCACGTTTTCGGGGAATTCGACGTCGAAGCAGATCAGCAGGCCGACCTTCCAGCCGTCCAGCTCGAAGATCGCCGGCGGCTGGTCGGAGGCGCTGAACTGGCTGCGGTCGAGATCGCCGTAGAGGTGGGTCTTGCGGTAGTTGGCGCGGCGCTCGCCCTGGCGGTCGATCAGCTGCACGCTATTGAAGACCGCGTCGCCGTCACGCTCGGGGTAGCCGTAGAGGATGCCGAGCTTGTTTTCGCGGGCAATTTCGGCGATGCGCAGGGCGGACGGGCCGTCACAGCTTTCCGCCAGCTCCGCGACGCGTTTTGCGCCGATGTTGTAGCCGGACAGGTACATCTCCGGCAGCACCAGCAGGTCCGCGCCATTCTGCACCGCCTGCTGCGCGGCCTGCTCCAGGCGGCGCAGGTTGCCGGCGACATCGTCGGGGCCGGGTGGGCACTGGTAGAGGGCAAGGTACATGGGGTTCTCCTTCGAAACGCGCAAGGCCGGGATCAGGCAGTGTGCACCCGATCCCGGCCCTGCGCGAGCCGCTGTTCAACCAGTGGAACGGATCAGTCCGGCAGGACCATCGGGCCCAGTTCGGCGAAGCAATCGCCCGGGCCGGGGTTCTCCGGATGGGTCGCGCCGCCGAAGTGTTTCATGATCCCCCACACGGCGTTGAGCGAGGTCTGCACCGCGCCCTCCACCCAGGCCGGGGTCCAGGACACGTCGTCGCCGGCGATGAAGATGCCGCGCTGCTCGGCGGGCATGTCGTCCTGCATGAAATGCGCGTACATGCGCTGGTTGTAGCGGTAGTGGCCCGGCAGCGCGCCCTTGAAGGCGCCGAGGAAGTGCGGGTCGGCCTCCCAGGACACGGTGATCGGGTTGCCGATGATGTGGCTGGCGATGTCGACGCTCGGGTAGACCTTCTTCAGCGCGTCCAGCGCCAGCTGCACGCGCTTCTCCACCGGGTGCGGCAGCATCTTCATGGCGTCGCTCATCCAGGAGTAGGACAGGCAGATCACCCCCGGCTTGTCGTCGCCGTTGTCGAACAGGTAGGTGCCGCGGGTCAGGCGGTCGGTGAGGGTCATGCTCATCACGTCGCGGCCGGTCTGCGGGTCCTTGTCCTTCCAGAACGGCCGGTCGACCATCACGAAGGTCTTCGAGGACTGCATGTAGCGGGTGCGGTCCAGGGCCATCCACATCTTCTGCGAGAACAGCGCTTCCTCGCACTCGATCTGGGTGGTCAGCAGCCAGGTCTGGCAGGTCGCCAGGACGGCGGCGTAGTGGCGGGTGTCGCCCCAGTAGTCGGTGACGGCGAAGGTGCCGTCGGCGGCGCGGGCGATCTTCTTCACGCCCGGACGCGGCGCGCCATTGTGCAGCGAGGCCAGGGAGGTGCCGGCCGGCCAGTGCGCGCAGTTTTCCGGTACGTGGCTCCAGATGCCGCGCGGCACCTGTTCGACGCCGCCGACGACCAGGTGCTGGTGGTCATCGCAGTTGGTCATCACCACGCGGAAGATTTCCAGCATGGAGTTGGGGAAGTCCGAGTCCCAGCCGCCGGTGCCGAAGCCGACCTGGCCGAAGATTTCGCGGTGGCGGTAGGACAGGCGGGAGAAGGCCTTGGAGGTGGCGACGAAGTCGTAGAAGGTGCGGTCGTCCCATTTCGGCACCAGCTCGTCCCACAGCGCCTTGAGCTTGACGGTGTCGCGCTCGCGGATGGCGTCCTGGATCTCGGAGAAGCGTGCGCCGTCTTCCAGGGCGTCGGCCCAGGCCTGGGCGACTTCGCGGAAGATTTCCGGCAGGTCGTCGATCTTCTCGGCGTAGTGGCTGGTGCCTTCCAGGTCGACCACGGTACTGCCCGAGGCCGGGGTCAGCGGGTTGGGGAAGGGCTTGGTCTCCAGGCCGAGCTTGTCGACGTAGTGGTAGAAGGCGGTGCTGGACACCGGGAAGCGCATGCCGCCCAGCTCGGCGATGATGCCGTCGGCGCCTTCGAAGCTTTCCGAACGCAGCCGGCCGCCCATTTTCGCGGCCTCGTAGACGACGGGCTTGAGGCCCATCTTCATCAGCTCATAGGCCGCCACCAGGCCGGAAATCCCGGCCCCGACTATGGCCACCTCCTGGCCGTGCTTGTCGGCAGGAATGCTGCCCAGCCCGGCGGGGTGTTCGATCCAGTCGTCGAAGGCGAAGGGGAAATCCGGGCCGAAGATGGTCACCGGTTTCTTGCCGGGGGTGTTGGGGTGGCGGTTCTTGTGCATGGGGGCTTCCTTCTTGTTCGAGGTGCCGGTTGTTCGAGGTGCCGGTTGTTCGGCGTGCCGGCTTGTATCACCAGCTTGGCAAGGCTTTCGCGGCCCGCAGAGGCCAGTCGATGGGTGGCGCGCGGGCAAAGAAATGGCGAGCTGTGAAGGCTCGCCGTGGCGCTCACTATTGCAAAGCTCGTCGTTGAAATGAACCTGACAATCTGCAAGATTGGCGAGAGCTTTCAAGCAGATTGATCAATACGATGAGCAATATGACGAAAAATGCCGACGCGGCCTTGCTGAACCTGTTGCGTGCCAATGCCCGTGAGTCGATTTCCGAGCTGGCGCGCAAGCTCGGGGTGTCGCGCTCCACGGTGCAGAGCCGTATCGAGCGGCTGGAGCAGCAGGGCATCATCAGCGGCTACTCGATCAAGGTGTCGGACAGCTACGCGCAGTCGCTGGTGCGCGCCCACGTGCTGGTGACCGCGCTGCCGAAACTGTCGCACCAGGTGGTGCAGGCGCTGGAAAAGATCGCCGAGGTGAAGACGCTGCATTCGGTGAGCGGCAACTTCGACATGATCGTGATAGTCGAGGCGCTGTCGATCCGCGACCTGGACGCGGTGCTGGACCGCATCGGCGCGCTGGATGGGGTGGAGCGGACGATGTCGTCGATCATTTTGTCGACGCGCATCGATCGGTGAGGAGGGCGCATTCCTGGAGGGGGCGGATTACGCGTGCCGGGTTTCCCTCTCCCGGACCCTGGCTGCGCGCCCCGCTCCGAAGGGAGAGGGGACTGATTGGCAGGGGTGGCAACACCGCGCTCACCCGGCACATCGAACAGCCCCCCTCTCCCTTCAGGGAGAGGGGGGAGAGGGCATGCCAGACCGCGGAGTTCAGGCTGAGGTGGCTTACATCCGGGCTCAGCCCAGATCTTCTTCCAGCGCCAGCAGCTCTTCCACACGCTGGCGGCGGCGGATCAGCTTCGCTTCGGCGCCGTCGAGCAGTACCTCGGCGATCAGCGGGCGGCTGTTGTAGTTCGACGACATGGACGCGCCATAGGCGCCGGTGTCTTCGATCAGCAGCAGGTCGCCGACCTGGGCGCGCGGCAGGGCGCGGGGGATGACCACGCCGCCATCGCCCTGGGTGAACACGTCGCCGGACTCGCACAGCGGGCCGGCCACCACGGTGTCGATGACCTCGCGGCTGGCCACGTCGCCGGCCAGTACGCGGATGCCGTGGTAGCTGCCGTACATGGACGGGCGCATCAGGTCGTTGAAGCCGGCGTCCACCAGCACGAAGTGGTTGCGGCCGGCATCCTTGGTGGCGCGCACTTCGCTGAGCAGGCAGCCGGACTGGGCGACCAGGTAGCGGCCCGGTTCGATCTCCAGGTGCAGCGAGTGGCCGACCACGGCTTCGGCGGCCTTGCGCGCCTTGTCCCACAGCTGGAAATAATGCGCGGTATCCACTTCCGGGTCGCCGGCGCGGTAGGGAATGGACAGGCCGCCGCCGGCGGAGATGCCGGACAGGTCGTGGCCGGCGTCCTTCACCTGCTGCACCAGGCCGAGCATGGCTTCGCCGACCTGGGCCAGGTGGCCGTAGTCGACGCCCGAGCCGATGTGCATGTGCAGGCCGACCAGGCGCAGGCCGCGCTCGCGGATCACGTCCAGGGCGGCGCGCAGGTCGCTGTGCCAGATGCCGTGCTTGGAGTGCTCGCCGCCGGTGTTGGTCTTGTTGCTGTGGCCGTGGCCGAAACCGGGGTTGATGCGCAGCCACACCGGGTGGCCGGGGGCGACTTCGCCCAGTTGGCGGAGCATGTCGATGGAGCCGGCGTTCACCGGGATGCCGTGCTCGACCACGGTTTCCAGGGTGGTGCGGTCAAGCAGGTCGGCGGTGAAGACGATCTCGGATTCGTCCTCACGGCACGAGTAGCCGGCGGCCAGGGCGCGCAGCAGCTCGCCCTGGGATACCGCGTCGACCTTCACCCCCTGCTCGCGCATCAGGCGCAGGATGTGCAGGTTGGAGCAGGCCTTCTGGGCGAAGCGGATGATGTCGAAGCTCTTCAGGCGCTCGATCTGGCCGCGGATGGTGGCTGCGTCGTAGATCCACAGCGGGGTGCCGAATTGCAGGGCAAGCTGTTCGGCGCGGGGCAGGGCGAGGTAAGTCATGAATGGGCTCCGAAGATAGATGGCGCTAGTCTACCGGCCCTTTGCATGGCTGAATAATGCCGCTTGTTATCTGATCAATTCAATTTTGATATAGGGTGCAGCCCACGCCGGCGTCGCGCAGGTGTTGTACGAGTACGCCAGCTTCTGCCTGGAGTGCCGCCACGAAGCGCTCGCGCAGCGGTGTAGCGGGGCGATACAGCGGCTTCGCCACGCTCACCTGGAACGGCAGGGAGAAGGCCAGCGGCCGCAGCTGGATGCCCTGGCCCTGGAACATCAGCGCGGTGATCGGGTTGACCACGGCCAGGCCCAGGCCGGCGCGGACCATGCTGCACACCGAGACGGCGCTGTGGGTTTCCACCTGCATCTGCCGCTGTATGCCGGCGCCGAGGAATACGGCATCGATCAGGTGCCGGTAGCGGTCGCTGGTGGCCAGGCTGACGAATGGCAAGCCGGCGAAATCCGCGGCTTCCAGGCGCTCGCGGGCCAGCAGCGGATGGCCGTTAGGAAGGATGCACACCTCGTCCACCGCCAGCAGCGGCTGCAATTCGGTGCCGCGTGGGGCGTCGTCGCTCTCGATCAGGCCGATGTCGTGGTGCTGGGCGCTGAGCGCTTCCTCCAGGTGCGGCGATTCCAGCGCCGCCACCTCCAGGCTGATCGCCGGGTTCTCCCGGCTGAAGCGCTTGCAGGCTTCCGGCAGCAGCGCCTGGGACAGCGCCGGCAGGCAACCGATGGAGAACTTGCCTTCGGCGAACTGTCCCAGGCTCCCGGCGAAGGCGACGATGCGGTCCAGCCCGGTGAAGGAGCGCTCCACCTCCTCGAACAGCATCAACGCCCGCGCCGTCGGTGCCAACCGCCCGCGCTCGCGCAGGAACAGCTCGAAGCCGACCAATTGTTCCAGCCGCGCCAGCTCGCGGCTGACGGTGGGCTGGCTGGTGTGCAGGAACGCCGCCGCGCGGGTGACGCTGCCGGTGGTCATGACCGCGCGAAAGATTTCGATGTGGCGGAGGGTGATCATGGGGCTGGCCGACGGGGAGATAGCGGGAGGTTAAGGGGCGTGGGCGCGCTGGGCAAATTCCAATGCGCTGAGAGTCATTGTTCCACGCCATCCTACGTTGCGAATCAGCCTCCTGCGCGCTCACACCAGCCCAGGTTGGTCCTGGCGGCGCGGACTTGTCTCAGGTAACCGTCACAATCCGCCGGTGGCAGGTAACGATCACCGCTGTCGCAGATTGCCGTGTTGTCCTTTTCGGTGCCGCTGTATCGCCGGGCATCTTCCACCATCGTCTCCAGCGTGCTGCGGCAGGCCTTGCCTTGGCCGAGCTTGGCCTGGGTCAGGGCCAGGTCATTGCGGGTGGCCAGCTCATCGAGCCAGTGGAGGGTGGCCTTGCAGTCGCTCAGCACCGGGGCGAGCAGGCGTTCGGCGCCGGCGTAGTCCTTGCTGTCATAGAGTTTCTTGAAGCGATTGCGGGTCTGGCGCAGGGCATCGGTGCTGCAACCGGGGGCCGGCTTCAGATAGGTGCCGGCGAAGCCGGCGCGGGCGCCGCAATAGCTCCGACAGTTCTCAGTCAGATCGTTGCTGACTTCTATGCTGTTGTCCTGCAGCTTGAACTTCACGTTGCAGGTGCCTTCCTGCCAGTCTTCATGCAGGTTGGCTTCGCCGTTGCGAATGCTGCCGCCCAGCGAGCAGGAGTGGCCGTTGGCGCCCAGGGATTCGAGGCTGAAAGCCTGTTCGCCCTGCTTGGCCTTCTGAATGACCAGGGTGCCCCAGCCGCCCTTGGCCAGATATTCTCCGGCGGGCAGCGTGGTGTCGGCGGCCTGGACAGTGGATGTGAGTGCAGTGCAGGTGAGTGCAGCGAAAAACAGGCAGAGCAGCGAGCGTCCGTTCGATTTCATGGTTCCATCCAGGTTTACATGGCAGGGATGAATGATACCGCTGTGGGCCGGCTACTGTTTGGCCTCAATGGAAATCCCGACTCCGCACATCCAGCCCTTCCAGCAGATCACTCAGGTCCGTCAGCCGTCCGGCGATCACATGGCGCACGCCGTCCTTGGCTTCCAGGGTGCCGTCCACCTGCATCAGGCGGGCGCTGAGGAAGGGGCGGCGCTGGTGTTCGGCGAGGTCGCGCCAGACGATCACGTTGATCATGCCGAATTCGTCTTCCAGGGTGACGAAGGTGACGCCGCTGGCGGTGCCGGGACGCTGGCGGCCGACCACCAGGCCGGCGACGCGCACCGGACGGTCGGCTTCCAGCGTGGTCAGTTCCCGTGAGCTGCGGCAGCGGCGGGCCTTGAGGGCGCCGCGCAGCAGGGTCATGGGGTGCGGGCCGAGGGTGGTGCCGAGGGTCGCGTAGTCGGTGAGCAGGTCTTCGCCGCGGCTGGGCAGGGGCAGGCTGACCGGCGCTTCCTCGGTGACTTGCCTGGCGAACAGCGGCAGCTGTGGCTCGACCCCGGCAATCGCCCAGCGCGCCTTGTGCCGGTGGCCGGCGAGGCCGCGCAGGGCGCCGGCGTCGGCCAGTTGTTCGCGGGCGCGGTTGTCCAGGTGGGCGCGCAGGCAGAGGTCGGCGACGTCGGCGAAGGACCGTTGATTGCGCGCCTGGGCCACGGCATTGGCCACGTCCTCGCGCAGGCCGCGCACCATGCGCAGGCCGAGGCGGATCGCCGGCTGGCGTTCGGCGACGGGCTCCAGGGTGCAGTCCCAGTGGCTGTGGCGCACGTCCACCGGGCGGATCTCCAGGCCGTGGCGGCGAGCGTCCTGCAGGAGCTGGTCGGGGCTGTAGAAACCCATGGGCCAGCTGTTGATCAGGGCGCAGGTGAAGGCCGCCGGTTCGTGGCATTTCAGCCAGCAGCTGGCGTAGGTCAGCAGGGCGAAGCTGGCGGCGTGGGACTCGGGGAAGCCGTAGCTGCCGAAGCCCTTGATCTGCTCGAAGATGCGCGCGATGTATTCCTGCTTGTAGCCCTTGGCGGTCATGCGCTCGAACAGCCGCTGGCGGTGTGGCTCCAGCCCGCCGTGGCGCTTCCAGGCGGCCATGGAGCGGCGCAGGTGATCGGCCTCGCCGGGCGTGTACTCGGCGGCGATGATCGCCAGTTGCATCACCTGTTCCTGGAACAGCGGCACGCCGAGGGTGCGCTCGAACACCGGCTTGAGTTCCTCGGAGGGATAGTCGACTTCTTCCTCCTCGTTCCGCCGCCGCAGGTAGGGATGGACCATGTCGCCCTGGATCGGGCCGGGGCGGACGATGGCCACCTCGATCACCAGGTCATAGAAGGTCTTGGGTTTCAGGCGCGGCAGCATGGCCATCTGCGCGCGGGACTCGATCTGGAACACCCCCACGGTGTCGGCGCGGCTGATCATGGCGTAGGTCTTCGCGCATTCCTGCGGTAGTGAGGCCAGTGTGTAACGCTCCCCGCGATAGTGCTCGATCAGGTCGAAGCAGCGGCGCAGGGCGCTGAGCATGCCGAGGGCGAGCACGTCGACCTTGAGCAGGCCGACGGCGTCGAGGTCGTCCTTGTCCCATTGGATCAGGGTGCGCTCGGGCATCGCTGCGTTTTCCACCGGCACCAGGGTTTCCAGTGGCTGCTGGGAGATGACGAAGCCGCCGGGGTGCTGCGACAGGTGCCGGGGGAAGCCGACCAGTTGCCCGGTCAGGGCCAGCACGCGGCGCAGGATCGGGCTTTCCGGGTCGAAGCCGGCCTCTTTCAGGCGCTCGGGCGGCGGAGCCTCGCGGCTCCAGGCGCCGCAGCAGTCGGCCAGCGCGCCGACCTGGTCCGGCGGCAGGCCCAGCGCCTTGGCCACGTCGCGCACCGCGCCGGCGCCCCGGTAGGTACTGGCCACGGCGGTGAGGGCGGCGCGACTGCGGCCGTAGCGACCGAACACGTACTGGATGACTTCCTCACGACGGTCGTGCTCGAAGTCGACGTCGATGTCCGGCGGCTCGTTGCGCTCGCGGGAGATGAAGCGCTCGAACAGCAGGTGCACATGTTCGCGGGTCGGGTCCAGCTCGGTGATGCCCAGGGCGAAGCAGACCACCGAGTTCGCGGCTGAGCCGCGTCCCTGGCAGAGGATGCTCTGGCGGCGGGCGAAGGCGACGATGTCGTAGACCGTGAGGAAGTAGCTGTCGTACTTCAGCTCGGCGATCAGTGCCAGTTCATCTTCGACGCGTTTGCGAACGGCGGGGGTAGCACCGTTTTTCCAGCGCAGAAGGATGCCTTCCTCGGTCTTCTCCCGCAGCCAGGTGGTGGGCGTGTGGCCTTCGGGCACCAACTCGCGCGGGTACTGGTACTTCACATCCCTGCCCAGGTCGAAGGTGCAGCGCTCGGCAATCTTCAAGGTCTCCGCCAGCAGCTCGGCGGGGTAGATCGCCGCCAGCGCCTCCTTCGGTCGCAGATGCCGTTCGCCGTTGGGGTAGAGGTACTGCCCGGCCTCGTGCACCGGCAGGTGCTGGCGGATGGCAGTCATGCAGTCCTGCAGGGCGCGGCGGCCACGGATATGCATGTGCACGTCGCCGCAGGCCACGGCGGGAATCTCCAGGCGCGCGGCCTGCTCCTGCAGGCGTCGCAGCTTGCCGGCGTCGTCCGGGCCCTTGTGCAGTTCGATGCCCAGCCACAGGCGCTCAGGGAACAGACCGCGCAGCCAGAGGCCGTCGTCGTCCTGCGCGTTACGCGGCAGCCAGATCGCCAGCAGATGCTCCAGGTTGCCGTCGAAGTCCGCGCGCACCAGTCGATAGCTGCCTTTCTCGGCGCGGCGGCGGGCGTGGGTGAGCAGGCGGCAGAGGTTTTCGTAGCCGGTGAGGTTTTCCGCCAGCAGCACCAGTTTCGGGCCTTGCTCGATGCTCAATTCGCTGCCGGTGATCAGCGGGATTTTCGTCTCCTTCGAGGCCTGCCAGGCGCGGACGATACCGGCCAGGCTGCATTCGTCGGTGATCGCAAGCGCCCGGTAGCCGAGCTTCTTCGCCCGCTCGAACAGCTCGGCGGCGCTGGAGGCGCCGCGCTGGAAGCTGAAGTTGGACAGGCAGTGCAGCTCGGCGTAGCCGATGCCTTCGACCGGCGCGCTCATGCGAACCAGCCGTGCAGCAGCAGGGGACCGTCGTCGCCCACCGGGCGGAACGCCCAGGCTCGCTGGCCGCTGCGGGTGCGCACCTGATAGTAGTCGCGGCGGATGTCCTCGCCGTCCCACCAGCCGGATTCGATGCGCTCGGGGCCGGCCAGCAGGGGCGGGGCGAATTCGCGCAGCGGCTGGGGTTCGGCCAGCAGCCAGCCGGGGCGCGGGGCCATGGTGACGGGCTGCAGCGGGGTGGAGCAGTCTTGCCAGGCGCGCTCCGGGCGATGGTCGGCGCGGCCACCGAGGCTGTGCACGGCATCGTCGCCCAGCCGTGCGCGCAGTCGTTCGCGCAGCTGTTCCCAGGGCAGCGACTGTTGCGGGCGGTCGTCGAACAGTTCGCGGTGCTGCGGGACGAAGGCCGGCAGGTCGTCGGCCAGCAACCGCACGCTGTGCACCGGGGCGCGCAGTTGCAGTTGCTCCAGGCGGCCACGGGTCAGCTCGAAGAGCATCGTTGCCTCGCGCTCGGCGCTGAGCAGGCCGACCGGCATCTGCGTGTCGCTGCCTTCGTGGTGTTCCAGGTAGAGGACGAAACGCTGCACGCCGCTGTCGCGCCCGGCGAGGAAGGCGGCGAGGTCGCCGGTGAGGCGGCGCAGCGGGAACAGCAGCGCCTGGGTGGATTCCACGTCGAAGTTCAGCTCGATGCGCGACTCGAAGGTATCTGGCGGCCGGTAGAACTCCAGGGCCAGCGGGCGCTGGCCGAGCAGGGTGTCGACCTGCCGCAGCACCTGCGGCGGAAAGCGCCGGGCCAGGCTCTCACGCGGCAGGGCGAGCAGCTGCTGCAGGCTGCGCAGGCCCATGCGGCCCAGGGAAGTGGCGGCGTCGCGCTCAAGGCCCAGGCGCTCCAGCGGCATCCTGCCCAGGTACTGGCGCAACTGCTCGTTGTCGTGGATCGCCAGGCCGTCGTGGCCGTTGGCGAGGATGCGTGCGGCGGCCGGGTTGGGTGCGGCGGTGATGCGGTGGCGGAAGCCCAGCCCGTTCAACTCCTCGCGCAGGCGAGCCTCGAAGCGCGGCCAGGGGCCGAACAGTTGCAGGCTGGACTGCACCTCCAGCAGCAGCGCGCGCGGGTAGTGCTGGCTGACTTGCGAGCTGAAGCCGTAGGCCCAGGCGGCCAGCAGGTCCTGCCAGCGTTGCACGTCGCGCAGGTCGTATTCGGCGGTGGCAAATTCGCGGCTCAGCGCCTGGGCGGCGGTGAGCGACTGGCCGGGCTTGAGCCCCAGCGCCCGCGCGGCCGGGTTCACCGCCTGCAGCACGCGGCGCTGGGGCGGCCCGGCGAGCAGCGCCAGGGCGGCATCCGGCTCGGAACGGCCGCGCAACACGCCGTCCATCGCCAGTTGTGGCAGGAGAATGCAGGCCCAGAGCATGGCGGCCTCAGTGCCAGGGCAGCGGGATGGGCCGCGCCGGCGCCAGGCCGCCCCGGCACTTGAGCACGCGCAGCTGGGCCGGGTTGGCGTCCAGCGCCAGGCGCAGCGCAGCGGGCGATGGGTTGAGCGCTTCGCGCTGAGAACGGTAGGCGATGGCCAGGGTCTGCCCGGTTTCAGCCGCCACCTGCAGGCGGCGCAGGGCGCGGTCGTCGGCCTGCTGCGGCCAGCACAGCACGGCGCCGCAGCTGCCCGAACGCAGGCACTGCTCGGCGGCCCAGAGCGCATCGCGGCCGGTCGCCCGGACGATGGCGAGCTGCTCCAGCGCCACGCCGGCGGCCTGCCAGGCGGCCGGGTAGGGGATATGGGGCGGTGCGACCAGCACGATGCGCTCGCCTGCCGCGCTGAGTCGCGCCAGGGTCGGCCAGACCAGTTGCAGTTCACCGGTACCCTCGGCGGCCAGGAGAATTTCGCTGAGCGCCGCTTCCGGCCAGCCGCCAGTGGGCAGTGCAGCATCCAGCGCCGCATGGCCAGTGGGCTGCTGGCTGGGCGGCAGGCCCTGGGGCTGGCCTTTCCAGACCTGGCGCTGGTGGAACAGGGTATCGAGGGCGACCACGCTGCCCATCACGGCCTCCCGGCCGGCGAGCGGCGACGGTCATGCGCCCGGCGGGAGGGCCGGGGAAGGGATATGGGGAGGATGAACATGGGGTTGCTCGGAAATAACTGTATGGATATACAGTTTATCCGGTAGTAAGGTGCCGTCAATGGCGGTTGGTCTGACGGCCATTCGGACGCATCGGGGCGTCATCCGTTGGAGCAGGCATGCCCGCGACCAGAGCGCACCAGCATCACGGCGGAACACGAACGTACGGGGGCCAGCCAATGCGATGGGTTACAACAGCAGATACCCTTGCGGCGCTTTGAACCGCGGCGGGTCGGCGACGAACTTCAGCCGCTGCGTCTTCCACCAGCTGGGCAGCAACCGCCTCACCGCCGGCTGGTTGAAGCGGTCGTCCAGCAGGTAGATCACCCCCGAATCCGTCGTCGTGCGGATTACCCGGCCCGCCGCCTGGACGACTTTCTGCAAACCGGGGAACAGGTAGGTGTAGTCGTAGCCGTCGCCGAACATCGCCTGCATGCGCTGCTTGATTTCCTCGTTGACCTCGTTCACCTGCGGCAGCCCCAGCGTGGCGATGAAAGCGCCGATCAGGCGGTCGCCCGGCAGGTCGATGCCCTCGCCGAACGCACCGCCGAGCACGGCGAAGCCGATGCCCTGCGAGTGCGGGGTGAAGCGGTCGAGGAAGGCCTGGCGCTCCAGTTCGTTCATGCTGCGCGATTGCACCCAGCGCGGAATGTCCGGGTGTTCGGCGGCAAAACGCTCCAGTGCCTGTTGCAGGTAGGCGTAGCTGCTGAAGAAGGCCAGGTAATTGCCAGGGCGGGCGCGGAACTGCCGGGCCATCAGGGTGCTGATCGGCGTGAGGCTGGCCTCGCGGTGCTGGTAGCGGGTGGACAGGTTGCTCAGCGCATGGACTTCCAATTGCTCGGCGTGGAACGGCGATTCCACTTCGCGCCAGGTGGTGTCTTCCGGCAGGCCGAGCAGGTCCGCATAGTAATTGGCCGGGTTCAGCGTGGCGGAGAACAGCGTGGTGCTGTGGGCCGCCTCGAAGCGTTCGGCGAGGAAGGGCGCCGGCACCACGTTGCGCAGGCACAGGGTGGACAGCGTGCGCTGGCCGCTGCCGTCGTGGCGGGTGATGTCGAACAGCGAGTGCGGCCCGTAGGCTTCGGCCAGCCGGCAGAACAGCATGGCGTCGAGGTAGAAGCGCAGCAACTCGGCCTCGTTGCCGGTGGGCTGGTCGGTAAGGTGGTCGGTGATGGCGCTGACGGCTTTCTGCAGTGCGGCGATGAACAGGTCCGGCACCGTCGGGTAGATCTGGTAATCGACCTCCTGGTCGCGGTGCATCTGGTTCCAGTGCCGGCCGACGCGCTCCAGTACGCCTTTCAGGCCGGCCGGGGCGACCTTGCGCAGGGCATTGAACTCGGACTGGTCCAGCTCGGCGCTGTACATGCCGCGGCCGCGCTCGATGAGGTTGTGCGCCTCGTCCACCAGCAGCGTCACCTTCCAGTCATTGAGTACCGTCAGGCCGTAGAGCAGGGCGGTCATGTCGAAGTAGTAGTTGTAGTCGCCCACCACCACGTCGGCCCAGCGGCACAGTTCCTGGCTCAGGTAATAGGGGCAGACCTGGTGCTCCAGCGCGACCGCGCGCAGGTTTTCCTGGGTCAGCCAGCGGCGCTTGAGCGCGGCCTCGCGGGCGGCGGGCAGGCGGTCGTAAAAGCCCTTGGCCAGCGGGCAGGATTCGCCGTGGCAGGACTTGTCCGGATGCTCGCAGGCCTTGTCGCGCGCGACGTGTTCGAGTACGCGCAGGGGCTGCGCAGCGTCCTGCTGGCGCAGGGTCGACAGGGCGTCCAGGGCCAGGCGGCGACCAGGAGTCTTGGCGGTGAGGAAGAACAGCCGGTCGAGCTGCTGCCCGGGAAATGCCTTGAGCTGCGGGAATAGCGTGCCGAGGGTCTTGCCGATACCGGTGGTGGCCTGCGCCATCAGCGTCTGGCCGTCGCGGGCGGCGCGGTAGACCGACTCGGCGAGCATGCGCTGGCCCTGGCGGAAGTCGGCGTAAGGGAAGCGCAGCGCCTCCAGGCCCCGGTCGCGCTCGATGCGATGGGCGCTTTCCTGCTCGGCCCACTGCACGAAGCGCTGGCATTGCAGCTCGAAGAAGGCGCGCAGGTCGTCGGCGGCGAAGCGCTCGCGGAACTCGGTTTCCTTCTGGGTGATGACGTTGAAGTAGACGACGGCCAGATCGATGGCGTCGATTTCCAGCGTCTGGCACAGCAGCCAGCCGTACACCTTGACCTGCGCCCAGTGCAGCAGACGGTGGTTCTGCGGAATGCGCGCGACGTCGCCGCGGTGGGTCTTGATCTCTTCCAGCAGGTTGGCACCCGGGTCGTAACCGTCGGCGCGGCCGCTGACCACCAGGCCCGGAAACTCTCCGCGCAAGGGCAGCTCGGCGATGTAGCCCAGCCCGCGCCGCGACACCACTGTGGCATGCCCGGCCATGCCTTCCTGCGCCGTGGGCGCGGGGGTGAAGCGCAGGTCGAGGTCACCCTCCTTGGCGGTGAACTCGCACAGCGCGCGCACCGCGATGGCGTAGCTCATGCGAGCTCTTCCACGGTTTCGCGCCAGCGCACATAACAGACTTCCACCGGCATGCCGTGCTCGGCGCAGAAGGCCAGCCAGCGCTTCTGGTTATCCTGCAGGCGGTCGCCGGGGCCCTTCACCTCGATCATCCGGTAGCGTGCCTCGGCGGGCCAGAACTGGATCAGGTCGGGCATGCCGGCGCGGTTGGCCTTCGGGTCCGCCAGCAGGCGCTCGAACCACAGCTTCAGGTGCGCCGCCGGCAGGCAGTGCAGGGCTTGTTCCAGCAGATTCTCGTCCAGCAGCTCCCAGTGCACGAAGGGCGAGAGGATGCCGGACTTGGCGATGTAGGTTTCGCGGATTGCCGACAGGTAGGCGCCACTGTCCAGCAACGCCAGGCGTGCGCCGAAGGCTTGTGCGCGGCGGCTGACGAAATCGCTGCGGTTGAGATCGCTGGGCCCGGCCTGGAAGGGGTGGAAGAAGGCGCCGGGCAGCGGGGCGAAGATCACCTCCCAGCAGAGCAGGCCGAACAGGCTGCAGATCAGCGCGTTCTCCACATAGTGCACGGGCGCTTGTTCCTCGTGGAGCACGGCCTGCACGGCGAACTCGACGTTGACGTCCGGACGCGGCAGCTCCAGGTCGATGCGCAGCGGCGGCGCGGGCCTGGCGGCTTGTTCCTCGGGCAAACCGAGCTGGCGGACCAGCCGGGTCCGTGCGCGCTCGACCAGTTGCAGCTCGCCATCGCTTTCCGGCGCGGCCAGTGCAGCCTGCACCAGTGCATGGGCTTCCTCGAAGCGTTGCAAGCGTTCCAGCACGCGGATCTGCCGCTGCCGCGAGCCCCCGGCGGCGGTGCGCTGGTAGAGCGCCAGCGCTGCGTCCAGCTCGCCTTCGCGCTCCAGCTGGTAGGCCATGCGGTACAGCAGGCGGCCGTGGCGCGCCTGCAGGTAATCGTTGTCACTGGCGAAATCGCCCAACTCCGCAACCAGCTCGGCGATGGGCTCGCCGGCTTCGAAGCGGACGGCGCCGTTCCACAGGTGGATATAGGCCTCCAGGTCGTCGCGACGGCGGAAGGCGCGGGAGTCGGCGGTGAAAGGGACGCTTTCGTAACGGAAGATACCGAGGTCGGCGAGCACGAACTCCGACCAGTCCTGCTGCAGGTTGCCGAAGAACAGCAGGCGCAGGCGGTCGCACAGCGGCGTCGCCATCAGGGTGTAAAGGCTGTCGAGTTGCGGAGACCAGCCCTCGAACGGCTGCACCTGCCCGTGGTAGGCGTGCAGGTGCTCGTAGAGCTCGGCCTTCTTCAGCGACCCGCGCGGCAGGTCCTCGCGGAAGCGCGCGAGCAGTTCGTCCTTGAGCAGCAGCGGCAGCAGCTCTTCCAGCGTGAGCGGGTAGGCGTCATCGAGCCAGCCCAGCTCCAGCAGAGGCGCGGCGGCGCTGGGAATGTCGCCGATCTCCGCGTAGCTCAGCTTACCGGTGCGAAAGTGCGGCCCCTTGCGCATCACCAGCCGCACCAGCAGTGCCCGCGAGGGCAGCGGCAGGGCGCGGAAATCGGCGATGAAGCGCGCTTCCTCGGCGTCGAGCAGGTCGGCGTAGCGTTCGTCGATCCAGTCGAGGGCGCGATGGAAGTTGGTCAAGTAGTAGAGGTTGGGGTCGAGCGGCGCGGACATCGGCGGGCACTGGTTTTACATACAGTGGAAAGGATGGCGTGATGGCGGCTTGGCCGCAAGGGTTGGCACGGCCTTTTATCGGGATATGGCCTACAGCGTTTTTGGAGGGGCTTTGTAGGATGGGTGGAGCGAAGCGATACCCATGCAGCGGGTACTCGGAATCGATGGGTATCGCTTCGCTCCACGCCATCCTATGGTCGTTCTTCCCTACCGCATCACACCGGCTCAGCGGATCAACCTAGACGGAACACCAGCGCCTTCAGGCCGCTGTCTTCCTCGATGTCGGCGAACTCCGGCGGATTTTCCAGGCGCTCGACGAAGCGCAGCGGCGGCGCCTCGGCGGCCATTCCTTGAAGAAGGAAGTCCATGCCGACGGCCGGGTCGTTCACGCAGGCCAGCACGGTGCCGGCACCGTCCAGCAGTTCCGGCAGGCGGCGCAGGACGCGGGCGTAGTCCTTGTCGAGGACGAAGCTGCCTTTCTGGAAGCTCGGCGGGTCGATGATGATCAGGTCGTAAGGGCCGGATTTCTTCACCTTGCCCCAGGACTTGAACAGGTCATGGTCGAGGAAGCTCACCCTGGACAGGTCGTGGCCGTTCAGGCGGTGGTTGTCGCGGCCCCGGCTGAGCGCGGCGCGGGCCATGTCGAGGTTGACCACCTTCTGTGCGCCGCCGGCAATCGCCGCGACGGAAAAGCCGCAGGTGTAGGCGAACAGGTTGAGTACGCGCAGGCCTGCGGAGTTGGCCTGCACCCACTGGCGCCCATAGCGCATGTCGAGGAACAGGCCGTTGTTCTGCTTGCGCCCCAGGTCCAGCTGGTAGCGCAGGCCGTGCTCGCTGATCTGCCAGCCGTCGAAGGCTTCGCCATGGAGCACTTCCATGGTGCTTTCCAGGGTGTAGCGGTGCTGCAGCATCAGGCTGCGGGCACCGGTGCTGCGCCAGGCCTCGCTGTCAGCCAGTTCGGTCAGCATTGTCCTGAGCGCGGCCAGTTCCTCGGCTTCCGGCTCGCGGAACAGCGACACCAGCAGTACGCCTTCCAGCCAGTCGGCGGTGACCTGCTCCAGCCCCGGCCAGCGTCGGCCGCGGCCGTGGAACAGGCGGCGGGTTTCCGCGGGAGCGGGGTTCAGCGCGGCGAGCAGTTGCTCGCGCAGGGTGGCGATGGCTTCGGTGTTCATCTTTCCGGTCTTTCTGGTTCAGGCGATCGGGGTCAATCGGGGCGGCGATTCTACGCGCTCAGGCGCCATGGCGCTGCACCTGCAGTTTTTCCTCCGGGCGCGGGGCGACGAAGTAGCGGTTGAGCGCCTCGTAGCCGGCGGGGTCCAGCGGTGCCGCCAACGGGGCGATGGCGTGGCGCGCCAGCAGGCGGTTGCGGCAGGTGGCCGGGTCGACGTCGAGGAAGTGCAGGCAGTGTGCCGCGCCGGCCTGTTGCGCCAGGTCGATCAGCCAACGGCGGTCGGCGAGGGTGTTGGCGGGGATGTCCAGCACCACGCTGGTGCCGGCGCGCAGCAGGCCGACCACGTGGGGGCCCATGACCTTGCGCACGCGGCGGGCGTAGAGCTGGTAGTCGTCGGGGTTGCTGATGCCCCAGGGAAACAGCTCGGCCAGCCATTGCTCCTCGGCCAGCATCACGGTGCCCGGCGCTTCGGCCAGCTCCCGCGCCAGGCAGGACTTGCCCGACGCCGCCTTGCCGCACAGCAGGTGCAGCGTGCCTGTGGGTGTGCTCATGTCCTCGCCTCCAGCAGATCGGTGCCATAGGAGTTGTCTACCGCGCAGCGCCAGGCGCCATTGGCTTCGCGGCGGAACACGTAGGTGGCGCGGCGGCTCA
Source organism: Pseudomonas sp. DP-17 (assembly GCF_022380625.1). Classification (NCBI taxonomy): domain Bacteria; kingdom Pseudomonadati; phylum Pseudomonadota; class Gammaproteobacteria; order Pseudomonadales; family Pseudomonadaceae; genus Pseudomonas; species Pseudomonas sp. DP-17. The sequence goes on from NZ_JAKSXG010000004.1 coordinate 599,870, forward strand.
GCTTGCCGTGGCGGGTGTCGAGCAGGGTCTGCGCGACCACCAGGGCGGTGTCGCCGGTTTCGAGGATTTCCAGGCGGCCCTGGCGCACCCGCAGGTTGTGCCCGAAGTGCTCGGCGATGGCGACGAATGCACGGCGGATCTGCTCCTTGCCGCGCGCCAGCAGGCCGGGCTTGACCACCAGCAGGGCGTCGTCGCTGTAGAACTCGATCAGCGCATCGAAGTCCTCGCGGCCGATGGCTTCGTCGGCGGCCTGGATGAGCGCCTGCAGGGGGTGCTGCTCTGGGGGGAGGGCCGCTTGGTTTGCCTGGTCCATCAGTGTCTCCTCGATCGGGAGCCTCGGACGGCGGGCATTAAAAAACCCGCCGGGAGGCGGGTTTGGTTGTTCGCTTGAATGCGCTAACCCACCATCGGAGCGATGGTGGTAATAATCGACTGGAAGGTGCGGTTGGCGGCATTCATGGTTCAGAAGCTATCAGAAGTTTCATACGTCGCGCCAGTGCTCTTTTTTGCTGGCGGCATGGCATGATCGCGCCGCCTCATGGTCCAACGCCCGAGTCCTTCTCCACGCTGTAGCGGAGCCATTTCATGCCATCCCCCCTTGCAACCCGCTTCCTGCGCGCCCTGGCGTTGCTCGCCGGGTTGGCCGCGTCCGTCGATACCCTTGCCGCGACCTGCCCGACGGGGCAACGCCAGGTCTGCCTGGACACCTGCATGTGCCTGCCGGACCTGGGCGCTGTGCTCGGGCCAGTCCTCACCGATACCCGCAAGATGGCCGCCCAGGCGCTGGGCGTGTGGCTGCAGCAGTCCCGTGAGCAGGCGGCGCAGGGCGGTACCGAGCCGATCCCGCTGGAGATCCGCGCCCAGTTGCAGCCGTACTTCTCCGACGACGTGCTGATGGCGGCGCGCTATTCCACCGGTGCGCTGGACGAGCTGAACGCCGCCCAGACGATCATGCAGAACCCCGACACCGAGGCCGTTACCCTGGTGGACGTGATTGTCTTCCGCAGCGAAGACGACGCTCAGAAGGATGTTGCCCTCTGGGCTCACGAGCTGTGGCACGTGAAGCAGTACCAGGAGTGGGGCGTGCAGGGCTTCGCCACGCGCTATTCCGAGGACTTCGATGCCGTCGAGGCGCCGGCCTACGAGATGCAGCGCCGGGTCGCCAAGGACCTTCGCGACGCCAAGGTCACCGCGCAGCAGAACTGACCTCAGCGGCTGGCGCTGGCCTCAGGCGCCGGCGTGCCGCCGCCTAGCGCCTTGCACAGGGCAATCAGCGTCAGGCGCAGCTGGGTATCGCTGTCTACCACATCGCGGCGCGACTGCAGATAGGCGCGCTGGGCGTCCAATTCCACCAGGAAGTCGGTCATGCCGCCGGCATAGCGCGCCTTGGCCATGCCGTAGGCAACGTCGCTGCTGTGCAGTCTTTCCTGCAGGCGCTGGTTGCGCTGGCGCTCGGCGCCGTAGTGGCTCAGCGCGTCATCCACTTCCTGCCAGGCCTTGAGCACGGTCTGCTGGTAGGACACCGCCGCTTCCTGCTGTTCCAGCTGGCGCAGGTTGATCTGCGAGCGCCGCCGGCCGTTGTCGAAGATCGGCAGCGACAGGCTCGGGCCGACGCTCCAGGTGCGGCTGCCCCAATCGCTGAACTTGCCGTCGTCAGCCGATTCGTAGCCGAACTGGGCGCCCAGGCGGATGGACGGGTAGAGGTCGGCCACGGCCACGCCGATGTTGGCGGTGGCAGCGTGCAGCCGGGCTTCGGCGGCGCGGATATCCGGGCGGCGACGGGCCACCTCCGAAGGCAGGCCAAGGCTCAGGTCCGGCGTTTGCGGGGCGCTTTGCACGACGGGCTTGAGGTCATCGCGCAGGCTGCCGGGTTCGGCGCCGATCAGCACGCCGATCTGGTTGATCGCCGCGCTTTCGCTGGCGTTCAGCTGCGGCAGGCTGGAGCGCAGTTCGGCGAGCTGGCCGCGCTGGCGTTCGACGTCGAAATCGTCCACCAGCCCGCCATCGGCGCGCACCTGGATCAGTTGCAGGGATTGCTCGGTGGCGACTATGTCCTGGGTGGCCACGGCGATCTGCTGCTGTACGCCGCGCAGTTCGAAGTAGGCGCGGGCCAGTTCGGCCGAGACGCCCAGGCGCGTTTCTTCCAGCATGGCCTGCTGCGCCGCCACGCTGGCGTCGGCGGCCTCGATCGAGCGGCGGATGCGGCCCCACAGGTCAGGCTCCCAGGAGGCGTCGAAACCGGCCTGGTAGAGGGTGAAGGGTTCGGCGAGGACCTTGCTGATCTGCTCGCTGTTCGCGCCCGGGGCGATGCGCTGGATCATCAGCGCGTTGGCGCCGTTCTCGCTCATGCGCTGGCGGGTTACGCCGCCGCTGGCATTGACGTCCACGCCGCGCTGGGCCGCCACCATCTGCCGCTGCATGCGGCTCTGGGCGAAGCGCAGCATGGCGCTGTTGAGGTCCGGGCTGGCCTTGTCGGCGCGGCGCTGCAGGTTGTTCAGCACCGGGTCGTTGAACAGTGTCCACCAGTCTTCGCTCAGGCGCGTGCCACCCTCGGCGGGGTGCAGTCGCGCGTCACCGGAGTGCGCGGCCTGCCAACTGGCCGGCGCCTGGGGTTTCGGGGTCTCGTAGTCGGGGCCGACGGCGCAACCGGCCAGGGCCAGCAGGGCGAAGGCGAGGGGAGTGAGCTTTAGCGTCATGGTCGTTCTCTCACGCAAGCCGGTGGCGGAACAGCCACGAGGCCAGGGGCAGGGTGACGGCGGCCACCACCAGCATGGGGATCAGGTTGTGCCAGACATCGGCCAGCGTCGCGCCTTCGAGGTAGACGCGCTGGATCAGGTCGATGCCGAAGCGCAGCGGGTTGGCGTAGGTCACCAGCTGCAGGAACTCGGGCATGTTGCGCACTGGCGTGGCGAGGCCGGAGAGCAGCGTCAGCGGCATGATCAGCACGAAGGTGTAGAGCATCGCCTGCTGCATGTTCAGCGACACGGCGCTGATCGACATGCCCAGCCCGACGCAGGCCACGGTGAAGACCGCAAGCCCGCCATAAAGATCGAGCAGCGAGCCGGCCATGGGGATGTCGAACCAGAACAGCGCCATCAGCAGCACCAGGGTGGCCTGCACCAGGCCGATCAGCGTCGGCGGGATGGCCTTGCCAAGCATGATTTCCAGCGGCGTGTAGGGCGTCACCAGCAACTGGTCGAAGGTGCCCTGTTCGCGTTCGCGGGCCACCGAGAGTGCGGTGAGCATCAGCGTCTGCATCATGCTCAGGGTGGCGATCAGCGCCGGGATCAGCGGCCAGCGGGTTTCCAGGTTGGGGTTGTACCAGGAGCGGCTGACCACGCTGATGGGCGCCGCGGCCAGGCCCTGTTCCTGGTTGAACTGCTGGACGACCACGGCCAGCCCGGCGGCGGCGGAGCCGGCGGTATTGGAGTTGCGCCCGTCGAGGATGACCTGGATCGGCGCCGGGTCGCCCTGGGCCAGGCGGGTCTGGAAGTCCGAGGGAATGTGGATCACCAGCAGGGCCTTCTGCTCGTCGATCACTGTCTGGATTTCCTCCACGCGGGTCAGCGTCGCCACGCGGTGGAAGATGCCGCTGCCATCCAGGCGAGAGATCAGGCGCGTGGAGGATTCGCTGTGGCTGAGGTCGAGCACGGCGTAGGGCGCGTCGTTGAGGTCGAAGGTCACTGCATAGCCGAACAGCACGCTCTGCATCAGCACCGGTGCCACCAGCACGATGCGGTTGGCCGGGTCCTTGAGGATCACCAGCAGTTCCTTGCGCCACAGGTTGAGGATGCGCCAGAGAAATTCCATGCGGGTCAGTCCAGCCGCTTGCGCGTCACCAGCCGCGCCAGGCCCAGCAGGGCGACGGCGTAGGCGGCGAGGATGGCGCAGTTCTTGAGGATCATCGGCCAGAAGTCGCCGGCCAGGAACAGGGATTTCACCAGCTCCATGAAGTAGGTCGCCGGCAGCAGGTTGCCGATCACGCGGATGGCGGTGGGCACGTTGCGCAGGTCGAAGATGAAGCCCGAGAGCATCATCGCCGGCAGGAAGCTGGCGAGCAGGGCGATCTGGCTGGCGAGGAACTGGTTCTTGGTCACCGCCGAGATCAGCAGGCCGATGCCCAGCGCCACCAGCATGTAGAGCATGGAGGCGATCACCAGGACGATGAAGGAGCCGTAGACCGGCACGTCGAACAGGAAGCGCGCGGCGAGCAGGCACAGCGCCAGGCCGATCATGCCGATGCCGAAGCAGGGGATGATCTTCGCCAGGAGGATTTCCACTGGGCGTACCGGCGTGACGAACAGTGCCTCCAGCGTGCCGCGCTCCCATTCGCGGGCCATCACCAGGGCGGTGAGGAAGGCGCCGACCAGGGTCATGATCAGTACGATCAGCCCCGGCACCAGATACCAGGTGCTGGTGTTGGCGGCGTTGAACCACATGCGCTGGACGATGGTGACCGCGCCAGCCTGGCTCGCCGAGCCGGCGCCGCGGTCGGCCTGCTTCTCGGCATAGCCCGCCAGGGCGCTGCTGACGTAGGTCGAAACGCTGGCGGCGCGGGTGGCGTCCGAACCCTGCACCAGCACCTGGATCTGCGCGTGGCCGTCGTTGAGGTTGCGGGTGAAGTCGGACGGGAACTGCACCAGCGCGTCCACTTCGCGGGCTTTCATCAGCGCCTCGCCCTCGGCGAAGGAGCGCACGCGATGCGGCTCCAGGTACTCGCTGCGGCTGATTCCGGCGGCCACGTCGCGGGCCATGGGGGAGGGATCGTCGAGCACGACGGCGACGATGGCGCGCTTCACGTCCAGCGACAGGCCGTAGCCGAAGATCAGGATCAGCGCGATGGGCAGGCCGATGCCGATCAGCAGGTTGCTGCGGTCGCGCACCAGCTGCCGCACTTCCTTGCGGGTCAGCGAGGCGAGGCGCCGCCAGAAGCCGCCGGCGCTCATGCGGTGCCTGCCTTGGCCTGATGGCGGTTGCTTTCAACGATCGCTATGAAGGCCTGCTCCATGTTCAGCGTACTGCCCTGGCCGCCGGCCTGTTCGCGCACTTCCCGCGGGGTGCCCATGGCCAGCAGCTTGCCGGCGTCCTGGATGACGATGCGGTCGCAGTACTCGGCTTCTTCCATGAAGTGGGTGGTGATGATGATGGTGGTGCCGGAGGCCGCCAGCGCCGTGATGCGCTGCCAGAAGCCACGGCGGGCCAGCGGGTCGGCGCCGCTGGTGGGTTCGTCGAGGAAGAGGATTTCCGGTTCGTGGAGCAGGCCGACCGCCATCGCCAGGCGCTGCTTGAAGCCCCCGGGCAACTGGCCGCTGGGCGAGTCCTCCTGGCCGCTGAGGTCGAACTGCCGGGACACCGCGTCCATCCGCTGCTTCAGCTGCTTGCCGCCAAGACCGTAGGCGCCGCCGAAGAAGCGCAGGTTCTCGGCCACCGAGAGGTTGCCGTACAGGGAGAACTTCTGCGACACATAGCCGACCTTGCGCCGCGCCTGCGCCCGCGCGTGGCGCAGGTTGACCCCGGCAACCTGCAGCGTGCCGCTGGTGGCCGGCAGCAGCCCGCAGAGCATGCGGAAGGTGGTGGTCTTGCCGGCGCCGTTGGGCCCCAGCAGGCCGAATATCTCACCACGGTGCACGTTGAAGCTGGTGCTGGCCACGGCGGTGAAGTCGCCGAACTTGCGCACCAGGTCCTTCACCTCGATCACGGTTTCGTCGCTGTCGCTATGACGATGGGTGCCGGCCTTGAGAGCGTCCATGTCCACCGCCTCGGCATCGCTGCGGGCGCGCAGGAGGAACATGAAGCCGTCTTCCAGGCGCGCATCCACCTGGCGTACCGGGGCGCCGTCGAGCAGCTTGTCCAGGGTGGCCTGGTCGGCGTCGGGCTGGCGGATGAAACGCACTTCGCCGGACTGCGGCACGGCATCGACGACGTTCTGGTGGTCGTCCAGCAGCCGCGCCTGCAGGGTGCGCGCGGGCTCGTCCGAGGGCGGGGTGGCGATGAAGCAGAGGTTGTCGGCGTGCTCGCGGATCGACGCCGGGTCGCCCTGGGCCATCAGCTGGCCCTGGTGCAGCAGGAAGACTTGGGCGCAGCGCTCGGCCTCGTCCATGTAGGAGGTGGAGACCAGCACGCTGAGCCGCTCCTGTTCGATCAGCTGCTGGATGATTTCCCACAGTTCGCGGCGCGACAGTGGGTCGACGCCGACGGTGGGCTCGTCGAGCAGCAGCAGGTCCGGCGAGCGCACCAGGGTGCAGGCCAGCCCCAGCTTCTGTTTCATGCCGCCGGAGAGCTTGCCCGCCGGGCGCTCGGTGAAGCGCGCCAGGTCGGTCATCTCCAGCAGGCGCTGGTAGCGTTCGACGCGCTGCTGGTGCGGTACGCCGTGGAGGTCGGCATAGAGGTCGAGGTTCTCCTGCACGCTCAGGTCTTCGTAAAGGCCGAAGCGCTGCGGCATGTAGCTGATGCGGTCCTGCACCCGCTGCGGGTGGGCGTGTACGTCCTCGTCCAGCACCGTCAGCGTGCCGGCGTCGGCCTGCAGCAGCCCGGCGACCAGGCGCAGGAAGGTGGTCTTGCCGGCACCGTCCGGGCCGACCAGCGCGGTAAGCTGGCCGCGCGGGATGTCCAGGCTGATGTCCTTGAGCGCCTGCACCGTCTTGCCCGACTCTTTCACCAGGAACTGCCTGGCCAGTCTCTCGGCGCGGATGACTGCACTTTCGCTGGAGGCCATCAGCGCGGCTCGTCGGCGAAGCGCACCGTGGCGGGCATGCCCAGGCGCAGGCGGTTGTCCGGATCGGCCACCAACACGCGCACCTCGTAGACGAGGCTGGTGCGCAGCTCCTCGGTCTGCACCGATTTGGGAGTGAACTCGGCGACCGAGGAAATGAAGCCAACATGGCCATCGATGGCCTGGTCCGGATGGCTGTCGGTGAACACCTGGGCTTTCATCCCCGGCTTGATCCGTCCCAGGCTGGTTTCACTGACGTAGGCGCGAATCCATTTCGGGTCGGTCAGCGCCAGGGAGTAAACCGGGCGCTGCGGCGAGGCCATGTCGCCGGGTTCGAGCAGGCGCGAGCGCACGGTGGCGTTCTGCGGCGCCTTGAGGTCGGCTTCGTCGAGATTGTGCTGCAGCAGGGCCAGGTCGGCGCGGGCGGCGGCGAGTTGGGCTTCGGCCTGGGCGATGTCTTCCGCGCGGGGGCCGATCTGCGCCAGGCGCAGGGATTTCTGCCGGTCTTCCAACTGGGCCTGGGCGACCCTCTGCTGCGAGGTGGCGCTGTCGATGTCCTGCTGGCTGACCGCGCGGCCGCCGGGGCTGTTGGCGCGAATATTCTGCAGCCGGCGCAACTGGGTGTTGGCGAGGTCGAGCTGGGCGCGGGCTGCCTTGTCCTGGGCTTTCGCCCGGTCGATGTCTTCGGGGCGCGAGCCGTTCTTCAGGCGCAGCAGGTTCTGCTCCTGGGCGGCGATCTGCGCCTGGGCCTTTTCGACCTGCAGGCGCAGGGTGCGCGTGTCGAGGCTGGCCAGCACGTCGCCGGCCTTTACCACGTCGCCTTCCTCGACGTTCATCTTCGCGATGCGCTCGCTGCCGGTGAAGGCCAGCGATACCTGGCGGATGTCCACGTTGCCGTAGAGCACCAGGCCCTTGTCGTCGCTTTCTCGGGACTGCAGGTACCACCACAGTCCGCCCCCCAGCAGCAGCGCCACGAGCGCCACCAGCACCAGCTTCTTCGGCATTGCCCCATCCCTGTTCCATGACAGCCGGATGAAGGATAGACAGTTCCACGCGCAGAACGTGGACTTGAATCAATTCGCGGCGCTCTGGCGTGCTGTACCGGCGCTGCTGGGCGCTGCTGGGCGCTGCTGGGAACTACGGGTTGGCACTTCCGTCAGCTCGCGTACTGATGGTCGGCAGCGGCTGTTAGCGTGGAATAAATCCTCTGTCGGAGTGCCGCCATGAATGATGAAGTCGAGAATCTCGATCTGGTTCGTCAGTCGCCCTGGTTCCGCCGCGCGCGGATGATGCAATGGTTCGGGCTGGTGATGATCGTGCTGGCGATCGGCCTGGCCGCACTGACCAGCATCATGGACGAGCAGGCCGGCATCTTCGTCATCGCCGTGTGCGGAATGCTCGGGCTGATGTCGCTGGTGCCGGCGCGCTTCATCCTGACGGTGTACCTGATGAGCCCGGAGCAGAAGGCCCGGCGTCGCCAGCCCTGAATCAATGCCGCCTGGCTCACCAGGACAGGGCTCAGCGCCGCGGAATGGACTGCAGCTGTGGCTGGATCTGTTGCTGCGGAATCCGCTGGTAGCTCATCTGGCCCTCGTCCAGGGGCGGTGGGGGTGGCGCATCCGGGGGACGATCGTGAGTACCGCAGGACGAGCCGCCGAGCAGTACGGCCAGGGTGACGATCAGCAGCAGAACAGTGGATTTGCCCATGGCATGTCTCCCGGTTGATCCTTTCCAGGAGTGAAAGCGAAAACCCGGCGTCCGGGCATAGGCCCTGACGAATGGGGCGACCAGGGCATTCGCTATCTGGCGATTATGCGAAACCGCGCCGTGCGGCCCTCTCGTGGCTCGTGCAGAACGCCAGGGCTCATCCATACTCAAGCCATTCGTCCTGGCGCTGGGCCAGGTGGCAAGGAGGGCGGGATGCTCGACTACGTTGCTTTGGGAATACTGATCTTCGCCGCGGTGGTGCTGTTCTACGGGATCATCGTGCTGCACGACATTCCCTATGAAATCGCGGTGCACCGCGACCATCCCCATCAGGACGCGATCCACGCGGCCGGTTGGGTCAGTCTTTTCACCCTGCACGCGCTCTGGCCGTTCCTCTGGATCTGGGCCATGTTGTACCGCAAGGACCGTGGCTGGGGCTTTCACCAAGGGCGAACACCGCAAGCCGAGGCCGAGTATCTCGAAGGGCAACTGGCCGAATTGCGCCAGCGCCTGGAGGTACTGGAGGGCAGAACGAACGGCGCAGCCCCGGCGGCGCCGGCACCGAAACAACCCGGCGGGGAGGGCTGAAGCATGGATTTGCTGCTGATCCTGACCTACACCGCCATCTGCATCGCCGTCTTCAAGATATTCCGCATCCCGCTGAACAAGTGGACCGTGCCCACCGCCGTACTCGGCGGCGTGGTGCTGATCGGCGCGCTGATCTTCACCATGAACTACAACCACCCGTATTCCGAGGTGGCGCGCTCCTACTTCGTCTCCACCCCGGTGATCCCGGTGGTGACCGGCCAGGTGATCGAAGTGCCGGTAAAGGGCAACCAGATGCTCGAGAAGGGGGCGGTGCTGTTCCGTATCGACCCCAAACCCTTCCAGCTGAAGCTGGATTCGATCAAGGCACAGCTGGTGTCGGCGCGCGCCGACCAGTCCCGCGCCCGCGAACTGGCGCTGCGCAACGTGGGCAATAAACGTGATGTCGACCTCACCACCGCCCGCGTCGATGACTTGAACGCCCAGCTGGCGCTGGCCCAGTTCAATCTCGACAACACCGTGGTGCGCGCGCCGTCACGTGGCTTCGTCACCCACGTGTCGCTGCGTCCGGGGATGATGGCGACCCGCCTGCCGCTGCGCCCGTCGATGGTCTTCGTCCCGGACGAGGGGCAGTATTTCGCCGCCTGGATGCGGCAGAACAGCCAGTTGCGGCTGACCGCCGGGGACGAGGCGGAAGTCGCTTTCGACGGGATTCCCGGCAAGGTCTTCAGCGGCAAGGTAAAACAGGCTATCGGTGTGATCGGCGAGGGCCAGGTACAGCCTTCGGGCACTCTGCTCAGCTATACGGGATCACCGCCGCCGGGACGTGTGCCGGTGATCATCGAAATTACCGATCCGGATTATGCCCAGTACGCCAACCTGATGCCCGGTGGTGCATACGGCCAGGCGGCGATCTACAGCCAGCATTTCCACCACGTGGCGATCATGCGCAAGATCCTCCTGCGCATGGCGGCCTGGATGAACTACATCTTCCCGTTCCACTGATCCATCCTCGCGCTGCGGCCGCCCGGCCGCAGCCACCTCCCTGCAGAATTGCGCCAGCGTTATCCGCCCTGCGTGATGATCCGGCCCGGTTGCAGCCGTTCCCGCGCCTGGCGCCGCGCGCCTGTCATGAAATGAAAAGCCCCTGTCGCAGGATGTGAAGCTTCCCGCCCGGCCCCTGCCTATTGTCCGCTCAAAGGGCGCTTGCCAGCTCCAAATGGAGTGCCCACGACAACAAGACAACTGGAGATTCCGGCCATGGCCAAAGCCGTTCGTTTCTATGAAACAGGGGGACCCGAAGTCCTGCGTTACGAGGACGTGGAGGTCGGCGAGCCCGGCCCGGGGCAAGTGCGCATCCGCCATGTGGCGGTGGGCCTGAACTACGCCGATACCTACTTCCGCAATGGCACCTACGCCGTCCCGCTGCCCAGCGGCATGGGCGTGGAAGCCGCCGGTGTGGTGGTCGCGGTGGGCGAGGGCGTGAACAACGTCGTGCCTGGTGACCGGGTGACCTACACCGGTTTCATCAACACCCTCGGCGCCTACAGCACCGAGCGCTTGGTGCCGGCGGCGCCGCTGATCCGCCTGCCGGAGAACATCGCCTTCGAAACCGCTGCCGCCATGACCATGCGCGGCCTGACCTCGGCCTACCTGCTGCGTCGTATCCACGACTTCAAGCCGGGCCAGAGCATCCTGCTGCACGCCGCTGCCGGCGGTGTCGGGCTGATCGTCGCGCAGTGGGCCAAGCTGCTCGGCCTGCGCGTGATCGGCACGGTGTCCAGCGACGCCAAGGCCGAGATCGCCTTCGCCCACGGCTGCGAACATGTCATCAACTACAGCCGCGAAGGCGTGGCCGAGCGGGTGCGCGAGCTGACCGACGGCCGTGGCGTGGACGTGGTCTTCGACAGCGTCGGCAAGGACACCTTCATGACCTCCCTGGAGTCGCTCAAGCGCCGCGGGCTGATGGTCTGCGTCGGCACCGCTTCCGGTCCGATCCCGCCGTTCGATCCGGTGCTGCTGGCGATGAAGGGCTCGATCTTCCTCACCCGTCCGGCGCTGGCCGACTACATCGCCGACCCGGCGGAGAAGGCGGCGCTGCTGGATGAACTGTTCACCCACGTGGGTAACGGCGACATCCGTATCGAAATCAACCAGCACTATGCGCTGGAAGATGCCGTGCAAGCCCACCGCGACCTCGAGTCGCGCAAGACCACCGGCTCGTCGATCTTCGTCATCTGAGGGCGCCGCCATGCACGTAGAACGTCTGACCTGCAGCATTGGCGCCGAAATCTCCGGGGTGAACCTGGGCGACGCTTCCCGCGATGAAGGGCTGTTCGCCGAGCTGCGCGAGTTGCTGCTCAAGCACAAGGTGCTGTTCCTGCGCGACCAGGACATCACCCGTGCCGAGCACGTCGCCTTCGCCCGCCGCTTCGGCGAGCTGGAAGACCACCCGGTGGCCGGCAGCGACCCGGAGCATCCGGGCCTGGTGCGCATCTACAAGACCCCGGAGCTGCCCAACGATCGCTACGAGAACGCCTGGCACACGGACGCCACCTGGCGCGAGGCGCCGCCGCTGGGCTGCGTCCTGCGCTGCGTGGAGTGCCCGCCGGTGGGCGGCGACACCATGTGGGCGAACATGGCGCTGGCCTACGACATGCTGCCGGCCGAGATCAAGGAGCGCATCGCCAACCTGCGTGCGCGCCACAGTATCGAAGCCAGCTTCGGTGCGGCGATGCCCATCGACAAGCGCCTGGCGCTCAAGGCCCTGTACCCCGACGCCGAGCACCCGGTGGTGCGCACCCACCCGGAAACCGGCGAGAAGGTGCTGTTCGTCAACGCCTTCACGACCCACTTCAGCAACTACCACACCGCGCAGAACGTGCGCTTCGGCCAGGACGCCAACCCCGGCGCCTCGGACCTGCTGCGCTACCTGGTGAGCCAGGTGTACATCCCCGAGTTCCAGGTGCGCTGGCGCTGGAAGAAGAACGACGTGGCGATCTGGGACAACCGCTCTACCCAGCACTACGCGGTGATGGACTACCCGCCCTGCACGCGCCGCATGGAGCGCGCCGGGATCATCGGCGACAAGCCGTTCTGAGTCTCGAAACAGGCCCCTACAAGAACAATTCCAGGAGACAGACATGCAATTCTTCGACGATTCGCTGCACCCCGAGAACCAGGAAAAGGTGGTCATCACCACCGCGCCCTATGGCCCGGAATGGATGCCCGAGGACTTCCCCGAAGACATCCCGGTGACCATGGACGAGCAGGTGCAGAAGGCCGTGGAGTGCTACGAAGCCGGCGCCACCGTGCTCCACCTGCACGTCCGCGAGCTGGACGGCAAGGGCTCCAAGCGCCTGTCCAAGTTCAACGAGCTGATCGCCGGCGTGCGCGAAGCCGTGCCGGACATGATCATCCAGGTCGGCGGCTCGATTTCCTTCGCCCCGGAAAGCGACGGCGAAGCCGCCAAGTGGCTGTCCGACGACACCCGCCACATGCTCGCCGAGCTGACCCCCAAGCCCGACCAGGTGACGGTGGCGATCAACACCACCCAGATGAACATCATGGAGCTGCTCTACCCGGAGTACCTCAAGGGCACTTCCCTGGAGAACCCGCTGTACCAGGCGGCCTACAGCGAGATGACCGTGCCGGCCGGCCCGGCCTGGGTCGAGGAGCACCTCAAGCGCCTGCAGGCCGCCGGCATCCAGCCGCACTTCCAGCTCACCGGCATGCACGCCCTGGAAACCCTCGAGCGCCTGGTGCGCAAGGGCGTCTACAAGGGCCCGCTGAACCTGACCTGGATCGGCATCGGCGGCGGCTTCGACGGCCCCAATCCGTTCAACTTCATGAACTTCGTGCACCGCGCTCCGGACGGCGCCACCGTCACCGCCGAGTCGCTGCTCAAGAACGTCCTGCCGTTCAACATGATGGCAATGGCCATGGGGCTGCACCCGCGTTGCGGCATCGAGGACACCATCATCGGCCAGCACGGCCAGCGCATGAGTTCGGTGGAGCAGATCCAGCAGTGTGTCCGCGTCGCCCATGAACTGGGTCGCGAGGTCGCCAGCGGCAAGGAAGCGCGCGCCATCTACAAGATCGGCGTGCAGTACGACAGCGTCGAGCAAACCCTGCGCATGAACGGCATGGCGCCCAACCGCCAGCCGGGCCAGAAGTCCGTCCCGCAACGCGCGTGACAGGCTCCGGCGCGGGTTCTGCCAGTAACCCGCGCCGGTTTTCAACCAGAACAACAAGAATCCACTGACCCACCCGGAGCACCATCGCCATGGCCATCCCCTCCGTCGCCCTGGGCGACATCAATGCCGCTGAACCCAGCGTGCCGCGCCGCTATGCCTGGGTGGTCTTTGCCCTGACCTTCGGCCTGCTGATTTCCGACTACATGTCGCGCCAGGTGCTCAACGCCGTCTTTCCGTTGCTCAAGGCCGAATGGACCCTGAGCGATGCGCAGCTCGGCCTGCTCAGCGGCATCGTCGCGGTGATGGTCGGCCTGCTGACCTTCCCCCTGTCGCTGCTCGCCGACCGCTGGGGACGCGTGCGCAGCCTGGCGCTGATGGCCATGCTCTGGAGCCTCGCCACCCTGGGCTGCGCCGTGGCGCAGACCTTCCCGCAGATGTTCGCCGCACGCTTCTTCGTCGGTGTCGGCGAGGCCGCCTACGGCAGCGTCGGCATCGCCGTGGTCATCTCGGTCTTCCCGGCGCACCTGCGCGCCACCCTGACCGGCGCCTTCATGGCCGGCGGCATGTTCGGCTCGGTGCTGGGCATGGGCCTGGGCGGGGTGCTCGCCGCACACCTGGGCTGGCGCTGGGCCTTCGCCGGCATGGCGATGTTCGGGCTGCTGCTGGCGCTGCTCTACCCGCTGGTGGTGAGCGAGAAACGCATTGCCCCGGTGGCTGCCGCCGAAGCACCGCGCCAGGCAAGCGGTCGCTCGCTGCGCAGCCTGTTCGGCAGCCGATCGGTGATTGCCGCCTACCTGGGCAGTGGCCTGCAGCTATTCGTCGCCGCCGCGGTAATGGTGTGGATTCCCAGCTACCTGAACCGCTACTACCACCTGGACACCGGCAAGGCCGGGCTGATTTCGGCGGTGATCGTGCTGGTGGGCGGCAGCGGCATGGTGCTCTGCGGCATCCTCTGCGATCGCCTGGGCCGCGCCAATCCGCCGCGCAAGATCATCCTCGCCATCGGCTTCTGCCTGGTCAGTTGCCTGCTGTTGTCGGTGGCCTTCCACCTGCCGCCGGGCACCGCGCAGCTGAGCCTGATCTGCCTGGGCATGCTGGTCGCCGCCGGGACTTCCGGGCCGTCCGGCGCCATGGTCGCCAACCTCACCGCGCCGGCCGTGCACGGCACCGCCTTCGCCACCCTGACCCTGGCCAACAACCTGCTGGGGCTGGCCCCCGGCCCGCTGCTCACCGGCGTGCTGGCCGACCACATCGGCCTGGACCGCGCCTTCCAGCTCATCCCGCTGCTGAGCATCCTCGCCGCGCTGGTGTTCATCTACGCCCGCCGCCACTACCACAACGACATGCGCCGCCTGCGCGGCGAAGAGGAGGGCGCCTGATGCCGACTCTCAACCTGGACATGACTTTCGACTTCATCTGCCCCTGGTGCCTGATCGGCAAGCGCAACCTCGACGTCGCGCTGCGCCTGCTGGCCCGCCAGCGCCCCGAGCTGCAGGTGCGGGTTAACTGGCTCGGCCTGCAGCTGCTGCCGCAGATTTCGATGGAAGGCGAACCCTTTGCCGAGTTCTACCAGCGCCGCCTGGGCGGCAAGCGTGCCGTGAAGGCACGCATGGGCGAAGTGCGGCGGGCGGCGGAGGGCGCCAAGGTCGACCTCGACCTCGAACGCATCCTCACCATGCCCAACACCACCTATGCGCACCGGGTGTTTCAGCGCGCGGTGCACGTAGGCAGCGACAACCAGAAGGAGCAGCTGCTGGAGATGATCTTCCGCGCGCACTTCCAGCTCGGCCAGGACATCGGCAACCGCGACACCCTGCGCCGTCTGCTGCGCGCCTGCGATTTCAAGGAGATCGACTTCGAGGAGGCCCTGGCCGATGGCGCCCGCCAGTTCATCGGCCGCCGCGTCGCCCTGGCCGACTCCAGCGTGCCGATGTTCCTCCTTGAAGGCCGTGCCTTCGCCCTGGGCGGGCAGAGCCCGGAACAGCTGCTGGCGGCCCTTTACCGCGCGCTGGAACGGCAGTTCCCGGAGGCGATCCCGGCATGAGCTGTTCGATCCACATCCCCGCCGAACGCCTGCCGGCGCGCGGCGGCCGTAGTCTGTTCCACCACGAGCAGGGGCTGATCCTGCTCTTCGACATCGACGGCGAACTGCATGCCATCGATGACAGTTGCCCCCATGCTGGCGCCTCGCTGTTCAGCGGTCGCCTGGAGGGTCGATGGCTGCAGTGTCCGGCCCATGGACTGCGCTTCGACCTGGGCACGGGCTGCCCGGCGGGCATCAAGGGCTTTGGGCTGCGTCGGCACGGGATTTCCTGGATCGGCGGCGAATGCCACGTGGTGCTTGCTGACCAGGAGGCGACAGCATGACGACGCTGACCCTCTCTGCCCTCGGCTCACGCAGTCGAACCTTGTTACCCGGCCTGCTGGTCAGCGCCATGGTGGCGGCCGCCGCGACATTCCTCTCCGAGCACTACGGCGCGCCGGTGATGCTCTTTGCGCTGCTGCTCGGCCTGGCGATGAACTTCCTCTCCGCCGACAGCGTGTGCAAGGCCGGCATCGAGTTCACCGCCCGCGAAATCCTGCGCCTGGGCGTGGCGCTCCTGGGCATCCGCATCACCTTCGGGCAGATCGCCGAGCTGGGCTGGCAGCCGGTGGTCATGGTGGTGGTGCTGGTCACGGTGACCATCCTGGTCTCCATCGCCGCGGCCCGCGCCCTGGGCTTCAACTTCCTCTTCGGTCTGTTGACCGGCGGCGCCACGGCTATCTGCGGCGCTTCGGCGGCCCTGGCCCTGGCGGCGGCGCTGCCAGCGCACACTCAGAAGGAAAAGGCCACGCTGTTCACCGTCCTCGGCGTGTCG
This sequence comes from Pseudomonas sp. DP-17, assembly GCF_022380625.1. Lineage (NCBI taxonomy): Bacteria > Pseudomonadati > Pseudomonadota > Gammaproteobacteria > Pseudomonadales > Pseudomonadaceae > Pseudomonas > Pseudomonas sp. DP-17. Next base: position 615,889 of record NZ_JAKSXG010000004.1, read on the forward strand.
GCACTGTCGACCCTGGCGATGATCCTCTACCCGATGATCGTCCGCTCGCTGGGCCTGCCGCCGCTGCAGGCGGGTATCTTCCTCGGCGGCACCATCCACGATGTGGCGCAGGTGGTCGGTGCCGGTTACAGCCTTTCGAAGGAAGTGGGCGACAGCGCCACGGTGGTCAAGCTGATGCGTGTGGCGATGCTGCTGCCGGTGATCCTCTGCGCGGCGATGATCACCCGCGCCCGTGGCGTGGAGCCGGGGGACAAGCGTCCGCCGCTGCTGCCGTGGTTTGCCGTGGGATTCGTGGTGCTGGCGGCGGTGAACAGCACTGGCTTCCTGCCGCCGCTGGTGGTGGAGGCGGGTGGCAAGCTGTCGCAGTGGTGCCTGGTGATTTCCATCGCGGCGCTGGGGATGAAGACCCAGCTCAAGGCGCTGGCGACGGTGGGTGTGAAGCCGATCCTGCTGATGGTGGGGGAGACGGTGTTTCTGGCGGTGCTGGTGTTGGGGATGTTGCGCTTCGCCGGTTGATTTGCGCGTTGCGAATGTCGATCGCGGACGGAGTCCGCTCCTACGCGCGGTTCGGCTGCTGTAGGAGCGGACTCCCTCCGCGATTCGGGTTGTGCGCCCGCCCCGATTACTTAGGCGTATA